>NZ_JBDZYD010000004.1:513772-635616 GCF_040064235.1 Amycolatopsis melonis
GGGCCCCCCCCCGGGGGGGGGGGGGGCGGGGCTCACCGGGCTCACACCCTGGCAACCCCCCCCCCCCCAAGCCGCGGCAGACCACGAACTCACGGTTTGCGGCCGACCCCGGCGTACGGCAGCGTGTTGATCGCCGGGTCGTCGGACATGTCGCCGGCGCCTTCGGGCTTCCACATCGCGCAGCCGACCACGCCGGGGTCGACCAGCTCGAAGCCGTCGAAGAAGGCCACTACCTCGTCGTGGGTGCGGGGGAACGGCTGGTTCTGCTGGTTCTGGTTGCTCTTGTAGACCTCGACCGCCTCGTCGAGCCGGGTGGACTCCGAGTCCGCGGCGACGTGCGTGATGGCCAGGAAACTGCCCGGGGCCAGCCGGTCGCGGTAGCGGGCGAGGATGCCTGCCGGCTCCCACGAGTCCGGCACGAAGTGCAGCAGCAGCAACATGAACACGCCGATCGGCTGGTCCAGGTCGAGCAGTTTCCCGGCGCCTGCGAAGATCTCGGCGGCGTCGCGCAGGTCCGCCTGCAGCACGGCGCAGTTGTCGTTGTCCTGCAACAGCAGTTCGCTGTGTGCCACCGCGACCGGCTCGCGGTCGACGTACACCACCCGGCACGCCGGGTCGGCCTGCTGGACGATCTCGTGCAGGTTGCCCACGGTCGGGATGCCGGAGCCGATGTCGAGGAACTGCCGGATGCCCTGGCCGGCCATGTAGCGGGCCGCGCGGCGCAGGAACGCGCGGTTGAGCCGGGCCGCGTCGCGCACGCCGGGCATGATCTTGAGGATCTGCTCCCCGAGCGCGCGGTCGGCGGCGAAGTTGTGGTCGCCGTCGAGCCAGAAGTCGTACACCCGCGCGGGATTCGGCACCGTCGTGTCGATCTCCGGCGGCACCCAGCTCAGCTCTCCGGTCACGGGACCTCCCACCCTCGCGGACTTCGAAGAAGGCGCAGCTTAGCCCCTCCTCCGTTCGTGTGGACCTCGGCTGCGCGGGCGGTTCACCCGGCTAGGGTGTGCCGGTCACGAGGAGACGAGGCGATGACGAACGTCCCCGGCCGCTGGCCCGTGCTCGGGCACACCGTGCCGCTGCTGCGCGATCCGCTGAAACTCTTCACTTCCCTGCCCGCGTACGGAGAAGTCGTCGAACTCCGGCTGGGGCCGCTGCCGGTGCACGTCGTCACCACGCCCGAGCTGGCCTGGCAGGTGCTGGCCACCGATGCCGGAAAGTTCGACAAGGGCCTGGTCTTCGACAAGATGCGCCCGCTCTTCGGCGACGGGCTGGCCACGTCGAACGGCGAGCTGAACCGCCGTCAGCGTCGCCTGGTGCTGCCCGCGTTCGGCCGTAACCGCATCGCCGGTTACGCCGAGCAGACCATGACGAAGCTCGCGGACGAGCTGGCGAGTTCGTGGCAGCCCGGCGAAGTCGTCCAGTTCGACCGGTGCATGCAGGAGCTGGTGCTCACCATCGCCGGGCAGACGCTGTTCTCGACCGCGCTCGGCGACGACGTGCTGTCCGAAATCCAGCACTCGATCCCGGTCATGCTCAAGTACGTGCTGGTCCGGGCGTTCTCGCCGAAGTTCGTCGAACGCCTGCCGATCCCGCCGAACCGGAAGTTCGACGCCGCCGCCGCGCGCCTGCGCGAGGTCATCACCGAAACCGTGGTCGCCGCCCGCGAGCAGGGCGCCGACCACGGGGACCTGCTCTCGATGCTGCTGCTGGCCCGCGACGAGGACACCGGCGAGGGCATGTCCGACCGCCAGGTGCACGACGAGGTCATCACCATCCTCACCACCGGCGCCGAGACCACGGCCGTCGCGCTGGCCTGGTTCTTCCACGAGCTGGGGCAGCATCCCGAGGTCGAACGGCGGTTCCACGCCGAGGTCGACGCCGTCCTCGGCGGCCGGGCCGCGCGGTTCGAGGACCTGCCGGATCTCGTTTACACGCAGCAGATCGTCAACGAGATCGTCCGGCGCACCCCGCCGCTGATCCTCATGCGGCGTGCCCGCGAGGACGTCGAACTCGGCGGGGTCCGGCTCCCGGCGGGCAGCGAGGTCGCCGTCAGCCAGCACACCCTGCACCGGGATCCGCGCTGGTTCCCCGATCCGGACCGGTTCGACCCGGACCGCTGGGCGCCGGGGCGGACCGCGGAGCTGCCGAAGGGCGCGTACATCCCGTTCGGTGCCGGCGCCCGGCTGTGCCCGGGACACGTGTTCGCGCCGACGGAGATCGGCATCGTCGCCGCGACCGTCGGTGCCCGCTGGCGGCTGGTCCCGGTGCCCGGCACGAAGGTCCGCGCACAGCTCAAGGCGACCATGCAGCCGAACCGGCTGCCGATGACCGTGGTGCCGCGGACCTGACGGTACCCGATCCACTACCGGGTGTAGTGTTCTCGGGTCCGAACACCCGGTCCCGTCTGGAGGGATAGCGGCCTTGAGACTGCCGGTCAAAGTGACTTCGGCGTTGTTCGCCTGTGGTGTCCTGCTCGCCTCGCTGACCGCCGCGATGCCCGCCGAGGCGGCCGCGATCTCCTGCACCGACACGGATCTGCCGGTCACCGGCCCGGGCCTGCCGCCGCTGGTGCCGGGTGCGCCCGCGACCGTGCACGGCCGGTTGTGCCTGCCCGCCGGGCAGGCGCCGGACACCGTCCAGCTCCTCGTGCACGGCGGGACGTACAACAGCGCGTACTGGGACCTGCCGTACGAGCCGCAGCGGTACTCCTACCAGCGGGACATGGCCGGGCACGGGTACGCGACGTTCGCCGTGGACCAGCTCGGCGCCGGCCGCAGCAGCCACCCGCTGAGCCTGCCGCTGTCGGTGTGGGCCGAGGCGGAGGCCATGCACGAGGTGGTCGGGCACCTGCGGGCCGGGCACGCCGGCGGGGTGGCGTTCGGCAAGGTCGTCATCGCCGGGCACTCGGTCGGCTCCGGCGTCGTCGCGGTGGAGGCGTCGACCTACCACGACGTCGACGGCGTGATCCTCACCGGCATCACCCACCTGCCCGCCCTGCCCGTGCTGGTGGTCGGCGCGGCGCTGGGGCTGCAGCCGGTGCTGCTGGACAATCAGCTGTCGACGCTGGGCAGCGACCCGCTGTACTTCACGACGAAACCGGGGGCGCGGGCCGGGCTGTTCTACGCCGAGGGCGACGCCGACCCGGCCGTGATCGCCGCCGACGAGGCGACCAAAGACCAGGTTTCGGTGCCCGGGATGGGCACGGTCGCGGTGTTCGGGATCGTGCTGCCCGCGACGAAGGGAATCACCGTCCCGGTTTTGCAGGTGGTCGGGGAAAAGGACGTTCTTTTCTGCGGCCCGCTCGCCTTGCGGGACTGCTCGGACGCCGGGGCGCTGCACGCGCAGGAGGCGCCGTACTACGCCGATCCGTCGAAACTGACGACGTACGTCCTTCCGGGTGCCGGTCATTCCGTCGCGTTGCACGAAAATGCCGGAGATTACCGGGACGCCACCCGGTCGTGGCTGCGGGAGCGCGTCGGGGCCGCTCCGCAGGGTTATCACTCGATTGGCTGAGTCCTGTTTCGTGCTTTGAACGCCGTTTCGAGCCAAGATATGTCGGCACCCCCGTCCGGCGGTCGGTGCCAGAACCCAGGACAGGGCCGAGGTGACTGCTCCCCATCCCCGTGACGAATCCTCGCGGAAGAGACCGTCCGCCGATCGTGCGGCGCGGCGGCTCGGCACGCTCGCGCGCAAGTGGGGTTACCTGGTCAGCACCACGGCGTACCTGCCGCACACGCCGGAGGAGATCGAGCGCGAGCTGGCGGCGCTGGTCCGCACGCTGTTCGCGGCGGTCGCGAGCGACCCGCCCGACCTCGGCGCGGCCGCGGCGGCGGGCGGGCGGCTCGTCGAGCTGCGCTGCGTCGGCACGGACAGCCTGCGCCGCAGCCTGGAGGTGCTCGGCAAGGCCCTGCTGCGCGAGCCGGAGCTGCGCGCGGTCGACGGCGTCGCCGAGCGGATCGTGCTGGTGCTCGGCGCGCTCAGCGCCGGGTACGCCGAGATGCTGCGCGAAGACATCCAGAAGCGGCAGGAAGGGCTCAGCCGCGCGCTGCTGAAGGTCGAGCAGGAGACGCGGCAGAAGCAGGTGATCACCCGCGCGCAGTTCGAGGAGGTGTTCGCCGGCTCGGCCAGCGGCGTCGCGCTCACCGAGCTGGACGGGCGGGTGCTGCGGGCCAACGCGGCGCTGGCCAAGACACTCAACCGCACGCCGGCCGAGATTGCGTCGATGAGCCTGTTCGACCTGGTCCACCCCGAGGACGTCGAGCAGCTGCGGGAGAGCTACCGCGAGCTGGTCGCGGGCAGGCTGCACCGGCTGCGGGCCGGGCGGCGGCTGGTCGGCAAGGACGGCGAGCCGATGTGGGCCACCTTCGCCGCGTCGGTGATCCGCGATGCGGTCGGCAAGCCGCGGCAGCTGCTCACCCTGGTCGACGACGACACCGAGGTGTCGCTGCTGCAGCGGCGGCTGAGCCACCAGGCCCTGCACGACGTGCTCACCGGCCTGCCGAACCGTCAGTTCTTCAGCACCCGCCTGGAAAACCTCCTGCGTGAGGCCGACCCGGCGCACGGCGTCACGCTCTTCCACGTCGACCTCGACGGGTTCTCGCGGATCAACGGCGGGCTCGGCCAGGACCTCGGCGACCGGGTGCTGCGCGCGGTCGCCGCGAAGCTCAAGACGGTGTTCGAGGACGAGAAGGCGCTCATCGCGCGCCTCGGCGCCGACGAATTCGGCGTGCTGGTGCAGAACACCGCGGACACCCCGGGCGTGGTCCCGCTGGTCCGCCGGATCACCCGCGAGCTGGCCGAGGCGGAGTACGTCGACGGGCGGCACGGGGTCGGCGTGTCGGCCGGCATCGGCGTCGTCCACCGGCCACCGCGGGACATCACGCCCGCCGAGCTGCTGCGCGCGTCGGACCTGACGGTGCGCCGGGTACAGCGCTCGGGCGGCCAGTGGGCCCTGTTCGACCGCCAGCTGGACCGCCGCGACCGGCACGACTTCGGCCTGGCCGCGTCGCTGGCGGGTGCCTGGGAGAACGGCGAGATCGAGGTCGGCTACCGCGCGCTGGACGGCGGCGGCGCGGTCGCGGGCGTCGAGGCCCGGCTGCGCTGGAACCACGCGATCGAGGGCGTGCTGCCGCACGACACCTGCGTGCGCCTGGCCGCG
The DNA here is from genome assembly GCF_040064235.1 of Amycolatopsis melonis. NCBI lineage: Bacteria > Bacillati > Actinomycetota > Actinomycetes > Pseudonocardiales > Pseudonocardiaceae > Amycolatopsis > Amycolatopsis melonis. The sequence continues at coordinate 518,931 of NZ_JBDZYD010000004.1, forward strand.
GAAACCGGGCTGGCCCTGCCACTGGGCACGTGGCTCCTGCGCACGGCGGCCGAACGGCTGGCGGCGTCCGGGATCGCGCTCCCGCTCACGGTCGAGCTGACCCCGCAGCAGGCGGCGGACCCGGAGCTGGTCGGCGAGATCCGTGCGGTCCTGGCCGACACGGGCCTGCCGCCGGACCGCCTGCGTCCCGGCTTCCCGGCGCCGTCACTGCTCGCCCCGTCCGGCGACGCGGCCGACAACCTCAAGGTGCTGGCGGAAATCGGAGTCCGGGCGGAGATCCACGACCTGGCCGACGTCACCTGCCTGACGGAGGTCCCGGCCGCCGCGGTCCGCCTGGCCCCGCACCTGGCGGAGCGCCGCGAGCACCCGCTGGTGGAGCGGACGCTCCGCACCCTGATCGAGACGGCCCACCTGGCCGGCGCCGCGGTCTCGGTCACCGGAGTCACGACCCCGGCGGAGGCAGCCTGGTGGCGTGAAAGGGGAGGGGACCTGCTCTCGGGCCCGGCTTTCCCCGCCCTCCCCGGCGACCTCCCCGCCTGCTGACCCGGGCCGCCCCGCTTGGGTGCTCGCGGAAAGTGGACGCTGAGCGGACTTGGGTGTCCGGATTGCGGGCAGTTAGGGCGACCTTGGTCGGTTTTCCCGGCCGAATGGCGTAATCGAAGTGCGCCGTTCGGTCCTGTCGCAGGAAGTGATCTCGTCATTACCCTCCAGTAGCAGGCAGTGGTGCCGATCACAGTCGCTCCAGGAGGCCCCATGGCGTCGCGCGTGCGAGGACCCGGCTCCGAAGACCGGCGTGAACTGCGGATCCGGCACCTGACCGGCTGCCTTCCCTGCACGCTCAAGTGCGCGTACTGCGGGCTGCCGGTGCGGCTCGCCGGGCCGGGGAACCACCCCGGATACGGCGTTGTCGAAGAAGTGCGCGGGGATCTCGTGCTGCTGCACCGGTTCTGCCGCGGCGCGCTCGGCCGCTGCCGGACGTGGGGGTGCGTGCTGCGGCGCGCCCACCTCGGCCGCGCGACCGAGCAGTACGACACCGGCCGGCGGCCCGGGCGCTACCAGCGTCTCGGCGTCCGCCGGTCGCCCGACCTCGACCTGTACCGGAAGCACTGGCGGATCGCGAAGATGCGGTACGCGTGCCAGGCGTGCCGGTACTACACCGGCTCGCACTGAGCCGGTCCTTCCCTCACGACGCGGAGGACACGTGCTCGTTCGTCTCATCCTCGGTCTGCTCATGACCGTCGTCGGCCTGGCCGTCGCCGGGCGGCGCGTGGCCTTCCTGTACCGGCTGATCAAGGCGGGCCAGCCGGACACCAAGCGGTCGAACGAACTGGGCGCGCGCCTCCTGGCGCAGGTGCGCGAGGTGTTCGGCCAGCGCAAGCTGCTGAAGTGGTCGGTGCCCGGCCTCGCGCACTTCTTCACGTTCTGGGGCTTCGTGATCCTCGCTTCGGTGTACCTGGAGGCGTACGGGGCCCTGTTCGACGAGAAGTTCGCGATCCCGTGGATCGGGCACTGGGCGGTGCTCGGCTTCCTGCAGGACTTCATCGCCGTCGCCGTGGCCGTCTCGCTCGGGGTGTTCACGGTCATCCGGATCCGCCAGGCACCCGAGCGCAAGGACCGCGCGTCCCGGTTCTACGGCTCGCACACCGGCGGCGCGTGGCTGATCCTGGCCATGATCTTCAACGTCGTGTGGACGATGTTCCTGTTCCGCGGCTCCTCGGCGGCGTCCGGCAACTTCCCCTACGACTCGGGCGCGTACGTCTCCCTCGGCGTCGGGAACCTTCTCGAACCGCTCGGCCACTCGGCGACCGAGGTGCTGGAGACCGTCGGCCTGCTGCTGCACATCGGCGTCATGCTGGTGTTCCTGTCGATCGTGCTCTACTCCAAGCACCTGCACATCTTCGTCGCGCCGATCAACGTCTCGGCGAAGCGGCTGCCGGACGCGCTCGGCCCGCTGCTGCCGATGGAGTCCGGCGGCGTCCCGATCGACTTCGAGGACCCGGGCGAGGACGACACGTTCGGCCGCGGCAAGATCGGCGACTTCACGTGGAAGGGCATGCTCGACTTCGCCACGTGCACCGAGTGCGGCCGCTGCCAGTCGCAGTGCCCGGCCTGGAACACCGGGAAACCGTTGTCGCCCAAGCTCGTCATCATGAACCTGCGCGACAACCTCTTCGAGGAGGCGCCGTACATCCTCGCCGGCACCGAGCACGAGGGCGCGCGCCCGCTGGTCGGCCCGGAGGACGACGGCGGCGTCATCGATCCGGACGTGCTGTGGTCGTGCACCACGTGCGGCGCGTGCGTCGAGCAGTGCCCGGTCGACATCGAGCACGTCGACCACATCGTCGACATGCGCCGCTACCAGGTGATGATCGAGTCGGCGTTCCCGACCGAGCTGGGCGGGCTGTTCAAGAACCTGGAGACCAAGGGCAATCCCTGGGGCCAGAACAACTCCGAGCGGCTGGCCTGGACCAAGGACCTCGGCTTCGAGGTCCCGGTGTTCGACGGGCAGCTCGGCGAAGACGTCGAGTACGTGTTCTGGGTCGGCTGCGCGGGCGCGTTCGACGACCAGGCGCGCAAGACCGTCCGCGCGACGGCCGAGCTGCTGCACATCGCCGGCGTGAACTACGTCGTGCTCGGCAACGAGGAGTCGTGCACGGGCGACCCGGCGCGCCGCGCGGGCAACGAGTTCCTCTTCCAGATGATGGCCCAGCAGACGGCCGAGACACTCAACGCGGTGTTCGAGGGCCGCGAGCCGCGGCTGCGCAAGATCGTCACGACGTGCCCGCACTGCCTCAACACGCTCAGCCGCGAATACCCGCAGCTGTACGGGCACTACGAGGTGGTCCACCACACGCAGCTGCTCAACCGCCTGGTCCGCGGCGGGCAGCTGACCCCGGTGAAGGGCGTCGACGACGGCCCGCGCGTCACCTACCACGACCCGTGCTACCTGGGCCGCCACAACAAGATCTACACCCCGCCCCGCGACCTGGTCGGCGCGGCGGGAGCCCGGCTGACGGAGATGCCCCGCCACGCGGACCGCGCCCTCTGCTGCGGCGCGGGCGGCGCCCGGATGTGGATGGAGGAGCAGATCGGCAAGCGCATCAACCTGGAGCGTGTCGACGAGGCGATAGCGACCGACGCGGAGACGATCGTGACGGGCTGCCCGTTCTGCCGAGTGATGCTCACCGACGGGCTGGTCCAGCGCCAGAGCGAGCAGAAGGCGGAGAACGTCGACGTCCGCGACGTCGCGCAGCTGCTGCTGGAGCGGGTGAAGGCACCCAGCCCGTCGGGCACCTCACTACATCTCCACAGTGGACCGGACCACAGTGGACGGTGACGGCACCGGCCGGAAGCCGAGGTCCGCCGTCGGGACGCGGTAGGTCTCGCGGGCCGTTGCCGCGGCCGCTGCGGCGAGCACGCACACCGCCGCGGTGAAGATTGCGACGCCGAGCCAGTCCTGGCGGGCCGAGCCGATGGCCGACACCACGCTCGGGGCGAATCCGGCCACCGCGAAGCCGACCTGCGTGCCGATTGCCATGCCCGACAGGCGGACCCGGGCGCCGAACATCTCGCCGTACAGCGATGGCCAGACGCCGTTCACGCCCGAATACGCGACGCCGAACAGCGCGATGCCGAGCACGAACAGCAGCGTGTACGAGCCGATCGAAATCGACCACAGGTACGGGAAGATCAGCACCCCGCACGCGAGGCAGCCGGTGATGAACACGGGCTTGCGGCCGATCCGGTCGGCGAGCGCGGCGAGCAGCGGGATCGCCGCCAGCGCCACGATGTTGGCGAGCACGCCGACCCACAACATCGGTGTGCGGGCCAGCCCGATCGTGTTGACCGCGTAGCTCAGCGCGTAGACGGTGAAGATCGTGCTCACCGAGGCGATCGTCGCGGCGGCCACCACGCGCAGGACGTCGGCCCAGTGGTGACGGAACAGCTCGGCCACCGGCAGCTTCGCGACGTCGGTGCGTTCGAACACCGGCGTCTCGTCGAGGGTGCGGCGGATCACGAAGCCGACGGCCACGACGAGCGCGCTGCACCAGAACGGCACCCGCCAGCCCCAGCTCAGCAGCTGGTCCTGGGGGAGCGCCGCGACCGGCAGGAAGATCGCGGTGGCCAGGATCTGGCCGGCCTGCGTGCCGCTGAGGGTGAAGCTGGTGAAGTACGCGCGGCGATGCTCCGGGGCGTGTTCGAGTGACATCGAGTTCGCGCCTGCCTGCTCGCCTGCCGCGGAAAGTCCTTGCAGCAGACGGAGAATCACCAGCAGCACCGGGGCGAGCACGCCGACGCCCGCGTACGTCGGCAGGCAGCCGACGCAGAACGTCGCGACGCCCATGAGCAGCAGGGTGAAGACGAGCACGCGCTTGCGGCCGAACCGGTCGCCGACGTGCCCGAGCACGAACGCGCCGACCGGCCGGGCGAGGTAGCCGACGCCGAACGTCGCCAGCGAGAGCAGGGTGCCGGTGGCGGGGGAGGAGGCGGGGAAGAAGACCTTGTTGAACACCAGCGCGGCGGCGGTGCCGTAGATGAAGAAGTCGTAGTACTCGAGGGCGCTGCCGATCCAGGCGGCCAGTGCGGCCTTGCGGGGCATCGATCCGGTCACGGGAGGTGCTCCTGACGTCCGTGCTTCGTTGCTCAGAGGCGGGGGAGGCAATGTACGGTCTAGTTAGTTAATAGAGACTGCGAGACCGGGGCCCGGGTGTCAAGAGATCCTTTTCGCCGCCCTCAGCGGGCGGTCAGGTAGTCGATCACCAGCTCGCCGAGCATCGTCCGGTAGTGCTCGCGCCGGGCCGGGTCCAGCATGTCGCGTCCGAAGATCGCCTGGAACGTGTACCGGTTCGCCAGCCGGAACACGCAGAACGAGCTGATGATCATGTGGACGTCGAGCGGGTCGGCGTCGGCGCGGAAGCGGCCGGCCGCGCGGCCGCGCTCCAGGATGCGCGTCAGCCCGCCGAGTGCCGGGTCGGCCAGCCCGGCCAGGACCTCCGACTGCGCGAGGTGCTCGGCGCGGTGGATGTTCTCGATGCTGACCAGGCGGATGAAGTCCGGGTTCGCCTCGTGGTGGTCGAAGGTCAGCGCCGCCAGCTGCCGGAGCGCGTCCTCGGGGGCCAGGTGCTCGACGTCGACCTGCTGCTCCAGCGCGCGGATCGCGGAGTACGCCCGCTCCAGCACGGCGATGTACAGCTGTTCCTTGCCGCCGAAGTAGTAGTAGATCATCCGCTTGGTGGTGCTGGTGCGGGCGGCAATCTCGTCGACGCGGGCGCCGGTGTAGCCCTTGTCCGCGAACTCCCGCGTGGCCACCTCGAGGATGTCGGCCCGCGTGCGGTCCTTGTCGCGCTGGCGCTCGGCCTCCGGCGATGGTGCGGCCACCGGGCTCCCTCCGCTGCAGGTGAACGCCCCAACTCTACCCAGCCCTTCCGGCGGGGCGCTCGCCGCGTTACCGTGAACTCACTAGTTCGTACATTAACTCGGAGGGGACCGCGTGAGCAGCTACCTGATCGGACTCGTCGGCTCGGGGATCGGGCCGTCCGCCAGCCCGGCCCTGCACGAACGCGAGGCGGACGAGCTCGGGCTGCGCTACCTCTACCGCCTGCTGGACCTCGACGTGCTGCGCCGCCCGGTCGGTGACGTGGTGGCCGCGGCGAAACTCGCCGGGTTCGACGGCCTCAACGTCACCCACCCGGCCAAGCAGGCGGTCCTGGACCACCTCGACGAGCTGTCGCCCGAGGCCGCCGCGCTCGGCGCCGTCAACACCGTCGTGTTCGACGACGGCCGCGCGATCGGCCACAACACCGACGCCACCGGCTTCGCCCGCAGCCTCACCCGCGGCCTGCCGGACGTCCGCAGGGACGAGGTGGTCCTGCTCGGCGCCGGGGGCGCGGGCGCGGCGGTGGCGCACGCGCTGCTGTCGCTCGGCACCGGGCGGCTCACCGTCCACGACGTCGACGCCCACCGCAGCGAGCACCTCGTCGCGGCGCTGCGGAAGAAGTTCGGGGCGGGCCGCGCGCGGACCGGTGACCTGACGGCGCTCGACCACGCCGACGGCCTGGTCAACGCCACGCCCACCGGGATGGCCGCGCACCCCGGCTCGCCGGTCCCGGCCGGGCTGCTGCGCCCGCGGCTGTGGGTTGCCGACATCGTCTACCGGCCGCTGGAAACCCGGCTGCTCGCCGACGCCCGCGCCCGCGGCTGCCGGGTGCTGCACGGCGGCGGCATGGTCGTGCTGCAGGCCGCCGAGTCGTTCCGGCTGTTCACCGGCGTCGAGCCCGATCCGGCGCGGATGCTGCGCCACTTCGACGTCCTCGAAGGCGAGGCCGCCCGTGCCGCCTGAACCGCGCACCGCGATCGCCACCGTCTGCCTGTCCGGCACGCTCGACGACAAGCTCGCCGCGGCCGCCGCGGCCGGGTTCGACGGTGTCGAGCTGTTCGAGAACGACCTGCTGGTCTCGCCGTCGAGTCCGGCCGAAATCCGCCGCCGCTGCGCCGATCTCGGCCTGTCGATCGACCTCTACCAGCCGTTCCGCGACTTCGAGGCCGTCCCGCCGGACCTGCACGCGGCCAACCTCCGCCGCGCGCGGCACAAGCTCGACGTCATGGCCGCCCTCGGCGCGGACACCGTGCTGGTCTGCTCGTCGGTGTCCCCGCACGCCGTCGACGACGACGACCTCGCGGCCGAGCAGCTGCACGCACTGGCCGAGGTCGCGGCCGGGCGGGGCATGAAGGTCGCCTACGAAGCCCTGGCCTGGGGCCGGCACGTCAGCGGCTACGAGCACGCGTGGCGGATCGTGCGCCGCGCCGCGCATCCCGCGCTCGGCCTCTGCCTGGACAGTTTCCACATCCTGTCGAAGGGCCACGACCCGGCCCCGATCCGCGCGATCCCCGGCGAGAAGATCTTCTTCCTCCAGCTCGCCGACGCACCCGCGCTGCCGATGGACGTCCTGCCGTGGAGCCGTCACCACCGGCTCTTCCCCGGCCAGGGCGACTTCGACCTGACGGCCTTCACCGGGCACGTGCTCGCCGCCGGTTACCGCGGCCCGCTGTCGCTGGAGGTCTTCAACGACGTGTTCCGCCAGGCCGATCCGCGCCCGGCCGCCGTCGACGCGATGCGCTCGCTGCTGACCCTGAAGGAATCCCTCGGCCTGCTGGACCTGCCGCCCGCGCCGGCGCCTGCCGGGCACGCCTTCGCCGAGGTCGTCACCGATCCCGGCGCCGGGCGCGTGCTGGCCACGCTCGGGTTCGCGCGCACCGGCGTCCACCGCACGAAGCCGGTCGAGCTGTGGGAGCAGGGCGACGCCCGGGTGGTCGTCAACGAGAGCGGTGCGGCCCACGGCGCGGTCGGCGCGGTCGCGCTGGCGGTCCCCGATCCCGTCCGCGCGGCCCGGCGGGCCGAAGCCCTGCTCGCCCCGGTGCTGCCGCGGACCCGCGGCCCGCGGGAAGCCGACCTCGCCGCCGTCGCCGCCCCGGACGGCACCGAGGTGTTCCTCTGCGGCAACGACGACTGGCGCGGCGACTTCGTGCCGACCGGCGAAACGGCGGACGGCGCCGGCATCATCGGAATCGATCACGTGGCGCTCACGCAGCCCTTCGACCACTTCGAGGCGGCCGCGTCGTTCTACCGCGCGGTGTTCGGGCTGACGCCGTCGCCGGTCACGGAGTTCGCGGCGCCGTACGGGCTGGTGCGCACTCGCGGTGTGGCGGCCGGGAACGTCCGGCTGACGCTGGACAGCACGGTGGTGCGGCGCGGCGAATGGGCGCCCGCGGTCCCCGAACCGCAGCACGTCGCGTTCGCCTGCACGGACGCGGTCGCGGCGGCGGAGGCGATGCGCGCGCTCGGCGCGCCGCTGCTGGACATCCCCGGCAACTACTACGACGACCTCGAAGCCCGCCTGGACCTGCCACCGTCCCGGCTGGCGGCGCTGCGGGCGAATTCCGTGCTGTACGACCGGGATTCGCACGGGGAGTTCCTGCACTTCACCACCGCCCTGGCGGGCGCGCGGGTGTTCTTCGAGGTGGTGCAGCGCATCGGCGGCTACCGCGGATTCGGCGTGGTCAACGCGCCGGTGCGGATGGCCGCGCACCGGGCACGCCGCAATGCCGGGCTCCCGCTGGGCACGCTCGCCTGAGCGGACCCCGGCGAGCTGAAGGGCACCTTCCTTGCATGTGACGCAAGGAAGGTGCCCTTCAGCGTTTTCGTTGTGCCGTCCCACAAATCCTGCACCGCCGCCGGTGAAAAACGTTCGGGGCAGCCTCCTATCCGGACGACTTCCGCCGGGACGTCGTGACCGGGTGGCTACCCGCCGCACCCGATTACAACGTTCCGGCAACCGCCTTGACAGGGCCTGTGGTACGTACCACTCTAACCCCAACATTGGTCTACACCATTTGGGGCGCCCGGCCGCGGTGGCCGGGCAGGGAAAGGACGGCATCGAGTGAAACGCTGGCTCAAGCTGGCGGCGGGCGCCGCCGCACTCACGCTCGCGACCGCAGGCTGCGCGGGCTCCAGCGGTTCGGACACCGCGGCCTCGTCGGCGGGCAATGCCCCGCTCAGCGGGACGGTCACGGTCTGGCTGATGACCGGGTCCGCGCCGGCCACGCTGACCGACGCGCTCAACAAGGAGTTCGAGGCCGCGCACCCCGGGGTCAAGGTCAAGTACGAAGTCCAGCAGTGGGACGGCATCCAGCAGAAGCTGACCACCGCGCTGGCCAGCGGCGCGCCGCCGGACGTCATCGAGATCGGCAACACCCAGACCGCCGCCTTCGCCGCGCAGGACGGCATCCTGACCGACCTGTCCGGCGACAAGGACAGCTTCAACGGCTCGCAGTGGCTCAAGGGCCTCGCCGACTCCGGCACCTACGACGGCAAGACCTACGGCGTCCCGTTCTACGCGGCCAACCGCGAGGTCATCTACCGCAAGGACATGTTCGAGCAGGCGGGCATCGCCAAGACGCCGTCGTCGAACGACGAGTGGATCGACGCGATCGGCAAGCTCAAGGCCAAGTTCGGCAGTGACCCGGACTTCCAGGCGCTCTACATGCCGGGCCAGAACTGGTACGCGCTGCTGTCGTTCATCTGGGACAACGGCGGTGACGTCGCCAAGGCCGACGGCAAGAACTACAAGGCCACGCTGGACACTCCCGAGGCCAAGGCGGGCCTGGAGTTCTACAAGAAGCTCGTCGACACCTCCGGCACCAAGGCGCCGAAGGACGCCGACGAGGCCAAGCCGCAGCAGGCGACCGTCTACGGTGCCGGCAAGGTGGCCATGATGATCGGCCTGCCGTGGGAGCTGGCGACCGCCGCGAAGACCGACGCGAGCCTGACCGGCAAGACCGGTGCCTTCGCGATCCCGAGCAAGACCGCGGGCCAGAGCGCGCCCGTCTTCCTCGGCGGCTCCAACCTGGCGATCCCGGCCAACAGCAAGAACGTGGCCGCCGCCAAGGAGTACATCAAGCTGCTGGCCAGCCCGAAGTACCAGAGCCAGCTCGCCGCCGCCGGCGTCGTGCCCGGCACGTCGACCGACCTCACCGGTCTGGACAAGGACCCGCTCGGCAGCGTGATGGCCAAGGCCTCGGCCAACGGCAAGGCCGTCCCGGCCAGCCCGAAGTGGGGCGACGTCGAGTCGGGCCAGAACCCGATCAAGGACATGCTGACCGCGTACCTGACCGGCAAGAAGACGCTCGACCAGGCGACCGCCGACGCCAACGCAGCGCTGAACAAGCTCATCGGCGGATGACCGCGACCGCGAATGTGACGATGCCGGCGGGGGCCACCCCGCCGGCATCGCCGCGCGCCGCGCGGGCGGAGAAGCGCAGGCCGGGCCGGTTCGGCGACCGGGTGCTCCCGTACCTGCTGCTCCTCCCCGGCGTCGCCGCGATCCTCGTCCTGCTCGCCTGGCCGCTGGTGCAGGTGATCGGGATCAGCTTCCGCAAGCTCGACGTCGCGCAGCTCGTCACCGGCAAGACCGTCTGGATCGGGTTCGACAACTACACGAGCGCGCTGGGGGACCCGGAGTTCTGGGCGATCACCGTCCGGACGCTGGTGTTCACCGCCTCGATCGTGGCCGCCACCATCCTCGGCGGCCTGCTGCTGGCGGTGCTGATGCGCCACCTCGGCCCGGTCGTGCGGGTGATCCTGCAGGTGACGCTCGTGCTCGCCTGGGCGACGCCGGTGATCGCCACGACCACGGTGTTCCAGTGGATCTTCGACGAGCAGTACGGCATCCTCAACAAGACCCTCGACCGGCTCGGCTTCTCCGGGTTCATCGGCTTCTCGTGGTTCTCCAGCGGGGCCAGCACGCTGACGGTGATCGGGCTGCTCATCGTGTGGCAGGCCGTGCCGTTCGTGACGTTCTCCCTGTACGCGGGCCTCATCGGCGTCCCGCAGGAGCAGTACGAGGCAGCCGCGATGGACGGTGCCGGGCCGTGGCAGACGTTCCGCGCGGTCACCTGGCCCGCCATCGCGCCGATCACCACGATGGTGACGTTCCTGTCGGTGCTGTGGGACTTCAACGCCTTCCCCCAGATCTGGGCGATCCGCGAAGGCGGTCCCGACGGCGAGAGCACCACGCTGGCCGTCGTGCTCTACCTCAAGGGCATCGCGGGCAACCACTTCGGCGCGGCGGGCGCCATCGCGACGCTGATGCTGATCCTGCTCGCGCTGATCACGGGCCGGTACATCCAGCTGCTCGTGCGGACCCCGGAAGGGGGACTGAAGTGAGGAAACCGCTGTCGCAGCGGATCGCGCTGTCGGTACTCGGCCTGCTCGCCGCGCTGGCGATCGTCTTCCCGACGTACTGGATGTTCGTCACGTCGCTGCGGACCCCCGGCGAGATCCTGTCCCCGAAGTACGACCTCATCCCGACATCGTTCTCGTTCGGCAACTTCGCCACGGCGCTGTCGCGGGACAACTTCCCGGTCTACCTGCTCAACAGCCTCATCGTCACCGTCGGCGCGGTGCTCTGCTCCCTGGTCGCCGGGGCGCTGGCGGCGATCCCGCTGGCGCGGCTGCGGTTCACCGGCCGCAAGGGCTTCCTGCTGCTGGTCATGGTGGCCCAGCTGGCGCCGACGTCGGCGCTGTTCATCCCGCTGTTCCTGCTGATGCGGGACGCCGGGCTGCTCGACACGCTGCCGTCGCTGCTGCTGATCTACTTCGCGACCACGCTGCCGTTCACCATCTGGATGCTCTACGGCTTCGTCAACGGGATCCCGTACGAGCTGGAGGAGGCCGCGATGATCGACGGCTGCAGCCGGACCGGCGCCTTCCGCCGGGTGACGCTGCCGCTGCTCGCGCCCGGACTGGTCACCACGTCGGTGTTCAGCTTCATCACCGCGTGGAACGAGTACCTGTTCGCCCTGGTGTTCATCCACACCAAGGAACGGGAGACGCTGCCGGTGTGGCTGGCGTCGTTCCGCACGGCGTTCGCCACCGACTGGGGTGGCGTCATGGCCGCGTCGGTCATCTACGCGGTCCCGGCGCTGGTCTTCTTCCTGCTCGTGCAACGCAAGCTCGTGGCCGGTGTCGCCGCCGGCGCGGTGAAGGGGTAGCCGGTGTCCTCTCCGGAGAAGCTCGCCGAAGCCGTCCTGCTGCCCGGGTTCGCCGGGACGACCGCGCCGGGCTGGCTGCGCCGCCGCGTCGCCGAGGGACTGGGCGGGGTGGTGCTGTTCGGCCGCAACGTCGTCGACGACGAGCAGGTCGCCGCGCTGACCGCGCAGCTGCGGGGCGAGCGCGACGGCGTCGTCGTCGGGATCGACGAGGAGGGCGGCGACGTCACCCGCCTCGACGTGAACACCGGGTCGTTCGTGCCCGGCCCGCTCGCCCTCGGCGCGGCCGGTGACCCGGAGCTGACCACCGCGGTCGCCGCCGCGCTCGGCGAGCGGCTGGCGGCGTGCGGCGTCACGGTGAACCTGGCGCCGTGCGCGGACCTGACCCTGGCGGCCGAGGACCCGATCATCGGCGTCCGCGCGTTCGGTTCGGACCCGGCGCAGGCGTCGCCGCACGTGGCGGCGTACGTGACCGGCCTGCAGAAGTACGGCGTCGCGGCGTGCGCGAAGCACTTCCCGGGCCACGGCGCGGCCACCGAGGACTCGCACGTGGCCCTGCCGGTGCTGCCGCGATCACTGGCAGAGCTGCGGGCGATCGAGCTGGTCCCGTTCGCCGCGGCGATCGCGGCCGGGGTCCGCTCGGTGATGTCGGGCCACCTGGTCGTCCCGGCGTGGGGCGACGAGCCGGCCACGCTCAACCGCACCGCGCTCACCGACGTCCTGCGCGGGGAACTCGGGTTCACCGGCACGGTGATCACCGACGCGCTGGAGATGGGCGCGGTGTCCGGCGCGTACGGGCGCCACGACGGCCTCGGGCGCTCGGCCGTGCGGGCACTGGCCGCGGGCGCGGACGCGCTGTGCCTCGGCGGAGCGGCGTTCGAACCCGGGCACCTGGACGCCTGCGTCGCGGCCATCGTGGCCGCGGTCGAGGCGGGGGAGCTGCCGCTGGAGCGGCTGGCGGACGCGGCGGCGCGGACGGCGGCGCTGGGCACCGACCCGGCGCCGGCGATCCCCGGCCCGGTCGACCGGAAGCTCGGGCTCGAGGCCGCGCGCCAGGCCCTGCGTGTCCGGGGCGAGCCGCGGCTGGACGGCCCGCCGCTCGTGGTGGACGTCCAGACGGAGCCGACCATCGCGGCCGGGCCGATGCCGTGGGGCCTCGGCGCGCACCTGACCGCGCTGGTGCCGGGCACCCGCACGATGACCGCGGTCCCCGGGGACGCCGAGGCGGTTCTCGAAGCGGCACAAGGGTTCCGCAGCGTCGTCGTGGTCACCCGCGAGGCACATCGTCATCCGGGGGTGCGCGCGCTGCTCACGGCGTTGTCCACTGTGGACTACATCCGTGTGGAGACCGGCGTGCCGGGTCCGGCCGACGAGGGCGGCCCGCGGATCGACACGTTCGGCGGCTCCTGGGTCAGCCTGCGCGCGGCGGCCGAATACCTGGCGTGAAACCGGACGAAACCCCCTGGTCAGGCGGGTTTCGTCCGGTTTGCCGCATCTCCAGGAATTCTTCTCGAATTTGTACGCGGCTTGTACTCGTCCCGTCCATTCTGTCGGCACCACCGAAACTGGAGGACGGACGAAATGAACTTGGGGATCGTGAAGCGGGTGGCCGGAGTGGCCGGGGTCGCCGCGGCGATCGCGGTCGCCGGCGCGAGCCCGGCGATGGCGGCCACCGGAACCGTGCACACCGACTCGGGTGCGGCGCTGACCGTGCGGTCGAGCCCGAGCACCAGCGCCAGCTCGGTCGGCAGCATCGCCGACGGCACCGCGGTGACCATCAGCTGCCAGACCAACGGGTCCACCGTGGACGGCAAGTACGGCACGACCGACATCTGGGACAAGGTCGGCGACGGCTACATCAGCGACGCCTACGTCTACACCGGCTCCGACGGCCGGGTCGCGCCCGACTGCTCCGGCTCGACGCTGACCTGCTCGACCTCGGGCACCGGCGACCCGAAGACCTGCGCGGAGGCCGTCGCGTACGCGAAGACCCGGGTGCACACCAGCGACATCGAGAGCTACTACCGCTACTGCGACCGCATCAACGCCCAGAACTACGGGTTCAGCGCGAGCGGTTCGGAGACGGCCTACATCCACTGGACGCAGATCCCGGGCTCGTTCAAGCACCCGGGCGACTACCAGGTCCCGGCGGGCGGCCTGGCGTACTTCAGCAACGGCGGTTCGGGCCACACGATGATCTCCATCGGCGGCGGCAAGTTCCTGTCGAACGACATCCACGGCCGCGGCTCCTACACCGAGACGACGATCTCGGAGATCAAGAGCACCTGGGGCCAGACCTACCTCGGCTGGGCGCAGCCGTGGTTCAAGGTGAACCACTGAGGTAATTGACGTGACCGGGCCCCTGTCCACCTCCCTCGGACAGGGGCCCGTCCGCGTGTCCGTGGTGTCCTGAATGAGTCATTCCTGTCGTGGGAGGTCCTGAATGGGGCATTCAAGACCTTTCGCCTCGCGTTCGTCAGCTCCTCGACCAGGCACAACCGCATGATCCCGCAGCCGCAGCGGGTGCCCGAGGGCCTTGGCCTCCTCAGGGTGGCGGGCCGACGACGGCGGTCTGCCGAGCCTGGCTGCTGATGGCGTCCACGGCCGCGTTCGCCGTGGTGGCCGGGCTCGTCGTGGTGACCGAAGACCTTCAGTGTGTCTCCAGGTAGGCGGTCCACACCTTCTTCGGCACGCACATCCGCCACGCCTCCACCACCAGCTCGCGCATCTCGTCGGCTTCGATCGCCGCCAGGCGGCAGCGGACCCAGTTGAAGCGCAGGTCCGACGGCTCCGGCAGCAGGAACTTCGACGGCTCGCCCGCCACCAGCGCCTCGCGCTGCTCGCGAGGGAACGCGAATCCCATCAGGGTTTCGTCGCGGGACAGTGCCAGGAACACGATCCGGCCGATGCGGAACTTGACCCGGTCGCGCACGATCGCCTCGTACGCGCGGGGGAGGGTCGCCGCGAAGGTGCGGACCTCGTCGCCGGTCACCATGGGGCCATCCTGCCGCACCCGGCCGGCGGCGCACCCGCGCCGCCGGCCGGAGACGTCACGCTCGGCAGTTCTTTCCGCGGTTGACGCAGTTGACCAGCCCGTTCATGATCCGCTGCGACATCACGTTGGCGAAGTCGTCGTGGTCGGAGAACGGGTTGTGCTTCTCCTGCGGGAAAGCGTCCACTTTGTACTGCTTCTTCACCTGGACGTCGTGCGGGATGTCGTACGTCAGCGAGATCTGCAGCTGCGGCACCGCCTTGAAGCCGGCCGCGCAGCGGCCGAACCGGTCCGGGTACACGATGTGCGTGCGGTGGTTGGCGCTGTCGGTGTTCTTCCCGTCCCAGCAGCTCGGGAACGTGTGGATGCGCTTGACCTTGCTGCCTTCGGGACAGATCGGGTACTTCTCGGTGACGCGGTTCTCGAAGCCGGTGCACGTCCAGCTCGCGCGGGCGTTGGCGGGCCCGTTGGTCGAGACCTTCGCGTCGCCGTAGAGCACGCGCAGGAACCGCGGCATCGCGACGACCTTGCCGACCGGGCTGCCGCGGAAGGTGATCTGGACCCGCTGCGGCCGCTGGATCGCGCCGTCGTTGCCGGGCAGCTCGTTGTTCTCGTCCTGGCCGGGCAGTGCGCCGCCGGCGGTGCTGCTCGGCGGGGGCGTGGGGGCGCCGGTGTCCTTGCCCGGCTTCGTCGCGCACGGCGCGAGGCCGCCGAGGCCCTGCGGCTTCGGCGCGAACCGGCCGATCGCGATGGCGATCCGGTCGATGATCGCCGCGCGCCTGTCCTTGAGCGGGCCGAGGATCGCGTTCTGGACGAAGTTCGGGCCGCCCTGGCCCTGCGTTGCGGCGATGCGCTTGTTGGCCTCGTCGGCCTGGGTGTCGAGCTGGTCGAGGTTGGCGTTCACCTCGGCCATCGCCTGGTCGGGGATGTCCGGCAGCTTGCTGGCGACGTCCGGGCAGGCCACCTGGACGCTCCGGCCCTCCTGGTCGGCCTGGGCGCGGTCGCCGTCCGGGAGCTTGGCCCGCTCGTTCTTCTCCTTCTCGCCGGTGTCGATGCGCACGACCGGCCAGAAGTAGGCGGACTTGTCCCCGTTGCGGCAGGTGGTGCCCGACCGCAGCAGGCTCTTGTTGTTCGAGTCGGCGTTGGCCGAGAGGTTGCCGACGTAGTCGTGCAGGTGCTGGGCGCCGTTGCGGACGCCGGGCTGGGCGATGAAGTTGTCCGGGTTGAAGTGGCCGTTCTCGTTGCGGCCGCAGTCGACGGTGAACGTGCCCGTCGCCGCGCCGGAGACCGGCCGCGGGTCGAACTGGTTCGGCTTGACCTTCAGGATGTCGATGTAGAACGCCGGGTCGGCCTCGTCGGCGCTGGCCTCGCCGGTGTTGCCGGTGGTGGTCGCGACGACGATGCCGCCGACCGCGATGGCGAGCGCGAGCCCGCCGGTCGCGATCTTCGTTCTGCGGGAAAGGCGGTGCCGTCCTTGGGTGCGGGACATGCGGAATCCTCCGGGTGTCGGGCCTGCGGGAACGAGCGCAGGGTCGTTCCCGTCAGGAAATGCGTCGGCACGGAACCGATTTCGCGGGCTGGTCCACTGACCCGACATCAGTGGGTGCGCGGCCGCCTGCCCGCGGCCGCGCCGTCAACCGGCTGGTTATCGTTCCGTTATGGAAGCTACACGGCTGTTTCACACCGGGCAAGAAGTTCTTTTCGGCGGTGACCCCGCGAAAAAAACTTTGAACCGATCCGAACCGCCATCCGTATAGCAGAGTGCGGCGGGAGGAATGCCCGCTTGCCGAAAGGCGGATTGTTCGCGACCCTGAAATCGGCCGACCGCATGCGCAAAGCCGAAGGAGACCGTGGATGGCGAACGTCCCCGACGCCACCGCGCCGGATACCGGCACGATCGCGGGCCGGCTCGACCGGCTGCCCGTCACCCGCACGCACCGCCGGGCCACCGTCGCCGTCGGGCTGGGCCTGTTCTTCGACTTCTACGAGGTCTTCCTCACCGGCGTGCTCAGCTCGGTGCTGGTCGAGGAGTTCAAGCTGAGCAAGGCCGCGCTGCCGCCGCTGCTGGCCTCGACGTTCGTCGGCATGTTCGTCGGCGCGCTGCTGCTGGGCCGGCTCGCCGACCGGTTCGGCCGCCGCGGCGCGTTCCTGCTCAACCTCGGGCTCTACTCGTTCTTCTCGCTGCTCGGCGCGTTCAGCGGCAGCGCGGTGATGCTGCTGGTGACGCGGTTCTTCGCCGGTATCGGCCTGGGTGCGGAACCGCCGCTGGCCGACACCTACCTCACCGACCTGCTGCCCGCCCGCCGGCGCGGCCGCTTCATCGCGTGGGCGTACACGCTGGCCTTCTTCGGGTTCCCGGTGGTCGGCTTCCTCGCCCGCGGGCTGACCGGGCACGAGATCCTCGGCATCCCGGGCTGGCGCTGGCTGTTCGTGCTCGGCGCACTCGGCGGGGCCGCGGTGTTCCTGCTGCGGCGCGGCCTGCCGGAGTCGCCGCGGTGGCTGGAGTCCGTCGGCCGCACGGACGAGGCCGCGTACCTGGTGGCCGGGATGGAGGCCGAGGCACGCGGGAGCACCGTCACGGCGTCCGCGCCGCCCCGCGGGACGACCCGGCGGCGGGCGGTGGCGCCGGTGCGCGACCTGTTCACCCCCGCACTGCGCCGGCGGACGTCGATGATGGTGGTCTTCCACCTCCTGCAGACCCTCGGCTACTACGGCTTCGGCACGCTCGTGCCGCTGGTGCTGGCGGCCAAGGGGTACGCGGTTTCGCAGTCGCTGCTGTTCGCCGCGCTGACCTACCTCGGCTACCCGGTCGGCTCGGCGCTGTCGCTGCCGATCGTGGAACGGGTCGAGCGCAAGCACCTGGTGATCGGCTCGGTGCTGGCGATGGCGGCGTTCGGCATCGCGTTCGGCCTGGCGGGCTCGATGACGCTGATCCTGGTGTTCGGCTTCCTCTACACGGCGACGAGCAACCTGTTCTCCAACGCGTTCCACATCTACCAGGCGGAGATCTTCCCGACGGCGCTGCGCTCGACGGCGGCGAGCGGCACGTATTCGCTGTCGCGCCTGGCCAGCGGCGCGATGCCGTTCGTGCTGGTGCCGCTGCTGAACGCCCACGGCCCGACGGCCCTGTTCCTGGTGGTGGCGGGCGCGCTGGTGGTGGTCGCGCTCGACGTCGCCCTGCTCGGCCCGCGCACCACCGGCCGCCGCCTGGAGAAGGTCAACGAGGAACTACCGTAGCGAGTTCGGCTGCGCCTCCAGGGAGCGCCGCAGGGTGGCCAGTGCCCGGTGCTGGGCGACGCGGACCGCGCCCGCGCTGCCGAGGCCGACCGCCGTCGCCGTCTCCTCCGCCGACAGGCCGAGGACGATCCGCAGGACCAGGATTTCGCGCTGGCGCGGCGGGAGCCGGTCGAGCAGGCCCGCCGACCGGCCCAGCGCGGCCGAGCGCTCCGCCTCCTCGCCGGTCGGGTCGGTGCCGGACGAGCGCTCGGCGGGCAGCTCCGCCATCGGGCTCGTGCGGTCGCGGGCGCGGCGGCGGTGGAAGTCGGACACCTTGTGGGCGGCGATGCCGAAGACGAACGCCACGAACCCGTCCGCTTCGAGGTGGTAGCCGGGCAGGGCGCGGACGATGGCCAGCAGCACCTCCTGCGCGCAGTCCTCCGCGTCGGACGAACCGTCCTGCCAGGTGCGCAGCCGCCCGAGGCAGTAGCGGAACACCACCGGCCGCAGCGTGTGCAGCACCTCGGCGACCGCCGCGCGGTCGCCCTGCACCGCGGACCGGACGAGCGCCGGGTCGAGGGTGAACGACGCGGCGGTTTTGCCTGCGGTGGAGTGCGGCGGCGGCATGTCGGCCTCACCCCTTTTCGCGAACAGCTCACGGACTGTCACGACGTTAGGTCACGCCGCGTGGCCACCACACGTGCCGGGCGGCCATGACAACCGGGGTCTTCCGGCCCTGGTGCGCCGGTCCGCCGTGTGCCTGCCCGGGCCGCGCGGCCGGGGCCGGGCCGAACGGCCCTATCGGGCCCCGCGCCCCGCCGATCACCCTGATCGTCCGGGGGAATTCACGGAAGAGACACAGGGGCGCGATGGTGGACGACGTGGGCTTCGAGCTGCAGCTGGACCGGCCGCAGTGCCTTGCCCTGCTGCGGACGGCGACACTCGGCCGGGTGATCTTCACGCACCGCGCCATGCCCGCCGTGCGCCCGGTGCGCTTCGCCGTCGTCGGCGACGCCGTGGTGTTCGCCGTGCCGTCCGAGAGCGCCCTGTACGCGGGCGCGCACGACGCCGTCGTCGCGTTCGAGGCCGACGAGTTCGAAGCCGGCCTCGGCGGCGGCTGGTACGTCAGCCTGCTCGGGCGAGCCACCGAGTCCGCCGCCGTCGACGTCGCCGAGATCGCCTGCTCGTGCCCGGCCCGTGCGGGGCTGCGGTTCCTGCGCATTCCCGCCGAGACCATCACCGGCCACCGGATCGCCTGCCACACGCAGTAACGAACTGGCTGCGCGCATCGACCCACCGGATGGACGAACCGGATTGGGCCGACACGGGCAGTGCCGTGTGGGACCCTTGACGGCCCGGGGCAGGCCCGGGAACTCGGCGGAGCCAGCGGGGTCGACGGGAAGTGGCGGACGAAATCAGCATGCCGGCGATCCTCGCGGCGGTGGGCGGCATCGCACGCGAGCTGGAACTTCCTGCCCTGCTGGAGCGTGCCGTCACGGCGACCTGCGAGCTGCTCGGCGCCCGGCGCGCCCGGCTGGAGGTGCCCGAAGGCGGTGTCGCCGAGCACGGCCGGGGCCGTCCCGGCGCGGCCGTGCTGGAGCTGCCGGTCCGCGCGGGAACCCGCACGTTCGGCACGCTCGAAGTCGAGCCCGGGGACGACGGGGAGTTCGGCCGCCGGCGGCGGGAAGTGCTGGGCGCGCTCGCCGCGGCGACCGGGATGGCCGTGGAAAAGGCCCTGCTCGTCGACCAGATGCGCCGCCGTGAGCGCTGGCTGGAGGCGTCCTACGACGTCACCGGCGCGCTGCTGGGCGCCCAGGACCTGCGGGACACGCTGCGGCTGGTCGCCGAACGCGCCCGCGTCGTCGCCGGCGGGACCGCGGGGGCGATCGCCCGGCCCGACGGGCCCGGCCGGCTGGTGTTCGAGGTCGTCGAGCCGCCGGGGGAGGACGCCGACCGCCTGACCGGGCTGACCGTGCCCGCCGAGGGCACGGCCACCGGGATGGCGTTCACCACCCGCCGCCCGGTCGTGGTGCGCGACTACGGCGCGCACGTGCAGAAGCAGCAGCGTGACCGCGCCGGCTCGATGCCGGCGATGATCAAGGACCTCGACTCGGCGATCTCGGTGCCGCTGATCGTCGGCGAGGAGACCCTCGGGGTGCTGGTGGTCGCGAAGTTCCGCGACAAGTCGCCGTTCACCGAATCCGACGTCCAGCTGGCCGAGACCTTCGCCGGGCACGCGGCGCTGGCCGTCGAGTTCTCCCGCGCGCAGGAGGCGCGCCAGCAGCTGGCGGTGTTCGAAGACCGCGACCGGATCGCCCGCGACCTGCACGACCTGGTGATCCAGCGGCTGTTCGCGACCGGGCTCGGGCTGGAGGGCGTCAGCAGGCTCATCGCCGACCCGGTGGTCGCCGCGCGCGTGGCCGGGTTCGCCCAGGACCTCGACGGCACGATCCGCGAAATCCGCAACAGCATCTTCTCGCTGCAGGCGCCCGCACAGGCACAGGGCAGCCTCCGCGCGGAGCTGCTGCGGGTGGCCGTGGACGCGCGCGAGGCGCTCGGCTTCGAGCCCCGCGTCGGGTTCGACGGGCCGCTCGACGCCGCCGTGCCGGACGCCGTCCGCTCGGACCTGATCGCGTCGCTGCGGGAAGCGCTGACGAACGTCGCGCGCCACGCGTCGGCGAAGTCGTCGTCGGTCGAGGTCACCGTCGACGGGTTGGGCCGGCGGCTGACGCTGGTGGTGCGCGACGACGGGGCAGGCCCGCCGCGGGAGGCGGGCCGGATCAGCGGGCTCGCCAACCTGACCGCGCGGGCGGCACGGTGGGGCGGGCACTGCGTGCTGGCGGACGGCGGCGGGGGCGGCTCGCGGCTGGAATGGACGGCGGAGCTGCCGGTGCGGACCGGCGAGCAGGGGGGCAGGCGATGACGATCTCGGTGTTCCTGCTGGACGACCACGAGCTGGTCCGGACCGGCCTGAAGACGGTCTTCGAGCCCGAGCCGGACATCGAAGTGGTCGGCGAGGCGGCGACGGCGGCCGAGGCGCTGGTCCGGATTCCGCAGGCCCGCCCGGACGTGGCGATCCTCGACGTGCGGCTGCCCGACGGGCAGGGCGTCGAGGTCTGCCGCGACATCCGGTCCACTGTGGAACCGCCGCCCGCGTGCCTGATGCTGACGTCCTATTCGGACGACGACGCGCTGTTCGGCGCGATCATGGCGGGCGCGGCCGGCTACATGCTCAAGCAGGTGTCCGGCCGGTCGCTGGTCGAGGCGGTCCGCACGGTGGCCCGCGGCGGCTCGCTGCTGGACGTCACGCTCACGGCGTCGGTGATGAACAAGCTGCGCGGCGAGGACGTCGCGGCACCGGACCCGCGGTACGAGCAGCTGAGCCCGCAGGAGCGGCGGGTACTGGACCTGGTCGCGGAGGGGCTGACCAACCGCCAGATCGCCGAGCGGCTGTTCCTCGCGGAGAAGACGGTGAAGAACTACGTGTCCTCGGTGCTGCACAAACTCGGGGTGGAGCGGCGCACGTCGGCGGCGGTGTACATGTCCCAGCGGCGCGCCGGGCCCGGCCGATCGGGCTGAATCCGGGACCGATCGGACGAAACGCATGGGTCGTTGGACGTATCCGGACGCCCATGGAGTACACCTGTCGGGTGACGGCGGCACGGCAGAGGGGGACGACATGGCGGAGGACTACGTCACGCGGCAGATCCGGGAACTGGCGCAGTCGGTGCGTCGGGAAGGCCCGGGCGGAGAGGGCACGCGCAGCTTCCAGCTGGCGGAGCACCTGGCGGCCGAGGGAGGCATCCACCGCGGCGACATCCTGACCGCGACGGCCACGCTCCTGGCCATGACGGCATGGTGCGACGGCGAGGCGGAAGCGGCCCGCAGGTTCGCGGAGAGGGCAGGCGAGCACGACGCGGACTCCCGCGAGCTGGTAACCCACCTGCTGAGACTGGAAGCGGCGGCCGACCGCGGCTGGCTCCCGGCCGACCAGGCGGAGGCGTTGCTGGACTACGCCCGCCGCGCCCGCCGCGGAGACCTGGCGACCCGCACCCGCGCCCTGGCCGGAGTCCGCCGCGGACGACACCGGCGCGAGGACTGACGCGCTGGGTGGTCTGCCGCGGCTTGTCGTGAGTGGTAATTAGGGTTCTAACGCGAATTACCACTCACGACCGCGGACCGGCGGCGGGCACGGTCACCGGGCCGAGCCGGGGCATCTGCCGGGTGGGCTGGGAGTCGCTGGAGCGCGCCGCGGCCGAAACGCCCCAATGCGGCCTTGGGTGCTCCTCCCATGCCCCCACCACCGCCCTCAACGGAGGCGCTTCGCGCCGCTGTGTTCACTAGCGCACTCAACGCCACATCGGGGCGCTCGGGACAGGCCGGAAGCCGGGGCTCAGGCCGTTGCGTCCAGAGGGCGGGACGGGTCGGCGAGCCGGTCCGGGTCCACGGTCTGTCCACTGAGGATCAGCTGCCGGACCGCGTCGAGGCCCTCGTCCCAGCGGTTGACGTGCAGGCCCGCCACCACCCGGCCGCCGCTCAGCCAGAACGCGTGGAACGCGTCCGGCTCGCCGCGGGTCACCACGCGGTCGTAGCCGCCCGGCGGGAACCAGCCCGTGAACTCCATGCCCGCGTCGTACTGGTCGGAGAAGAAGTACGGCAGCTCGTCGTGGACGACCTCCTGCCCCAGCATCGCCCGCGCCGCCGCCGGGCCGCCGTTCGTCGCCGCCGCCCAGTGCTCCACGCGGATGCGGCGCTCGTAGCGCTCGTGCCACACGCTCGCGACGTCGCCCACCGCGAAGATGTCCGGGTCTTCGGTGCGCAGGCCCGCGTCGACGCAGATGCCGTCGTCGACCGCCAGGCCCGCGTCGGCCGCCAGCTGCGTCTCGGGGCGGGCGCCGATGCCGACGATCACCACGTCGGCCGGGATCTCGCCCGCGTCCGTCCGCACCGCCGTCACTTCCTTGTCGCCGGCGAAACCCGTCACGCCGACGCCGAGCCGCAGGTCCACGCCGTGGCCGCGGTGCAGCTTCGCGAAGTACTCGCCCACCTCCGGCCCGAGCGCCGCGTGCAGCGGGGACGGACTCGGCTCGACGACCGTCACCTCGCAGCCGTAATGCCGGGCCGCCGCCGCGGTTTCCAGGCCGATCCAGCCCGCGCCCGCCACGACGACGCGGCCGCCGGCGGCCAGCGCCTCGCGCAGCCGGTCGGCGTGGGACAGCCGGCGTAGGTAGTGGACGCCGTCGAGGTCGTTGCCCGGCACCCGCAGCCGCCGCGGGGAGGATCCCGTCGCCAGCAGCAGTTTCGTGTAGCCGAGGCGCTCCCCGCCGTCCAGCTCGACTTCGTGGGCGGCCCGGTCCAGCGCCGTGACACGCTGCCCGGTCCGCACCTCGATGTCCTGCTCGGCGTACCACTTCTCGTCGTGGACGAACACCGACGCCCGGTCGTCCTGCCCGAGCAGGTAGCCCTTCGACAGCGGCGGCCGCTCGTACGGCAGGTCCGGCTCGGCGCCGATCAGGACCACCCGCCCGGTGAAGCCTTCCGCCCGCAGCATTTCCACGGCCTTGGCACCGGCCAGCCCGGCGCCGACGACGACGTACGTCCCGGTCATGCGACCACCCCGGTCAGTGCGAAGAACTCCTGGCGCGTCTTGGGTTCCTCACGCAGCAGGCCGTGCAGCGACGACGTGACGGTGAGCGCGCCTGCCGCCCGCACCCCGCGCAGCGACATGCACAGGTGCTCGGCTTCGATCACGACGCCGACGCCCTTCGGGGCCAGGCGCTCCTGCAGCCAGTCGGCGACCTGCTTGGTCAGCCGCTCCTGCACCTGCAGGTCGCGCGCGAACATCTCGACGACGCGGGCGAGCTTCGACAGGCCGAGGATGCGC
Source organism: Amycolatopsis melonis (assembly GCF_040064235.1). Classification (NCBI taxonomy): domain Bacteria; kingdom Bacillati; phylum Actinomycetota; class Actinomycetes; order Pseudonocardiales; family Pseudonocardiaceae; genus Amycolatopsis; species Amycolatopsis melonis. Next base: position 542,570 of record NZ_JBDZYD010000004.1, read on the forward strand.
TCGCCGGGGAGGTAGCCCACGTGCGCGACGCCGCGGAAGGGCAGCAGGTGGTGCTCGCACAGCGACTGCACCGGGATGCTCTTGGCCAGCACGAGCTCGTCGTAGCCCTCGTCGTTGGGGAACGTCGTCAGCTGGAAGTCGCGCGGCCGCAGCATTTCCGCGTACGCGTGCGCCACGCGCCGCGGCGTGTCGCCCAGGTGCTCCGACGACGGGTCCTTGCCCAGCGCGCGCAGCAGGTCGGCCACCGCGCTCTCCGCCGCGTGCAGGTCGATGTCGTCGCGATCGTGGACGACACCGAGGTGCCGCAGCGGTACGGGTTCGACGGTCACGGGCTCTGCCTCCTTCTAAAACAAAGTCGGGCTGACTTTAGAAGTCGGCAGGGGTTTTCGTCAACAGCTGTTTGTTTTAGAATGCCGTGATGCACGAAACCCAGGCCGGTGCGCTGGCCGCGGTCGCGGCGCTGGACGAGCCGACCCGGCGCCGGTTGTACGAGTACGTCGTCCGCAGCCCCGAGCCGGTGACCCGCGACGAGGCCGCCGCGGCACTCGGCGTGCCCCGCGCGACGGTCGCCTTCCACCTCGACCGGCTGGTGGGCGAACGGCTGCTGACGGTCGGCCACGAACGCCGCACCGGCCGCACCGGGCCCGGGGCGGGCCGCCCGGCGAAGCTGTACCGCCGGTCGGACCGCCAGGTCAGCGTCTCGCTGCCGGAGCGCCAGTACGAGCTGGCAGGCGAGCTGCTGGCCACGGCGGTGGAGGAAGCCGACGAGACCGGCGGCTCACCCCGCGAGATCCTCGGCCGCCGGGCCCGCGAGCACGGCGCCGAACTGGCCGCGGGCGCCCCGGACATCGTCGCCGCGCTGGAGGAACACGGGTTCGAGCCGCGCGCCGCGGACGGCGAGGTCCTGCTGGGCAACTGCCCGTTCCAGCAGCTGGCCCGCACGCACACGCGGCTGGTCTGCGAGATGAACCTCGGCCTGGTCGAGGGGATGCTCGACGGCGTGGGGGAGCAGCGGCTGTGCGCGCGGCTGGACCCGCACCCCGGCTTCTGCTGCGTGCGCCTCGGCCCGGCCTGAACCGAACACCTTTGCCGCCTCCAGGCAACAGGAGGTATGCACAGGCGAAACGCGATGCTGGTGGCCGTGACGTGCGCGGCGGCCGTGACGGCGACCCTCACCGTTGCCGCGGCGGTCCGGCCGCCGGAGTCCACTGTGTCCACCGCCACACCTCCGGTGTCGACGGTCGTGGCCACGACCGCGACTTCGGCCCCGCCGTCGGTGCCCGGCGACGCCGAGCTGGCCGCCCTGGTGCCGGGGCGGCTCAGTGTGCTCGTCCACGACCGGCGCACCCGCCGGGACGTCGTCTCGTACCGTCCGGACGCCGCCTATCCCGCCGCGTCGCTGGTCAAGCTGCTCATCGCGCTGGAAGCGCGGAAGCGGGGAGTGCCGTCGGACGAGGTCGCGGAGCTGCTGGCGGGCGACGACGCCGTCACCGGCCGGTGGTGGGTGCGGCTGGGTGGGCCCGCGATCGTCACCGGCTGGGCCGCGCGGCTCGGCCTGACGGGGACCCACCCGCCCGCCGACCCCCGGCGCTGGGAGGACACCGTGGTCACCGCCGCCGACCTGGCCCGCGGCTACCGCTCCCTCCTGGCCGAAGGGGCCCGCCCCGAGTCGGTCATGGAAGGGGCTTCGTGCTGCACCCCGGCGCGAAACTTGCACGCCGCCGGAGTGCTGGCCGACGACCGGTACATCGTGGTCGTCCTCACCGCGCAACCCGCCGAACTGGGCCGGGCCACGGCGGCCGAGCGGGTCGCGGCGGTCGTGAAAGCGCTCTCCGTTCCGCTCGGATCGTCGTGACCCGGCGCGGGACGTCCAGGGTGTGCCGGTTCGGCGGTACCGTCACGGGGGTGGTGACACGGTACGAACCGGAGGGGGCCAGGGTGGTGGACCGGGCGAAGGCGGGCGAACAGACGCGGACGGTGGCGCCGCCGCCGCGGCAGCCCAGCTTGGCCGACGTCGCCGGCATGGCCGGGGTGTCGCACATGACGGTGTCGCGGGTGGTCAACGAGAGCGGCCCGGTGCGGCCGGAGACCCGCGAACGGGTCCTCGCCGCCGTGCAGAAGCTCGGGTACCGGCCGAACACCGCCGCGCGGGCGCTGGTCACCGGCCGGTCCGGCACGCTCGGCGTGGTCGCGCTGGAGTCGAACCTCTACGGGCCGGCGAGCACGCTGTACGGCATCGAGAACGCGGCGCGGGAGGCCGGCTACGGCATTGCGATCTGCAGCGTGACCCGGCCGGGGCGGACGTCGATCGGCGACGCGGTGGAGAGCCTGCGGCGCCAGGCCGTCGAGGGGATCGTCGTGATCGCCCCGCACGTGACGGCCGGGCGGGCCCTCGACGCGGCGCCCCCGGACATCCCGCTGGTGGCCGTCGGCGGCGGCGAGTCGGCGCCGGTGCCGGTGATCTCGGTCGACCAGTACGACGGCGCCCGCCTGGCCACCGAGCACCTGCTCGCGCAGGGGCACCGGACGGTCTGGCACGTCGCCGGGCCGGAGGACTGGCTGGAGGCCCGCGACCGCGAACGCGGCTGGCGGGAAACCCTGGAGGCCCGGGGCCTGCGGGTGCCGGCGGTGGTGCGCGGCGACTGGAGCCCGCGGTCGGGCTACGAAGCGGGCCGGGCGCTGGTGGGCAAGCGCGGGCTCAAGGCGGTCTTCTCCGCCAACGACCAGATGGCGCTGGGCCTGCTGCGGGCGTTCACCGAGGCGGGCATCCGGGTCCCGGAGGACGTCCACGTGGCGGGCTTCGACGACGTCCCCGAGGCGGCGTACTTCACCCCGCCGCTGACGACGGTGCGCCAGGACTTCATCGAGGTCGGGCGGCGGACGTTCGGCCTGCTCGAGGAGCGGATGGCGGGCGGCGACGCGGGGGCGCGGCACCTGGTGCCCGCGGAGCTGGTGGTGCGGGAGAGCACCGGTTCGCGCTGATCCCACGCGCCGGGCGGACATCCCAAAAGTCCTTTTCCGGCAAGGGTGTTAACGCTAACAAGACCTTGGCGCTGATCCATCCCGGTGTTGTATCTTGACGACTTCTGTGTGGTCGGCAAGGGTTCATGTTCGATTGTGGTCCCCGCCGCTCAGGAGGCCCGTATGCGCCGTCGCATCCGCGCTCTGTCGTCCGCCCTGCTGGCCCTCGTCTTCGCCCTGGCCGGAGTCTCCGGCCCGCGGGCCGAGGCGGCCCCTGCCAAGACCGGGCACACCGTCACCTACGACGGCTACTCCTTCCTCGTCGACGGGAACCGGACCTACCTGTGGTCCGGCGAGTTCCACTCCTACCGGCTGCCCAGCCCCAGCCTGTGGCTCGACATCTTCCAGAAGATGAAGGCGGCGGGCTTCAACGCGACGTCGCTCTACTTCGACTGGGGCTACCACTCGCCGCGGCAGGGCGTGTACGACTTCACCGGCGTCCGCGACCTGGACCTGCTACTCGACATGGCGCAGCAGGCCGGGCTGTACGTCATCGCGCGGCCCGGGCCGTACATCAACGCCGAGGTCGACGGCGGTGGCTTCCCGACCTGGCTGTCCACCACGCCCGGGCACACCCGCAGCGCCGACCCGGTCTACCTGAAGTACTCCGACGAGTGGCAGACGCAGATCGACCGGATCATCGCGCGGCACCAGCTGACCAACGGCACCGGCAGCGTCCTGGCCTACCAGGTGGAAAACGAGTACTACAACGGCAAGGCCGACGGCCGCGCGTACATGCAGCACCTGGAGGACAAGGCCCGCGCCGACGGCATCACCGTCCCGCTGGTCGGCAACAACAACGGCACCTTCAACTCCGGCGACGCCGCGCTCGACGTCGACGCCGCCGACTCCTACCCGCAGGGCTTCGACTGCTCGAACCCCGCCAAGTGGAACGGCGTCCCGGACATCAGCTACGACCACGTCCCCGGCAAGCCGCTGATCACCGCCGAGTTCCAGGGCGGCGCGTTCGACCCGTGGGGCGGCCCGGGCTACGAGAAGTGCGCGCAGCTGATCAACGACCAGTTCGCGAACGTCTTCTACAAGCAGAACATCGCGGTCGGCGCGACCGGCCAGAGCTTCTACATGCTGCACGGTGGCACGTCCTGGGGCTGGAGCGCGATCCCGCAGAACTACACCTCCTACGACTACGGCGCGGCGATCACCGAAGCCCGGCAGTTCGACCCGAAGTACAACGAGGACAAGCTGATCGGGTACTTCACCCAGTCCGTCGCCCCGCTGACCAAGACCGACGGGCTCGCCGGGGCGCCGCTCACCGATCCGGCGCTGACCGACACCGCGCGGATCAACCCCGACACCCGCACGCAGTTCCACACCCTGCGGCACAGTGACTCGACGTCGACCGCCGTCGACACCACCAGCATCGCGCTCGACCTCGCCGCGCACGCCGGGTACACCTACGACGACCGCGCCGCCGAGGTCGGCTACACCGGCACCTGGAGCCACGTCGGGCCGGAGGTGAACTACACCGGCGGCGACTACCAGCACACCGAGTCGTTCTCGCAGGTGACCGGCGACAGCGTGAGCATTCCCTTCACCGGCACCGGAATCCGGTGGGTGACCTCGAAGGACCCGAGCCACGGCATCGCCGACGTCTACCTCGACGGGTCCAAAGTGGACACGGTAGACCTCTACGCGGCGGGCAAGCAGAACCAGGTCACCGGCTACGCCGTGCGCGACCTGCCCGCCGGGGCGCACACGCTGAAGATCGTCGTCACCGGGCAGAAGAACGCCAAGGCCACCGGGCCGTTCGTCGTGGTCGACGCGGTCGACCTGCTGTCCGGCGGCGGCGACTACTACCCGGCCGTGCCGCAGCAGCCCGGCACCGGCATCACGCTGAACGGGCGCCAGTCCAAGATCCTCGTCGCCGGCTACGACCTCGGCGCGACCCGGATGCAGTACTCGACGTCGGAGATCATGACGACCGCGGCCATCGGGAACCGGGACGTCGCGGTGCTCTACGGCGACCACGGCGGCCCGGGGGAGACCGTCCTGCGGTTCGGGCAGCAGCCGTCCGTCCAGGTCCTCGGCGGCGCCGCGACGTCCACTTGGGACGCCGCCCGCGGCGACCTGCGGCTGAACTACACCCACGACGGCCTGACGCGGGTGCTCGTCACCGCCCCCGGCGCGCGGCCGCTGCTCCTGCTGCTCGCGGACAAGGCGACCGCGGCGACGTTCTGGCGCCACGACACCGCGGCCGGCCCGGTGCTGGTCCGCGGCACCCACCTCGTGCGCACCGCGAGCACGCAGTACGGCATCCTCGCGCTGACCGGCGACACGGGCACCGACGGCGCGTTCGAGGTCTTCGGCACGGCGAACTCCGTGCTGTGGAACGGTTTGCCCGTGCCGGTGCAGCCGACGCCGAGCGGGAGCCTCACCGGCACGGCACCGGCGGCGAAGCCGGTGACGCTGCCCGCGCTGACCGGCTGGAAGCACCAGCAGGAGTCGCCGGAGAGCCAGCCGGGCTTCGACGACTCGGCGTGGCCGGTGGCGGACAAGGAAACCACCAACAGCTCGACCGCGCTCGGCACGAAGCCCGTGCTCTTCGCCGACGACTACGGTTTCCACACCGGCAACACCTGGTACCGCGGGCACTTCACCGGCGACGGCAAGCAGACCGGCATCACGCTGGCGAGCCAGAGCGGCGGCCCGGCCGGCGCGTTCTCGGCGTGGCTCAACGGCGTCTTCCTCGGCAGCTCGAAGGATCCGCAGCACACGTTCCCCTTCCCCGCGGGCGCGTTGCGGCAGGGAGACAACGAGATTTCCGTGCTGACGGTGAACATGGGCCACGAGGAGGACTACGGCGCCGCCAACGGCAACAAGGCCGCGCGGGGGCTGACCGCCGCCCGGCTGACCGGGGCGCCGCTGACGTCGGTCACCTGGCGGCTGCAGGGTGTCCGCGGCGGCGAGACCGGTCTCGACCCGGTCCGCGGCCCGCTCAACACCGGTGGCCTGTACGGCGAGCGCGCGGGCTGGTCGCTGCCCGGCTTCCCGGACGGGCGCTGGACGACGGCGACGCTGCCGTCGAAGGACACCACCCCCGGCGTCTCGTGGTACCGGACCACCGCGGACCTGGATCTGCCGCGCGGCCAGGACACCTCGCTCGGGCTGACGATCACCGACGACCCGGCGCGGCAGTACCGCGCGCTGATCTTCGTCAACGGCTGGCAGCTCGGCCAGTACGTCAACTACCTCGGGCCGCAGCACAGCTTCCCGGTCCCGAACGGGATCCTGAACCCCAACGGCCGCAACACGATCGCCGTCGCGGTGTGGAACCTCGACGGCAGCACCGGCGGTCTCGGCAGCATCGCGTGGACGAACTACGGCAGCTACCGGTCGCCGCTGACCGTCCGGCAGAACGTCTCGCCCGGCTACGACCCCGTGCGGTACGCGATGCCGCCGTCCCCGACGGCGGGGGTGACGCTGACCGCGCCGGACACGGCGGCGGCCGGGCAGCAGTTCACCGCGACGGCGACCGTGCAGGTCCCGGCGGGCGCGCCGCCCGCGTTCGACGTCAAGCCGGTGCTGACGGCCCCGGCCGGGTGGACGGTGGGTGCCGCGTCGCCGCCGTCGGCCGCCCGCATCGACGGCGGGAAGTCCGCGACGTTCTCGTGGACCGTGACCCCACCCTCCACAGTGGACACGGCAGCGCTGAAGGTGGCGGTGGCGTACCGGCAGCTGGGCCGCGCGGGGTCGGTGACCGGGGAACGGATCGTCGGCGCGGTGCCCCCGGCGCCGCCGTCCGGGCAGGTGGCGGTGAGCACGCTGCCGTTCCTGACCGCGACCAACGGCTGGGGCCCGGTCGAGCGCGACACGAGCAACGGCGAGGCGAGCGCGGGCGACGGCAAGCCGATGACCATCGGCGGCGTGGCGTACGCGAAGGGCCTCGGAGTCCACGCGGCAAGCGACGTCCAGGTCTATCTGGCGGGGACCTGCACGCGGCTGACGGCGTCGGTGGGCGTCGACGGCGAAACGGGCACCGGCGGCAGCGTGGCCTTCAGCGTCGCGGCCGACGGCACCACCCGCGTCACGACCCCGGTGGTCCGCGGCGGGCAGGCGGCGGTGCCGATCGACGTCGACGTCACCGGAGCCCAGGTCCTGGACCTGATCGTGACCGACGGCGGCGACGGCAACGGACAGGACCACGCCGACTGGGCGCTGCCGACCCTGACCTGCGGTTAGGCCAGGACGAGGCGGACGGCCAGCGCGCTGGTCACCGCGCTCGACACGAGCGCGGTGACCAGCCGGCCCCGCGGCCCGGTCAGCAGCCGCCCGAGCAGGGCGCCGCCGCCGGCCAGCAGCGCCTGCCAGCTGGCCGAGGCGGCGAACGCGGCCAGCACGAACACGGCCTGGTTGCCGGCGGGCCGGTCGCCGACGACCAGCGCGGTGAAGTAGACGACCGTGGCGGGGTTGACGAGCGTGATGCCGAGCAGGCTGAGGTAGGCGCGGCCGGGCGGCAGCGGCGTCACGGGCCGGGCGGTGGTGGCGCGGCGGGAACGCAGGGCCTGGACGGCACCGCGGACGGCCAGCACGACCAGGACCGCGGCCGAGACCAGCCGCAACGGCCCGGCGACCGGCGTGACGACGTCCGCGATGGCTGCCCCGCCGAGCACGGCAGCCAGGGCGTAGAGGCCGTCGGCTGTGGCGACCCCGAAGGCGGCGGCGAGGCCGGTTTTGAGGGACGTGCGGGCGGTGAGCGCGACCAGGTACGTCGCGACGGCGCCGACCGGGATCGCGATGCCGTAGCCGGCCACGAGACCGGTGAGCAGTGCATGGATGGTGTCGGCCGCGGCTGTTGCCGGGCCGGTGAGCAGTGCGCCGGTCATGGCGTGGAAGGTGTCGGTTTCCGCGGCTGCCACGAGACCGGCGGCGAGCGCGCCGGTCACGGCATGGAAGGCGTCGACCTCCGCGGGCGGCACGGCTGCTGCCGGACCGGCGCGGGGGTCGCGGCGGCGGTCGGCAGGAGCGTGGAGTGCGTGGTCATGCGGCGATCGTGGCGGCCGGGCGGCCGGCGGGCAACCGGATTTCCAGCCGGTGGCCGCCGTCGAGCTGTGCTTGAATCGGCCGGAGGGAGCCGGCGACGCGAGAGAGGGCTTTCACGATGCGGGTCGACCTGAGCGGCAGGACGGCACTGGTCACCGGATCCACCCAGGGCATCGGCGCGGCGATCGCCGCGGGGCTCGCGGCGGCGGGCGCGCGGGTGGCGGTCAATGGCCGCAGCGAAACCGGGGTTCACAAGGCGATCGCGCGGCTGCGGGAAGGGCTGCCGGACGCGGACTTCCTGCCGGCGCCGGGCGACGTCTCGGAGGAGGCGGGCGCGGCCGCGGTGGTCGAAGAGGTCCCGGACGCCGACATCCTGATCAACAACCTGGGCATCTTCGGCGCCCGGGAACCCCTGGACATCACCGACGCGGACTGGCGCCGGTACTTCGAGGTCAACGTGCTGGCCGCGGTGCGGCTCACCCGCGCGTACCTGCCGGGCATGACCGACCGCGGCTGGGGCCGGATCCAGTACATCGCCAGCGATTCCGCCATCGTGATCCCGGCCGAGATGATCCACTATGGAGTGTCGAAGACGGCGTTGCTCGGCGTGTCGCGGGGATTCGCCAAGCACGCGGCCGGCACCGGGGTGACGGTCAACGCGGTGCTCGCGGGGCCGACGCACACGGGCGGGGTCGAGGACTTCGTCCGCGAGCTGGTGGGCCCGGATTTGCCGTGGGACGAGGCCCAGCGCGAGTTCATGCGGCGCCACCGCCCGCAGTCGTTGCTGCAGCGGCTGATCGAGCCGGAGGAGATCGCGAACCTGGTGGTGTACCTGAGTTCCCCGTTCGCCTCGGCGACCACCGGCGCGGCCGTCCGCGTGGACGGCGGCTACGTCGACTCGATCGTGCCGTAGGCCCCGCTCCCACCCGAAGGCACGGGGGAACCTGCGGGGGAGAGCGGGAGTGTGAAAGCCGGTACGGGGGCCGCCTCGCGGCGAGAGGCACGACACGGCTCCAGCGCGACCGGTATTCCGTGAAGGCAAGGGGTGAGGCCCGGGGGCACCACCGTACCGACAGTCTGTACAACGCGGTGGCGCCCGCAGTGTTCCGGGTTCCCGGCGTGATGTGGGTCGCCCCCGTTCGTCGCAACTCGTCGCACGCGTGCGCGGATCCGGCGTGGCCGGCCCGGATGGCCGTCGCAACCCGTCGGGGATCTCACCGTCGGCCTGACGCTGGCCAGGTCACCGTCCGACCGCCTGAGGAGGTCTCGTGTTCACCTGGATCATCGCCTGTTGGGCCGTGCTGTCCATGATCCTGCTCGGCAGCGCGTGTTTCACCGCGCTGTTCGTGCGCGACCCCGGGCGTCGCGCCGACGCGTACAAAGTGCTGAAGCTGCTCCTGAGCCGCCGTTCGGGTGACGGCCCGGGGACGGCTGGACGGCCGGGTGACAATGTCGGCGAGGGGTGGTGACGTGAGCGATCCGAGACGGCGGTCGAGGTCGATCGGCAGGCCCACGGTGCCGCCCGGCCCGCTGCGGGCGCTGAAGCACTTCGTCTACGAGCTGTACCTGCGCGCCGGCAAGCCCACCCTGGACACGATGGCCGCGTGGATCGAGGCCGACGAGAGCCTGGCCGGGGCGCCGGACCGCACGACGGTCGGCCGCGTCATCGGCGAGCCGAAGCTGCCGCCGTCCCAGGCCGACGTCGTGGCGGTCGTGACGGTGCTGGCCAGGGCAGCCGCCGACGACGTCGCCACGGCGGCGGCACGGGCCCGCGAGCTGTGGCTGGCGGCGTGGCAGGCGGTCCCGGTCGGGAAGCCGCTGGAGGAGGTCGTCGACCCGTTCGCGCTCGAAGTCCACCGCCCGATCACCCTCGACGACACGCCAGGGCTCCCGACCCTGCCGCGCTACGTCCGGCGTCCCCACGACGACCGGCTCGCCGAGGTCGTGGCCCGCGCCCTGGACGGCGAAAGCGCGATGGCGGTGCTCGTCGCGGGGTCCTCGGCGGGCAAGACGCGGGCGTGCTGGGAGGCACTGGAGCCCCTCCGCGCGGCGGGCGGCTGGCGCCTGTTGCACCCGTACGACCCGACGCGCCCGGAGGCGGCACTGGACGCACTCGACCTGGTCGGGCCGCGGACGGTGGTCTGGCTGAACGAGGCACAGGAGTACCTCGCGGGCGAGCACGGGGAGAGTGTCGCGGCGAAGGTCCGGAAGCTGCTCGACGACGCGAGCCGGGCCCCGGTGCTGGTATTGGGGACGCTCTGGCCCCGCTACCTGTCGGAGCTGACGCAGAGGCCGGGAGCACAGGTCCGGCTCGTCCTGGACGGCACGGCCATCGAGGTACCCGAGGCGTTCGCCCCGGCGGAGCTGGCCGGCCTGAAGGAGTCAACCGACTCACGCCTGAAGTGGGCGGCCGAGCACGCCGGCGACGGCCAGATCACCCAGTGCCTCGCGGGCGGCCCGGCGCTGCTGGAGCAGTACTACGGGGCGAGCCCGGTGGCGAAGGCGTTCATTCACGTGGCGATGGACGCGGTGCGGATGGGGCACCGCAACGCGCTTCCGCGGGAGTTGCTCGAGAACGCCATGGACGCTTATCTGACCGACGCTCAGTACAACGCTTTGGAGGGGAACTGGCGGGAAGAGGCGTTCGCGTATATTTCGGCGCCGTGCAAAGGGGCGCTGGGGTCGGTGACGCCTATTCCGGAGCGCGCGGCCCGGCGCGGGCGGCGGAGGAAGCCGCAGCTCGGTGAACCGCTGTATCGGCTGGCGGATTATCTGGACCAGTACAGCCGGGTACAGCGGGTGGATCGGATACCCCCGGTGGGGTTCTGGGCCGCGGCGGTGTCGTCTGCGGCCCCGGGAAGCCTGGCGTCGCTGGCCTTGTCGGCGTGGAAGCGCGGGTTGTATCGCGATGCCGTTGAGCTGAACAAGAAAGCGGCTGGTCTCGGCAATGCCTTTGCCGGGGCTCAGCTCGTCGAGCAGATGCACAGGCTGCATCCAGGTGATCTGCGGGCCGCTGAGTGGGCCGTGGCCCATGCTTCTCTCGATTCCCCGTACGATTTGACTAACCTGATGGGGAAGCTCTCTTCGATCGATGCGCAAGCTTGTCTCCAGGCGATCGCCACGCGCGCTGCAGCCGGTATTGCCATCACCAAGGCGGCCGGACTCGGTGGTTTTCTGAGTAAGCTTTACGAAGTCCGTCGTGCCGAGGTTCCCATGTTCCTGGCTCGGAACCCAGCGGCGACTGTTTCGCTGGAGCGAGCTGGAGATGTCTGGTCGTTCCTGGATGCGCTTCGCGCCGTCGGCGCTCATGACCAGATTGCGACGTTGCTGGCGCGAGGTCCTGCATCGCATGTCGACTTCGACGGTTATCACGACCGTATCGGAGGCTTGATCGCCCTGCTTCATGCTGTTGGCGCGGACGACCAGGTAGCGACGCTGGCCACACGCGCTGCCGCGGAATCATCGCTCTTGTCTGCCTACCTCGTCCGCGAGCTGCTGGAGAACCTCGACAAGGCAGGGTGTGACGAGGCTGTTTCCCTGCTGCTGAGGCGGAGCCCCGCTGCTCAAGTCGGCTTGGACTGGCCGACTGGCGTGCCCAAGTTGCTGGAGGTGCTCCACAGGTTGGGCGCAGATGACGAGGTCGACGTCCTTGCTGCGCGCGCTGCGTCCGGCGCCCCCCTCGAAGACCCTTCGGACACCGACAACCTCCTGCAAGCACTCACTGCAGTGGGCAGGGGCGATCAAGTTGCCGTGTTGCTGGCCCGTGATCCGGCCTCGACAGTCTCAGTGTCGCTCGTGAGCAGAGTCAGTTTGCTGCTGTCACAGTTCCTGGCCCTGGGTGCTCGCGACCAGGTTGCCACGTTGGCTAGGCGCGCGGCGACCGAGATGCCATTGTCCGACGTGGTCGGCTTCGGGGCGCTGCTCGACGTCTTCGGCGCCGTCCGTGCCCACGACGAGATGCGGGTTCTGCTGTCCCGCAATCCTGCCTCGAAGATCTCGGTGAAGAATTCGTTCGGCGGCCCGCACTTGCTCCAGCAGCTCGACTCGCTCGGCGCCCGCCGGCAGGTTCTGGAACTGGCCACCCGCATCGCGAAGGAGTTCCCTCTGGAAGACCCCGGCGGCCTTGCGTACGTCTTCCGGGCTCTCGACGACATCGGCGCCGCCGACCAAGCGAGGGTGCTGCTCGACCGTCGTCCTGAAGTGACCGTCCAAGTGGGCAGTCCTGCCGGCGTGGCCAACCTCCTGGCAGACTGGCACCGATTGGGTGCGAACAGACAGGTTGAAGTGCTGGCGTCTCGTGCCGCCGCGGAGACCTCGCTGGATAATCCCTGGGAGGTCGGCACGCTGCTGGAAGAGCTGGGCAGGTTGGGGCTGGCGAGTCAGGAAGGCACGTTGCTCGGCAGGAAGCCGTCGGCGTTGGTTTCAGTGGCCGGCAACGCCTATGGCATTCGAAGTTTGTTGCTGAGATTGCAGCGGCTGGGGCAGACCGGCCAAGTACGCGAACTGGCCCGGCGCGTGGCTGCCGGGCGCCCTGGGGCAGAGCAGTTCAAACTCATGCCCACGCTGCTCGAAGCGGGCGCGGCCGACGAGCTGGCCGCTGTGCTGAGCCGTCGACCTGCCTCGCACGTCGACATTACCGATCCGGCCGAGGTGGCAGTTGCGGTGCAGGCGTTGCGGGACGTCGGAGCCGAAGAGCAGATTGCCGCCCTTCTCTCGCGCGACCCAGCGGGCCACGTTGCGGTGGAAGATCCCTACGACATCGCCGAGTTGATGCGTACGCTGTGGTCGGTCGGGGCGAGCGAGCAAACCGCAACTCTGGCTGCACGAGCAGCGGGAGAAATTCCGCTTCGAAGCTCCCACGGTGTAGCGATGATCCTCGACCGGATGTCCAAAGTGGATGAATTCGTCCAGGTGGAGGCGCTGCTGGCCCGTGATCCGGCGCGGCACGTGACCGTAGGCCGGTACGCGAGTGCCGATTTTCTGCTCGAACAGCTCCATGAGCTGGGCGCCCAAGAGCAGGTGGCCGTGCTCGCCGACCGCATCGCGGCGAACTTGTCGCTCGATCATCCGGACACGCTGACGAGACTGACCGCAGCCCTCCGCGAAGTGGGGGCCGGTGAGCACGCAGACGCGATCGAGGCGCGGCTGAAGGCCACCTACCTTTCCGACGAGGAATGGGACCCGTCGAAGATTCCCGACGTGCCTGACGACGAACCGGACGACGTCATCCCGGTGGACCAGCTGCCCGCGGCCGGGAAGTTCGAGCAGTTCCTCGAACTGGCCGATCACGCCACCCGGTTCCGGTTCGGCCGGGAGCCGGACGGGACCCCCGCCGAACCGTGGACCTGGGACGACCTGGCCTGACGCCTCAGGGCGTCACCGGGATGTTCGTCAACCCCGCGGTGGCGTTCGTGACCGTGTTCGAGGAATAGACCACATTCGGATTGCCCGAGCACTTCGACACCGAACTGATCTTGATCGCGTAAGTGCCCACCCCGCCCAGGTCCGATCGGTTGTCCCGCCAAACGTTTCCGCAGCCGTTCGGCAGCGCTGGGCTCGTGCTCGGATTGTGTGTCTCGTAGCCGTTGGCGAACGTGCCCGGTGGGGTGAACGTTCCCGTGTTGCCCTCGATCGTGTAGCCGGTTCCCTTCACGTCGATCCAGGAGTCCGCCGAGTTCTGGCCTGTGATGCCGCGGCCGTCGAACGTGTTGCCGCGGATCACGCCGCCCGTGGTGCCCTCCTTGACGTCGATGGCCTCCGCCGCGACGAACGGGCCGATGTGGTTGGCCAGCACCTGGATGCGGTCGCCGCGGTCGACGCCGCCGGTGTTTCCGTGGCAGGGCCAGTTCGAGTTCGCCGAACCGAGGTAGACGCCTTCGCCGTAGCCCGGCTGGACCAGGCCCGTGTAGCTGATCGACGAGTTCTTCAGCACGCTGTCGGCCGACGAACGGCGGAGGTGGACCGCCTCCTCGTCGATGTGGTGGACCGTCACGCCGTCGATCGTCGTGTGGGGCGAGGCGTCCGCCACGATGCCCTTCTTGGACTCCTGCACCGTGAACCCGCTGAGCGTCCAGTACGGCGCGCGTGACAGCCACAGGCCGTAGCCGGGGTCCCAGCCCGGCGTCGGTTCGGGGCAGTCCGGTGCGTCGCCTGACGGGCCGTCGTTGACCAGGATCGCCGTCGACGGGCCCGACAGGGTGATCGGCTGCGTCGCCGTGCCGGCTTTCGTCGTGACGAACGAGCCGTGGTAGGTGCCGGGCGCGAGGCGGATCGTCCGGCCGGGAACGGCATTGGCCAGCGCGGTGCGCAGCTGGTCGGCGGTGGAGACGTCGACGACGTCGGCGGACGGCGTGACCGTGAACGCGGTCGTGAGAACGGCGGCGCCGAACAGGGCCGCGCGGTGGATCAGGGACACCGAAAACCTCCGGAAACCAGGACAGCGGAGGTGCGCGGCGTACACCGGGAAATTTCTTTATAGGCCATCTCCGGGACGGGCGTCAACGTGACACTTTCCGGTGACGTGCAGGTATGGCGGGAAAGGACGGGGAATCTTCTCCAGCACGAACCCCGACACGCGGGGAGGTTGTGCGGAAGGAGAGCACGATGAAGACCCGAATCGCTTCCCTGGCGGCGGCCACGGCGCTCACGGTTTCCGCGGTGGTGGCCACGGCCGCTCCGGCGTCGGCCGACCCGGTCCCGGGCAACCCGACGCAGTTCTACGCCTACTGCTCGGTCGACCTGCTCGGCGTGCCGCTGGCCTGCACCGAGACCGACGCGGCCCATGCGTCGCACATCTGCCAGTACGTCCTCACCGGCGTGGGCCTGGGCCTCGACTGCATCCAGCGTTCGTGAGCCGCTGGTACAGAATCGGGACATTTCTGGAGCACAGCTGTCGAACAACTCCGACGGGCCGGCGATCTTCTCCGGACAGAGTGACCGGGGTGCGCTGCCGAAGCGCACCCCGTCACCCGGAGGAGATCCATGGCCCGTACCCGCGTTTCCCCGCTCGCCGGCGGGCTCGCCGCCGCGGTGGCGGTGGGGCTCGCCGTCACCTGCTGGGTCGTCTTCCCGCCCGAGGTCGCCGGCCGGGCGATCGCCGCGCGGCCGGACGTCGACCTGTCGCTGCCGTGGCCCGCGCAGGGTCAGGCGAGCGCCGAGGTCCAGGGGCTCGGGTCGCTCGGCAGCCACGGGGACCGGCGGCCGGTGCCGATCGCCAGCGTCACGAAGGTGATGACCGCCTACGTGGTGCTGAAGGACCACCCGCTGGGCCCGGACGACGCGGGCCCGCAGATCACCGTCGACGAGCAGGCCGAGGCCGAGTCGACGTCGCCGGACGAGTCGACCGCGCCGGTCCGCGCGGGCCGCAGTCTCAGTGAGCGGGACCTGCTGGCGCTGATGCTGGTGCCGTCGGGCAACAACGTCGCGCGCCTGCTCGCCCGCTGGGACGCGGGCAGCCAGGAGGCGTTCGTCGCGAAGATGAACCGCGAGGCGGCGGCGCTCGGCATGACGGACACGACCTACACCGGCGCGAGCGGCGTCGAGGACTCGACGACCAGCACCGCCGTCGACCAGCTGCGGTTGGCCCGCGAAGCGATGAAGAACCCGGTGATCCGCGCGATCGTGGCGAAGGCGAGCCTGCGCATCGACGGCGTCCCGGGAGCGGTGGTGAACACGAACACGCTGCTGGGCCGCAACGGCGTGATCGGACTGAAGACGGGCTCGTCGACGGCAGCGGGCGGCGCCCTGATGTGGGCGGCGGAGTCCCGCGGCGGCGCGCTGATCCTGGGGGTGGTCCTGCACCAGAGCCCGGGCGGGACACCGGGCCAGGGCCTGCGGGCGGCCCTGGAGAACAGCGAGAAGCTGATCGCGGCAATCCAGCGCGAGCTGCCGGCGGCCACCCGATGACGGCGACGACCGGCCCCGGCCCCGCCGACGGCAGCGCGGCCACCGAGCCACTCGCGGTCCCGGGGGTCGCGGATCGCCGGAGTGGGGCCGGGGGTCGCGTGCCTGGAGGGTCGGCTGGCGTGCCTGGAGGGTCGACTCGCGTGTCTGGGGGGTCGACTCGCGTGTCTGGGGAGTCGACTCGCGTGTTTGGAGGGTCGACTCGCGTGCCGGAAGGGTCGGCTGGCGTGCTTGGAGGGTCGGCTCGCGTGTCTGGGGGGTCGACTCGCGTGTCTGGGGAGTCGACTCGCGTGTTTGGAGGGTCGACTCGCGTGCCGGAAGGGTCGGCTGGCGTGCTTGGAGGGTCGGCTCGCGTGTCTGGGGGGTCGACTCGCGTGTCTGGAGGGTCGACTCGCGTGCTTGGAGGGTCGACTCGTGTGTCTGGAGGGTCGACTCGCGTGTCTGGAGGGTCGGCGCGGCGGGGGCGTTGGGTGCGGGGGCGGGTTGTTGCCGTGCTTGCCGTGCTCACCGCTGTGCTGATGCTGGCTCACCCGCTGGTGCCGAACTGGGCCGGGAACGCCGGGAGCCTGCTGGAAACCTTCCTGCCCTGGACCGGCCTGCTGGTCGTCCTCCTGCTCGTCGCGGCGCTGGTGCGGCGCTCCGCGCTCGCGCTCGTCGCCGTGCTGCTGCCCGCCCTCGTCTGGGGTGCCGACTTCGGCGGGCGGCTGTTCGACAAGCGGGCAACCGGCGGGGACTTCACGCTCGTCTCGCACAACGTCAACGACGAGAATCCCGACCCCGCGGGCACCGCTCGCGCGCTGGCCGCGTCGGGGGCGCAGGTGATCGCGCTGGAGGAACTCAAGAAGTCCGAGGTCCCGAAATACGAGGACGCGCTGGCCGCCGCGTATCCGCACCACGAGGTCCAGGGCACCGTCGGCGTCTGGAGCGTCTTCCCGCTGCGGGACACCCGGCCCGTCGAGATCATGCCGTGGACCCGGGCCATGCAGACCACTGTGGACACTCCGAAGGGACCCGTCGCCGTCTTCGTCGCGCACCTGCCTTCCGTGCGCGTGCGGCTCGACGCCGGGTTCACCGCCGGTGGCCGGGACGACTCCATCGGACTGCTCGCCGACGCTCTGCGGGCCAGTCCCGCGCCGCGGACCGTGCTTGCCGGGGACTTCAACGGCACTGCCGACGACCGCGCGCTAGGGCCGATCACCGCCCGGCTGCAGGCCGCGCAGGACGTCGCCGGGGACGGGTTCGGCTTCAGCTGGCCCGCCTCGCTGCCGCTCGCGCGGATCGACCAGATCTTCGTTTCCGGGGTCCGGCCGGTCGCCTCGTGGACGCTGCCCGCCACCGGCAGCGATCACCTGCCGGTGGCCGCCACGGTGGCCCTCTGACGAGCGCGAACATGCACTTGAACACCGGGGTGCGGACACAGCCGGTGAATCACAAACGAAGCTCCCCGCAGGTCGGGGCGTCGAACGTGGCGAACGGACTCCGCCGGGTCACGTGATTAGACCGTTACGCAAGCCGGGGTTGACCCCGCGGGTGTTATCGCTAACACTGACTCCCGCCTTCACCGGAACCGGTGATGCAGACCATGTCGGAGCGGACGGAAGGGGACGCCGGTGGCCGAACGACCCCGCTCCGGCGGACCCGTGCGGGTGACCGCCGCGGGTGCGCGGCAGCCGAGCCTGACCGACGTCGCCGGCGTGGCGGGCGTGTCCCACATGACCGTGTCCCGGGTGATCAACGGGACCGGCCCGGTGCGCCCCGAGACCCGTGCCCGGGTGCTCGCCGCGATCGAGGAGCTGGGCTACCGGCCCAACTCCGCGGCCCGCGCCCTGGTCACCGGGCGGACCGGCACGCTCGGCGTCGTCGCGCTCGAGTCCAATCTGTACGGTCCGGCCAGCACGCTCTACGGCATCGAGAACGCCGCACGGGAAGCCGGGTACGCGATCACGATCTCCAGCGTGAGCCGTCCGGGCCGGTCGTCGATCGCCGACGCGGTGGAGAACCTGCGCCGCCAGGCGGTCGAGGGCATCATCGTCATCGCCCCGCACGTCAGCGCGGGCCGCGCACTGGAGGCCGCGCCCGCGGACTTCCCGGTCGTGGCCGTCGGCGGCGGGGACACCGCGCCGGTGCCGGTCATCTCCGTCGACCAGCGCGACGGCGCCCGCCGCGCCACCGAGCACCTCCTGGCGCTGGGCCACCGGACCGTCTGGCACGTCGCCGGGCCCGAGGACTGGCTGGAGGCCCGCGAGCGCGAGCTCGGGTGGCGGGAAACCCTGGAACGCCACGGTGTCGCCGTCCCGAAGGTGATCCGCGGCGACTGGAGCTCGCGGTCGGGTTACGAGGCGGGGCGATCCCTCGCCAAGGAACGCGACCTGGACGCCGTCTTCGCGGGCAACGACCAGATGGCGCTCGGCCTGCTCCGCGCGTTCGCCGAGGCCGGCATCTCGGTGCCGCGCGACGTGCGCGTGGCGGGCTTCGACGACGTCCCCGAGGCGGCGTACTTCACGCCGCCGCTGACCACGGTGCGCCAGGACTTCATCGAAGTCGGGCGGCGCACGTTCGGCCTGCTGGCCGGACGGATGGACGGAGGCGACCGGCACGCGCGCGCCCTGGTCGTCCCCGAACTGATCGTGCGGGAGAGTACCGGCCCGCGGTAGCGCGGACCTTCGGCAATCCTGCATTTGTTAGCGCTAACACGCATTTTTTGACAGATCCCCGAATTCCCCACAAGAGTTTTCCCACAGATCACCGTCGATCGAGGAGTGAACGTGCTGAAGAAGCGATGGGCCGCCGCGGCGGCCGCGGCGGCCGGACTCGTGCTGCTCACCGCCTGCGGGAGTGGCGGTTCGTCCGGCTCGTCCGGCGGGGCGATCACGCTCGGGTTCGCCCAGGTGGGCGCCGAGAGTGGCTGGCGGACGGCGAACACCAAGTCGATCCAGGAGTCGGCCAAGGCCGCCGGGATCGAGCTGAAGTTCTCCGACGCCCAGCAGAAGCAGGAGAACCAGATCTCCGCGATCCGCTCGTACATCCAGCAGAAGGTCAAGGTCATCGCCTTCTCGCCGGTCGTCGAGTCCGGCTGGGACACCGTGCTCAAGGAAGCCAAGACCGCCAACATCCCGGTCATCCTGACCGACCGCGCGATCGACTCGCCGGACAAGTCGCTCTACAAGACCTTCCTCGGCTCGGACTTCGTCGCCGAGGGCAAGAAGGCGGGGGAGTGGCTGACCAAGGAGTTCGCCTCCGCCACCGGCCAGGTGAACATCGTCGAGCTGCAGGGCACCACGGGCTCGGCGCCGGCCAACGACCGCAAGAAGGGCTTCGCCGACGTCATCGCGGCGGACCCGAAGTACAAGATCGTCGCGTCGCAGACCGGTGAGTTCACCCGCGCCAAGGGCAAGGAGGTCATGGAGGCCTTCCTGCACTCCCAGCCGAAGATCGACGTGCTCTACGCGCACAACGACGACATGGCCCTCGGTGCCATCGAGGCGATCGAGGCCGCGGGCAAGGTCCCGGGCAAGGACATCAAGATCGTCTCGGTCGACGGGGTCAAGGACGCGCTGCAGGCGCTGGCCGACGGCAAGATCAACCACGTCGTCGAGTGCAACCCGCTGCTCGGCCCGCAGCTGATGGACCTGGTCAAGAAGGTTGCCGCCGGCGAGCAGGTGCCCGCCCGCATCGAAACCCAGGAGACCGAGTTCGACCAGGCGTCGGCCAAGGCCGCCCTGCCGTCCCGCCAGTACTGAGCCTCGCCTTGCGGGTCGTGGGGGGGGGGCACCCGTCGCTCAAAACTAAGCCAGCCACACCCCCCGGGGCCGCCCGGGGGGGGGGGGTGTGCCCCCCCCCCCCCCCGAACACCCCCCCCCCCCCCCCCCCCCACCCCCGCGACCCACCCCGGAGCACAGCACAATGCCTGAACCGCAGCCCATGGTGCGGATGAGCGGTATCCGCAAGGAGTTCCCCGGCGTCCTCGCCCTCGACGGGGTCGGCTTCCGGATGTTCCCCGGCGAAGTCCACGCCCTGATGGGCGAGAACGGCGCCGGGAAGTCCACCCTCATCAAGGTGCTGACCGGCGTGTACGGGGTGGACGCGGGCACGATCGAGCTGAACGGCGAGCAGGTCGCCTTCAGCGGGCCCGGCGAGGCCCAGCAGGCCGGCATCAGCACGGTCTACCAGGAAGTCAACCTGTGCCCGAACCTGTCCGTGGCGGAGAACGTCTGCCTCGGGCGGGAACCCCGCCGCTTCGGCCGCATCCAGTGGGGCCCGATGCGGCGGCGGGCCGAAGAACTGCTGGCCCGGCTGGACGTCCACGTGGACGTCTCGGCCGAGCTGACCAGCTGCTCCATCGCGGTGCAGCAGCTGGTCGCGATCGCCCGCGCGCTCGACGTCGACGCGCGGGTCCTCGTCCTCGACGAGCCGACGTCCAGTTTGGACGCCGGCGAGGTCGAGCAGCTGCTGAAGGTCGTCCGGTCGCTGCGCGAGGCCGGGATGGCGATCCTGTTCGTCTCCCACTTCATCGACCAGGTCTTCGCCATCGCCGACCGGATGACCGTGCTGCGCAACGGAAAGCTGATCGGGGAGTACCGCACCGCGGAGATCACCCCGGTCGAGCTGGTCACCAAGATGATCGGCAAGGAGCTCGAGGTCCTGGAGGACCTGGAGGACTCCGGGCCGTCGCGTGCCGAGGTCGCCGGCGCACCCGTGCTGCTGAGCGCCGAAGACCTCGGCCGCAAGGGCGGCGTCGCGCCGTTCAGCCTCGACATCCACGCCGGCGAAGTCGTCGGCCTGGCCGGGCTGCTCGGTTCCGGGCGCACCGAACTCGCCCGCCTGCTCTTCGGCGCCGACCACGCCGACAGCGGCACGGTGAAGGTCGACGGCGAGACCACTTCGCTGCGCACGCCGCGGGCCGGGCTGGACCACAAGATCGCGTTCCTGTCGGAGAACCGCAAGGCCGAAGGCCTGGTCGAGGAACTGACCGTGCGCGAGAACATCGTGCTGGCGCTGCAGGCCGCCCGCGGCTGGGCACGGCCGCTGTCGCGCCGCCGCCAGGACGAGATCGCCGAGAAGTACATCAAGGCACTCGACATCCGGCCCGCCAACCCCGAAGCGCTGGTGGGCAACCTGTCCGGCGGCAACCAGCAGAAGGTGCTGCTGGCCCGGTGGCTGATCACCGAGCCGCGGCTGCTGATCCTCGACGAGCCGACCCGCGGCATCGACATCGGCGCCAAGACGGAGATCCAGCGGCTGGTCACCCAGCTCTCAGGCGAGGGCATGGCCGTCGTGTACATCTCCGCCGAACTGGAGGAGGTCCTGCGGCTGAGCCACCGCGTCGTGGTGCTGCGCGACCGGAAGGTGGTGGCGCAGCGGGACAACCAGGCGCTCACCGCCGACGACATCATGGCCACGATGGCCGAGGGGGTGCAGGCGTGAAAGCCTTGACGAAACAGCGGCTCTTCTGGCCCGTCGTGGCCCTGCTGGTGCTGTTGCTGGGCGACCTGATCACCAGCCCGTCGTTCTTCAAGATCGAGCTGCGCGACGGGCACTTCTACGGCAACCTCGTCGACATCCTCAAGAACGGCGCCCCGCTGATCCTCATCGCGATCGGCATGACGCTGGTGATCGCCACCCGCGGCATCGACCTGTCGGTCGGCGCGGTCGTGGCGATCAGCGGGTCGCTCGCCTGCCTGTGGATCAGCGACAACCCCGACGGCGCAGGCACCACGCTGGTCGCGTTCGGCCTGGCGCTCGGCCTCTCGCTGCTGCTCGGGGTGTGGAACGGCTGGCTCGTCGCGGCACTGGGCATCCAGCCGATCATCGCCACCCTGATCCTCATGGTCGCCGGCCGCGGCATCGCGCAGCTGATCAGCGGCGGGCAGATCATCACCGTCAACTCCCACTCGTTCGAGTGGATCGGCAGCGGGTTCCTGTTCACGGTGCCCAGCGCCATCCTGATCGCGCTGGCGGTGTTCGTGCTCGCTTCCGTGCTGGTCCGCCGCTCCGCGCTCGGCCTGCTCGTCGAGGCCGTGGGCGGCAACCCCGAGGCCAGCAGGCTGGCCGGGCTCCGCTCGGCGCGGCTGACCTGGCTCGTCTACGTCTTCTGCGCGCTGTGCGCGGGCATCGCCGGGCTGATGATCAGCGCGAACGTGCACAGCGCCGACGCCAACCACGCCGGCCTGTTCATCGAGCTCGACGCGATCCTCGCGGTCGTCGTCGGGGGCACCCAGCTGACCGGCGGCCGGTTCTCCCTCGGCGGCTCGGTGATCGGCGCGCTGCTCATCCAGACGCTCACCACCACCGTCAACGCGCTGGGCATCCCGCCGGAGTCGATCATGCTGTTCAAGGCCATCGTCGTGCTGGTGGTGTGCCTGCTGCTGTCGCCTGCCTTCCGCCGCCGGTTCCGCCGCCGCGGCGCCCGCCCGGTCACCCCGGCGCCCACCCCCGCTCCGGAGAAGGTCGAGGTCACCGCATGACCACCCTCGCCCGCGTCAAGGGCTACCGGCCGCAGCAGCGGCACGTGCCGATCCTCGCGACGATGGCGCTGCTGATCGCCGCGTACGTGTTCGGCGCGGTCCAGTACGAGGCCTTCGGGTCCGGGCAGGTCATCCTCGACCTGTTCATCAACAACGCCTTCCTGCTCGTGGTCGCGGTCGGCATGACGTTCGTGATCCTCACCGGCGGCATCGACCTGTCGGTCGGGTCGGTGGTCGCGCTGTCCACCGTGATCTCCGGCGACCTGATGCAGAAGCACGGCTGGCCGGCGTACGCGGCGATCGCCGTGGTGCTGGTGGTCGGCGCGGTGCTGGGCGCCGGGATGGGCGCGCTGATCCACTTCTTCGAGATCCAGCCGTTCATCGCGACGCTGATCGGGATGTTCTTCGCCCGCGGCCTCTGCTACACGATCACCACCGAGGCCTACTCGATCGACAACCCGACGATCGCCACCCTCGCCCAGACGCAGATCCCGCTCGGGCCCGAGCTGCACATCTCGATCAGCGTGGTCATCGCGCTGGTCGTGGTCGCCGCCGCGGTCTACGTCCTGGCGTTCACGCGGTTCGGCCGCACGGTGTACTCGATCGGCGGCAACGCCCAGTCCGCGATGCTGATGGGCCTCAAGACCGGCCGCACGAAGATCCTCGTGTACACGATCAGCGGCTTCTGCTCGGCGCTCGGCGGCCTGCTGCTGGTGCTGTACAAGTCCTCCGGCGACCCGCTCAACGGCGTCGGCCTGGAACTGACCGCGATCGCCGCGGTGGTCATCGGCGGCACCATCCTCACCGGCGGGTCCGGCTACGTGCTGGGCACCGTGCTCGGGATCATGGTGCTGGGCATCATCCAGACGCTGATCACCTTCGACGGCACCCTCAACTCCTGGTGGACCTCGATCATCACCGGGGCACTCCTGTTCGTCTTCATCGTCCTGCAACGCCTCGTAACCCGCCGACCCCGCTAGCGCGAAGGCGCCACTTTCACGTGAAAGTGGCGCCTTCGCTCCCCAGTTTTGTGAGCGCTAACGCTCGAAGGAGAGCCATGCCCCACAGATTCCGGCGCCCACTGGCCGTGCTCGCGGCCGTGACGTTGTTGTCCGCCCTGCCCGTGACCGCCGCCTCGGCCGCCGACGCCGACCCGGCGCTCGCGGGCCACTGGGCGTTCGACGACGGCAGCGGGACGACCGCCGCCGACACCGCAGGCAGCCACCCGGCGACGCTGAACGGCGGTGCGGGCTGGGGCCCCGGCATCCGCGGCGGCGCACTGACCACCGACGGCGCGGGCGGATTCGCCGACGCCGGCGCGCCGGTGCTGGACACCACCAAGAGCTTCTCCGTCAGCAGCTGGGTCAAGCTGGACAGGACCTCGGGCTACCAGACGTTCGTGAGCGTCGACGGCACCCAGGTCAGCAACTTCTTCCTGCAGTTCCGCGACGACTCCCGCCGGTTCGCCTTCACCCGGCTGGGCGGCGACGCCTCGACCGACGGCGTCGTCGCGGGCGCGAACTTCGACCCCGTCGCCGGCCAGTGGTACCAGCTGACCGGCGTGTACGACGCGACGGCGTCGACGCTGTCGTTGTACGTCGACGGCACCCGCCAGGCCACCGTCGCCGCGCCCACGGCGTGGGCGGGCACCGGCCACCTGGTGATCGGCCGCGGCAAGTACGGCGGCAACCCGGTGGACTTCGTCGACGGCTCGATCGACGACGTCCGCGCCTACTCCGGCGCGCTGACCGGTGCCGACGCCGCCCGCCTGGCCATCGCCGGCCACTGGCGCCTCGACGAAGGCACCGGCACCACCACGGCCGACGACTCCCTCGACACCCGCACCGGCACCCTCACCGGCGGCGCGGCCTGGGGTGACGGCGTCGTGGGCCCGCACGGCGTCGCCCTGAACGGCACCGACGCCGCGGTCGACGTTCCGGCCCCGGTCGTCGACACCGCGCAGAGCTTCTCGGTCTCGGCGTGGGTCAAGCCGTCCGCGGCCACCGGCTTCCGCACCGCGGTGAGCATCGACGGCTCGACGATCAGCGGCTTCTACCTCCAGCGTGCCGCCGACGGCCGCTTCGCCTTCACGCGCCGCGCGGGCGACGGCGACACCGCGTCGTCCTCGGCGGTCTCGACGCTGCCCGCGCAGGCCGACCAGTGGCAGCACCTCGTCGGCGTCTACAACCGCGCCGCCGGCACGCTTTCCCTGTACGTCAACGGAACCCTGCAGCAGAGCGTCCCGTTCACCTCGCCGTGGACCGCGAGCGGGCACCTGGAGATCGGGCGCGGCAAGTGGGCGGGCAGCCCCGCCGACTGGTTCGCCGGGGGCGTCGACGACGTCCGCGCGTACCCGACGCCGCTGACCGCCTCCGCCGTCGCGGCACTGGCCGCGAGCGGTTCGTGGCACTTCGACGAGGGCGCGGGCACGATCGCCCGTGACGCTTCGGCGAACGCCGCGGACGGCACGCTGAAGGGCGCCACCTGGACCGCGGGTGCGGCGGGCAAGGCCGTCGAATTCGACGGCAAGTCCACTGTGGACATGGGCACCGCGCCCGCGTTCGACACCGGCACCGGCTCGCTGTCGCTCACCGCGTGGTTCCGCACCACCGGATCCGGCACCCTGGCCGGCCACGGCGACGGCTACGCCCTCGGCGTGACCGGCGGCAAGCTCACCGCCCGCGTCGGCACCATCCAGGTGACCACCAACGGCGGCGGCCTCGCCGACGGCAACTGGCACCACGCCGCCCTGGTCCTCGACCGCGCTTCGCAGCGCCTGACCGTCTACGCCGACGGCGACGCGTCCGCGGTCACCAGCACCTGCGGCACGCCGACCGGTACGACGCTGGACGTCTCCGCCTGCCCGGCCTCGGGCACCGCGGCGGCGCCGTTCACCGTCGGCTCCGGCTTCACCGGCGCCGTCGACGAGGTCGAGCTGCGCCGCTTCCCGCTCAGCGCGGCCCAGATCGGCACCCTCGCCGGGGCCAACCAGCTCGCCGTCGACGCCAACGTCGTGCGCGCCAACACCCGGCCGACCACCTACGGCTCGATCCTCGAAGACATCAGCCACTCCGTCGAGGGCGGCCTCTACGCCGAGCTGGTCCGCAACCGGACCTTCAAGGAGGCCTACCAGCGCGGCAGCGGCGCGGGCGACACCCCGGTGCCGTACTGGTCGCTGCTCGCCTCGCCGGGTGCCACCGGTACGTACGCGATCGACACCGCGACGCCGCTGAACACCGCGCTCGACCGCTCGCTGAAGCTGCACGCGGACACCGTCCCGGCCGCCGGCCGGATCGCCGCGGCCAACGTCGGCTACTACGGCGTCGCCGCGAAGCCGTCCACCAAGTACACCGGCAGCTTCTTCGCCAAGGGCACCTGGACCGGCGGCATCCGCGTCAGCCTGGAGAAGCCGGACGGCACCGTGCTGGCGAGCAAGGACGTCCAGCCGGTCGGGCCCGCCTGGGCGCAGCAGACGTTCAGCTTCACCACGCCGTCGACCATCACGAGCTCCACGGACAACCGGATCGTCGTCTCGCTGGTCAACAAGGGCCGCACGGCGCTGAGCGGCGACGCCTGGTTCCAGCAGATCTCGCTCTTCCCGCCGACCTTCAAGAACCGGCCCAACGGCGTCCGCGCCGACCTCGGGCAGAAGCTCGCGGCGATGAAGCTCGGCCTGTTCCGCGTCCCGGGCGGCAACTACCTGGAGGGCAACACCCTCGACACCCGGTTCGCGTGGAAGAACACCATCGGCCCGCTGGAGCAGCGGCCCGGCCACCAGAACACCGCGTGGGGCTACTGGTCCACCGACGGCTTCGGCATCCTCGACTACCTCAAGCTCGCCGAGGACATCGGGGCCCAGCCGCTGCTCGCGCTGTTCGCCGGCTACACCCTCAACGGCCAGCACGTCGACCAGGCGGACTACCCGCAGTACGTCCAGGAAGCCCTCGACGAGATCGAGTACGCCATCGGCGACGCCTCGACGACGTGGGGCGCCAAGCGGATCGCCGACGGCCACCCCGCGCCGTTCGACCTGCACTACGTCGAGGTCGGCAACGAGGACTGGTTCGACAACTCGGGCAGCTACGCCTGGCGCTACACGGACATGTACAACGCCATCAAGGCGAAGTACCCGCAGCTGACCGTCGTCGCGACGACCGGCGGCCTGCAGGGCGGGGCGGCGTCGAACACGCCGGGCATGCGGCCGGACGCCGCGGACGACCACTACTACCAGTCGCCGCAGTGGTTCACCGACAACTCCACCCGCTACGACACCGCCGACCGCTCCGGCCCGGAGATCCTCGTCGGTGAATACGGTGCCCAGGACGGCAGGCCCACCGGTACCCTGGCCGCCGCCATCGGCGAGGCCGCGTTCCTCACCGGGCTGGAACGCAACAGCGACATCGTCATCGGCTCGATGTACGCGCCGGTGCTGGTGCACGAGAACCAGTCCAACTGGCCGGTCAACCTGATCGGCCTCGACGCCGGCAGCAGCTACGGCTCGCCGTCGTACTGGGTGCAGCAGATGTTCTCCAGCACGCTCGGCAAGCAGATCGTGACCAGCCGCCTCAACCAGGGCAGCCCGCTGCGCCAGGTGGTCAACGTGACCACCAAGAACGGAAGGAAGACGTTCACGGTCAAGCTCGTCAACCCGACTTCGCAGGTGCAGACCGCACGGCTGGCGCTCACCGGCGTCACCGCGGTGGACGGCACCGGCACGCTCACCACGCTCACCGGCGACCCGGCGGCACGCAACAGCCTCGCCACGCCGACCGCCATCGTGCCGCAGACCAGGGAGATCACCGGGCTGGCCGCGACGTCGAAGCTGACGCTGCCCGCCAACTCGGTGACCGTCCTGGTGCTCACCGGCCGCTAGAACCCCGGGGCGCGGCGCGCGACCGCCGCCCGCGCCGCGCCCCGGTCACCAATTCAGGAGGGAGGACACCGTGGGAGAACCACTCACCGTCGGCGTCGACTACGGCACGCTGTCGGGCCGCGCGGTGGTCGTGCGGGTCCGTGACGGAGCGGAACTGGGTTCCGCCGTCTTCGAGTATCCGCACGGGGTGCTCGACGACACGCTGCCGGCCACCGGCCGCGCGCTGCCGCCGGACTGGGCACTGCAGGTGCCCGCGGACTACGTCGGAGTGCTCCGCAACGCCGTACCGGCGGCGCTGCGGGACGCCGGCGTCGACGCGGTCGACGTCATCGGCATCGCCACCGACTTCACCGCGTGCACGATGGTGCCGACGACCGCGGACGGCACGCCGCTGTGCGAGCTGCCGGAGTTCGAAGGCAACCCGCACGCGTACGTGAAGCTGTGGAAGCACCACTCGGCGCAGCCGCAGGCCGACCGCATCAACGAGCTGGCCCGCCGGCGTGGCGAGAAGTGGCTGCCGCGCTACGGCGGCCTGATCTCCTCGGAGTGGGAGTTCGCCAAGGGACTCCAGCTGCTCGAAGAGGCACCCGAGGTGTACGCCGCGATGCGGCACTGGGTCGAGGCGGCGGACTGGATCGTCTGGCAGCTCACCGGGACCTACGTCCGCAACGCCTGCACCGCCGGCTACAAGGGCATCCTGCAGGACGGCCAGTACCCCAGCCGCGACTTCCTGCGCGAGCTGGCGCCCGGCTTCGAGTCGTTCGTCGCCGACAAGCTGGAGCACCCGCTGGGCCAGTTGGGTTCGCGGGCCGGGTCGCTCTCGGCGCAGGCCGCGGCCTGGACCGGGCTGCCCGAAGGCATCGCGGTCGCGGTCGGCAACGTCGACGCGCACGTCACCGCGCCCGCCGCCCAGGCCGTCGAGCCCGGGCAGATGGTGGCGATCATGGGCACCTCGACGTGCCACGTGATGAACGGCGCCGAGCTGCACGAGGTCCCCGGCATGTGCGGGGTCGTCGAAGGCGGGATCGTGCCCGGCCTGTGGGGCTACGAGGCGGGCCAGAGCGGGGTCGGCGACATCTTCGGCTGGTTCGTCGAGCACAACGTCCCGGGTTCCTACGAGGGGCACGAGCACCTGACCCGGCTGGCCGCCCAGCAGGAGATCGGCGAGCACGGCCTGGTCGCCCTCGACTGGCACAGCGGCAACCGGTCGGTTCTGGTCGACCACGAGCTGTCCGGCGTCATCGTCGGGCAGACCCTCGCCACGCGTCCCCAGGACATCTACCGCGCGCTGCTGGAGGCGACCGCGTTCGGCACGCGGAAGATCATCGAGACCTTCAACGCCGCCGGCGTCCCGGTCACCGAGCTGATCATCGCCGGCGGGCTGATGAAGAACTCGCTGCTCATGCAGATCTACGCCGACGTCACCAACCTGCCGCTGTCGGTGATCGGCTCGGCACAGGGCCCGGCGCTCGGCTCGGCCATCCACGCGGCCGTCGCCGCCGGGGCCTACCCGGACGTCCGCGTGGCCGCCGCGGCGATGGGCTCGGTCGAACGCGCGGTGTACCGGCCGGTGCCCGCGCACGTCGCCGCCTACGACGAGCTGTACGCCGAATACACGACCCTGCACGACTACTTCGGCCGGGGCGGCAACGACGTCATGCACCGCCTGGCGGCCCGCCGCCGCGCCGTCGCGAAAGGACAGTCCTCATGACGCTGACCGGTGAAGTCCTCGACACCGTCGCCGAGCTGCGGGCGACAGTGGCGAAGCTGCACGGCGAGCTGACCCGCAACGCGCTGGTCATCTGGACCGCGGGCAACGTCTCGGCCCGCGTGCCGGGGCGGGACCTGATGGTCATCAAGCCGTCGGGCGTGTCCTACG
Source organism: Amycolatopsis melonis (assembly GCF_040064235.1). Lineage (NCBI taxonomy): Bacteria > Bacillati > Actinomycetota > Actinomycetes > Pseudonocardiales > Pseudonocardiaceae > Amycolatopsis > Amycolatopsis melonis. The sequence continues at coordinate 571,710 of NZ_JBDZYD010000004.1, forward strand.
ACGACCTGTCCGCCGACACCATGGTCGTCACCGACCTGCACGGCGAACTGGTCGAAGGGGAGCTGGCGCCGTCGTCCGACACCGCCGCGCACGCGTACGTCTACCGGCACATGCCGGAGATCGGCGGGGTCGTGCACACGCACTCGACCTACGCCACGGCGTGGGCCGCGCGCGGCGAGCCGATCCCGTGCGTGCTGACGATGATCGCCGACGAGTTCGGCGGCGAGATCCCGGTCGGCCCGTTCGCCCTGATCGGCGACGACTCCATCGGCCGCGGCATCGTCGAAACGCTTCGCTCCAGCCGCTCGCCCGCGGTGCTCATGCGCAACCACGGCCCGTTCACCGTCGGCCGCACCGCCCGCGACGCGGTCAAGGCCGCGGTGATGGTCGAGGACGTCGCCCGCACCGTGCACAAGGCCTTCGAGCTCGGCACGCCCGAACCCCTGCCGCCCGAGGACGTCGACCGGCTCTACGCCCGGTACCAGAACGTCTACGGCCAGCACTGACTTCCCCAAGGAGAACGATGACGCGCGCGTCGAAACCCCAGGTCTGGTTCCTCACCGGGAGCCAGGGCCTCTACGGCGAGGAGACCCTCGAGCAGGTCGCCGGCCAGTCCCTGCGCATCCAGCAGCTGCTGGCCGCCTCCGGCGGGCTGCCCGCCGAGATCGTCGGCAAGCCGGTGCTGACCGAGGCCTCGGCCATCCGCCGGGTGCTGCAGGAAGCCAACACCGACGCCGACTGCGTCGGCGTGATCGCGTGGATGCACACCTTCTCACCCGCGAAGATGTGGATCACCGGCCTGGACGCCCTGCGCAAGCCGCTGCTGCACCTGCACACCCAGCTCAACGAAGCCCTGCCGTGGGCGACCATCGACATGGACTTCATGAACCTCAACCAGGCCGCCCACGGCGACCGGGAGTTCGGGTTCGTCCAGACGCGGCTGGGCGTGCCGCGCAAGACCGTGGCCGGCCACGTCTCCGACCCGTCCGTCGTCGCGCGCATCGACGCGTGGATGCGCGCCGCGATCGGCGCCGACCACCTGCGCAACCTGCGGCTGGCCCGGTTCGGCGACAACATGCGCGACGTCGCGGTCACCGAAGGCGACAAGGTCGAGGCCGAGCTGCGGTTCGGCGTCTCGGTCAACACCTACGGTGTCAACGAACTCGTTGAGCAGGTCGACGCCGTGTCCGATGTGGACGATCTCGTCGCGGCCTACGCCGAGAGCTACGCGGTCGTGCCGGACCTGGCGGCCGGGGGAGCGCGGCACGAGTCGCTGCGGTACGCGGCGAAGATCGAGGCCGGGCTGCGGAAGTTCCTCACCGACGGCGGGTTCGGCGCCTTCACCACGAACTTCGAGGACCTCGGCGGGCTGCGCCAGCTGCCCGGCCTGGCCGTGCAGCGGCTGATGGCCGAGGGCTACGGCTTCGGCGGCGAAGGCGACTGGAAGACCTCGGCGCTGCTGGCCGCAGTCAAGGCGATGAGCGTGGGCCGCGACCGCGGCACGTCCTTCATGGAGGACTACACCTACCACTTCGGGCCCGGCACGCCGAAGATCCTCGGCGCGCACATGCTGGAGGTCTGCCCGAGCATCGCCGCCGAGAAGCCGTCGTGCGAGATCCACGCACTCGGCATCGGCGGCCGCGAGGACCCGGTCCGGCTGGTGTTCGACGCCGCGCCCGGCCCCGGCGTCGTGCTCGGCCTGGTCGACCTCGGCGACCGCTTCCGGCTGGTGGCCAACGAGATCGAGGTCGTCGCGCCGGACGAGCCGCTGCCGAACCTGCCGGTCGCGCGGGCGGTGTGGGAGCCGAAGCCGTCGCTGGCCACCTCGGCCGAGTCGTGGATCACCGCGGGCGGCCCGCACCACACCGTGCTCACCCAGGCCGTCGGCACCGAGACGCTGCGCGACTTCGCGAACCTGCTCGGCGTCGAACTGCTCGTCATCGACCAGGACACGACCCCGCACGACTTCGCCGACCGCATCCGCTGGAACCAGGCGTACTACCGACTCTCCCAGGGCTTCTGAGAAAGGAAGAAGGAACAATGAAGTTCACCAGAGGAATCGCGGCGCTGGCGGCCGCGGGGCTCGCGCTCACGCTCTCGGCGTGCGGCTCGAGCCAGAAGACCGCGGACCAGACGGCGGCCCCCGGCGCCGACGCGGCCGGCGCGCTGGTCGGCGTCACCATGCCGACGAAGTCGTCGGAGCGCTGGATCCACGACGGCGACAACATCAAGGCCGCACTGGAGAAGCTCGGCTACAAGGTCGACCTGCAGTACGCCGAGAACGACATCCCCACCCAGGTGAACCAGATCGAGAACCAGATCACCAAGGGCGCCAAGCTGCTGGTGATCGCCTCGATCGACGGCACCGCGATCACCACGCAGCTGCAGGAGGCGGCCGACAAGAAGATCCCGGTCATCGCCTACGACCGGCTGATCCGCAACTCGCCCAACGTTGACTACTACGCCACCTTCGACAACTTCAAGGTCGGCGTCGAGCAGGCGAACTCGCTGGTCAAGGGCCTGGGCAACGGGCCGGGGCCGTTCAACATCGAGCTGTTCGCCGGTTCGCCGGACGACAACAACGCGACGTTCTTCTTCAACGGCGCGATGTCGGTGCTCAAGCCCCTGATGGACAGCGGCAAGCTGGTCGTCAAGAGCGGCCAGACCGACTTCGCCCGCGCGGCCATCCTGCGCTGGGACCCGGCCACCGCGCAGCGGCGCATGGAGGACCTGCTCACCAAGACCTACACCGGTGGCGCGAAGGTCCAGGGCGTGCTCTCGCCGTACGACGGCCTGTCCATCGGCATCCTCTCGGCGCTGAAGAGCAACGGCTACGGCACCGCCGGCCAGCCGTACCCGATCGTCACCGGCCAGGACGCCGAGGTCGCCTCGGTCAAGTCGATCATCGCCGGTGAGCAGTACTCGACGATCTTCAAGGACACCCGCAAGCTCGCCGACACCACCGTCAAGATGGCCGACGCGGTGCTCAAGGGCGGCAAGCCCGAGGTCAACAACACCAAGGACTACGACAACGGCAAGAAGGTCGTCCCGTCCTACCTGCTGCAGCCGGTCACCGTGGACAAGACCAACTACCAGAAGGAACTCGTCGACTCGGGCTACTACACGGCAGGTCAGCTGAAATGACCGAACTGCTCGGCATGCGCGGGATCACCAAGACCTTCCCCGGGGTCAAGGCGCTGTCCGACGTCAATCTTTCCGTGCGCCGCGGGGAAATCCACGCGATCTGCGGGGAGAACGGCGCCGGGAAGTCCACCCTGATGAAGGTGCTCTCGGGCGTCTACCCGCACGGGAGCTACGACGGCGAGATCACCTTCGACGGGCAGCGGTGCGAGTTCGGGTCGGTGCGCGACAGCGAACGGCGCGGGATCGTGATCATCCACCAGGAACTCGCGCTGTGCGGCCAGTTGTCGATCGCGGAGAACATCTTCCTCGGCAACGAACGGCAGAAGCGGGGCTGGATCGACTGGAACCGCACCAACCACGAGGCCGACGCGCTGCTGCGGCGCGTCGGCCTCGCCGAAAACGCCACGCGGGCGGTGCAGGAACTCGGTGTCGGCAAGCAGCAGCTCGTCGAGATCGCCAAGGCACTGTCCAAAGAGGTCAAGCTGCTGATCCTCGACGAGCCGACCGCCGCGCTCAACGACGACGACTCGGCCCACCTGCTCGAGCTGCTGCGCGGGCTGCGGGACGACGGCGTCACGTGCGTGATCATCTCGCACAAGCTGGGCGAGGTGACCGCGATCGCCGACACCGTCACCATCCTGCGTGACGGCAAGACGATCGAGACGCTCGACGCCGCGGGGCTGACCGAGGAGCGGATCATCACCGGCATGGTCGGCCGCGACCTCGAGCACCGGTTCCCGCCGCGGGAGCCGCAGATCGGCGAAGAGGTGCTGCGGATCGAGGACTGGACCGTGCACAGCCCCACCCAGGCCGGGCGGGTCGTGGTCGACCACGCGTCGCTGTCGCTGCGGCGCGGGGAGATCGTCGGCCTGGCCGGCCTGATGGGCGCCGGCCGCACGGAGCTGGCGATGAGCGTGTTCGGCCGGACCTACGGCAAGGACATCTCCGGGCGGATCATCAAGCACGGCAAGGAGATCGAGATCCGGTCGGTGCAGGACGCCGTCCGGCACGGCATCGCCTACGCCACCGAGGACCGCAAGCGCTACGGCCTCAACCTGATCGAGGACATCCAGCGCAACGTGTCCGCGGCCGGGCTGGGCAAGCTGGCCCGGCGCGGCTGGGTCAACGAGCACGCCGAGCACGACACGGCCAACCGGTTCCGCCGCGACCTGCGGATCAAGGCGCCGAGCGTGCAGAGCGTGACCGGGAAGCTCTCCGGCGGCAACCAGCAGAAGGTCGTGCTGGCCAAGTGGATCTTCACCGACCCGGAGGTGCTGATCCTCGACGAGCCGACCCGCGGCATCGACGTCGGCGCGAAGTTCGAGATCTATTCGATCATCAACGACCTGGCCGCGCAGGGGAAGGCGGTGCTGGTCATCTCCTCCGAGCTGCCGGAACTGCTCGGGCTCTGCGACCGGATCTACGCGCTGTCGGCGGGCCGGATCACCGGTGAGGCCAAGCGCGAAGAAGCCACCCAGGAACTGCTGATGCAGTACATGACTAAGGAACGGGAATGACCACGACCGAAGCGCGGCCCGACGCGCCCCCGGTTGAGCGCTCCACGCGGAGGATCTCGATCAACCCGCGCCAGAGCGGCATCTACGTCGCGTTCGCGCTGATCGTGGTGCTGTTCGAGGTGCTCACCGGTGGCGCGCTGCTGGAACCGCAGAACATCTCCAACATCATCGTGCAGAACAGCTACGTGCTGATCCTCGCGATCGGGATGATCCTGGTGATCATCTCCGGGCACATCGACCTGTCCGCGGGCTCGGTCGTCGCGATGACCGGCGCGGTGTCGGCGGTGCTGATGGTGAACTCGCAGATGCCGTGGTTCTGGGCGGTGCTGATCACCCTCGCCGTCGGCGCGGTGATCGGCGCGTGGCAGGGCTACTGGGTGGCCTACTTCGGCATCCCGGCGTTCATCGTGACCCTCGCCGGCATGCTGGCGTTCCGCGCGCTGACGCTGACCGTGCTGGGCAACCAGGGCATCGGCCCGTTCCCGGACGCGATCCGCACGCTGTCCAACGGCTTCACCGACGGCTACCTCGGCAACATCGGCCTCGGCCCGCTCGGCGGCGCCGACCTGGTGTCGCTGCTGGCGGGCGTGGCCGCGGTGGCCGGAATCGTGTTCACGCAGTGGCGCAAGCGGATGGGCAGGCTGGGCTACGGCCAAGACGTCGACCCGTTCCCGGTCTTCGTGCTCAAGCTCGCCGGGATCGCGGTGCTGGTGATGGCGCTGGTCGTGCAGCTGGCGCGGTTCAAGAACCTGCCGTGGGTGCTCATCCTGCTGGCGGCGCTGGTACTGGGCTACTCGCTGGTGGCGGGCAAGTCGGTGTTCGGGCGGCACATCTACGCCGTCGGCGGCAACCTGCAGGCCGCGACGCTCTCGGGCGTCAAGGTCAAGCAGGTGACGTTCTGGATCTTCGTCAACATGGGCGTGCTGGCCGCACTGGCCGGCATCATCTTCGCCGGGCGGCTCAACCAGGCGGGCCCGACGGCAGGCGTCAACTTCGAGCTGGACGCGATTGCGGCGGCGTTCATCGGCGGCGCGGCCGTCCAGGGCGGCGTCGGCAAGGTGGTCGGCGCGATCACCGGCGGCCTGATCATGGCGGTGATCAACAACGGCATGTCGCTGATCGGCGCGCCGAGCGAGCGGGTCATGCTCGTCAAGGGCGTCGTGCTGCTGGCCGCGGTGGCCTACGACATCTGGACGAAACGCCGCGCGGCTTCCTGAGCCCGCCGGTCCGGCAAGGGGCCTTTCCCGCAGTGCGGGGAAGGCCCCTTGCCCGTTCGACGAATTGTTTCCTTCGAAGTTCTCGAACGCCCGCCGGTGATCTTGACCGGGCGGTGACGCGGCGGTCATAGTCCCGGCATGCGCCGTGTGTTCCTCGCCGTGATCACCCTGCTGCTGTGCGGATTCGCCGTACCCGCGGCCGTGGCCGCGCCGGCCGGGCACGCTCGCGCGGAAACCGTGCTCGCCACCGGCTGGAAATTCCACCTCGGTGACGTCGCGGGTGCCGCGGACGCCGATTTCGACGACAGTTCCTGGACGCCGGTTTCCCTGCCGCACACCTGGAACGCGGCCGACGGCGCGGACGGCGGCGGGAACTACCGGCGCGACGTCGGGTGGTACCGGACCCGGCTGGCCGTCCCGCCCGGCGGACGGCGGGTCTTCCTCCAGTTCGACGGCGCGAACCTGGTCACCGACGTCTACGTCGGCGGACGGCACGCCGGGCGGCACGAAGGCGGCTACTCCGGCTTCCGCTTCGACATCACCGATCTCGCACCGGCGGGCCGCCCGGTGCCGGTCGCGGTGGCGGTCGACAACCGCAAGAACCCGGACGTGGCCCCGCTCGACGGCGACTTCACCCTCTTCGGCGGCCTCTACCGGGATGTCCGGCTGGTCGTCACCGATCCGGTGCACGTGGACGCGCTCGACTACGGCGGCCCGGGCGTCTTCGTGCGGCAGAAAGCGCTCACCGACGCGGTGGCCGACGTCGACGTCACCACCCGCGTCACCAACGACACCGCGGTGCCGCGGCGGATTCCGGTCCGGACGGTCGTCCGGGACGCGGCCCGCCGGGTCGTCGCGGTCTCGGCCACGGTGGTCACGGTGGGCGCGGGCCGGACCGTGCCGGTGGTCTCGCCGGTGCGGGTGCTGCGGCCGCACCGGTGGAACGGCGTCCGGGACCCGTACCTGTATTCGGTGACCGCGGAGGCAGGCGGCGACGCCGTGACCGTCCCCTTGGGACTCCGGACCGTTGCCGTGGACCCGGAACGCGGGTTCTTCCTCAACGGCGTCCCGTATCCGCTGCACGGGGTGAACACCCAGCTGCCCAGCCGCCCGGACCGGGGTGCCGCGGTCACCGCGGCCGACATCGACGCCGACTACGCGCTGATCGCCGAGCTGGGCGCGAACGCCGTCCGGATGGCGCACTACCAGCATTCGCCGCGCGAGTACGAACTCGCCGACCGGCTCGGCCTGGTCGTGTGGACCGAGGTGCCGCTGGTCGGCTTCGTGACCGCGTCCGACGCCTTCACGGCGAACGCTTCGGCGCAGGCGCACGAGCTGGTCCGGCAGAACGCCAACCACCCGTCGGTGGTGATGTGGGGCCTCGGCAACGAGCAGTACGTCTCCAGCCCGGCCGCCAACGCGGTGCTCGACACGGTCCAGAAGGTGTTCCGCGCCGACGACCCGGACCGGCTGACGACGTATGCGCACTGCTGCCTGTCCGACACCGATCCGCTGGCCGGGCACGCGGACCTGACCGGCTACAACCGGTACTACGGCTGGTACGTCCCGGGTGCGGCGAACCTGGGCCCGTGGGCCGACGGCGTGCACCGGGCCGAGCCGGGCCGCCGCATCGCGGTCTCGGAGTACGGGGCGGGCGCGAGCGTCCGGCAGCACGAACAGCATCCGGCGCCGCCGGTGCCGGGCGGGCACTGGCATCCCGAGGAGTACCAGGCGGAGGTCGCCGAGGCGGCGTGGCGGGCGATCGAGGCCCGGCCGTACCTGTGGGGCAGCTTCGTCTGGGTGATGTTCGACTTCGCCTCGGACGGCCGCAACGAGGGCGACCGCCCGGGTATCAACGACAAGGGCCTGGTGACCGACGACCGCGTCACCCGCAAGGACGCGTTCTACTGGTACCAGGCGAACTGGTCGTCCCGGCCGGTCCTGCACATCACCTCGGCCCGCGACACGGTCCGCACGACCGCGGCCACCGACGTCAAGGTGTACGCGGGGAGCGGGCCGGTGAGCCTGACGGTCAACGGCGTCCCGCTCGGCACCCGGGTCCCCGACGACCACATCGCGGTCTGGTCCGGAGTTCCCCTGCAGCCGGGCCCCAACGTCGTCCAGGCGACGTCGCTGACGGACGGCCGGACGGACACGGTCACCTGGACCCGGCAGCCGTGACGTTACTCGTTCGTTAATTATGGAAAGTGAACAAAGTTCACGTCCGGCCATGTGATCGCTAACATCGGAGCATGCCCGTGGACGACGCAGGTCCCGACGGCCCGCTTCGCAGCCGGATGACCCGGCGGCGGGGCACGCTCGGCGTGATCGCGGCCGGGGCCACCGCAGCGGGCCCGGTGCTGCACGGCCTGCGCGTGGCCGCCCGGGAAGAGGGCTACGTCCTCAGCGTGTTCAGCGTCCCCGGCCCCGGCAGCGCGGCGCTGATGGCGGCGGCGGACGGCCTGCGGCTGCAGGGTGTCGCGGGCATCGTCGTGCTCGACGCGCGCCTGGTCGCCGAGCTGGGCGCGGTCCACGGCATCCCGCTGGTCCCGGCGGCGAGCACCGACCAGTACGCCGGCGCCCGCCGCGCCACCGAGCACCTGCTGGACCTCGGCCACCCGACGGTCTGGCACCTCGGCGGCCCGGAGGACGGCCCGATCGCCCGCGCCCGCGAACGCGGCTGGCGCGAAACCCTGGAACGCCACGGCGCCGAGATCCCGCCGGTGGTCCGCGGCGACTGGTCGGCCCGCTCGGGCTACCGCGCGGGCCAGTCCCTGGCGGTGGAATCCGGTGTGGAGGCGGTGTTCTCCGCCAACGACCACATGGCACTGGGCCTGCTGGCGGCGTTCACGGAGGCGGGCATGAGCGTCCCCCGCGACGCCCACGTGGTCGGCTTCGACGACGTCCCCGAGGCGGCCTACTACGCACCCCCGCTGACGACGGTCCGCCAGGACTTCGTGGCGGCGGGCCGCCAGACACTGGCCACGCTCGCGGCGCGCATCGCCGGGGTGGCGGCCCCGGCACGGGCGAGCGTCGAGGGGGAGCTGGTGGTGCGGGAAAGCAGCCGCTGCCTCCAGTCCGGCTGACCGAGTACCTGTCGTCATGAGCGTTGCGTTCGCGCAGGCCGAACTCGCCCTCCGGCAGTTCGACGGAGTCACGGCACTCGCCGCCTTCGGGAAAATCCTCGACGGCGGTGGCCGCGGTCACGGCCCGGCTCGTGCGCCCCTAGCTCGGGCGCACCACGCCCCGTGCTCGACGAGCGCCCGGTCGACGGGCTGACCGGCCATGTACTGCACACCTTCGCGGCCAACGTCTCGGTGGCAGGCACCGACGATGGCCGAATACCTGGCCGTCCTGCTGGACATCTTCGACAACCGGCTCGACGAGCAGTGGACCTGCCGCGATTCCGGCCGCGGCCCCGGCGGGTTCGAGACACTGGCCCGCGCCCGGCGCTATCTGGGGATCGCCCAACGAACTCAGAGCCTGAGCCGGTCGCCGAGCCCCCGGATGTGCTCCACCTCGCCGCAGCCCAGCTCCAGCTGCCGCCGCCGTTCCGCGACGAACGCCCGACCGAGGCCTGTTCTGTCCGAAGTGGACATCGTGCGCCGCAGGTCGTTCAGCAGTCCGCGTTCTTCGCCGCGGACGTGCGTGTCCACCACGTTCTCCAGGCGCACCAACGCCTTTTCGAAGTCCTCGGCTTCCAGCACCGCCAGCAGGTCCGCGGCGAACGGCGAACCCGGGGTGTCCGGCCGGACGATCCGCTCGGTCGCCGTCGCGTGGGCGACCAGCAGGCCTGCCAGCTCCGCCACCAGTGCCGGGCGGTCGGCCTCGGTGTTGCGCAGGTCGCGCAGCAGCTGCTCGAACCGGCGGTGGTCGGCCAGCAGCACCTCGACCAGGTCCGAGCCCGGTGCGGCCGCCGCCGGGCCGGGGCGCATCCAGCCGAACGTCAGCTCCACCGCCTGGCGCCAGTGCGCGTACTCCGAGTCGCGGCGGGCCGGGTCCATCGCCGGCAGCCACTGGCCCGCCCGGTGCCAGTTGCGCCGCAGCCCCTCCAGGTCCGGCCAGTAGCCGACCGACAGCCCCGCCGCGTACGCCGCGCCGAGGGACACCGTCTCCGCCACCATCGGGCGGACCACCGGCACGTCGAGGACGTCGGCGATGAACTGCATCAGCAGGTTGTCCGCGGTCATCCCGCCGTCGACCTTCAACGTCGACAGCGCGAGCCCGGAGTCGGCGTTCATCGCGTCGACCACCTCGCGCGTCTGCCAGCCGGTCGCCTCCAGCACCGCACGCGCCAGGTGGCCCTTCGTGATGTAGGACGTCAGCCCGGCGATCACCCCGCGGGCCTCGCTGTGCCAGTGCGGCGCGAACAACCCCGAGAACGCGGGCACGATGTAGCAGCCGCCGTTGTCCTCGACCGTGCGCGCCAGCGTCTCGATCTCCGGGGCGCTGCCGATCAGCTCGAGGCCGTCACGGAACCACTGCACCAGCGACCCGGTGACGGCGATCGACCCCTCCAGCGCGTACACCGCGGGCTCGTCGCCGATCTTGAAGCCGACCGTGGTGAGCATGCCGTGGGTGGACAGCACGGGCGTCGGGCCGGTGTTGAGCAGCAGGAAACTGCCGGTGCCGTACGTGCACTTCGCCTCACCGGGCGCGAAGCACGTCTGGCCGAACAGTGCCGCCTGCTGGTCGCCGAGTGCCGCCGCGATCCGGATGCCGGGGACCACCCTGCTGGTGGTGCCGTAGACCTCGGTGGAGGAGCGGATCTCCGGCAGCATCGCGCGCGGGACGTCGAAGAAGTCCAGCAGCTCGTCGTCCCAGGCGAGGGTGCGCAGGTTCATCAGCATGGTGCGCGAGGCGTTGGTGACGTCGGTGACGTGCACGCCGCCCTCGGCGCCGCCGGTGAGGTTCCAGATCAGCCAGCTCTCGATGGTGCCGAACAGGACGTCCCCGCGCTCGGCGCGTTCCCGCAGGCCGGGGGTGCGTTCGAGCAGCCAGCGGATGCGGGGCGCGGAGAAGTAGGTGGCCAGCGGCAGCCCGCACAGCTGCCGGACGCGCTCGGCGCCGGGCTCGCGGGCGAGCTGTTCGAGCATGGCGTCGGTGCGGGTGTCCTGCCAGACGATCGCCCGCCCGACCGGGTTGCCGGTGCGCCGGTCCCACAGGACGGTGGTCTCGCGCTGGTTGGCGATCCCGAGCCCGACGACCTGGTCCGCGGTCGCCCCGGCGTCGGCCAGCGCCTGCGGCACGATCCGCGACAGGTTCCGCCAGATCTCGGTGGCGTCGTGCTCGACCCAGCCGGGCCGCGGGAAGTGCTGCTGGTGCTCCCGCTGGACGACCGAGACGAGCCTGCCGCGCGCGTCGAACAGGATGCACCGGGTGGAGGTGGTGCCCTGGTCGACGGACATCACGTACCGCTGGACCATGGATCTCCCTTCACCATCGGGACGCACCGGTGCTGCGGCAGACTGCCCCGGCCGGAGATCCGCCGGCCCGGCTCCGGTGTCGCTGCCGGCACCCGCACCTCCTTCACCATCGGGACGCACCGAGGTCCCGCGACACCGCGCGCGCCGCGTCGCGGACCTGGGTCAGCAGTCTCGGGTTCGGGCTGCCGTCGGGCTCGCAGATCCGCTCGGCCGCGCCCGACACGCCGATCGCGCCCACCACGATGCCGCCGTGGCCGCGGATCGGGGCCGCGATCCCGGCTTCGCCGGCGATCATCTCGCCGTTCTCGGCCGCCCAGCCTGCCTCGCGTACCTTCGCACACGCCCGCTTGATCGCCGTCTGGGTGACCAGGGTGCGGCGCGTGTACGGCTCCGGGACCGCCTTCAGCGTCGTGTCGTAGGCCAGCAGGACCTTGCCCAGCGCCGTCGCGTGCAGTGGCAGCAGCGTGCCGACGTCGAGGGTCTGCAGGCTGTCGTCCGGGCGGAACACGTGGTGCACCACCAGCACCCGGCCCTCCAGCGGCGCGCCGATCCGGACGGCCTCGCCGCTGCGGGCGGCCAGCGCGTCGGCCCAGTTGATCGCGCGCGACCGCAGCTCGTTGACGTCCAGGTAGCTCGTGCCCAGGTGCAGCAGCGCCGCGCCGAGCTGGTACTTGCCCGTGTCGCGGTCCTGCTCGACGAACCCGACGCCCTGCAGCGTCCGCAGGATCCCGTGCGCGGTGCCCTTCGCCAGTTCGAGCGACTCGGCGATCTCGCCGACGCCCAGACGGCCCGAGCCGCGCGCCAGCAACCGCAGGATCGCGGCGGCGCGCTCGATGGACTGGATCGGACCGGGCACCGCGCGACCCTAACCCGACCGGCCCTGATTCGACAATGTCGAACATCCACATCGGCCGTTCGACAATGCCGACCGGCGTCCGTTGACCGCCCTGACACGCGAACTTAACTTTCATCCACCAATAGGGGGACAAGGTCCTTTGTGGAGGAATGCAATGGTGCGAAGCCTCAAGGCCCGCGGGCTCGCCGGCGAGATGGCCGCCGAGTTCGTGGGGACGATGATCCTCATCCTGTTCGGATGCGGGGTGGTGGCGCAGGTCGTCGCCGCGGGCATCGGGGACCACGACAGCATCGCCTGGGCCTGGGGCCTCGGCGTCACCCTGGGCGTCTACGTCGCTTCGCGGATCAGCGGCGCCCACCTGAACCCGGCCGTGACCATCGCACTGGCGGTGTTCAAGGGCTTCGAGTGGCGCAAGGTCGCCCCCTACGCCCTGGCCCAGACCGCCGGAGCGTTCCTCGCCGCGCTGCTGGTGCGCTGGAACTACACCGAGGTGCTCAACGCCAAGGACCCCGGCCTGACGATCAAGACCCAGGGCGTGTTCTCCACCCTGCCGGGTAACGGCACGCTGCCCGTGGGTGACTGGGGTGCCTTCCGCGACCAGATCATCGGCACCGCGATCCTGCTCATCGTCCTGTTCGCCATCACCGACCTGCGCAACACCTCACCGGGCGCGAACCTGGCCCCGGTCGTCGTCGGCTTCCTCGTCGTCGCCATCGGCATGGCCTGGGGCACCAACGCCGGCTACGCGATCAACCCCGCCCGCGACTTCGGCCCGCGCCTGGCCTCCTGGCTGACCGGCTACGACACCGCGTTCACCGACCAGTACGGCTTCCCCTACTGGTGGATCCCGATCGTGGCGCCCGTGATCGGCGCGCTGATCGGCGGAGCGATCTACAAGTACCTGATCGAGCGGTTCCTGCCCGCCGGGGACCCGCTGGACGCCATGCCCGCCAAGGACCTCGAGCCCGCCGCCTGAAAGGGAGCACACCCCATGCCTGACTTCGTCGGTGCCGTCGACCAGGGCACGACCAGCACCCGCTTCATGATCTTCGACCACGGCGGCAACGAGATCGCCCGCCATCAGCTGGAGCACGAGCAGATCCTGCCCAGGCCGGGCTGGGTCGAGCACGACGCCACCGAGATCTGGGAACGCACCCGCTCGGTCATCGCGACCGCGCTCAACAAGGCCAACCTGACGCACGGCGACCTGGCCGCGCTCGGCATCACCAACCAGCGCGAGACCACCGTCGTGTGGAACCGCCGCACCGGCCGCCCGTACGGCAACGCCATCGTCTGGCAGGACACCCGCACCGACCGGATCGCCTCGGCGCTGGAACGCGGCGGCAAGGGCGACGTCATCCGCCGCAAGGCCGGCCTGCCGCCCGCGACCTACTTCTCCGGCGGCAAGCTGCAGTGGATCCTGGAGAACGTCCCGGGCGTGCGCGAGGACGCCGAGAAGGGGGACGCCCTCTTCGGCACCACCGACACCTGGCTCATCTGGAACCTCACCGGCGGCCCGGACGGCGGCGTGCACGTCACCGACCCGACCAACGCCTCCCGCACCATGCTGATGGACCTGGAAACCCTCGACTGGGACGACGAGCTGCTGTCGTTCTTCGGCGTCCCGCGGCAGATGCTGCCGTCGATCCGCCCGTCGTCGAACCCCGGCTTCTTCGGCACCACCCGCGCCGACGGCCCGCTCGGCGGCGAGGTCGCCATCACCGGCGTCCTCGGCGACCAGCAGGCGGCCACCGTCGGGCAGGTCTGCTTCCGGCCCGGCGAGGCCAAGAACACCTACGGCACCGGCAACTTCCTGCTGCTCAACACCGGCCAGGAGCTGGTCCGCTCGAAGCACGGCCTGCTGACGACGCTGTGCTACCAGTTCGGCGACGAGAAGCCGGTGTATGCGCTGGAAGGTTCGATCGCCGTCACCGGCTCGGCCGTGCAGTGGCTGCGCGACCAGCTGGGCATCATCAGCGGCGCGGCCCAGAGCGAGAGCCTGGCCCGCCAGGTCGAGGACAACGGCGGCGTCTACTTCGTCCCGGCCTTCTCCGGGCTGTTCGCCCCCTACTGGCGCTCCGACGCCCGCGGCGCGATCGTCGGCCTCACCCGCGCCACGACCAACGCCCACCTGGCGCGCGCGACCCTGGAAGCGATCTGCTACCAGACCCGCGACGTCGTCGAGGCCATGCAGAACGACTCCGGCGTGACGCTCGACGTGCTGCGCGTGGACGGTGGGGTGACCGCGAACGAGCTGTGCATGCAGCTGCAGGCGGACATCCTCGGCGTGCCGGTGTCGAAGCCGGTCGTCGCCGAGACCACCGCGCTCGGCGCCGCCTACGCGGCCGGGCTGGCCGTCGGGTTCTGGTCCTCGACCGACGAACTCGAGCAGAACTGGAACGAGGACAAGCGCTGGACGCCGTCGTGGAACGACGAGCAGCGCGCCGAAGGCTACGCCGGCTGGCAGAAGGCCGTCGGCCGCACGCTCGACTGGGTGGACGTGCAGTGACCGTGAGGAGGAACACCGTGACACCGCTGTCCCCGGCCTACCGTGCCGAGACGCTGCGGAAGCTGGCCGGCGAAGAGGTCGACGTGCTCGTCGTCGGCGGGGGAGTGACCGGTGCGGGCGTCGCGCTCGACGCGGCCTCGCGCGGGCTGTCGACCGCGCTGGTCGAGGCCCGCGACTTCGCCGCCGGGACGTCCAGCCGGTCGTCGAAGCTCATCCACGGCGGGCTGCGCTACCTGGAGCAGCTGGACTTCAAGCTGGTCCGCGAAGCCCTGAAGGAACGCGGGCTGCTGCTGCAGAAGCTGGCCCCGCACCTGGTGCGGCCGGTGAAGTTCCTGGTCCCGCTGCAGCACCGGGTCTGGGAGCGCGGCTACATCGGCGCCGGCGTCACGCTGTACGACACGCTCGGCGGTGCGAAGGCGCTGCCGCGGCACCGGCACCTGTCGAAGCGCGGCGCCTTCAAGGAGGCGCCCGGCCTGGCCGACGACGCGCTGATCGGCGCGATCCAGTACTACGACGCCCAGGTCGACGACGCCCGGCACACGATGACCATCGCGCGGACCGCCGCCGAGCAGGGCGCGTCGATCCTGACCCGGGCGCGCGTGACGTCGCTGCTGCGCGACGGCGACCGCGTCGTCGGCGCCAAGGTGCTCGACCGCGAAAGCGGGATCGAGTTCGAGATCCGCGCCCGCACGGTGGTCGCGGCGACCGGCGTGTGGAGCGACGACATGGCGGCGGCGGCCGGGATCCCGGCGCCGTTCACCGTGCGCGCGTCGAAGGGCATCCACCTGGTGGTGCCGCGGGAGAAGATCGACCTCGCCACCGGGCTGATCCTGCGCACCGAGAAGAGCGTGCTGTTCGTGATCCCGTGGGGCCGGCACTGGATCGTCGGCACCACCGACACCGAGTGGGACCTCGACCGCGAGCACCCGGCGGCCAGCCGCGCGGACGTCGACTACGTGCTCGACCACCTCAACGCCGTCCTGCGTACGCCCGTGACGCACGACGACATCGAGGGTGTCTACGCGGGCCTGCGGCCGCTGCTGGCGGCGAAGGCGGCCGCGACGACGAAGCTGTCGCGGGAGCACGCGGTGGCGCACCCGGTGCCGGGCCTGGTGATCGTGGCAGGCGGCAAGTACACAACCTACCGGGTGATGGCCGCCGACGCGGTCGACGTCGCGGTCGAGGACGTCGGCCGCCCGGCACCGCCGTCGTGGACCGACCGGCTGCCGATCGTCGGCGCCGAGGGGTACCACGAGCTGTGGGAAGACCGCTTCGGCGTCGCCGCGAAGGCCGGGCTGCCGCTGACCCGCGTCGAGCACCTGCTGCAGCGGTACGGAACGCGGATCTGGAACCTGCTGGAGCTGATCGAGCAGGATCCCTCGCTGGCCGCGCCGATCACGGAGACCTCGGAGTACCTGCGCGTGGAGGCGGTCTATGCGGTGTCCCACGAAGGGGCGCTGCACCTGGAGGACGTCCTCACCCGCCGGACCCGGATCTCCATCGAGGAACGCGACCGCGGTGTCGCGGCGGCCCCGGTCGTCGCGGAGCTGATGGCCCCGCTGCTGGGCTGGGACTCCCACCGCACGGACCGTGAGGTGGCGAACTACCTCGCCAGGGTCGAGGCGGAGCGCTCGGCACAGGAAGCCCCGGACGACGCGGCGGCGAACGCCACCCGCCTCGCGGCCCCGGCGCTCCTGCCCAGCTGACACCTCGCCCCAAAGCCGTGAATGGCACATTGACGGACTCCAAGTCCGTGAATGTGCCATTCACGGCACTGGGCGGCAGCCGAGTTCGGTGAGCACGTACCGGGCGTTGGCCGAGATGACCGGGTTCGTGAGCCGGTAGTACGGCAGCTGGATCACCGCCATCGACAACGCGCGCCCGCGGGCGCGCGCCCAGGTCGCGTCGTCGGCGCCCACGGCGTCGCGGAAGGTGCGGCGGGTGTCCGCGGTCAGCAGGTTCCACGCCGGGATCAGGTCGATCGCCGGGTCGCCCACCCCCGCGGTCGCCCAGTCGATGACGCCGGTCAGGCGACCGTCGCGCAGCAGGAGGTTGCCCGGCATCAGGTCCGCGTGCAGCCGGCGCGGCGGACCTGTCCACTGCGGAGCTTCGAGCGCCTCGGCCCACACGGCCAGTGCCGCCTCCGCGTCGAACGGTTCGTCGGTGCCACGCAGCTCCTCGATCGCCTGACGGGTGGGGGAGTCCACGTCCGGCAGTGGCTTCCCGCGGCGGGTCGGGGGACCGTCCGCCGGGAGTGCCTGCAGCGCACGCACGAACCCGGCCAGGTCACGGGCCGGTGCCGCCCGGCCTTCCCGTGCCGGTTCGCCGTCGAGCCAGCTGTGCACCGCCCACGGCCACGGGTACCCCTCGGCCGGCTCGCCCACCGCGACGACGGCCGGGACCGCCACCGGCAACCCCGCCAGCGCGCTCAGCGCCCGGCGTTCCTTCGCCACGTCACCGGCGCCGCCCGCGGTCAGCGGGAGCCGGACCGTCAGGCCGTCCCCGAGCCGGTACACCGCGTGGACCGTGCCGCCCGAGGCCAGTGGCCTGATCGGCAGGTCCGCCCACTGCGGGAACTGCCCGTCCACCAGCCGGCGGACCAGCTCGGTGTCGATGGCGTGCTCGTCGGCGTGCATGCGGCCCATGGGATCACCCCATCACGCACGTCAACGCGTTATCCGTGAGCCGGAGCACCCCGGATTGCACGACGATACATGGCCGTGCATAATCATTCGCATGTCCAAGGTGCTCACTTCCCTGCCCGTCGGCGAGCGTGTCGGTATCGCCTTCTCCGGTGGCCTCGACACTTCCGTAGCGGTCGCGTGGATGCGCGACAAGGGCGCGGTGCCCTGCACCTACACCGCCGACATCGGCCAGTACGACGAGCCCGACATCGAGTCGGTGCCCGGGCGGGCCACGGCCTACGGTGCCGAGATCGCGCGGCTGGTCGACTGCAAGGAAGCACTGGTCGAGGAGGGGCTCGCGGCCCTGACCTGCGGCGCCTTCCACATCCGCTCCGGCGGCCGTGCCTACTTCAACACCACCCCGCTCGGCCGCGCGGTCACCGGCACGCTGCTGGTGCGCGCCATGCTCGAGGACGACGTCCAGATCTGGGGCGACGGCTCCACCTTCAAGGGCAACGACATCGAGCGGTTCTACCGCTACGGCCTGCTGGCCAACCCCTCCCTGCGGATCTACAAGCCGTGGCTCGACGCGGCGTTCGTCACCGAGCTCGGTGGCCGCAAGGAGATGTCGGAGTGGCTGGCCGCGCACGACCTGCCCTACCGCGACAGCACCGAGAAGGCGTACTCGACCGACGCCAACATCTGGGGCGCCACCCACGAGGCCAAGTCGCTGGAGCACCTCGACACCGGCATCGAGATCGTCCGGCCGATCATGGGCGTGCGGTTCTGGGACCCCGAGGTCGAGATCGCGCCCGAGGACGTCACGATCGGCTTCGAGCAGGGCCGCCCGGTGTCGATCAACGGCAAGGAGTTCGCCACCGCCGTCGACCTGGTGCTGGAGGCCAACGCCATCGGCGGGCGGCACGGCCTCGGCATGTCCGACCAGATCGAGAACCGGATCATCGAGGCCAAGAGCCGCGGCATCTACGAGGCGCCGGGCATGGCGCTGCTGCACGCGGCCTACGAGCGGCTGGTCAACGCGATCCACAACGAGGACACCCTCGCCAGCTACCACAACGAGGGCCGTCGGCTCGGCCGCCTGATGTACGAGGGCCGCTGGCTGGACCCGCAGGCGATGATGCTGCGCGAGTCGCTGCAGCGCTGGGTCGGCACCGCGATCACCGGCGAGGTGACGCTGCGGCTGCGCCGGGGCGAGGACTACTCGATCCTGGACACCACGGGCCCGGCGTTCAGCTACCACCCGGACAAGCTGTCGATGGAGCGCACCGAGGACTCGGCGTTCGGCCCGGTCGACCGGATCGGCCAGCTGACCATGCGCAACCTCGACATCGCGGACTCGCGCGCGAAGCTGGAGCAGTACGCGAGCCTCGGCATGGTCGGCGGCTCGAACCCGAAGCTGATCGGCGCCGCCCAGGCCGCGTCGACCGGCCTGATCGGCGCGATGCCCGAGGGTGGCGCCGAGGTGATCGCCTCGCGCGGCAAGGCGGGCAACGACGTGCTGCTCGACCAGGCGGCCATGGAGTCCGGCACCGACTGAGCACTCCCGAATGGCTCATTGACGGACGCTATGTCCGTCAATGAGCCATTCACGGCGTTACCCGCGGGCGGCGAGGACCCGGCGTACCTCGCCGGCCCCGAGCACGACGGGGGAGCGCAGCGAGCCGACCTCGTCGATCTCGATCTCGACGACGTCTCCCGCACGCAGCCCTCTGCCGAGTTCCGGCACGATCGACGTGCCCGTCGAGAGGACGGCGCCGTCCGGGAAGTCGTTGTCCCGCCACAGGTATTCGACCAGCTCGGCCGGTTCGCGGTTCAGCTGGGCGGTATTGGCTTCGCCGGCGAACACTTCCCGGCCGTCGCGCAGGATGCGCAGGCGCAGGCCGAGTGACAGCGGGTCCGGCACCTCCCACGCCGGCCGCACCCGCGCCGACACCGCGCACGAACCGGTGTAGATCTTGGCCTGCGGCAGGTACAACGGGTTCTCGCCTTCGATGCTGCGCGAGCTGACGTCGTCGACCACGACGTACCCGGCGGTCTCCCCGGTGGCGGTGAGCAGCAGGCCGAGTTCGGGCTCCGGCACGTCGTCGGCGGAGTCGGCGCGGACGGCGATCGGTTCGCCGTCGGTGACCACGCGCCAGGCAGCCGACTTGAAGAACAGCTCCGGCCGCTTCGCGCGGTACACCCGCGCGTAGACGTCCTGGTCGGCGCTTTCCTCCCGGCGGGCTTCCTCGGACCGCAGGTAGGTCACCCCGGCGGCCCACACTTCCATCCGCCCGTCCAGCGGCGGCAGGAGGCGGATCCCGGCCGTGGGCACCGGATCACCGGCCGTCTCGGTCAGCTCGCGGATCTCCGCCACGGGATGGCGCAGCAGGTCGCTCATCGACGCGACCGCGAGGGGCCGCAGCTGCTCCCCGGTGAGCAGGCCGACGCGGACGCTGCCGGTGCCGTCGGCGAATCGCACCAGGTGGCTCAAGCCTGACCTCCTCGTTCGGAACCCTCGCGGTTCAGTATGGATTGCCGGGCACCTGCAGGCGCACCTGGTAGAGCCCGAACCCGCCGGACACTCCCGAGGTGAGGTACAGCGTCCGCCCGTCCGGGCCGCCGAACGCCGCGTTGGTGGTGTTGCGCCCGGCCGAAACCGTGCCGAGCTGGACACCGGACGGCGCGAAGACGTGGACCAGCCCTTCGTCGTAGGACGCCCAGTACAGGTTGCCCGCGCAGTCTATGGTGGCGCCGTCGGGCGTCCGCATGCTCGCGAACGTCGTGCGATTGCCGGTGCTGCCGTCGGGGAAGACCGTGTACTTCATGATCGCGTTGGCGCCGGTGGCCCCCACATACAGCGTCTTGCCGTCGGGGGACAGCACGACGCCGTTCGGCTGCGGCAGCGTGTCGTCGACGAGGCTGACCACGCCGTCGCGGACGCGGTAGACGCTGGTCCGGCCGTTCTGCTCGTCCGGGCGGTTGCCGCGCTGGTAGTTCGGGTCGCTGAAGTACGTGGTGCCGTCCCGGCCGATCGTCAGGTCGTTGGGGGAGTTGAACGCCCGGCCCTGGTACCCGGCCGCGACCGTCGTCCGGCTGCGGTCGGCCAGGCTGTACGCGGACACCGTGCGATTGTCGTGGGTGGCGGCGAGCACCCGCGTGCCGTCGGCGCTGATCGCCAGCCCGTTGCTGCCGGAGTCGGCGATGAACGTCTCGAAAGTCGACGGCGGCGTGAAGCGGAGCACGGCCGACGGCTGGACGCCCTGGGGACCGGCGGGGTTCTGCATGTTCGACAGCAGCAGGGTGCCCGTCCGCCGGTCCCAGGTCGGTCCTTCCAGGAAGTTGAACCCGCTCCGGACGAGCTGCGCCGTCACCGCCGGTGCGGGCAACGGCGAGCCGTAGGTCGCCCCGGGTGTGCACGGCGCCGCGGTCGTGGTGGCCGACGCCGCGGGCGTCACCACGCCCGCGGCGACGATGGCCGCCGCCGTCACGGTCCACTTGCGACGGTGACGCGATGTCGTGCGATGAGCCATGGAGACTTTCCTTCCGTGCGGGGAACGGTCACCGTCCAAGCTGGACTTTGAGGATGCTCTCGTTGCTGTTGTTGGCGATGCTGTCCTTGTCGCCGTAGTTGCTGGTAGTCAGCCACAGGCCGCCGTCGGCGGACGGCTCGACGGTGCGCAGCCGCCCGTACGTGCCGTTGAGGTACTGCTGGACGTTGGTCAGGCTGTCGCCGGAGATCTCGGCCCGGTACAGCCGCGCGCCGCGCAGGCAGGCGATGTAGAGGGCGTCGCGCACGATGGCGATGCCGCTGCACGAACCTTCGGCGACGGGATAGGTGCGCTTGGGTGCGACGAAACCGGCTTCGCCGCAGCTGCCCGTGGTGCCCTCGCAGCGCGGCCACCCGTAGTTGCCGCCGCGGACGATCAGGTTGGTCTCGTCCATGACGTTGTTGCCGAACTCCTGCTCCCACAGCCGGCCCTGGGAGTCGAAGGCCAGCCCCTGCGGGTTGCGGTGGCCGTAGCTCCACACCGGCGTGCCGAACGGGTTGTCCGCGGGAATCGTGCCGTCGCGGTTGATGCGCAGGACCTTGCCGGCGAGGTTCGCGCGGTCCTGGGCCCACTCGCCGTTCTGGCCGTCGCCGGTGGCGATGTAGAGCTTGCCGTCGGGCCCGAAGCGCAGCCGTCCGCCGTTGTGGTACTTGTTGCGCGGGATGCCGGTGAGCAGCACCTGCGGGGTGCCGGTCAGCACACCGCCGGTGTAGCGGATACGCACGACCCGGTTGTCGGACGTGCTGGTGTGCATGACGTACAGCCACGGGTCGGCCGCGAAGTCGGTGGCCACGGCCAGGCCGAGGACCCCGCCCTCGCCGTCGGTGCCCGCCACGCCCGGCATCCGGCCCACGACGGTCTTCGTGCCGGTCGCGGGGTCGAGGCGGACGATCTCGAAGGCGTCGCGGCGGCCGTAGAGCACC
Organism: Amycolatopsis melonis; assembly: GCF_040064235.1. NCBI lineage: Bacteria > Bacillati > Actinomycetota > Actinomycetes > Pseudonocardiales > Pseudonocardiaceae > Amycolatopsis > Amycolatopsis melonis. Next base: position 593,477 of record NZ_JBDZYD010000004.1, read on the forward strand.
TGGCCGTCCGGCAGGGTGGTCAGGCCCCACGGCAGGTCGGTTTCGGTGGCGACCCGGGTGACCGAGCACACCGCGGTGGCGCAGGAGGTTCCGGTGGTGACCGCGACGGGCGTGCTCGGGGCCGAGCGGTTGGCCTGGGCGTCGCGCGCCCGGATCTGGTACTGGTACCGGGTGTTCGGGGCCAGGCCGCTGTCGGTGAACGACGTCGCGGCCGCGCCACTGGTCGAGCCGGCGACGGTCCCGTCGCGCAGCACCTCGTAGCCGGTGACGCCGACGTTGTCGGTGGACGCCGTCCAGCGCACGGTGACCGTGGTGCCCGACGCGGTCGCCGTGACGCCGGTCGGCGTGGTGGGCGGCTGGGTGTCGGACTGGCACTGCGGCACGGTGACGGTGACCGTGGGACTGGCCTGGGAGACGTTGCCCGCGGCGTCGCGGGCGTTGACGTGCAGGCCCCAGGTGGCGCCGGGCGAGACGGACAGCTGCGCCGACAGTGCGGTGCCCGGCACGGAAGTCATGAGCTGGCCGTCGTGGTAGATGTCGTAGTAGGCCACGCCGACGTCGTCGGACGACGCCGACCACGACAACGTCGCCTGGGTGCAGGTCAGGCCGGAGACGCGCGGGTTGCCCGGTGCGGTCGGCGGCGTGACGTCGGCGTCGAGCCTGACCAGCTGCCACCGCTGGCCGGCGCCGCCGGAGCCGGGCAGCTGCACGATCGGCGCGCCGTCGGCGGTGGAGCCGTCCAGCACGTCCACGGCCTTGCCGCTGGCCCGGTTGAGCAGGCGCACGTCACGGCCGGACGGTCCGGCAGGCCGGAACTGCTGCCCGGGGTCACCGGTGTCGGTGCTCTGCACCAGCCCGGTCCGGTCGGCGGTGGAAGGGAAGCCGAGGACCATGGCGCTGACGCGGGACTTGATGCGGTAGTAGCCGCCGCCGGAGCCGACGAACTGCCACTGCTGCGAGGCGCGGTCGTCACGGGTGCGCTGGATGATGGCGGCCCCCGCGCCGGTGGCGCCGCCGGAGACGTCCAGTGCCTTGCCGCTGTTGCGGTTGACCAGCACGTAGGTGGCGGCGGGGTCCACGGTGGCGGCCGCGGCAGCCGGTGCCGGAAGGACGGTACCCAGGCCGAGCAGGACCACTGTGGACACTGTCCGCAGGCCCGCGCGCGGTCTCTTCGGGGTGGCTCGCATGGCGTTCCTCTCTCACGGAATCGGAGGGAACTGGCAAGAAGGCGGGCTCACGCGGCTGCGCACGCGGAAAACCATGCGTCGCCTCCTTGCGAGCAGGGTGCGTACTGAGGGTCGCGGGCGGTCGGCCCGGGCGACTGGGAGCGCTCCCAAAGCACCGTAGCGCAAAGTGTTTGCCGCCGACAAGACTGGTGAGCAGGTATCCAACAACCCCGCGTCGAACGGCCGTCAGGGAACGAGGCAGTCCGCCACGCCGAGGAACGCGTCGACCGGGTCCGAACGCCGCGTTTCCAGCCACGCCAGGCAGACGTGGTTCGGCCCGATGTCCTCGACCGGGACGCCGACGACGTCCGGGCGGGTGTAGAACTTCGCCGTCGACAAGGGAAGAACGCTGATTCCGGCGCCGGCGGCGACCAGTTCCAGTTTTTCTTCGACGCTGTACACGGGCGGCACCTCGGCGCGGTCGCCCCGGCGCAGCTCGCGCGCGATGTCGCGCCATTCCGGCACCGCGTCGGGATCCTGCAGCAGGTGCTCGCCGGCCAGTTCGGCGACCGGCACGGACTCCTTTCCGGCCAGCCGGTGCCCGGCGGGCAGCATGACGACGCGAGGTTCGGTGAACAGCGGCCGGACCGCCAGCCCGCGCTGGTCGACCGGCAGCCGGACGATGCCGACGTCCACCCGGCCGTCGTGCAGGACCGCCACCTGGTCGTGCCAGCTCGTCCGCAGCAGCCGGACGTCGATGTCCGGCCGCTGCCGGGCGAGCGCCCGCACCGCCGGGGTGACCACGATGCCCGGCATGAAGCCGATGGTGAGCACCGGCTTCGCCGCGGCCGCGGCCGTGACCCGCCGGTGCACGGCTTCGGCCGCCGCCAGCAGGTCACGGGCGTCCGCCAGGAGCTGCTCGCCTGCCGGGGTCAGCACCGTGGTCCGGCGGTCGCGGACGAACAGGGGTGTCTTCAGCTCGTTCTCGAGAGCCCGGATCCGGCGCGACAGCGCGGGCTGGGCGATGTGCAGCCGCGCCGCGGCGCGCCCGAAGTGCAGCTCTTCGGCGACGGTGACGAAGTACCGCAGATTGCGCAGGTCGAAGTCCATCGCTCCGCATTATCGCAGGTCTCGGTGATGCCGTCCGGGCATCACAGCGTGCGGAACGGGTCTTGGACGCGGCGGGGGTGGCCGGGTCACCGTGGAGGAGGAACGAATTCCTGGTGAAGGGACAACGATGAAGATCTTCCTGACGGGTGGTTCGGGCTACATCGGCCGCGCGGTGATCGCGGAGCTGGTGCGGCTCGGGCACGCGGTCGAGGCGCTCGCGCGGAACGACCGCGCCGAGACGGCCGTGGCCGCCGCCGGCGCGACGGCGGTCCGCGGCGGCCTGACCGACCTCGGGGTGCTCAACCACGCGGCCGCGCGGGCGGAAGCCGTGATCCACCTCGCGCAGGCCACGAGCGGCGAGGAAGACCTCGCGGCGGCGGGGGCGATGCAGGACGGCGTCGGTGGCGGCACGTACGTGCACACCGGCGGCAGCTGGGTCTACGGCGACACCGGCGGCGTGCGCGACGAGACGGCGCCGTGGAACCCGCCGTCCATCGTGGCCTGGCGCAAAGCCGTCGAAGAGGCGGTGCTGGCCCGGGCCGCCGCCGGCGGGCGACCGGTGGTCGTCCAACCCGGTCTGCTCTACGGCGGCGATAACCGCCTGATCGACCTCTTCTTCGTCCGGCCCGGCCGGGAAGCCGGCGCCGTCCCGTACATCGGCGACGGCGCGAACCACTGGGCCCTGATCCACCTCGACGACCTCGCCCGGCTCTATGCGGCGGCGCTCGCGGCCCCGGCGGGCTCGGTGTACCTGGGGGTGGGCGGGGTCAACCCGACGGCCAAGGAGGTCGCCGAGGTGTGCGCCCGCGCCGCGGGGCTCGAGGGGAAGACTGTTTCCGTAAGCCTCGAGCAGGCCCGCGAGCAGATGGGCCCGATCGCCGACGCGTTCGCCCTCGACCAGCAGCTCACCGCGGCCAAGGCACAGCGCGAGCTGGGCTGGACGCCCGTGCACACCGACCCGCTGAGCGAGCTGGCCGCCGGGCGCTGACGCTGGTGAGTGCCCGCACTCGCCGAAATTGTCACGCCGGTGGCAGCGCCCAGGATCGGGATGACAAATTCCCGGGCGGCGATCTGCGAGGCGTGTGACAAATTCCTGGATCACGGGAAAGCAGAATGGCCGGTTGGGGACTTTCCGCCTAATATCCGGAAGGCCGTTCGACGACGAAAGGACTTCACATGACGGAAACCCTCATGCGGAAAACGGGCCGCCGATTCCTCGGAATGGGTGCCGCCGCGTTGCTGGCGGGTGCGATCGCCGTGGTTTCCGCGGGACCGGCCGCCGCCGCCGAGAAAACGCTCACCTACAAGGGCGGATTCCCGCTCATCGGCGACCAGACGGTGACCGTCGTGGTCAAGGCCGACATTCCCGCGAACGTCACCGCGGGCTCGCCGGTTTCGGTGCCGTTCAGCCTCGACGTCGACGCCGGGCAGGCGGCCGGGGACGGCCTGCGCCTGGTCGGGGCCACGAAGGTCTCCGGCACCATCAAGTCGAAGGTGAACGTGGCGATCGCCGGGCAGTCGGTGGCCATCCCGGTGGAGCTGCCGATCCCCGACACCCCGGTGCCCGCCGAAGGCTCCCTGAAGTTCACCGCGCAGGGACAGGTCGACTTCACCGTCCCGGCAGGCACCCCGCCGGGCGAGGCAACCAGCAGCGTCGACTCCAAGGCGTCGACGCACGTGGTCACCGACAGCAGCCTCGGCGAGTTCGACGTCGACCTCGCACTCGACCCGCCGGGCCAGGACGCCACCCTGGGCACCACGACCGTCGGCTGACCCCGCCGGGCCGCCGCCGGAATCCGTCCGGGGGCGGCCCGTGGCCGTCGGCTGACCCCGCCGGGCCGCCGCCGGAATCCGTCCGGGGGCGGCCCGCCGGTGCCGGAATCCGGCGGCCGGGAACTGCCGGGATCCGCCGGAAACCGTTCCCTCCCAACGTGATCCTCCCTTAGTAGGTACCGGGGAAACGGCGGTGCGCGGAGTATTCCGTGCCACCACTTCGCCTCGTCACCGGCTGGAGGACCACTTCGTGAAAACCCATTCGGCAGTCCGGCGCGGACTCGCGGTGCTTTCGGCCGCCGCGGCCGCCGCCGTCGCGCTGCAGGCACCGGCCGCCGCCGCTCCGCGTTCCGATCTCGGCATCACCATGCAGGCCCAGCAGAAAGACCAGTGGTGCTGGGACGCCAGCGGAAACACGATCGCCGACTACTGGGGCTATTCCCTGACCCAGACCCGGTTCTGCCAGATCGCGCACGGCGAATCGGGCAGCGACTGCGCCAACCGGCAGGGCTACCTGTCCGACCAGCAGCGCGTGTTCCGGTATCTCGGCTTCACCAACGTCGGGACGTACAACTCCGGCGGCCAGACCCTGTCGTTCACCGGAATCCGGACCCAGATCGATGCGGGAAAGCCGATCGGCACCCGGATCGGCTGGCGTTCCGGCGGCGGCCACATGCACGTGCTCTACGGGTATGACACGGCCAACGGCGCCACCCGCGTCGAATACGGCGACCCGTGGCCGAACAACAGCCGCTACAACTCGATGAACTACGACACCTACCGCTCGAACAGCCAGTTCCAGTGGACCCACACGCTGTACGGGATCGAGGGATGACCATGCTGCGGAACGCACTGGGCGCGGCCGTCCTAGCCGGCGCGGCGATGCTCGCCACGGCCGCCACCGCGGGCGCGGCGACCGGCCCCGACGGCATCCCGAGCGCGGCCGACACCGCGGCCATCGGCAGGCTGACGGGCAGCCCCGCCACCCTCGGCCGGCTGGCCACGACGAAGTTCCCCGGCACCCGCGCCCTGGCGTCGTCCGCGGCGGCGGCCGAGCCGGGCACCCAGGTGCCGGTCTACGAGCCGACGGCGGCGTTCGTCGCGGGCCGGTCGGACGTCCCGGCCGAGCTGGCGTACGTGGCGGTCCCCGCCCGCACCGGCGACGGCGCCCCGGCCACGGTGTGGGCCGAGCGCCAGGGCCCGGCGTGGGCGGTGGTGAACGTGGCCTCCGGCGACTACGAGAGGCAGTACGCCCAGGCGGCGGCCGGCGGATATCTCCTGCACGAACCGCAGGTCAACGCGTGGTACGCGGTCCACGGCGACGTCGTGACGGTCCTGGACGGCTCGGTGACCGGCGTCCCGGCGGGCGCCAAGCTGACCGTGAAGGACTACCGCGCGGCCCTGCAGGCGCGGTACGCGGACAAGCTGCCGGGCTCGGCCTACGACCGCGACGGCGCCGGAGGCGGCTACGGCGGCCGGGAACGCGCGGTACCGGCAGAGAACCCGTCGGACGTCCCGGTACTGCCGTTCGCGCTGGGCGGAGCCCTGGCCCTGACGGCGGCGGCGGTCGCGGTGCCCCGCCTGCGGCGGCCACGGGAGGACTAGGCCGAAGGGACACTTGAGTCAACCCCGGCCCGCGCCACCGTCCCGCCCCGGTCGTGAGTGAGAAACAGTGTTCTAACCCTGTTTCTCACTCACGACAAGCCGCGGCAGACTGCTTGGCAGGTGATCATGACCAGGCCACAATGCGCCATGCCCGTTTCGCCCGGCGCACCGCCGGACCCGGCGCTGCCCGGGCTGAGCGCGTCCGACCTCGCGCTCGTCGAAGCGCTGCAGCGGGATCCGCGCGCGCCCTGGACGCGGATCGCCGCCGCCGTGGGGACCGATGCCACCACCGCCGCGCGGCGGTGGGAGCGGTTGCAGGCCGCCGGGCTGGCCTGGCTCACCGCCTACTCCACGCCGCCGACCACCACCGTCGGGTACGTCGATCTCGCCTGCCGTCCGGACGCGCTCAGCGAGCTGACCCGGGAACTGTGCGGCTGGCCGTCGGTGTTCAGCGTCGAGCGCACCACCAGCCGGTTCCCGTTGTTCCTCGGCGTCGCCGCGCGCGACCTCGACGCGCTCGACGCGCTGGTCACCGGCCGCATCGGCGTGCTGCCCGGGGTGCGGGACGTGCGGTTCGCCGTCGCCACCCGCGTTTACCGGGAGGGCAGCGGCTGGCTGGTCGACGCGCTCGCCCCCGAGCAGCGCGCGGTGCTCGACGACACCGCCGTGCAGGCGCGGCTGGTCGTCCCGCAGCAGTGGGACGACCGGGACCTGCGCGCGCTCGTCGAGTCGCTCGGCGAAGACGGGCGGCGCAGTTACGCCGTGCTGGCCCGCGACTGCCGGATGAGCGAGTCGGCCGTCCGGCGGACGCTCGCGCGGATGCTGCGCAACCACGAACTGGACTTCCGGTGCGACCTCGCGCACGTCCCGGCGGGCTGGCCGGTGATCGCCGGCTACCGCGTCGACGTCGCCCCCGGCGACCTGGACCGGGCCGGGACGGCGATCGCGCAGCTGCCGGAAACCCGGCTGTCGGCGGCCGTGGTGGGGGAGGGCAACCTCGTCGTGTCGGCCTGGCTGCGGGTCCCCGCCGACTGCGCCGGCTACGAAACGCGGCTGGTCGCCGCGGCGCCCGGCGCCCGCATCCTCGACCGCGCGATCACGCTGCGGATGCCCAAGCGGATGGGCAGGCGCCTGAGCCCGCACGGCCTCGGCGGCACCCACCAGGCGATCATCCCGGCCCGCTGACTATCGTCGCCGGCGGGAGGGATCATGAGCCTGCGCGACATCCTGCACCGCCACGTGGCCGACGGCATCCTGCCCGGCGCTGTGGCCGTCGTGGACCGGAACGGACGGCCCGAGGTCGTCGCCGTCGGCACGGCCGACGCCGGGGGTGGCCGCCCGATGGCCGAGGACACGGTGTTCCGGTTCGCGTCCATCACCAAGCCCGTCACCGCTGCCGCGGTCCTCGCGCTGGTGGACGACGGCCGCCTGGCGCCGGCCGACCCGATCGGGCGGTGGCTGCCCGAGCTGGCGGACCCGAAGGTCGTGCGGACCCCGGCGAGCCCGCTCGACGACGTCGTCCCGGCGCGGCGGCCGATCACCGTGGCCGACGTGCTGACCAGCCAGGCGGGCTGGGGCTTCGCGTCGGACTTCTCGCTGCCCGCGGTGCAGGCGCTGGCCGGTGTCCAGGGCGACGGCCGGGAAGTGCAGAGCTTCCCCGAACCGGACGTCTGGCTGGCGCGGCTGGCCGAGGTGCCACTGGCCTACCAGCCGGGCGAAGCTTGGCTGTACGACACGTGTTCCACCCTGCAGGGCATCCTCGCCGCCCGCGCGTCCGGCATGACGCTGCCGGACCTGCTCGCCGAGCGCCTCTTCGCGCCGCTGGGCATGACCGACACGGGGTTCGTGGTCGGGCCGGACCGGCGCGACCGGTTCACCTCCTACTACAAGAGCACCGCGGACGGGCTGGTCCTCGCCGACCCGCCCGGCGGCCAGTGGAGCACGATGCCCGCGCTGCCGCTGGGCAACGGCGGCCTGGCCGGGACGGCGGGCGACTGGGTGGCCTTCGGCCGGATGCTGCTCGCCGGCGGGACCGCGCCCGATGGCCGTCGCGTGCTGAGCGCCGAGGCGGTCCGGCTGATGACCACCGACCACACCACCGCCGTGCAGCGCGAGATCGGCACACTGTTCCTGGAAGGGCAGGGCTGGGGGATGGGTGGCGGGGTCGATGTCGCCGTGACGGACCCGTGGACCGTCCCCGGCCGCTACGGCTGGGTCGGCGGCACCGGCACCACCGCCCACATCGTGCCCGCCACCGGCACGGTCGCCGTCCTGCTGACCCAGGTCGGCGCGGACAGCCCGGTCACGCCGCGGTGGATGCGCGAGTTCTGGCAGGCCGCCGTCGCGTAGGGTCGGAACCGGGAATCCGGCACGGGGAAAGGAATCTACGGGTGGGCGAGGCGAACTGGGCGGGCAACCACACCTACGGCGCGGACGCGGTCCTCACCCCGCGGACGGTCGACGAGGTGCGGGAAGCCGTCGCCGGCGCGGACCGCGTCAAGGCGCTGGGCAGCCGTCACTGTTTCAACGCCGTCGCGGACTCGCCCGGCGGGGTCCTGCTGGACCTGCGCGCCCTCGACGTCCCGCTCGAGTTCGGCGACGGCACGGTGACCGTCGGCGGGTCCGCCCGGTACGGCGACTTCGCCCAGCAGCTGCACGACGCCGGTTACGCGGTGCCGAACCTCGCGTCGCTGCCGCACATCACCGTCGCCGGCAGCGTCGCGACCGGCACCCACGGCTCCGGACGGCGCCTGCCGGGACTGGCGGCGGCGGTCTCGGCGGTCGAGCTGGTGACCGCGGACGGCACGCTGCGGACGTTCACCCGCGCCGACGACGCCTTCCCCGGCCTGGTCGTCGGCCTCGGCGCGTTCGGGGTGATCACCCGGCTGACGCTGGACGTGGTGCCCACGTTCGACGTCCGGCAGGACGTGTTCGACGCGCTGCCGTGGGAATCCGCGTACCGGCACTTCGACGAGATCGAAGACGCCGGCTACAGCGTCAGCATGTTCACGAACTGGGCGAACGACACGATCGACCAGGTGTGGGTGAAGAGCCGCACCGACGCCTTCACCGGGCGGGACGAGCTGTTCGGCGCGGTCCCCGCGGACGGCCCGCGCCACCCGGCGCACGCGGCCGGGATCGCGGCGGACAACTGCACGCCGCAGGGCGGCATCCCGGGGCCGTGGCACGAACGGCTCCCGCACTTCGCGCTGGCGTTCACCCCGAGCGTGGGCGACGAGCTGCAGTCGGAGTACTTCGTGCCGTACGCCGACGCGGTGGCGGCGATCCGCGCGGTCCGCGAGATCGGCGAGCTGGTGGCCCCGCTGCTGCTGGTGTCGGAGATCCGCGCGATCGCGGGCGACGAGGCGTGGCTGAGCCCCTGCCACGGCGGCGACCGGGTGGCCCTGCACTTCACGTGGCAGCCGCGGCAGCCGGAGGTCGAGGCGCTGCTGCCGGAACTGGAGCGGCGCCTGGCCCCGTTCGGCGCCCGCCCGCACTGGGGAAAGCTCTTTCACAGCGGCGCGCTGGACGCGGTGTACCCGCGGATGGCCGACTTCCGCGCGCTGGCCCACCGGCTGGACCCGCAGGGCAAGTTCCGCAACCCGTTCCTGGACCGCCACGTCTTCGGCGCCTGACAGGCTGGGTGGTCTGCCGCGGCTGTCGTGAGTGGTAATTCGGGTTAGAACCCGAATTACCACTCACGAGCGCGGTGGGGCGGTGGTCGCGCGGACGATCAGGTAGGTGTCCAGCAGCTGCGTCGTCTGCGCGTCGGCGTCGCCGTCGAGCAGGCCCAGCAGGATCGTCACCGCCGCGCGGCCCGCCGCCTCCGTCGGCATCGCGATCGTCGTCAGCGGGGGCGCCGAGATCGCCGCGAACACCAGGTCGTCGAAGCCCACCAGGCTGATCTCGTCCGGGACCGGCACGCCGCGCGCGTTCAGCCGCGCCAGTGCGCCGAACGCCACCAGGTCGTTGTACGCCACGATCGCCGTCACGTCCGCCGCGAGGGCCAGGTCCGCGCCCTGCAGCCCGCCCTCGAACACCGGTGGGAACGGGCCGAACTCGACGACGTCGGTCCCGTGCACGGCGGCCGCTTCGGCCAGGCCCTGCCTGCGGGACAGGTTCGCCCACGACGTGCGGGGCCCGCCCAGGTACGCGCAGCGGCGGTGGCCCAGCGCCGCCAGGTGCTGGATCACCTGCCGCATCCCGTCCGCCGCGTCCATCACGATCGACGGGATGCCCGGGACCTCGCGGTTGAGCAGCACCAGGGTCGTCTGCGCGGCCAGCGCGCGCAGCTGGTCGTCGGTCATGCTCGGGCTGCACAGCACGACCCCGTCGACCTGCTTGGCCATGCGGCGCACCAGGTTCTGCTCGGTCGCCGGGTCCTCGTCGCTGTTGGCGAACAGCACGGAGATGTCGTCCTGCCGCGCGCGGGCCTGGACGCCGTTGAGCACGCCCGTGAAGAACGGGTTGCCCAGGTCCGAGACCACGATGCCGATGTGCCCGGTGCGCACCGGCGGCACCGGCTGCGCCGTGCCGGGTGCGTGGTAGCCGAGTTCGCTCGCCGCGGCCAGCACCCGGGACCGCGTCTGCCGCCGGACCAGATCCGGGGAGGTGAAGGCGCGGGACACCGTCGAGATCGACACGTTGGCCCGGCGGGCGACGTCGTGAATGGTCACGCTCACGGCTACTCCTCGGCAGGGTCCTGCAACATCATGAGAACGGCACGCAGCGTTGTCAACAACGGAAGTGCGGCACGCTCGCTCACCAGGTCCGATCGGATGAAAATCCTGAAAACGAGCTGCACTGGCGATTCCAGTAAGCGCTCTCTGGAATGGGACGCCGCCGTTCGGACCAACGGCTTTTCGACGGTTTCGACCCCGCCGTCCCGCATATTGACACGTTTGTCGCACACGCCCTACGGTGTCGACCGGAAGTTTCTCCCGAACTCTGACCCCATTCGTCAGTTCCGCGCGGCCTCACCGGCCCCGCCGATCGGAGATCCATGTCGGGGAGCAGGAGCCGCACCGTCGCGGACCCGCCGAGGCTGGCCGTCGTCGGCACGTCCGGCTACGCGTTCAGCTACCTGCACCGCGCGCGCATCCTGCACGACGAGGGCCTGGTCCGGTTCGCGGGCATGGCCGACATCCGGCCGCCGTCGGCCGCCGCGATCGCGCTGCTGCCGCCGGGCGGCACCGCGCACGTCGGCGTCGACGACCTGCTTCGCCGCTGCCGCCCGGACATCACCGTGGTCGCGACCCCGCCGCACGCGCACGTCCAGGTCGGCAGCGCCGTGCTGCGGGCGGGCAGCGACCTGCTGCTGGAGACCCCGCCGGTGCTCGACCTCGACGGCTTCACCACGCTGTCCCGGCTGGCCGGGCAGGCGAAAGCCGCCTGCCAGACCGGATTCCAGAGTTTCGGCTCACCGGCCCTGCCCGTGCTGCAGGCGGCGATCGCCGCGGGCAAGCTCGGGAAGATCGTGGGCGTCGGCGCGGCAGGCGCGTGGATCCGCACCGACGCCTACTACCGCCGCAACCCCTGGGCGGGCCGCCGCTGGCTCGACGGCGAGCCGGTTGTCGACGGCGTCCTGACCAACCCGTTCTCCCACGCGGTCGCCACCGCGCTGCTGGTCGGCGGGGTCGCCGAACGCGATCCGGCCGAGATCGCCCTGGAGCTGTACGGCACGCGTGACATCGAAGCCGACGACACGGCGTGCCTGCGCATCCGGTTCGGCGACGGGCCCGAGATCGTCGTCGCCGCTTCGCTGTGCGCCGAGCAGGATCACGAACCCTACGTCGTCGTGCACGGTGACCGCGGGCGCGCGAAGTTCTGGTACAAGAGCCACCGCTTGGAGTTCGACGACGAGCGCGTCCACTGCGGGCAGCCGGCCGACCTGCTGCGCAACCTGGTCGCCCACCACCGCGATCCGGACGGCGTGCCGCTGCTGGCGCCGCTGCCGTCGACCCGGGCGTTCGCCTCGGTGGTCGAGGCGGTGCGGGACGCGCCGTCGCCCGCGCGGATTCCGGCGGGTTGGATCCGCACGGTCGGCGAAGGGGCGAGCAGGCACCCGGTGGTGCGGGGCATCGGCGAAGAGGTCGCCGTTGCCGCGGACCGGCTGGCGTTGTTCTCCGAACTGGGCGTGCCGTGGGCGAGCAGGGCGGCCGCCGACCGCACCGGCTGACGCAGGCCGGTGCTCATCAGCGCTGACAGCCCGGTTTCGCCGCGATCGCTGTAAGCGCTTTCTCGACGTGTGCTCTGAACAGCGAAAACGTTGCCGCACAAGGCATATTGCCCCCGAATGCCCGTTGACACCGGTGCGGCGCACTGCCTACCGTGAGCGCGCTGACAGCGTTTTCAGAAAAGTGCTGACCGGCTCTGAGGACGGAGAGCTCGATGGGGCGGACAACTGGTAGGACCAAGGGGCGCGGATTCGCCGCGCTGGCCGTGGTGGTCCCGGTACTGCTGACCGGAGTGGCCGCCTGCGGCTCGGACTCCGGCGGCAGCGGCGGCGACGTGACCATCACGTTCGTCTGGTGGGGCAGCGACGGCCGGGCGAACCTGACGAAGAAGGCCGTCGAGCTCTTCCAGCAGAAGAACCCGAAAATCAAGGTGCAGACGTCGTTCTCGGCGTACCAGGCCTACTGGGAGAAGCTCGCTACGCAGACGGCCGGGGGCAACCCGCCGGACGTGCTCAACGTCGATTCCCGGTACCTGGCCGAGTACGGCGGCCGCAACGTCCTGGCTGACCTGAACCAGGGCGCGGGCAAGCAGATCTCGCTCGCCGACGTCAACCCCGAGCTGGCCGCGACCGGGGTGTACCAGGGCAAGCGGTACGCCGTGCCGTGGGCCCAGAACACCCCGGCGATGATCTACGACCCCGCCGCGTTCACCGCCGCGGGCGCGGACCCCGCGAAGGGCCTGACCTGGGACCAGTTCGCCGACGCCACGCAGAAGGTCAGCGCCGCCGGCGGGTTCGCCACCCGCGGGGCGACCGACTTCGGCATCCTCGACACGACGCTGGAGATCTGGCTGCGCCAGCAGGGCAAGCAGTTCTACACCCCCGAGGGCAAGCTCGGCTTCACCGCCGACGACCTGCGCCGCTACTGGCAGCTGGCGGGGAAGTTCCGCGACACCAAGGGCGCTTCGCCCGCGGACGTCACCGCGTCCTACAACACCTCGCCCGAGCAGTCCCCGCTGGGCAAGAAGCTGACCAGTTCCGAGTTCGCCTACGACAACCTGCTGCCCGCCTACAAGAAGGCCAACGGCAAGAACCTGAGCGTGGCGCCGTATCCGACGGACGCGGCCGGGAACACCGGGCAGTACCGGCGGCCGGCGATGTTCCTGTCGGTCTCCTCGCGCAGCCGGCAGCAGGAGGCGGCGGCCAAGCTCGTCGACTTCCTGATCAACGACCCCGAGGTCGGCAAGATCGTCGGCACCGACCGCGGGCTCGCGCCCAACCTCAAGGTCCGCGCGCAGCTTGCGGCCACCGCGACCGGCAACGACAAGACGCTCTACGACTACGAAGCCGCCCTCGAGCCGAAGCTGGGTGCCGCGCCGCCGGTCCCGCCGAAGGGCGCGGGCGCCATCCAGAAGCTGCTCCAGCGCACCTACGAGGAGGTCGCGTTCGGCCGGATGAGCCTCGACGACGCGGTGAACCGGTTCATGTCCGAAGCCCAGAAGGGACTTTCGTAGCCGATGACGACCCTGCGCACCCCGGACCCGCCGGTCGCGCCGCCACAGGCCGCCCGTGACCGGCGGCGTGACCGGCCGGCCGGGCGCCGCCGCGGGAGCCAGCCGGAGGCGTTCGCGTTCCTCACGCCCTGGCTGCTCGGCGCGGTGGCGCTGACCGTCGGCCCGATGGTGGTCTCGCTGTACCTGTCGTTCACCGACTACGACATGTTCACCTCGCCGAAGTGGATCGGCTTCGGCAACTTCGCGCACATGTTCACCGGCGACGACCGCTACCTGCAGTCGGTGAAGGTCACGCTGATCTACGTCCTGATCTCGGTGCCGCTGAAGCTGACCGTGTCGCTGCTGGTGGCCATGCTGCTCAACCGCAGCCGCCGGGGCATCGGCTTCTACCGGGCGGCGTTCTACGCGCCGTCGCTGCTCGGCGCGAGCGTGGCGGCGGCGCTGGTGTGGCGGGCGCTGTTCATGGGCGGCGGCCCGGTGAACGAGCTGCTGGCCTTCTTCGGCTGGCACACGCCGAGCTGGGTGGACGACCCGCAGTTCAGCCTCGCCTCGATCGTGCTGCTCGGGGTGTGGCAGTTCGGCGCGCCGATGGTGATCTTCCTGGCCGGGCTCAAGCAGATCCCGGCGGAGCTGCACGAGGCGGCGGCGATCGACGGCGCAGGCGCGCTGCGCCGGTTCCGCCACATCACGCTGCCGATGCTGTCGCCGGTGATCTTCTTCAACCTGGTGATGGAGGCCATCCACGCCTTCCAGGCGTTCACGCCGGCGTTCGTCATCGGCGGCGGCCGCGGCGGCCCGGCCGACGCGGACCTGTTCTACACGCTCTACCTGTTCGAGGTCGGCTTCCAGGACTTCCGCATGGGCTACGCCTCGGCGATGGCGTGGGTGCTGCTGGCGGTGATCGCGGTCGTCACGGCGATCGTGTTCCGGACCGCGAAGCTGTGGGTGTTCTACGACGACGCGGAGGACCGGAAATGACCGTGCTGCCGCGCACGGCCCGCTCGATCGGCTGGCACGTCCTGTGCCTGGTCATCGTCGCCGTCGTGCTGTACCCGCTGGTGTGGCTGGCGTTCGCGTCGGTCAAGCCACCGGACGAGATCCTCTCGCGGCTGTCGCTGCTGCCCACCCGGTTCGTCTTCGACGGCTACACGAAGGGCTGGGAGGGCGCGGCCGACGTCGGGTTCGGCCGGTTCTTCCTCAACTCGTTCCTGGTCGCGGGGCTGTCGGTGGCGGCGAACGTGCTGTCGTGCTCCCTGGCGGCGTATGCCTTCGCGCGGCTGAAGTTCCGGTTCCGGGGCGCGCTGTTCGCGTTCATGATCACGACGCTGATGCTGCCCTACCACGTCACGCTGATCCCGCAGTACGTGATCTTCCAGCAGGCGGGGCTGGTCAACACGTTCGTGCCGCTGATCCTGCCGAAGCTGCTGGCGACCGAGGCGTTCTTCGTGTTCCTGATCGTCCAGTTCATGCGCGGCATCCCCCGCGAGCTGGACGAGGCGGCGATCATCGACGGCTGCTCGGTGTACCGGACGTTCTGGCACGTGGTGCTGCCGCTGTCGAAACCGGCGCTGGTGACGACGTCGATCTTCACGTTCATCTGGACCTGGAACGACTTCTTCACGCAGATGGTGTACCTGAACGACACGGAGAAGTTCACGGTGCCGCTCGGGCTGCGGCTGTTCGTCGACACCAGCAGCCAGTCCAACTTCGGCGCGATGTTCGCGATGTCGGCGCTCGCGCTGGTCCCGATCGTGCTGTTCTTCCTGGCGTTCCAGCGGCTGCTGGTCGAGGGCGTCAGCACCAGCGGCCTGAAGGGGTGAGGCAATGCGCAGCGCAACCGTCCGGCTGGGCGAGTTCTCCGACTGCCTGCTGGCGGGCCTGCTCGTCGCACTGGCGTCGGTCCCGCTGGTGACGGCGGCCCCGGCGTTCGTGGCGGGCTGCCGCGTGCTGGACCGCGCCCGCCGGGACATCGGCGGTCCATTGTGGACGACGTACTGGGCCGATTTCCGCCGCGCCGCGCGGGGAGGAATTCCGTTCACGGTGGCGTGTGGGGTTGCGGTGGTGTTGTTCGCGGTGGATTTGGAGGTGGTGGCGGCAATGCCGGGCGCGGGAGTGCTGCGGGTGGCGTTGGGGGTGCTGGCGGTGGCCGGTGCGGTGGTGGCGGTGCGGACGTGCGAGGTGGTGGCCACGGACGCGGCGCCCTGGCGTCAGGCCGTCCTGACCGCCGCCCGCGAGACCGCCGCATCACCCCGCAACGCCCTGCTTACCGCAACCGCACTGGGAGTCTCCGCCGTCCTCGTCTGGATGCTGCCGATCCTGGCCCTCATCATGGCCGGGCCGCTCGCCCTGGCCGCGGTGGCGACCGGCGGCCGCCGATGACGCCCGCCGTCGTCCTCTTCGGTACCGCCGGCTACGCCGCCCAGCACCTGCGGCGCGCCCGCGTCCTGCACGACCGGGGCGAGATCGTGCTCGCCGGGGCCTGCGACATCCGCGAGCCCTCCGAAGAGGCCCGCGCGCTGCTCCCCGACGGCGCGTACGTCACCCGCGACCCCGCCGGGCTGCTCGCGCGGGCCGACATCGCCGTGGTCGCCACCCCGCCGCACACCCACCTGCCGCTGGCCCGGCTCGCCCTCGACGCGGGCTGTCACCTGCTCGTCGAGAAGCCGCCGGTGCTCGACCTGGCGGCGTTCGACGAGCTGACCCGGCTCGCCGCCGGCCGGGGGCTGGCCTGCCAGACCGGGTTCCAGAGCTTCGGGTCGGCCGCCGTCCCCGTCGTGCGGGCGCTGCTCGACCGCGGCGCCATCGGGACGGTCACCGGGATCGCCGCCGCCGGTGCCTGGATCCGCCGTGATCGGTACTTCGCGCGGGCCGAGTGGGCGGGCCGCCGGCGCGTCGGCGGGCAGCCGGTCGTCGACGGCGCGCTCACCAACCCCTTCGCGCACGCCGTCGCGACCGCGCTGGTCGTCAACGGCACCGCCGAGGTCCTGCCCGAGCGGATCGCCGTCGAGCTGTACCGGGCGCGCGACATCGAATCCGACGACACGGCGTGCGCGCGCCTGAGCTTCGCCGGGGCGCCGGACGTCGTCGTCGCGGCCACTCTCGACGCCGAGGCCGACCACGAGCCGTACGTGCTGGTCCACGGCACCGGGGGCCGGATCCGCTGGCACTACAAGACCGATCTCGTCGTGGTGGACGACGAGCCGGTCCCGGTCGCGCCGCCGCAGGACCTGCTGGTCAACCTCGTCGAGCACCTGCGCGACGGCGTTCCGCTGCTGGCCCCGCTGGCCGCCACCCGCGCGTTCACCGCGCTGGTGGAGGCCGTTCGCGACGCCCCCGAGCCGGTGCCGCTGCCCGGCGGCTGGGTGTGCAGCGTCGGGTCCGGCCCCGACCGGCACTTCGTCGTGCCGGGTGTCGACGCGGCCGTGGACACCGCCGCCGAGCGGCTCGCGCTCTTCTCCGAACTCGCCCTGCCCTGGACCGGCGCCGCCACGCGCGCCTGACCGAAGCACCCGAAGGAAGAGGTGATGGCGGTGCGTCGCCACGCGATCGTCGGCCTGGGCTCGCGGGCCCAGCTGTTCGCCCGTGCCCTGGCCGCGCGGGACGGGCTCGCGGCCTTCTGCGACACCAGCGCAACCCGCATGCGTGTCCACAACGGCTGGCTCGGCACGGAAATCCCCGCCTACCGGCCGGAGGACTTCACCGCGATGCTGGCGAAGGAGCGCATCGACGTCGTCGTCGTGTGCACCCCGGATCACACGCACGCGGACTACGTCGTCGCCGCGCTCGAAGCGGGCTGCGACGTCGTCACGGAAAAGCCGATGACGACCGACGTCGAGGGCGCGCGGCGGATCCTCACCGCGCGGCGCGCGACCGGCGGTTCGGTGCGCGTGGCCTTCAACTACCGCTACAACCCGGTGCACCGCCGGGTGCGGGAGCTGCTCGCCGGCGGCGCGATCGGGGAGATCGGCTCGGTCGAGTTCAGCTGGCTGCTCGACACCGCGCACGGTGCCGACTACTTCCGCCGCTGGCACCGCGACAAGGCGAACTCCGGCGGCCTGCTCGTGCACAAGTCCGGTCACCACTTCGACCTGGTCAACTGGTGGCTCGGCAGCGGGCCCGAGACGGTGTTCGCGCTGGGGCGGCTGTTCTTCTACGGCGCGGAAAACGGGCGGCGGCACGGGCGGCGCACCGGCTACGAACGGGGCACCGGCGTCGACGATCCGTTCGCGCTCGACCTCGATCGCTCGCCGCGGCTGCGGGCGCTCTACCGCGACGCCGAGGCCGAGGACGGCTACCTGCGCGACCGGAACGTGTTCGCGCCCGGCGTCACCATCGAGGACGACCTGTCGGTGCTGGTGCGCCACCGCGGCGGCGCGGTGCTGAACTACCACCTGCACGCCTATTCGCCGCGCGAGGGCTACCGGGTCGCGTTCTCCGGCAGCGAGGGCCGCCTGGAACTCGACGTCCGGGAGAACGAGTACGCGCTCGGCGCGGCGAAGTCCGTCGCCGACCTGCCGCCCGGCGTGGTCCCCGAGCCCGGCCGGGCCCGGCTGACGCTGCAGCGGCTCTGGGCGCCGCCCGAGGTCGTGCTCGACGACGTCCTCGGGGAGGGGCACGGCGGCGGGGACGAGCGGATGCTGGCCGAGCTGCTCGGCGACGCCGGGCCGGACCCGCTCGGCTGCGCGGCCGACCACGACGCCGGCCTGCAGGCCCTGCTCACCGGGCTGGCCGCGAACCGATCGCTGGCCACCGGCGCGCCCGTGTCCGTCGAGGAGCTGCTGGGCGAAATCGGGGAACCGGCGTGAGCCGAGCCGCGGTCGGGGACGGGACGCCGGAGCTGGCCGAGGACGACGACGGCCGGGTGCGGATCCGGCTCGGCGACGTCGTGCTGGCCGAGTACGTCGTCGAGCCGCCGACCCCGGCCGGGGACTCGCCGAAGCCGTACCTGCACCCGCTGCGCACCACGGCGGGGGAGGTGGTGACCGCGATCCGGCCGCACGACCACACCTGGCACAACGGCCTGCAGTTCACCATGGCGCACCTGTCGGGGGAGAACTTCTGGGGCGGGCGGACGTACGTGCGCGGCCGCGGCTACACCCCGCTGGACAACAACGGCACGATCGAGCACGTCCGCTGGGAAAGCCTGGTGTGTGCGGCCGGGCACGGCGAACTGCGTCACGAGCTGGCCTGGCGCACCGCGGCCGGGCGGCGCTGGCTCACCGAGCACCGGACGCTGCGCTTCGGCGACGTCTCGGCCGGGCACTGGACGCTCTCCTGGACCAGCAGGCTGCGCAACACCAGCGGCCACGAGCTGCGGTGGGGGAGCCCGGTGACCGAGGGCCGCGACACCGCCGGGTACGGCGGGCTGTTCTGGCGTGGGCCGCGTTCGTTCGTCGGCGGCACGGTCCGCACGTCCGACGGCCGGTCCGCGGCCGAGGCGATGGGGCACCGCGCGCCGTGGCTGGCGTTCACCGGGCAGCACGACGAAAGCCTGCGGACCTCGACGCTGCTGTTCGCCGACAGCCCGGCCAACCCGGGTTACCCGACGGCGTGGTACGTCCGCGCCGAGCCGTTCCCGGTCGTGAGTTTCGCGGCGACCTACCACCGGCCGTGGCTGCTGGAGCCCGGCGAGGAACTGAGCCTCACCCACCACGTCGTCGTCATCGACGGCGCGCCGGACCCCGCCCGGCTGGCCGAACTCGCGGCCCGGGCGGCCGACTGAAGGAGCCCACCATGCGCTGGAAGGCTTTCGCGGGGTGCCTCGCCCTGCTCGGACTGACCCTGACGCCCAGCCCCGCGCAAGCCCACGGCCGTGATCCCGGCCGGGCCGTGCTCGGCGCGCACGACGGCTGGGCCGCGGCGGGCACCGGGACGACCGGCGGCTCGGCGGCCGCACCCGATGACGTGTACACGGTGACCAAGCGTTCGGAGCTGGTGGCCGCGCTGGCCGCGCATCCGGGCGCACCGAAGATCATCCAGGTCCGCGGCACCATCGAAGGCAACGTCGACGACGCGGACCGGCCGGTGGGCTGCGAGTACTTCGCCGACCCGGCCTACACCCTCCCGTCGTACCTGGCCGCGTACGACCCCGCGACCTGGGGCCGGGTCCGGCCGTCGGGCCCGCTGGAGGAGGCACGGGCGCGGTCGCAGGCCAACCAGGCCAAGCAGGTCGTCGTCGACGTCGGCCCGGACACGACGATCGTCGGGCTCGGCGCGCAAGCGACCCTGCACGGGCTGACCCTGCGCGTCACCGGCAGCAACGTGATCCTGCGCAACCTGAACTTCTCCGACGCTCACGACTGCTTCCCGCAGTGGGACCCGTTGGATACCGCCGACGGCAACTGGAACTCCGAGTACGACAACGTCGACCTGGTCGGCGCGACGCACGTCTGGGTCGACCACAACGAGTTCAGCGACGGCGGGAACACCGCGCAGCCCACGTACTTCGGCCGCAAGTACGAGGTCCACGACGGGCTGCTCGACATCGTCAACGGCTCGGACCTGGTCACGGTGTCCTACAACCGCCTGCACGAGCACGACAAGACGATGCTCATCGGCAACACCGACAAGCCGACGTACGACGTCGGCAAGCTGCGCGTCACCCTGCACCACAACCTGTTCTCCGACATCGGCCAGCGCGCGCCGCGCGTGCGGTACGGGCAGGTGCACGTCTACGACAACCTGTACGTGGTGCGGGACGCGGCCGCGTACACGTATTCGCTGGGGGTCGGGGTGGAATCCCGGATCTACGCGGAGAACAACTTCTTCCGCATCCCGCCGTCGGTGCCGCTGGGCCGGCTGGTGCACTACTGGAAGGGCACGGTCCTGCACGCCACGGGAACGCTGGTCTCGACCGGCGGCCTGCCGCGCCCGGCCGACCTCCTGGCGGAGTACAACGCGGCCAACGACCCGGATCTCGGGGCGGACGTGGGCTGGACACCGTCGCTGGTGGAGCGCCTCGATCCGGCGTGGGCGGTTTCGGTGCTGGTTCCCGCCTTCGCCGGTCCGGGCCGGTGGTGAGCGGTCTGCCGAAAGGGACGTTCCTGGCGTCCGGCGAGACGAAAGTCCCTTTCGCCGCACCGGATGAGACGAAAGCGCCTTTCAGCCCACCCCGGCGCACCTCGCGGGGCCCTGCCCGGTCCCGGGCGGCTTCGATAGTTTCGCCGTTTTCAGAAAACCGGCCGCCGCGGCGACCATCCGGGCGACATGGGCGGCGCTGCGGCGAACGACATTGACACCCCGTACGCGGAACCGGAAACTCGCTACCTGAGAAAGCGCTTTCACAACCCGGTCGGACGGTTTCCCTCAACGCCGACGGAAAGACTGGACCAGGGAGTGATGACCATGTTTCCGAAAACCCGGCTGCTGCGCGTCGCGGCCGTCGCCGCGTTCGCTCTCTCGGCGGTGACCGGCACGGCCGCGACCGCGTCGGCGGCGTCGTGGCCGAACCCGGGCACCAGCGTGCCGGTCCCGAAGACCATCAAGGTCACCAGCGGCACCTACGACGGCGGGCTCAAGCGGTTCTACGGCACCGGCGACCTCGGCAGCGGCGGCCAGCAGGAAGGCCAGAGCCCGCTGTTCGAGCTCGCGAACGGCACGACGCTCAAGAACGTCGTCCTCGGCAGCCCGGCCGCCGACGGCGTGCACTGCCTGGGCACCTGCACGCTGCTCAACGTCTGGTGGGAGGACGTCGGCGAGGATGCCGCCACCTTCAAGGGCACCTCCGCCTCGCAGACGATGACCATCGACGGCGGCGGCGCGCGGAAGGCGGCCGACAAGGTCTTCCAGCACAACGGTCCCGGCACGATGTACATCCGGAACTTCCAGGTCAACGACTTCGGCAAGCTGTACCGCTCCTGCGGCAACTGCAAGACGCAGTACAAGCGCAACGTCGTCGTGGACAACGTGACGGCCACCGTCCCCGGCAAGGCCCTCGTCGGCATCAACACCAACTACGGCGACACCGCCCGGCTGACGCGGATCACGATCGTCGGCGACAGCAGCCGCAAGATCGAGCCCTGTACCAAGTACAAGGGCGTGACCAGCGGCGAGCCGACGAAGATCGGCAGCGGCCCCGACGCGACGAACTGCCTCTACACCGCGGCCGACATCACCTACAAGTAACCCCTCGAACCGCGCCGGGGGTGCCGGCCGCCGTCCGGCACCTCCGGCGTTTCCAGGAGGCGTCATGCTCAAGACCCTGCTCGTCGCTTCGGCGCTCGCCGGCGCCGCCCTGTCCGCGCCCCCGGCCGGGGCCGCGGCAGCCAACGTCGTCGTCGCCAAGGACGGTTCCGGTTCCTACACGACCGTCCAGGCCGGGATCAACGCGGTTTCGGCGGGCGGCACGGTCTCGATCAAGCCGGGCACCTACCGCGAAGTGATCTCGGTGCCGTCGGCCAAGACCGGGATCACCCTGCGCGGCACGACGGGGAAGGCGTCCGACGTCGTCATCGACTACGACAACGCCAGCGGGACCAAGAAACCCGACGGCTCGACGTACGGAACTTCGGGCAGCGCGACCGCGACGATCGCGGCGAACGGCTTCACCGCCACCGCCCTGACCTTCCGCAACTCCTTCGACCGCGCGGCGCATCCGGAGATCAAGGACACGCAGGCGGTCGCGGTCAAGACCACCGGCGACCGGATGGTCTTCGACAACGTCACCTTCCTCGGCCACCAGGACACGCTCTACGCCGACACCGCGTCCGT
This sequence comes from Amycolatopsis melonis, assembly GCF_040064235.1. NCBI lineage: Bacteria > Bacillati > Actinomycetota > Actinomycetes > Pseudonocardiales > Pseudonocardiaceae > Amycolatopsis > Amycolatopsis melonis. The sequence continues at coordinate 615,529 of NZ_JBDZYD010000004.1, forward strand.
GGGCACGATCGGGCGCCAGTACTACCGCAACTGCTCGATCAGCGGGGACGTCGACTTCCTCTTCGGCCGCGCGACCGCGGTGTTCGACCGGGCGACGATCACCGCGCTGGACCGCGGTTCCAGCACGAACAACGGCTTCCTCACCGCGGCCAGCACCCGCCGGAGCAACCCGTACGGGTTCCTGATCGTCGGCAGCAGGGTGCTCAGCACGGCGGCGAACGCGAGCTTCTACCTGGGCCGCCCGTGGCACCCGGGCGGCGACGTCGACGCGATCGCGCAGGTCGTGATCCGCGAGACGGCGTTGCCTGCGGCGATCAAGCAGACGCCGTGGACCGACATGTCCGGCTTCTCGTGGCGGGACGCGCGGTTCTTCGAGTACCGCAACACGGGCCCGGGCTCGGGAACCGGAGCCGACCGGCCACAGCTGAGCGCGTCGCAGGCCGCGACCTACACCGCGCAGCGGTACCTCGCGGGCAGCGACGGCTGGAACCCCGTGCACTGAAGACCTACTGAAGGCTCTTGACGGTGAGCGGACGAGCGTTGACGATCTTCCCGTCACCTCATCCGCTCACCGGCTGCGGCCACCGCTCAAGTGTTAACGCTAACAACCGTCCGGATTCACCGTCGAACCGAGGACACCCCATGAAACTGCGTCGCCTCCCGGCGCTGATCGCCGTGGCCGCCGCCCTGCTGAGCGCGCCGTCCGCGCAGGCCGCCGAATACCCGAATCCCGGTTACGTCACCGGGGACATCGAGGCGGTGCACGACCCGGCGATGATCCGGGCGGCCGACGGCAGCTACCTGCTCTACTCCACCGACCAGTACCTGCAGATCCGCCGGTCGACCGACCGCATCCACTTCACGAAGATCGGCTCGGTCTGGCCGGACGGCGCGCCGTGGACCGCGCCGTTCACCGACCCCGCCAAGCCCGGCTACCTGTGGGCGCCGGACATCTCCTTCCACAACGGCAAGTACTACCTGTACTACGCCGCCTCCTCGCTGGGCTCCCGCAATTCGGCGATCTTCCTCGCCACCAGCACGACCGGGCTGCCGGGCAGCTGGACGAACCACGGCATCGTCGTCCAGACCAGTACCAGCAACGACTACAACGCGATCGACCCGAACCTGTTCGTCGACGCGTCCGGGCGCTGGTGGCTGAGCTTCGGCTCGTGGTGGACCGGGATCAAGATGATCCGGCTCGACCCGGCCACCGGCAAGCGCAGCACGACCGACACCGCGCTGCGCAGCATCGCCCGGCGCACCGGCAGCACCTCCGCCGAGGAAGCCCCGTTCGTCGTCCAGCACGGCGGCTACTTCTACCTGTTCGTCTCCTGGGACCTGTGCTGCCAGGGCACCAAGAGCACCTACCGCGTGATGGTCGGGCGGTCGACGTCGATCACCGGCCCCTACACCGACCGCAACGGCGTCCGCATGACCGACGGCGGCGGCACGCAGATCCTGGCGAGCCACGGCGACGTCCACGGCCCCGGGCACGTGGCGGTGCTGCACGACTCCGACGCCGACGTCCTCGTCTACCACTATTACTACTCGGACGCGACGCCGCTGACGGGCAAGCTCGGGATCAACCTCATCGGCTACGACAGCGCCGGCTGGCCGTACGTGTACTGATCCGGAAGTGTTTGGCTCCGGCCGGGACCGGGTAGGAAGTGATCACCTTGCAGCCGACCCGGAAGGAGCCTTCGCGATGAGCGCCCACGACCTGTCCGCTTTGCTGCTGACCGCGACCACCACGGAGCCCCGGCCGGGGACGTTGCGGGTCACGGTCGCGGGCGAGATCGACATGGCCACGCGCTCGCGGCTCGACGAAGAACTCGACCGCGCCGTGACGGCCATGCCGCAGCGGCTCGTCGTCGACCTGCTGGGGGTCGGCTTCTGCGGGGTGACCGGCGTGGCGTCGCTGGGCAGGCTGCGGGCCCGCTGCGCCGACGCGGGCATCGACCTGGTGCTCAAGCCGTCCCGCGTCGTGCGGCGGGCGCTGGACCTCGCCGCGGTGGCGCCGCTGTTCCAGCTGGAGAGCCGTCCGGAGCAGGCCGCCGCGCGCTAGCTGATCAGCACCGTCGCGGTGCACGACGCCGAGCCGTTGCCGAACGTCGTCGACGCCTTCGCCGAGGAGCTGAGCGGCACGTCGGTGCCGGTGGGGAAGGTGAGGCTGGTGCTCCCGCTCGTGGCGAGCGACCGGGTGTAGACGGTGTGCGTCATCGTCCCGGAAACGTAGGAGATCCGCAGGGTCAGCGTGCCCGAGTCGCCGATGTACGGTCCCGACGCCGTCACCGCGCCGATGATCTTGTGGTAGCTGCCGGAGGTTTCGTAGCGGAGGGTGAACCTGCCGCTGAAGCCGCCGTCGGCGCAGCCGCTCGTCCGCTGGATGATCGTGGCCGCCTCGGCCGGCGCCGCCAGTACGGTCAGTGCCGTCGCGCCGGCCAGCAGGGCGGCGGTTACTGCAGTCTTCATGTCTTCCTCCGCTCGGTTCGCCGTCATCCTGCCCGCCGCCGCTTCCGTTCCGCTTCCGTGGCGGCGAACGGGGGATGACGGTCAGCCGGCGGTCCGGACCAGCAGCACCGGGCAGGCCGCGTGGTGCAGGAGTGCCTGGCCGGTCGACCCGAGGAGCAGGCCGGGGAAGCCGCCCCGGCCACGGTCGCCGACGACGACCAGCTGCGCCGCGCCGCTGCGGCCGATCAGTTCGCGCCGCGGGTGGGCGTGGACCACGACCTGCTCGACCTCGACGTCCCCGGTGTCGTGGCCGAGAACCCGCTCGCCGAGCAGCCGCTGCCCGGCCTCGGTGATCCGGCGCGGGTCCCGGTGCGGCAGCGGAGTGTCCGCCCAGGCGTGCAGCACGACGAGCGAGGCACGCCGGGCCCGGGCCTCGGCCAGCGCCGTCTCGAGGACGCGGATGCTCGCTTCACTGCCGTCGATGCCCGCGACAACCGGCCGCTCCGCGGCGGCGGGCGCATCCCAGTCGTCCCCGCGGACGACGACGGTGTCACACCGCGCATGCGTCCCCACGGCGGCGGCGACCGAACCGGCGAGCAGGCTGGTCAGCCTCCCATGCCCGGCCGACCCGACGACCAGCAGCGACGCACGCCGCGACGCCTCGATCAGCGCCTGGGCCGCGCGGTCGGAGTCGAGCCGCGTGACCGCACCGTCGACACCCTGCGCGGCGGCCAGCTCCCGCGCGGTCCGCAGCGCCCGGTGTCCACGCGCCCGCAGAGCATCGACCAGCTCCTCCGGCGGCGGCTCGACCCCACCGGCAAGCAGCGCGGGAAAGTCGAGGGCATGCACGACCTCCAGCGGCACACCCCGCAACCGGGCGGTCCGGGCAGCCCACCGAACGGCATCGAGCGATTCGGCCGACCCATCGACCCCGGTGACGATCGGCAGTCCGGCGGCAGCGGTCATCCTCCAGACTGTAGGCCGGTCCGCGGAGGCCTGGCACACGCATTCGAGTGGCGGACTCCCGCTCCCGGCGGCATGACTCGCGCACTCGGACAGCCGGCTCGCGCCCCTGGCCGGTCGGCTCGTGTGCCTGGAGGGTCGGCTCGCGTGCTTGGAGGGTCGACTCGCGTGTCTGGAGGGTCGACTCGCGTGTCTGGAGGGTCGACTCGCGTGTCTGGAGGGTCGACTCGGGTGTCTGGCCGGTCGACTCGCGTGCCCAGACGGACGACACGCGTACCCGGCCGGGCCGATTCGCGTGCTTGGCCGGTCGGCTCGCGTACTTGAAGGGTCGGCTCGCGTGCTTGGAGGGTCGACTCGCGTGTCTGGAGAGTCGACTCGCGTACCTGGCCGGTCGGCTCGCGTGCTTGGAGGGTCGGCACGCGTGCCTGGAGGGTCGACTCGGGTGTCTGGGCGGACGACACGCCGGAGTCCGGGGCGGACGGGCGTGTCGTCCCTCCGGGTACGCGTGTCGTCCGGTGGGGGACCGGTGCGTGGGGGAAGATCGGGGCGTCGGAGGTGGAGCCGGATGGCGGTGCAGGTCGTGGTGGCGGCCGTGCTCGGGCTGCTCGTCGGGTCCTTCCTCAACGTCGTCGTCCACCGGGTGCCGCGGGGCGAGTCGGTTGTCCGGCCGCCGTCGCGGTGCCCGGACTGCGGGCAGGAGATCCGCGCGAGGCACAACGTTCCCGTGCTCGGCTGGCTGGTCCTGCGGGGCCGGTGCGCGGCCTGCGGCCGCCGGATCAGCGTCCGCTACCCGCTGGTCGAACTCGGCACCGCCGTGCTGTTCACCCTGCTGGCCCTGCGCTTCGGCCTGCCGGACCTGCCCGCCTTCCTGTACTTCGGCGCGATCGGGATCGCGCTCGCCCTGATCGACCTCGACTGCCGTCGCCTGCCGGACGCGATCGTCCTGCCCTCCTACCCGGTGCTCGCCGCCCTGCTGACGGCGTCGGCCTGGTGGCGTGACGACTGGTGGTCGCTCGCCCGCGCCGGGATCGGCGGCGCCGCCCTGTTCGCCTTCTACCTCGTGCTGGCCCTGGTGCACCCGGCAGGCATGGGCTTCGGTGACGTCAAGCTCGCGGGCCTCCTGGGCGGCGTGCTCGGCTATCTGTCCTGGACGGCCTTGCTGCTCGGCGCCTTCGGCGGGTTCCTGCTCGGCGCGGTCGCCGGGGTAGTGGTGCTGGCGGCAGGGAAGGGCGGCCGCAAGACGGCGTTGCCGTTCGGGCCCTTCATGATCGCCGGGGCGCTCCTGGCGATCTTCTTCGCCGACCCGCTCGGCCAGGCCTATCTGCGGCTGACCGGACTGGCCTGAGCGGTCACCGGCTGCCGGACCAGCTGAGCACCGACACCTGACGCGCCCCCGGCACGGGGTTCGCCGGGTCACCGTCCACATAGGCCACTCGCGCCCGCGCCGCCGGGGTGCCGCCCGGGGTACACGGGCACACGTACGCCGACAGGTACACCCCGAAGACGAAGCCGGGCGAGTCGTCGGGCACCTCGATCACCGGCCCGGTGAACGTCACGCTGCCGGTTTCCTTGACCCACAACGACCGCGCGACGACCCCGAAGCGGAAGATCGGCTCGGTCGCGTTGTTGAGCGTGACGTCCAGGACCGCTTTCGGCGCGTACGTCGTGCCCTGCACGTAGAACCGGTTGCCCGAGTTGTTGACCGCGGTCACGAGGGCGCACGAGGCACTGCTCGGATACATCAGCTGGGTGCACCCGCTCTCCGCGCGCAGGGCCGGCGGGGTGTAGGTCAGCTCCAGCTGGAGCGCGTCCACCAGTTCCGTGCCCTCGTGCTTGAGGTCCACGGTGTAGCTCAGCTGCCCGCCGGTGAATGTGCCGTCGTAGACCGCCTGGACCAGCTGCTTCGTCACGTCGAATTCATCGGAGGCGGCCGTGCTGTCGTTGGGGGACGACAGGCTCAGGGGGATCGGCGAACCCCCTGCGGGAGTGAACTGGGCTGTGCGTGCGTCCTTGCTCGCGCCCTGGTCGTTGCTGTGGACCACCCGCACCTTCGCCGAGGTCAGGATCGTCCCGGCAGGCGGTGCCGTGGCGGGGGAGAAGCCGGTCGCGGTCAGTGTCGCGCTGCCCCCGGTCCTGCCGGGCGCGACCCAGGTCGCACCCGCCTTGTCCACTCTGGACAGAGTCGCGCTCGTTCCGCCGGTGAAGCCGCCCGTCACGGAAGCGGGAACCAGCGTGCTCGTCACCGGCGTCTCGGCGCCCGAGGTCAGCCCGTACAGCGCGACCGGCGGCCGGTCGGCGCGGTAGGTCCCGCAGATCTCGGCCTGGCCCGCCTTGACCGCGAGCCTGCTGTCCCCGCCGAAGACGAACTGGACGCCGACCGCCTGCGCGTCGTCGATCGGGTTGAGGCAGGCACCCGGGATCGCGGCCGGGACCGGCGGCGCCGCCGTGACACGGCCGGTGCCGTCGACCGGGGTGCCCGCGACGAGCTGCCCGTTGTCGATCGTCCAGACGTCCTCTCCGGCGGGCAGCGACGGCGGCCGCGACGCCGTGTTGTTGCGGAAGTCGAAGTAGTACGTGCCGGGCGTGAACCACCACGTGCTGTCCTTGCACTTGCTGCTGCTGGACATCATCGCCGACAGCCCGGCGGCGTCGTCGTAGAACCCGGGGGTGAAGGTCACCACCGATCCGGCCTTGGTGCACGGCGGCAGCGTCTGCCGCGGCGGCACCGACGTCAGGGCCGGGGCGTACCCGGGGTCGGCACCGAGGGCCGACCCGCTGGAGCCACACGCGGGCGGCGGCGTGCTGCGGATCGTGCCAGCGCAGGCCCCGCGCGCGTACACCGCGGTGTTGGTCTCCAGCGAGCCGTTGACCACGTTGATGTTCGAGTTCGAGTACACGACGCCGTGCACGCGCAGCGCCGACCCGGTCGGCTGCTGGATGTTGAGGCCGTCCTCGCCGCCGGTGCCGAGGGTGAGGATCGCGTTGCCCGGCCGGTTGCACACGCTCAGCGACGGGCACTGGATGAGCACCTTCGCCGGGTCGGCGGTGCACGAGACGGCGGCCGAGCCGGCGCCGCCGAAGTCCGGCAGGGTCAGCGTGTCCGACGCGCCGAAGCAGTGTTCGCCAGGGGCGCCGGTGAACCTGCTGTTGCGGATGGTGTTGATCGCCGCCTGCAGCGCGCCGTCGGCGGTGTACGCCGAGGCTGCCTGGTCGCGGAGGTTGACCGTGGTGCGCACGCTCGTGTCGGCCAAGGACAGCAGTGCGCCCAGGATCACCGCGATGACCGTGACCAGGACGAGCACCAGCGGCAGCGCGGCCCCCGCGTCGTCGCCCTTCCACCGGCGCTTCATGTCTGCCTCCGTTGCCCGAACAGGGTGATGGGGTACTCGTCGGCGTTGCGCGCGACGGCGGTGAAGGTCAGCCGGACCCACTGCGGCACGGCGGCGTCGGTGCACGTGCTGGAGCAGGTCACCGCCGGGGTCCCGGGCTTGACGTTGTGCGCGACGACCGCGTCCGACACCGGCGCCGCGGAACCCAGGCAGCGCAGGCGGTGCAGCTCGGTCCCGGCCGGGTAGTAGGCGACGACCGCGGTGCGCCGGACGGCCGGGGACACGGTTGTGTCCCAGTCGTCGGACAGCAGCCGCACCAGCGCGACCGGGGTCGCGGCCGTTCCGCAGACCTGGCCGCCGGTGTCGTAGGCCGCGTTCAGCTGGATCGACGGCGTGTACGGGACCCGGCCGGTCGCCACGCTGCCCGAGTAGTCGCGGAGGCCGACCGCGGCGACGTCCTGGGCGAAGAACGCCGCGCTCTGCTGGGCGTCGTGGGACACGGCGAGGCGGGCCGAAGTGGCGTCGGTGTTCTGGATCGCGACGATCACCGCGTTGGCGATCGGGGCCGCGACCACGCCCAGGATGACGACGACGATGAGCAGCTCGATCAGCGTGAACCCGCTGTCGGACCGGGACGGGCGGCTCAGCACGGCGCCTCCCCGAGCCCGCAGCGCTTGCGCACCACCACTTCCAGGCGTTCGGCCGCGCGCCCATCGGCGCTGGCGACCTGCAGGGTCACCTGCTGCAGCCCGGTGTCGGTGCCGCAGGTCGCCGACCACGCCGAGCCGGTCCAGTACTTCACCGAGGTTACCGAGCTGGTGAACCCGGGCGGCACGGTGAACCCGGCCGGGGCGGCGTACTTCGCCGGGGCCGCGCAGGCGACGTACCCGCCCGCCATCACCTGGTTCTCGACCGCCTCGCCGAAGTCGCGGACACCGGCGCCGGCGGTGGCCTGCTTGCGGTGGATGTCGGACATGAGGACGCTCACGCCGATCCCGCCGACGATCGCGACGGCCGCCACGCCGAGGACCGCGACCGCGACCAGCAGTTCCAGGAGGCTTTCGCCCCGGTCGCCGCGCATCAGACGTGCACCTGGTTGAAGATCCCGTACATCGCCGACACCAGCGCGATCGCGACGAACCCGACGACCAGGCCCATCACCACGATGACGGCCGGTTCGAACAGCGCGGTCAGCTTCTTCAGCCGGTAGTCCAGCTCGCCTTCGTAGTACTGGGCGGTGACCGCGAGCTGGGTGTCGAGGGTGCCGGTGTCCTCGCCGACGCGGATCATCTGCGCGGCCGTGGCCGGGAACAGCCCGGAGCCGGTGAGCGGCCGGGCCAGGCCCTCGCCTTCGAGCACGGCGTGCGCGACCCGGCCCAGCGCGCGCATGAAGACGCGGTTGCGCAGCGAGTCGGTCGCGACCCGCAGGGCCTCCGGCAGCGGGACGCCCGCGCCGACCATCGACGCCAGGATCCGGCAGAACCGCTCGACGAGCGCGTGCCGCACGGCCGGGCCGATCGCCGGGACGGCCAGCAGCACGCGGTCGCGGGCGTACCGGCCGCGTGGCGTGCGCACGAGCCCGGCGTACAGCGCGCCGGTGAGCAGCAGCCCGGCCAGCAGCGCCCACCACCACTGGCCGAGGAAGTCGGTGACGGCCAGCAGCATCCGCGTCGGCAGCGGCAGTTCCGCCTTGAGGCTGGCGAAGAACACCTTGAACCGCGGCAGCACGAAGGTGGCGAGCACGACCACGGTGACCACGGACATCGCCGCGATCATCGCCGGGTAGATCAGCGCGGCCTTGATCTTGCGCCGGGCTTCGAGGTCGCGTTCGAGGTAGCCGGCCAGCTGGGTGAGGACGGCGTCGAGCTGCCCGGTCAGCTCGGCCGAGCGCAGGATCTCGCGGTAGAACTCCGGGAAGATCTTCGGGTGCCGGTCGATGCAGTCCGCCAGCCGGTCCCCGGCGCGCAGGCCCTGCTCGACGTCGCGCAGCATCCGGGTCACCGACGAGTTCGCGGCCTCGTCGCCGAGGATCCGGACGGCGTCGACGATCGGCAGCCCGGCCCGGACGAACGCGCCGAGCTGGCGCGAGAGGTGCAGGACGACCTCGCGCTTGACCCGCGGGGCGGTCAGTTCCCGGCTCAGCACGCTCTTCTTCTGGCTGAGCCGGATGTCCCGCAGCTCGCGTTCGTACAGCGCGAGGGCGGCTGAATCGGCGTCGGCGGCCTTCTGCACCCCGCGGGTGCGCTGCCCGTCCGGGCCGGTGGCGACGTAGGCGTAGCGGTTCATCGCGCCCCTCCGGTGAGGTAGATCGACCGCAGCACTTCGGCCGGGGTGGTGACGCCCTCGGCGACCAGCCGCAGCGCTTCGTCCTGCAGCGTGCGCATGCCCTCCTTGCGGGCCAGTTCGTGGACCTCGCGGTGCGGCGCGCTCTCCAGCACCAGCGTGCGGATCCCGTCGGACACCGGCAGCAGCTCGTAGACGCCGGTGCGGTCGAGAAACCCGGTCTGGGCGCAGAAGTTGCAGCCGGCCCCGCGGACGAACCCGCCCGCCGGCTCCTCCGCGCCGAGGGAGTCCATAAAGGACAGTTCCTCGGCCGCGGGCTCGTAGTACTCGCGGCAGCGCACGCAGATCCGCCGGACGAGCCGCTGGGCGAGCACCGCGGTGACCGACGAGGCGACCAGGAAGTTCTCGATCCCCATGTCCAGCAACCGGTGCAGGGCCGAGGCGGCGTCGGTGGCGTGCAGCGACGAGAGCACGAAATGCCCGGTCAGCGCGGACTGCACGGCGATGCGCGCGGTGTCGACGTCCCGGACCTCGCCGACCAGGATGACGTCGGGGTCCTGACGCAGGATCGACTTGAGGCCGTCGGCGAAGGTGACGCCGGTCTGCTCGTTGATCTGGATCTGGTTGATCGAGGACATGGTGTACTCCACCGGGTCCTCGATGGTCATGATGTTGCGCTCGCTGCTGTCCAGCTCGCCCAGCGAGCCGTACAGCGTCGTGGTCTTGCCGCTGCCGGTCGGGCCGGCGCAGATCACCATGCCGTAGGGCGACTGCAGGATCGCGGTGTAGCGGTCCGCCATCTCCGGCGGCATGCCCAGCTGGGGCAGCCGGAACAGCGGGCGGCTCTTGTCCAGCAGCCGCAGCACGACCTTCTCGCCGCCGACGACCGGCGTGCTCGCCACCCGGATGTCCACCGGGCGGTCCTCGACGTCCATGCTGATCTGGCCGTCCTGCGGGCGGCGCCGCTCGACGATGTTCATCCCGGCGAGGATCTTGATCCGGCTGGTCACCGCCGGCCCCATCGAGCCGGGCAGGTCCAGCACGTCGTGCAGCACGCCGTCGATGCGGTAGCGGACGCGGATCCGCTCGCCCTGCGGCTCGACGTGGATGTCGGAGGCCCGGTCGCGCAGTGCCTGCTTGATCATCAGGGCGACGACGTGCACCACCGGCGCGTCGTCGTTCGCGGTCGCGGCCGGTTCGGCGCGGGTCGCGTCGCGACGGACGGCGTCGCGTGCCTCGAACGCCTTGACCTGCTGGTCGACGCCGGTGAGCGCGCGGTAGGTGCGGCCGATGGTGGCCAGGACGTCGGCGCGGTCGGCGACGGCGACGGTCACCGGGCGGCCGAGTGCCTCCTGCAGCGCGGGCGCGGTGGCCGGGTCGGCGACGGCGACCAGCACGGTGCCGTCGCGGACGGCCAGCGGAATCGCGCACAGCGCGCGGGCCTGTGGCTCGCCGAGCAGGTCGGCCGCGGCGCGGTCGGGGGTGACCGTGCGCAGGTCGACGGTCTTGGGCTGGGTGCGCAGTCTCATGCCGGCACGCTCCGGGGCCGCGGCCGCGGGTCGATGTCCTGCGGGTGCAGGCTGCGGGCGGCGGCGTCGGCCGGCGTGACGAGCCCGGCGGCGACCAGCGCGGACAGGGACTGCTCCAGGGTGACCATGCCGTCGCGCTGCCCGGTCACCAGCGCGTTGCGCAGCTGGTGTGCCTTGCCCTCCTTGATGAGGTTGCGGACGGCGGTGGTGGCGACCAGGACCTCGAACGCGGCGACGAGCCCGCCGCCGACGCGGGGGAGCAGCCGCTGGTGCACGATCCCGGTGAGCGCGGCGGCGAGCTGCACGCGAACCTGTTCCTGCTGCCCGGCCGGGAAGACGTCGATCATCCGCGCGAGCGACTGCGCGGTGTCGTTGGTGTGCAGAGTCGCGAAGACCAGGTGGCCGGTTTCGGCGATGGTGAGGGCGAACCGGATCGACTCCAGGTCCCGCATCTCACCGACGAGCAGGACGTCGGGGTCCTCCCGCAGCGCGCTGCGCAGTGCGGCGGGGAAGGACTCGGTGTCGGTGCCGACCTCGCGCTGGTTCACCGCCGAGCGCCGGTGTTCGTGGACGTACTCGATGGGGTCTTCGATGGTGAGGATGTGGCAGGCGCGCTCGGTGTTGATCCGGTCGATGACGGCGGCGAGCGTGGTCGACTTGCCGGAGCCGGTCGGCCCGGTGACCAGCACCAGGCCCTGGTGCAGGCGCGCGAAGCCGGCCAGCACCGGCGGCAGGCCGAGGTCGGCCATGCCGGGGATGCGACGCGGGATCATCCGCAGTGCCACGACGGTCTCGCCGCGCTGGGTGAAGGCGTTGCCGCGGACACGGGCGTGTTCGCGCCAGCTGAAGGAGAAGTCGAACTCGTGGGCGCCGTGCCAGGCGCGGGCCTGCTCGTCGGTGAGCAGCTCGGCGAGCAGGGCACCGGTGTCCTCGCCGGACAGCGGCGGGTGACCGGGGACCGCGGAGAGGGCGCCGTGCACCCGCAGCTGCGGCGGCAGCCCGGCGGTGAGCAGCAGATCGGTGCCGCGCGCCTGCCAGAGCGCTTCGAGCAGCCCGTCGACGCGGCTGCCGGTCAGGGTGGGCATGGTTCCTCCGGGGCGAGGTGTCCGATGTGGATGGTGGGCCGCGGGGCAGGGAACCCCGCCCCGCGGCCCGCGGATTCAGTGGGTGCAGGCGCCGGCCGCCTTGACGGTGCCGGTGGAGTCGATCGTGATCGTGTAGCCGTTGGTGGTGGACGGCTCGTCCTTGAGGTAGCCCTTGGTCTTCAGCTCGGCGGGGCTGGCGGCGTAGCCGCCGGTCTTGGCGTACAGCGCCTCGTTGGCGGTTTCGACGCTCTTCCAGTCGGCGTTGCAGGCGGCGGCCTTGCCTTCGCCGTTGAAGTTCTGCACGGCGAACACGACGACGCCGGCCAGCACGCCGAGGATGACGACGACGATGAGCAGTTCGATCAGGGTGAAGCCGTCCTCGTTGGCGCGGGCGGCACGCAGTCTTTCCAGCATGGTCTTTTCCTTCGGGTTGTCGGGATTGCGGGGGTGATCGGGGTTCAGCAGACGGCCACCTCCGGGGATCGGGGTCCCCGCCAGGCACCGGCGGTCGCGCGCACGCTCACGTACGTGGTCTTGCTGGTGCTGAGCAGGGCGACGGTGACCGAGGTGGCCGTGGTGGCCGTCGTCGCAGGGTTGGTGCTGTTCTGCGTGAGCGAGGTGAGCACCTCGAACCCGGCAGGCGGGGACGCCGGGAAGGTCCAGTGGAGCGTGGCCGTGGGCCCGCTGCCGCTGTTGTTGCACTTGACGGCGTCGAGCACCGGCACACCGGTGGCGGGCAGTTTCCCGGCCGCCGCGAAACCCCGGCCCGGCCCGGACTTCAGCCACGCCGCGTCGGCCTTCGCCGCGCCTGCCACGACGATCCCGCCGATCGCCGTGGTCCAGGCCGCGGCCACGAGCACCGCCGCGAAGACCACGCGCCCGGTGCTCACGAGCTCACCGTCACGGTGACCGGGACGGTGAACACTGCGCCCTGGACCACGCCGGTGGCGGGTAGCATCCCGGCCGCCGCGAAACCCCGGCCCGGCCCGGACTTCAGCCACGCCGCGTCGGCCTTCGCCGCGCCTGCCACGATGATCCCGCCGACTGCCGTGGTCCAGGCCGCGGCCACGAGCGCCGCCGCGAAGACCACGCGCCCGGTGCTCACGAGCTCACCGTCACGGTGACGGGGACGGTGAACACCGCGCCCTGGCAGCCGTCGTCGGAGGAGGTGCTCATGGCGACCGCGCCCGGCAGGGTGAGCGTGGCGGTGCCGCCCGCCGGCACGGTGTTCGCCGGCGGCGTCTGCAGGATCCAGCTCACGCCCGTCGCCGTGCAGGTGCCTGCACCGCCGGAACCGGTCGGCGCACCGGTCCCGGCGGCCACCCTGGTGACCGCCACCGGATAGGGATTGGGGTTGTGCACCAGGAGTTTCGCGTCCCCGGTCCCGCCGGGGTAGAGCAGGCCGGTGGTGAGCGCGGAGGCGTCGACCGTCCCGGTCGCCGGCGCGGCCGCCGTGCCTGCCTTCGCCCCGGCCGTGCCGGAGCCGGTGCTGGTCCACGCCGCGACGGCGATCCCGCCGCCCAGCGTCGCGCCGACCACCGTGGTGACCACGAGCACGCGGCGCACGGTCGGGTTGTTCATGGCTTGACCGCCGTTCCTGAGTAGGCCAGGGGAAAGGTGACCGACCGGCACGCGTCGGGCGCGCCGGGCAGCATGTGCGTGGTGAGCGCGACGTCGGCGGTGCCGTTGCCGGGCACGGTGACCGGCGTGGCGAGCGCGTCGACGCGCACGGACGAGGAGGGGCAGGCCGGGACGCCGCGTCCCGCGCCGTCGAGCGGCTTGCCGACGACGGCCGTCACGGTCTGCACGCGGATGGGGAAGTTTTCGGCGTTGGCCAGCCGGATCCACCGCGTCCCGGTCGCGCCGGGGTAGAGGGCGGTGGCCCGGCCGGGCACGTCCGCGATGCCGAACTGCTTGCCGCCGCCGCCGTTCGCGGTGTGCCCGGCCGGCGCGGGCCCGGCGGCGAACCACCCGAGCACGACGGCCGTGAGCACGCCGACCGGAACACCGGTCCGCCACCTGGACATCGGGGTCCTTCCGGGCGGGGCGGGATCAGGCGTTCGAGGACAGGGTGGCGGTCAGCGGCAGCGTGAAGACCTGGCTCTTGCACGCGTCCGAAGCGTCCTTCGCCATCGTCGCGGTCACGCTGTACACGCCCTCGCCACCGGGTGCGATCGTGCCCGCGGGGTTCGCGACCGCCGCGCTGGTGACGGTCGCCGCGGCGCAGCCGCCGACCTCGTTCGAGGAACCGGCGCTGATGCTGTTCACCACGACCGGGTAGTCGTTCGGGTTGGTGATCTTCACCTTGAAGGTGGTCGAGGCGCCCGGGTAGAGCGCGGTCCCCTGGTCGGACGAGGAGATCACCGAATCGACGGCGGTCTTCGAGGTGACCGAGCCGGAACCAGCACCCCCGCTGGTCCAGGCCGCGTAGGCGACACCGGCGACGACCACCGCACCGGCGGCACCGAGCACGACCGCGGACCGCTTGCTGATCTTGCGCATGAGTTCTCTCCTGGAATTCGCTCCGTCGAAGGGTCCGGGTGGACCGTCACGAAGAGTGTGCGAATTCCGGGCCGGTGTTCACCCCGGGCGACCGGCCCGACTGCGAAGGCCGGAGGTCCCTTGCTCTTCCCGGCGTGGCGTGTTACGCGCGCGGGATCGAGCCGCGGCGCCGTCGTTGCACCGCGAAAAATCTCTGATGCACGACCGTGACCTGCGGAAATTTGTCCCTCGATCGGCCGAGTGGCGTAATCTCGCCGAGATCGTCGCGCCGACGGCGGCGGGCCCGTGACCGAGGTTCCGGGCCCGCTCCGATGATAACGGTTGGTGACAATTCTTCCGCCGGTGAGTAACACTTTCAGTGACGGAGGGTCCGGCGCGCCGACCAGCCGAGCAGTAGCAGCTCCACGGCGGCGAAACCGGCCAGTACCACCGGGCCCGGTGCCACGACCAGGGCGAGCCCGATCAGCAGCACCGGCAGCACCAGGCCCGCGTAGGCGGCGAGGAACAGCGCGGCGAGGACCTCCCCGCGGGTGAGGTCGTCGGCGAGGGCGGCCACCGCGGCGACCGACGCCCGGAAGCCCAGCCCGAACCCGGCCCCGGCGAGCACGCTCGCGCCGAAGAACAGCGGCAGCGACGCCGCGAACGCCGACGTGGCCAGCAGGATCAGCCCTGTACCCATCAGCGTGTAGCCGGACCGCAGCTGCGGACGCGTGCCGACACGGGCGAAGACGACCTGGGCGAGCGCGGCACTGCCGAGCATCGTGAACGGCGCGAGCCCGGCGAGCAGGCGCGACGGCTCGTGCAGTGCGTGGGCCAGCAGCGTCGGCGCGAGCGCCATGAACAGCCCGCTGAGGGCGAACGCGGCGAACGCACCCGTGGCGGCACCGGTGAACTGCGGCCGGGCGGACGGCGGCAGGGACAGCCGCTGCGGCCGGTACGCCGGCCGTTCCTCCCGGCGCTCCACGGTTTCCGGCACCAGGCTCACCGCGATCGCCTCCAGCAGCAGCACGACGAGGAACACGGCGTACGGCGTGCTGAGCGGGTGGACGGCGAACCGCGCGAAGAGCCCGCCGACGAGCGGGCCGAGGGCCAGGCCGCCGGCGTTCACCACGGTGGCGACGAGTCCCGCGTCGCCGCCGGAGTCCGTGCGGGCGCGCAGCTCGGACAGGTGCGCGGTGGCGGTCGCGGTGACGACGCCGATCCCGGCGCCGCTGACCAGCCGCGCGACGATCAGGCCCGGAACCTGCGGCCAGAGCAGGAACAGCGCCGCGGCGACGGCCTCGGCGAGCAGCCCGGCGAGCAGGACGCGGCGGCGGCCGAGCCAGTCGGACAGGTGCCCGGCCAGGTAGAGGCTCAGCATCACGCCGACGGCGTAGGCGGCGAAGACGACCGTCACGACGAACGCCGGGAAGCCGTCCCGCTGCTGGTAGAGCGCGTACAGCGGGGTCGGGACGGTGGAGAACGCGAGTGCCGTCGCGAACGCCACCGCGACGACGCGGAAGCCCGGGCCGTGGTGGAGGCGGAGCCGGGCCGGGGACAGGGTGACGGACATCGGGACCTTCCGGTTCTTGCGGGATCTTCCGAGCTCCACGATGTCCCCGCGGACTCACCAAGTCCAACGAAAAGTCCTGGTCGCAGTTATCGCTACCATCGATGAGTATGGAGACGCGTCAGCTCGAGTACTTCGTCGCCGTGGCCGAGGAACTGAGCTTCACCCGGGCCGCGCAGCGGATGTTCGCCGTGCAGTCCACCGTGTCCGCGGCCGTGCGCGCGCTGGAGACCGAGCTGGGCACCCGGCTGTTCGACCGGTCCACCCGCCGGGTCGCGCTGTCGGCGGCAGGCGCGGCGTTCCTGCCCGAGGCGAAGGCCGCGATCGAGGCGCTGGAGCGGGCACGCGCCACGGTCCAGGAGGCCTCGGAGGGCCTGCGCGGCAGCCTGCGCATCGGCACGCTGACCTCGGTCGGCGGGGTCGACCTGCCCGGCGTGCTCGGCGCGTTCCACCGGCGGCACCCCCGCGTCGACATCCACGTGACGGTGTCGATCACCGGGTCGACCGGGCTGGCCGAGGACGTCCGCCAGGGACGCCTCGACGCCGCGCTGGTCGGCCTGCCCGAGACCGACCTGGCCGGGCTGGACGTGCTGCGGGTGGACACCCGGCCGTTCGCCGCGCTGCTGCCGCGCACCCACCGGCTGGCGGGGCGGCGCGCGGTGCGGCTGGCCGACCTGGCCGGTGAGGCGTTCATCGACACCCCGCGCGGGTTCGGCAACCGGGTCGCGCTGGACCGCGCGTTCGACGCACTGGGTGCGCCCCGGCGGGTCACCGTCGAGGTCGCCGACCTGCGCACGGTGCCCGGGTACGTCCGGGCGGGCCTCGGCGTCGCGGTGGTCCCGGCGCTGCCGGAACTGCCGGACGACCCGGACGTCGTCGTGCTCCCGCTGGCAGGCGCGGGCCTGGAGTGGCCGCTCAGCGTCATCACCGCGGGCGCGAAGCCGCCGAGTCGCGCCCTGCGGACGCTGCTCGATCTGATCGAGGGCTCCCGGGATATTTGAACGCGTTCAAAACCTGCGCTACGGTGGCGGCATGAAGGTCGTGATACCGGGTGGGACCGGCCACCTCGGACGGGTGCTGAGCCGGGCGCTGGCCGCGGACGGGCACGAGGTCGTCGTGCTGACGCGGCGGGGGAGCGAGCCGGAGGCGGGGGTGCGCCACGTCCGCTGGGACGGGCGCAGCGCCGGGGCGTGGACGGGGGAGATCGACGGCAGCGACGTCGTGCTCAACCTGGCGGGGCGGTCGGTGAACTGCCGGTACACGCGGCGGAACCTGCGGGAGATGTGGAACTCCCGGGTGGACTCGGCGCGGGTCGTCGGCGGCGCGATCGAGCGGGCCGCGCGGCCGCCGCGGGTCTGGCTGCAGATGAGCACGGCGACGATCTACGCGCACCGCCACGACGCGGCGAACGACGAAGCGACCGGCATCCTCGGCGGCACCGAGCCGGACGTGCCCGCGTACTGGTCCTACAGCGTCGACATCGCGCGGGCGTGGGAGCGCGAGCAGGAGCTGGCCGCGACGCCGCACACCCGCAAGGTCGCGCTGCGGACGGCGATGGTGATGAGCCCGGAACCGGGCGGCGCGTTCGAGATGCTGCTGCGCCTGACCCGGCTGGGCCTGGGCGGCCCGGTCGCGGGCGGCGCGCAGTACATGTCGTGGATCCACGAGGACGACCTGGTCCGCGCGATCGGCTTCCTGGTGGACGGCGACCTGACGGGACCGGTGAACCTGGCGGCCCCGGAACCGTTGCCCTACCGCGATTTCCTGCGCGCCCTGCGTGCCGCGGCGGGTGTCCCGATCGGGCTGCCGGCGACGAAGTGGATGGCGGAGATCGGGGCGTTCGTGCTCCGGTCGGACACGGAGTTGCTGCTGAAGAGCCGCCGCGTGGTCCCGGGAAGGCTGCTGCAGGCGGGTTTCTCGTTCGAGTACCCGGACTGGCCCGCGGCGGCGGAGGATCTGGTCCGCCGGGTTCGCAGTCCCTTGCGGACGGTCAGCTGACCCCGGCGTTGTCCCGCAGCCGCCGCAGCATGAGGGCCAGGTGCAGCCGGAACCGCCCGCCGGGCGAGTCGACATCGAAGCCGAGCACGGCTTCGGCCCGCGCAAGCCGGGCGGGCATGGTGCTGTGATGCCGGTGCAGCACGGCGGCGGCCTTGCGCGCGGAGCCGGTGGCACACAGGGCACTGAGCGCGGCGAGGATGTCCTCGCCATGGGATTCGCCGGCGAGCCGGTCGAGCGCCTGGACATCGGGCAGGGCCCCGAGTTCGGCGTCGCCGAGCTTGCCGTCGAAGGCGGCCAGGCTGCCGAGCCGTTCCCACCAGACAACAGGCTCGGCCGCGGCGGTGAACCGCAGGGCGGTCCGCGCGGCGGCCCAGGAACGGGCGGCATCGAGGCCGGGAAGTTCGGGCCCGACCCCGGCCCGTGCCCCGTCGGGGAGGGCAGCAGACAGCTGACCGGGTAGCTCGCGGGCGTTGGTCGCGCGGGCCGGACCGGGGCCGGAGACCGTGCGGTCGGTGGCGGGCGCCAGGCCGGTGCTTGCGCGGACAGCCGCCGAAGAGACCCCGTCCACCCTGCCGCCGTCCAGCCGCTGCCCATTGCTCCGGCCGGTCCCCACGTCCAGCCGCTGTCCATCGCTCCGGCCCGTCCCCACCGGCCCGCCGTCCCGCAGCGACTCCGGCACCTCCCCGTCGATCAGCACCGCGCGTACCTCGCCCAGCTGTGCCGCCCGACCGCCGAGCCCGTCCGCGCCGATCGCCGCCACCACGCGCAGGCGGGCCTGGGGGCCGTAGCCCAGCAGGTGCAGCGCCCGGGATCGCTCGGCCGCGCCCGCGTCCGCCGACAGCAGCAGCTCCACCAGTGCCGGGTCGCCCAGTTCCGGTCTCGGCACCCCGGAGTGCTCCAGCAGGATCGCCGTCGCGATGGCGAACCGTTCCAGCAGCATGTCGTCGAGCGGTGCCGGTGTGCCCGCCCGATCCACCCACACCACCACGCCGCCCTCCAGCGTGCGGGTCGCCGCGCCTGGTGGGGGCGGGCCCGGTGCGCCGATCTCCGGGTCCGCGCGCAGCGACGTCCCCTGGCCCGGCGCGTGCACGCCGACCGGGCAGCCCGCCAGCTCGGCCGTGCTGCGCACCAGCGTGTCCAGGCCCGCGCGGCCGGTGATCAGGCGGTCGAAGAAGCCGATCAGGCGAACGGCGTTCTCGGCGTCGGCGTCGAGCCCGGACAGCCGCAGCAGCAGGCCTTTCATGTCGCCACCTTAGGCGCGCCCGCCGCCGGATGGCGAGGTCCGGGCCCGGGATGCCCGCCGCGTGGCGGTGGTCCCGGCGGCCGCCGCCGGTCGATGATCGGGACATGACCTACGCGATCGATCCCGAGCTGCTGCCCTGGCTGGACATGCTGCCCGTCGTGTCCCTGACCGACCACGAGTCCCTGCTGACCGCCCGCGCCTCGCTGGCGCAGCTGAGGGACGTCGTGCCGGCCTACGAACCGGCACAGCCCGTCGACGTCCGCGACACCGCCGTGCCCGGCCCGTCCGACGCCCCCGACGTCCCGGTCCGCATCTACTCGCCGGCCAACCGCACCGGCGAGGTGCCGGGGCTGCTGTACATCCACGGCGGCGGGTTCGTCATGGGCGACCTGGAAATGTTCGACTCGGCGCTGCTGCGCCTGGTCGACGAGCTGGGCATCGTCATCGTGTCGGTGGACTACCGGCTGGCGCCCGAGCACCCGTTCCCGGCGCCGGTCGAGGACTGCTACGCGGCCCTGACCTGGGTGGCCGCCAAGGCCGCCGAACTCGGCATCGACCCGGCCCGCCTCGGCGTGGCGGGCGAGAGCGCCGGCGGCGGCCTCTCGGCGGCGGTGGCGCTGCTCGCCCGCGACCGCGGCGGCCCGGCCCTGTGCTTCCAGTACCTGGGCATCCCGGAACTGGACGACCGTCTCGACACCCCGTCGATGCGCGAGTACACCGACACGCCGGTCTGGAACCGGCCGAACGCGGTGTTCAGCTGGACCAGCTACCTCGGCGGCGAACCCGGCGGCGACGGCGTCTCGCCCTACGCCGCCCCGGCCCGGGCCACGGATCTGTCCGGGCTGCCGCCGGCGTTCGTGACGACCTGCCAGTTCGATCCGTTGCGGGACGAGGGAATCGAGTACGCCCGCCGCCTCGCGCACGCGGGAGTGCAGACCGAGCTGCGCCACTACCCGGGAACCTTCCACGGCTCCGGCATGGTGGAGACGGCGCAGATCTCCCGCCGCATGTTCGCCGACGAGGTCGACGCCCTGCGCCGCGGCCTGCGAGTGACCACGACGGCTTGACCGCACCTCCGCCGGTCCGCGGTCGGGGGGGGGGGGGGGGGGGTGGTGGGGGGGGGCCGCGAGCGACCCCCCAGGGGGGGGCGCCCCCC
>NZ_JBDZYD010000004.1:635626-660481 GCF_040064235.1 Amycolatopsis melonis
CACGACGGCTGGACCGCACCTCCGCCGGTCCGCGGTCGTGAGTGGTAATTCGGGTTAGAACCCGAATTACCACTCACGACAAGCTGCGGCAGACCACCGAAGCCGCCAGGGATCAGGGGCGGAGCAGGATCTTCCCGGTGACACGGCGCGCTTCGATGTCCTCGTGCGCCTTCGCCGCGTCCCGCAGCGGGTAGACGCGGCCGACCACCGGCGCCAGCCGTCCCGCGGCCGTCTCCGCCAGGACGTGGCGGATGCGGCGCGGGGTGTCCGGCCAGAACTCCGGCAGCTGGCTCATGTCCGCCACCGTGAGCCGCCGCCGGTCGGCTTCGGCAGGCTCGGTCGGCGCGCCGCTGCTCATGCCGTAGCCGGAGAACCGGCCGCCGTCGCGCAGCAGGCCCAGCGCGGACGCGCCGAGCGGGCCGCCGACGCCGTCGAACACCACGTCCAGGCCGGGCACCTGCCCGGTCCACGCGGGATCGGCGTAGTCGGCGGCCCGCACCCCCAGCCGGCGCGCCAGCGCGGCCTTCTCCGGCCCGCGGACCGCCGCGATCACGTTCGCCTCGCGGTCGCGGGCCAGCTGCACCAGCAGGCTCCCCGGCCCGCCGACGCCCGGCACGACCAGCACGTTCTCTCCCGGGAACACTGGCGTCCTCTCCAGCAGCGCCAGCGCGGTGCTGCCGTCGTCGAGGACCGCCAGTGCCTCCGGCAGCCCGAGCCCGTCCGGCACGCGGAACGCGAATGCGGCGTCGGCGAGCACGACAGAGGCGTAACCACCCCCGGGTGCGCGGGTGATCACCCGCGCACCCAGCCAGTCGCCGGGCACCCCCGCACCCGTCGCGGTCACCGTGCCCGCCACCGCCCCGCCCGGCACGTACGGCGGGCGCACCGGGAACTCCTCCGGCCCCTTGCCCCGCCGGATCAGGGTGTCCAGCCAGCCCGCCCCGGCGTACTCGACCGCGACGCGCAGCTGTCCTTCGCCCGGCTCGGGATCGGGCAGGCTGACCGGTTCCAGTACCTCGGGACCGCCGAAGCGGCTGACCATGATCGCTTCCATGGCCCCAGCCTGGAACCTCGAGTCAGCTCGAAGTCAAGCCGTCAGGACACGACGTCGGTCACGGTGTCCTTGATGACCTGCCACCGGCCGTGCTCGCGCACCAGCGTCAGGCTGAGCGTGTAGTGGCGGTCGATGCCCCGCGACGGCACGAGGTAGTGCGCGTCGAGGATGGCGAAGCCCATGTGGCAGCCCTCGACGACGGTGTGCGTCACCGTCCACGGCATCGAGTACTCGTACGGCAGCGTGAACTGCTGCTCGATCACCGGCGTCACGTTCGCGTCGTGGCCGATGTGGATGTCACCCCGGCGGCCGACCGTGACCATGTCGCGGTGGATGATCGCGCTGTACCGGGCGCCGTCGCGCTTGTTGTAGCTGTCCATGTCCTCCCACACGGCCTGGTCGAACGCCCGGCGGCACTCCTGCTGCCCGGCCTGTTCCCCCGCCTGTGCCCCGGTCGCCTCGCCGGCTGCCGAGGCGACCGGGGCGCCGATGACCGCCGCCGCGACCGCGGTGCCCAGGGCCGCGTAACCCCACTTGCGCATCTGGTTTCCCTTCTCCGTGGACCGGCGACGACCCTGCCGGGCCGGTGCATCACAGCTGCATCACTTCCGCACCGGCGCCGCGTGCGGTCGGGTTGACTGCCGCGGCGGGGGTGAGTGATGGAGTTCCGCGTCCTGGGTCCGGTGAGCGTGCTCGACGGCGGGCGGCCGATCGCGCCGTCCGGGCCGCGGCAGGAACGCATCCTGGCGGCGCTGCTGCTCGGGGCAGGCCGGGTCGTGCCGGTGTCGCGGCTGGTCGACGTCGTCTGGGACGGCGAACCGCCCGCGACGGCCGTGCGGCAGGTCCGCAACCTGACCACCGCGCTGCGGCGCACGCTGGTCGCGGCCGGGGCGGGCGAGGACGTCCTCACCGCCGAAGGCCCCGGCTTCACCCTGCGCCCCGGCGTGTTCGACCTCGACGTCTTCGAAGAACACGCCGCCCGCGGCGAGTTCCGCGAGGCGCTGGCCTGCTGGCGGGGTCCCGCGCTCGCCGGGGTGGACAGCGCCGCGCTGCGGCCGGACGCCGAGCGCCTGGCGGAACGGCGGCTGGCCGTGCTGGAACAGTGCCTGGCCGCCGAGGTCGACCGCGGCGAGGGCGACGCGATCGCCGAGCTGACCGCGCTGGTCGCCGAGCATCCGCTGCGCGAGGGACTGGTCGGCCTGCTCATGCGGGCCCTGCACCGGGCCGGACGGCAGGCGGACGCGATCGACGTCTACCAGCGCGCGAAACGGCGGCTGGCCGGCGAACTCGGGATCACCCCGGGTGCGGCGCTGCGCGGGCGCTACCAAGAGCTGCTCCACGAGGAACCCGCACCCGGCCGCTGCTTCCTGCCCTACGACGTCCCCGACTTCACCGGCCGCGCGGCCGAACTCGACCGCGCGCTCGAAGCGGTGCGGACCGGGCGGCCGGTGGTGGTCGACGGAATGGCCGGGGTCGGGAAGACGGCGTTCGCGGTCCGCGTCGCACACCGCGCCGCGGCGGATTTCCCCGACGGTCAGCTGTTCGTGGACCTGCACGGGCACACCCCGGGCCGGGACCCGCTGCCGCCCGGGACCGCGCTGGCCGCCCTGCTGCTGCAGACCGGCGTGCCCGCGAGCCGCCAGCCGGACGGGCTCGACGAGCGGGCCGCGCTGTGGCGGTCGCGGGTCGCCGGGCGGCGGCTGCTCGTCGTGCTGGACAACGCCGGATCGCCGGAGCAGGTGCTGCCGTTGCTGCCCGGCGACCGGGGCGTCGGGCTGCTGGTGACCGGACGGCGGCGGCTCGCCGCGGTCGACGGCGCGCTCACCCTCGGCCTGGACGTCCTGCCGCCATCGGAGGCCGAAGCGCTGTTCACGGCCGCGGCGGGCGGACGGTCCGGCGCGGCCGTCGCGAAGCTGTGCGGATACCTGCCGCTGGCCCTGCGCATCGCCGCCGCCCGGCTGCAAGCGCGTCCACTGTGGACGGTGGACGACCTGGTGACGCGGCTGGGCACCGAGCGGCGGCGGCTGGGGGAGCTGCGCGCGGGCGGCCGGGACGTCGCGGCCGCGTTCGCGTTGTCCTATCGCGACCTCGGCCCCGCGCAGCGGCGGATGTTCCGGCTGCTGGGCTGCCACCCCGGCGGCGACTTCGCGGTGGCGGCGGCCGCGGCGCTGTACGGTACCGACGGCGCCGAAGCCGAGCAGCTCCTGGAGGACCTGCTCGACGCGCACCTGCTCCGCCAGCCCGCGCCCGGCCGCTACGGCTTCCACGACCTGATCGCCGAGCACGCGCGCGCCGCGGCGGAACCGGGCGAGACGGACGCGGCGCTGGAGCGGCTGTTCGTGCACTACCGCGACGGCGGATACTCCTTCGCCGCCGAGCGCGCGAACCTCGTCGCGATCACCGCGCTCGACGGCCACGACGAGCACGTCTGGCGCATCACCGACCGCGCGGTGGCGGCACTGCGCGAACAGGGGCACCGCGACGAGCTGACCGCGCTGGCCGTCGCGGGTGTCCGGGCGGCGGACCGGCTGGGCGACCCGCACGCCCGCCAGCTGAGCCTGGCGAACCTCACGACGGCGCACTGGGAGTCCGGGCGGCTGGCCGAGGCGGCCGAGGCGACGGCGGACCGCCTGCGCCTGGTCCGCGCGACCGGCGACCGCGCGGCCGAAGCGGCGGCGGTGGCCCGGACGGCGGCACTGCACGCCATGCGCGGCCGCTACCCCGAAGCGGTCCGCGGCTACCGGGAGGCGCTGGTGCTGGCCGGGGAAACGGGCAGCCACGCCGTCGCGGGCCTCGTCTGGGGCAACCTCAGCAACGCCCAGGAGGCACTGGGCCGGTACGAGGACGCGCTGACGTCGGCGGCGCGGGCCAGGGCGATCCGCGAAGAACTCGGCGACGCCGACGGCGCGCTCCTGGCCACGGCCCAGCTGGGCCTGATCCTGGCCCGCCTCGGGCGGCTCGCCGAAGCACACGCGGAGGTGACGAAGGCGGTGCGTCAGGCGGTCGACGCGCAGTACGCGTTCGGCGAGGCGTGGAGCCGCATCGACGCCGCGGAGGTGTCACTGGCGGCGGGCCGCCCCGAGGAGGCGCACGCCCAGGCGGAACGGGCGTGCGCAATCCTCGCGCGGCTCAACCACCCGCTGCTGCTGGCGATGGCGGCCACCAGCCTCGGCGCGGCCTGCACGGCACTGGGCGACCCGGTCGCGGCGTCGGCGGCCTACGACGTGGCCCTGACGACGGCCCGCCGGATCGGCTACCGCGCCCCGGAAGCACAGGCCCTGGTCGGCCTCGGCGCCGCATACGCCGCGTTGGGCCGCGATGCCGAGGCCGGCCGGTACCTGCGGGCGGGCCGGGTGCTGCAGGAGGAGATCGGCTTGGCCGCCCGGCCGGTCAGGCTGGGGTGACGTCGATCAGTACCTTCCCGGTGACGCCCTCCTCCGACGCGATGTGCGCCTTCGCGGTGTCGGCCAGGGCGAACCGGTGGACCGGCACGCCGTGGTCCGGCCCGATCCGCAGGGCGCCTTCGGCGAAGGCCGCGTTGACGTCTTCGGCGCCGGCGCGCAGCTTGTCCTCGCCGACGGTGTAGAGCACCAGGAACTGGTAGCGGGCGTTGGCCCACAGGTTCGTCCCGAAGTCGAGGCTGACCGTGCCCGTCCCGCGGTCGTCGCCGTAGACCGCGACCGTGCCGCGGGGCCGCAGCACTTCGGTGTCCAGCCGGGCGTTGACCCCGGCGGCGACCTCGACGACCAGGTCGACGCCGTCCGGCGCGATCTCGCGGATCCGGGCGGCGAGATCCGGGTCGGGGTAGCGCAGCACGTGGTGGGCGCCGGCGGCGCGGGCGAGCGCGGCCTTCTCCTCGCTGCTGACGGTCGCGACGATCGTCGCCCCGGCCCAGCGCCCGAGCTGGATCGCGGCGTTGCCGACCGCACCGGCACCCCCGCTGACCAGCACGGTCCGGCCGCTGAGCGCGCCGGACGCCAGCCGGGCAGGCCCGTCCTCGGCGACGGTGAGTGCCCGGTGCGCGGTCAGCGCCGGGATGCCGAACCCGGCGCCTTCGTCGAAGCCGACGGCGTCCGGCAGCCGGACGAGCTTTTCCGCGGGCAGCACGGTGTACTCCTGCGCGGTCCCGGACGACGGCCGGTGGGTTCCGGCCAGGATGGTCCACACGCGGTCGCCGGGGGAGAAGCCGGTGACGCCCGGACCGGTCGCGTCGACGACGCCGGCGCCGTCCTGGTGGGGCACCGTCTCGGGCACCTCGGCCCCGGGCTCGGCGCGGAAGCCGCTGCGCGCCTTCCAGTCGGTGGGATTGACCGCGGACACGACGATCCGCACCCGGACTTCGCCGGGCCCGGGCTCGCTCACGGCCCGCTCGACCGGCGTCAGGACTTCGGGGCCGCCGTGGCGGCGGTAGACGACTGCTTTCATGCCGGGTGCAATCCCGTGTGACCGCGGGTTATTCCCGGGGTAGGCGGAAATTGCGTGGTGCGGAAAGGCGCTTTCGGCTTTGGCGCAAAAGAAAAATACCGCCGTGCGGGTGATCCCCCGGGCGGGCGATTTTCGGATTTGCCCGAGCGGATCGGGCCGCCGTCACAGAAACTGGGCGCGTGGGAGAGGAAAAGCGGGACCCGGGGGAAGAGCGGCCGAAGCGTGACGACGGCGAGCCGACACCGATCTTCGACGCCGTGTTCAACGCGACGCGAGCGCGAAATAGCGGGAATTCCCCGCACGAGCCGGACAAAACCGGCCGGTAACGTGTGGCACTTCACTCGACGTCCGCGGCGGAGATGTAGCATCCCCGGTGCACGTGCATCCGCGCATGAGGAGTGAGCAGTGGCCGGGGTCGTGAACAGCATGATCGCCGCCGAGTACGCGGCCGGCGCCTCGATCTCGGAGCTGGCCGAACGCTGGGGCATCGACCCCCGCCAGGTGGTCGAGCGCATCGCGGCGGCCACCCGCTCCTGAACCCGGCCGCAGTGGTCTGCCGCGGCTTGTCGTGAGTGAGTAACACTGTTACTCACTCACGACCGCGGACCCGAAACCCGGTGGCCTCAGATCGCGCGTTCCCCCTTGCCCAGCACGACGATCCCGCCCTCGCTCACGTGGTAGTGCCCGCGGTCGCGTGCCAGGTCCACGCCGATGTGCGCACCCGCCGGGACCACCACGTTCTTGTCCAGGATCGCCCGGCGCACCACCGCGCCGCGGCCGACGCGGGCGCCGTCGAGCAGGACCGATCCCTGGACCACCGCGCCCTGCTCCACGATCACGTCCGGGGACAGCACCGAGTCCACCACCTGCGCGCCGGAGATGATGCAGCCGTTGCTGACGATCGACTGGTTCGCCGAACCGCCCTCGACGAACTTCGCCGCCGCGCGCTGGCCCGGGTGGGCCAGGATCGGCCACTTGCGGTTGTAGAGGTTGAAGATCGGGTGCGTCGAGATCAGGTCCGTGTGCGCCTCGTAGTAGCTGTCGATCGTGCCGACGTCACGCCAGTAGCCGTGGTCGCGCTCGGTCTCGCCCGGCACCACGTTCGTGTTGAAGTCGTACACCGCGGCCTCGCCGGACCGCACCAGCGCCGGGATGATGTCGCGGCCCATGTCGTGGTGCGAGGCGGCGTTCTCGGCGTCGGCGTACAGCGCCTCCAGCATCACCTTGGTCGTGAAGATGTAGTTGCCCATCGACACGTACGCCTCGTCGGGGGAGTCCGGCAGCCCCGGCGGGTCGGCGGGCTTCTCCATGAACGCGTCGATCATCAGCCCGTCGGTGGTCCGGATGACGCCGAACGAGCTGGCCTCGGCCCGCGGCACCCGGATGCCCGCGACCGTGACGCCCGCGCCGGACGCGATGTGCGCGTCCAGCATCTGCCGCGGGTCCATCCGGTAGATGTTGTCCGCGCCGAACACCGCGATGTACTCGGGGTTCTCGTCGTGGACGAGGTTGAGGCTCTGGTGGATCGCGTCGGCGCTGCCCTGGTACCAGCGCGGGCCGAGCCGCTGCTGGGCAGGCACCGGCGTGACGTACTCGCCGGTCAGCGAGGACAGCCGCCACGTCGTCGAGATGTGCCGGTCGAGCGAGTGCGACTTGTACTGCGTCAGCACGCACAGCCGCCGGATCCCGCCGTGCACCAGGTTCGACAGCACGAAGTCGATCAGCCGGTGCGTGCCGCCGAAGGGCACGGCCGGTTTCGCCCGGTCCGCCGTCAGCGGCATCAGGCGCTTGCCCTCCCCGCCCGCGAGCACGATGCCCAGGACATGGCATTCGCTGTTCACAGCGACCTCCCGCACGCCTCGTAGAGCGCGACCGTCCGCTCGGCGATCGCCTTCCAGCCGAACTCGCCGACCGCGCGCTCGCGGCCGGCGGTGCCCATCGCGGCGGCCCGGTCCGCCGAGCCGACCACCTCGTTCAGCGCGGTGGCCAGGCCCGCCTCGAACGCTTCGGTGTCCTGCTCGTCGTAGTGCACCAGCAGCCCGGTCCGGCCGTCGTCGACGACCTCCGGGATGCCGCCGACGTCGCTGGCCACCACCGGCGTGCCGCACGCCATCGCCTCGAGGTTCACGATGCCCAGCGGCTCGTAGACCGACGGGCAGGCGAACACCGCGGCGTGGGTGAGCAGCTGCACGACCTCCGCGCGCGGCAGCATCTCCGGGATCCAGCGGACGCCGGTGCGTGTCCGCTCCAGCTCGGCGACCAGCCCGCGGAACTCCGCGTCCAGCTCCGGGGTGTCGGCGCCGCCCGCGCAGAGCACCAGCTGCGTCCCGGGGTCGAGCTTCGCGCCCGCGCGGACCAGGTGCGGGACGCCTTTCTGGCGCGTGATCCGGCCGACGAACAGCACGTACGGCCGGTCCGGGTCGATCCCGTGCTTGGCCAGCGCCTCGGTGCCGGGATCGGGCCGGTAGAGCGTGGTGTCGATGCCGTTGTGGATCACGTGGACCCGCTCGGGCGGCACCGACGGGTAGGCGGCGAGCACGTCCCGGCGCATGCCGCCGCTGACCGCGACGATCGCGTCGGCGGCCTCGTAGGCCTCCCGCTCGATCCACGACGAGACGCGGTAGCCGCCGCCGAGCTGCTCGGCCTTCCACGGCCGCAGCGGCTCCAGCGAGTGCGCGGTGACGACGTGCGGGATGCCGTGCGTCAGCTTGGCGAGGTGCCCGGCGAGGTTGGCGTACCAGGTGTGACTGTGCGCGAGGTCGTGCCCGGCGAGAGCGTCCGCCATGGACACGGCGATGTCCATGGTCGCGAACGCGGGCTGGCGGTAGCCGTGCGGATCGGTGTGCCCGGTGGCGTCCGGCCGGTTGGCACCCCAGCAGTGCACGTCGAGATCGACCAGCGATCGCAACTCCCGGGCGAGGAACTCCACGTGGACCCCGGCGCCGCCGTAGACCTCCGGCGGGTACTCCCGGGTGAGCAGGCCGACCTTCATGAGCGAACCCTATGGCCTTTCCGGCCCGTGGCGCAGTCTGGCGGACAGGGGAATTCCGCGAGTTTTCCGTCACTGCCCGCGGGATCACGGCTCCCGGGTGAGGACGAAGTGCCCGACGCCCTTCGCCGCGGACCGGACCTGCCAGCTGTCCGGTCCGGTCGCCGGGCCGGAGGCGTACTGCAGCCGGTAGTCCGGCTTGCGCGGGGTGACCGAGCGGTCGAGCCAGTGGTAGTTGACCCGCAGCGCCAGGCTCATCAGCGGATTCGCCGTCGCGATCCGCTTGTCGACCAGCGTCACCGCCTGCCCGCGGTCGGAGAACTCGTCGAGGATGGCGCACTCGCAGAAGTAGGCGAGCGTGCCGATCTCGCCGGGGCTGGCCACGCTCGCGTCGCCGAGCTGCCCGCGCAGTTCGGTGCCGACCCGCGCGTAGTCGGTCGCGCTCGCCCAGTTCCCGAAGATCACCGGCGACGGCCACGGCAGGCCCTGCGCGACGTCGACCGCGGCGCCGCCGAGCGCCAGCGCACCGGTGAGCCCGAGCGCCACGGCAGGCGGCCCGGCCCGCAGCGCCGTCCGGGTCCGGGACTCGGCGTACCAGGTGCCGAAGGCGGCGACCGCGAAAGCGCTCACCGACGTCACCGGGGCCGCGTAGTACCAGTGGAACGGGCCGACGCCGAGGAACGAGTAGGTGAGGTAGTAGAGCAGCCCGCCGGCCCCGAGCGCGGCGAGGGGACCCAGCGCCGGGAACTCCGGCCACCGCGCGCCGAACCGGGCGGCCGCCCAGCCGGCGAGCGCGACCACGCCGAGCAGCGCGGGAAGGAACGACACCAGCACGGTCACCGGCCAGCCGAGGTAGTACATGACCGGGCCGGTGCCGTAGCTCCACGGCGCGAAGAGGCCGGCCTGCAGCTGCTTGATGACGAGCGTGTCCGGCACGAACGAGCCGAAGGCCACCCAGCTGACGGCGAACCACGGCGCGGCCGTCACCACGGCGAACCCGGCGGCGGGCAGCAGCCGCCGCCGGATCGCGGGCGTGCTCACCGCGATCACCACGACGAACACGACGAGATCGAGCCGGGTCAGCACGGCGAGCCCGCCGGCAACGCCGAACCAGGCGGGCCGCCCTTCGACGGCCAGGACGGTCAGCACGAGCAGCACGGCCGGGATCAGGAGCACCTCGAGGCCGATCGCGGACAGCACGAAGGGGTTCAGCAGGACCAGGGCGACCCCGAGCACCCCGGCCGCGGCCGGCAGGGCGAGCGAGCGGCCGAGGCGCTGCCACGCCCAGCCGAGCACGCCACCACACAGGACGGTCAGGATGCCGAGCGCGACGACCGGGTGCGGCCCGCCGGTCACCCGCGTCGCGAGGGTCAGGGCGCCGAGGAGCAGGACGTTCAGCGGAGAGGTCGCGGAGTTGGCGGGCGAGCCGGGCACGATGCCCCACTCGCCGTGCACGGCGAGGTTCTTCGCGTAGGCGAGGGTGATGTAGGCGTCGTCGGTGAGACTGCCCCGGACGGCGAGGAAGACGGCGGCGCCCAGAAGCGCCCCGAAAGCGGGCAGCCAGCGGCCCCGCGTGCTCGTCCGCTCGGTGTTCGTTGCTGCCGGCACCGGCCTCCTTCGGGTGCGAGAGTCACCCGATCGTGGCATGCGTCCGGAGGTCGCGCATTTCCGCATCTCCGGGGACGAGTGTGGTGGCATTCGAGGGACACCGATGCAAAACCGCTACAAAGCGGTCTAGGGTGACAGAGCAGAGACGGCCACCGGCCGCGGCGGGAGCCACACCCCACGGCCGGCCGGGATCCGGCCGACGCGAGCCGGATCCCCGGCGCCGGGCGGCGCCGAAGGGGACGCGGCAGGCCTTCGCCCCGCCGCCGCGTCCCCAGCCGCCTGCCGCCGCGTTGCCGGGGGCCTGCCGCGTTCGCGGGCGCTCGTCGCCGCCGCGTTCGCGGGCGTCCGCCACGGCGTCCCCAGCCGCCCACCCCCGCCTTTCCCGGCTGCCCGTCGCCGCGTTCCCAGGCGCTCGCCGCGGCGTTCCCGCACGCTCGCCGCGATGACCTCACTTCCGGCCTGGATCCGCCGACCGGCGTGCGCTCAAGGCAAGGCGCCCATCAGCCACTCCCGGCCCACCCGGCAAGTGCCCGGATCGGCCCCGGTGAGCGTGCCCGCCGCCGGTCCGCGGTCGTGAGTGGTAATTCGCGTTAGAACCCCAATTACCACTCACGACCAGCCGCGGGAGACCACGGTGGGGCGGGGTTTCCCGTGTCGCCGCCGGTGGGCTGCCGTTTGCGTCGCTAAGCTTTTGGCCTGTTCCGGCGACGCGAAGGGATGCGGTGGAAGCCAAGAACGTCGACGCGCCGCCCGGTGCCTGGGCGCCCGGCAAGGTGGCCGAGCTGCTGGGCGTGTCGCCGGTGACCCTGCGCAGCTGGAGCGCGCGGTACGGGATCGGCCCGCCCGCGCGCGGCGCCGGACGGCACCGCCGCTATTCCGACGCCGACGTGCGACGGCTCCAGCACATGCAGCGGCTCGTCGGGCGGGGGATGCCCGTGCGGGAGGCCGCAGCCGCGGCGTTCGGCGGCGGGCCGCCGGAGCAGCCCGACGTGCCGGCCGCCCACCGCGTCCGCGAACTCGCCGAGGCCGCCGAAGAGCTCCGGTCCGCTTCGGTCGCCGGCCTGCTGGACGAGACCCTCGGCACCCTCGGCCCGGCCGCGGCCTGGACCGACGTCCTCGCGCCCGTCCTGCGCGGCCTGGGCGACCGCTGGCAGCGTGGCGACCGCTGCTTCGCCTCCGAGTGGACCCTCACCACCGAGATTTCCCTGGCGTTCGAACGTTTCAGCCGCCGCTTCCCGGCGGCGGTGCCCGGCCGTCCGGTGCTGCTGGCCTGCTGCCCGGCCGAACGGCACTCCCTGCCGATGGAGGCCCTGCGCGCGACGCTGGCCGAGGCCGGTGTCCCGGTCGCCTACCTCGGCCAGCTGGTCCCGGCCGAAGCGGTGGCCGACCTCGCCACGCGGCTCGACCCGGTCCTGGTGCTGCTGTGGTCCCTGGCCCCGCCGACGGCCGACGACCTCCTGGCCGCCCGCGTCCGCGACCTCGGCCGCGCGGTCGGCACCGCCGGCCCCGGCTGGACCCACCTCGGCGACCGCGGCTTCCCGCAGGTGAACGACCTGACGTCGGCGGTCGACCTCGCCGTCGCGCACGCCGCAACCTGACCCGCCCGATGCGGTTCCGTTGCAACCCGCCTCGGCCCGTGCTCCCTGGGGACACACGTGTGATTGAAGAGGCATCGGCCGTGATTGGAGAGGCATCACACGTGACGGAAGGGGCATCACGGCCGATGCCCGCTGATCACGCACGATGCCTCTGTGGACCCGGGTGATGCCTCCGCAATCACGCGTGATGCCCCGGCAATCATAGTGATGCCCGTGTGGACACACGTGATGCCCCGCTGATCACGGGTGATGCCCGCGAAAACCGGTTGGTGCTCACCGCGGTGCCCGCTACTGTTCGGCCGAACTCGTCACCGCGTCGATCGAAGGGAGCCGGCCGTGCGTCGTCACGTTGCTGCTCCCCGCTCGCGGTCCGAGGTGATCCTGGTGTCCCCGGACGGCCGGTGCCTGCCGCGCGGCCCGCACCGGAACCCGTGACCCTGGCCTGACCCTGCCGTCACGGGGAATCGCGCCGCCCCGATCACTTCGTCCACAAAGGACATCGCGATGCGCGCTCACACCCTGGCCACCGTCCGCAACCTGGGCATCCTCGCCCACGTCGACGCCGGCAAGACCACCATCACCGAACGGATCCTGCACCGGACCGGCACCATCCACCGGCAGGGCGAGGTCCACGACGGCACCACCGTCACCGACTTCGACCCGCAGGAACGCGACCGCGGCATCACCATCTTCGCCGCGGCCGTCAGCTGCACCTGGGCGGGCCACCGGCTGACCCTCATCGACACGCCCGGCCACGTCGACTTCACCGACGAGGTCGAGCGGTCGCTGCGCGTGCTCGACGGCGCGGTCGCGGTGTTCGACGCCGTGGCGGGCGTCGAGCCGCAGAGCGAAACCGTGTGGCGGCAGGCGGACCGGCACGGCGTGCCGCGGATCGCGTTCGTCAACAAGCTCGACCGCGCGGGCGCCGATCTCGACGCGGCCGTCGCCTCGATCCGGGCGCGGCTGCACCCGGCGCCGCTGGTCGTGCAGCTGCCGATCGGGCGCGAGGACGGCTTCACCGGCGTCGTCGACCTGATCCGCCTGCGGGACGTGCCGGACGACCTGCTCGACGAGGCACGACGGCGGCGTCGCGAGCTGGAGGAGGCCGTGGCCGAGCTGCATCCGCCCGCGCTGGAGGAGTTCTGCGCCACCGGGACCGTCTCGGCGGAGACGCTGGAGAAGGCGCTGCGGGAGCTGACCCTCAGCGGCGCCGGGCTCGTCGTGCTGTGCGGGGCGGCCTACCGCGACCGCGGGATCGAGCCGCTGCTCGACGCCGTCGTTGCGTACCTGCCCTCGCCGGCGGACGTCCCGCCGGTGCGTGCCGACCGGCCCGCCGACCCGGCGGCGCCGCTGGCCGCGCTGGTGTTCAAGGTCGCCGCCACGGCCACCGGACGCCTGACGTACCTGCGGGTGTACTCGGGCACGCTGCGGAAGGGAGACCAGGTGACCGACGCCGGACGCCTCGAGCGCGTCGCCCGCGTCCTGCGCGTGCAGGCCGACCGGCAGTCCGAAGTGGACAGTGCGGTGGCCGGGGACATCGTCGCGGTGGCCGGGCCGAAGGCGGCGCGCGTCGGCGCCACCCTCAGCGCGCCCGGTGCCCCGGTGCTGCTGGAGCCGCCGGTGACGGCGGACCCGGTGGTCGCGGTGGCCGTCGAAGCCCGCCGGGCGGGTGACGGCGAGCGGCTGGCCGCGGCGCTGGCCCGGCTGGCCGAGGAGGACCCGTCGCTGGTCGTGCGGGCCGACCCGGAGACCGGGCAGACGGTGCTGTCCGGGCTGGGTGAGCTGCACCTGGAGGTGGCGGTGGAGAAGCTGCGGCGCGAGCGCGGGCTCGAAGTCGCGGTCGGCCGCCCGGAGGTCGCGCTGCGCGAGACCGTGGTCCGCGGGGTGTCCGGGCTGCTCTACCGTCACGTCAAGCAGGAGGGCGGCGCGGGCCAGTTCGCCCACGTCGTCCTCGACGTCGAGCCGGCGGACGACGGCTTCGAGTTCGTCTCGGCAGTCGTCGGCGGCCGGGTGCCGCGCGAGTACGTCCGCGCGGTCGAGGCGGGCTGCCGGGACGCCCTGGCCGAGGGACCGCTGGGCGGGCACCCGGTGACCGGGCTGCGCGTCACCCTGGCCGACGGCGTCACGCACCCGAAGGACTCGTCGGACCTGGCGTTCCGCACGGCGGGACGGCTCGGCCTGCGGGAAGCGCTGCGTGCCTGCGAGCTGCGGCTGCTCGAACCGGTCGCCGAAGTCGTGGTGACGGTGCCGGGCGACGCGGTCGGCGGCGTGCTCGGCGACCTGGCCGCCCGGCGCGGCCGCGTGGCCGGTTCGCAGGTGCGGGCGGGCACGGCGGTGGTGACGGCGACGGTGCCGGTCGCGCAGCTGTTCGGCTACGCGAACCGGCTCCGCAGCCGGACGCAGGGCCGCGGCACGTTCACCGCCCGGCCGTCGGGCTACGCGCCGGTGCCGTGAGGGGCGGGTGGCGGGCCGGGGATCAGCCCGGTTCGCCACCCGTGGGCACCAGCTCGACGACGTGGTCCTTCACGACCGGCCCGAACGGGCTCGCCGCGGTCACCCGCACAATGCCCTTCCCAGGCACACTCCGAGGCTGCGCAAGAACTTCCGCACGCGCCGCCGAATCAGCCGGGACCACCTTCGTGATCCTCGGCGACGCCCCCGTCGGGACCGGAATCCGGCCGGTCGCCGAGGAAACCCCGGCGACCTCGACGGCGACCGACAGCGGACCGTCCGCAGGCACCTCACGGCCACTGAACTGCTTCCAGTAGCCGACGCACGTGTCCCGCCACCCGGCCGCGTCGGTCTCGTGCGCGGCCAGCTTCGCCTTGACCTCGGCGAAGCGCCGCGCGTCGAGCCGCGTTGCGAGGGAATCCCAGGCGTGGCGCATCCACGTCACGTACCCGACGCCCAGGTCGTAGCGCGACACCAGCTCGTCCCAGAAGATCCGGCCGCTGCGCAGGCGCCGGTCCCACGGCACGTGGTGGAACCACATCAGCAGTTCCTCCGGTACGCGGTCGATGTCGCCGTAGCGGGCCGCGAGAACCGGGAAGTACTGGGCGGTGAAGCCGCTGCCGGTGGGGGAGCGGTCGTAGCCCAGGCCCGCGGTGTCCGCCTGGTTGTAGTAGACGGGACTCCAGTCGTCCCGGCTCAGCCGTTCCCCCGGCGCCGGTCCGTAGTGGTCGCTGGAGCGGAACTGGTGCGCGACCCCCAGCGGGGTCTGGTAGTTCACCACGGCTTCCCGCGAGCCCGCCATCATCGCGACGATGGTCCGGACCACGTCGGGATGATGGCCCCACGTCATCCGCACCCAGTCCTCGGCGATGCGTCCCGACTCCGCCGTCCAGTCCCACGCCAGCCTGCCGAAGGCGAAGAAGTTGGCCTGCGCGAAGTGGTGGCCGGTCAGGTTCGTGGCGTTGCCGAGGTTGGCGACGCCGATGATGGCGCTGTCGGGCCGGTCGCGGGTCGTGCCTTCCACGATGTCGCCGACCCGGCGCCGCGGCAGCAGCCGTCCGTGTTCGTCGGTGGCGTACGTGTCGGCCTTCAGGACCTCTTCCCAGAGCGGGCCGAGGTAGCAGAGCATCGTGTTCTGGCCGGTGTACTCCTGCGTGATCTGCAGCTCGATGGCCTGGTCGGTGTGCTCCATCCTGGCGAAGAGCGGGTGAACCGGTTCCCGGGCCTGGTAGTCCAGCGGCCCGTTCTTGGTCTGGATGAACACGTTCTCGGCGAACTTGCCGTCCAGCGGCCCGAACTCCAGGTACGGCCGCTTCAGCCGGTCCCGGTCGACCTCGGCGTTGTAGACGAAGGTGCGCCAGAAGATGCGCATGCCGAGCGGGGCCACCGCGGCCGCGAGGGCGTTGGCGCCGTCGCGGTGGTCGTAGCCGAGGTCCTGCGGGCCTGGCTGGCCTTCGGAGTTGGCCTTGACGGTGAACCCGATGAAGTCGGGGATCGCGGCCTGCAGCTGCCGCGCCCGGCGGGCCCACCAGTCCCGGAACTGCGCGCTGTAGGGATCCAGCTGTTCCCGGGTCAGGGTGTCCGGCGCGAACCGCGCGTCGGTCGGCGCGGCGTAGTTGACCGACACGGCGAGCCGGATCCCGTACGGGCGCAACGCGTCGGCCAGCGCGGCTTCCTGCTTGATCGCGGCCGCGGTGAGGTAGAAGCTGTTGGCGTTGACGTTGTTGATCGTGATGCCGTTGATCCCGACCGAGGCCATCGCCCGCGCCGCCACGAGATAGCGGTCGAGGATCACCGGCAGGTTCAGCGCCGCGCTCGCCCCGGTGGCCGTGAAATCGAAAATTGCCCCGTTCTCGCCGTTCAGCCCGCCGGTGCCAGTCGCGTTGTTGCCGGCGTAAAGACGTTCGGTTTCCCAGTAGTTCAGGTAGCGGCGGCGGATCCGGGGTGCCGAGGAGACGTCCAGTGGCGTGATGGCCTGCCGGGTCTGGAGCCGCCGGAGGAAGGCGAACGTGCCGTAGAGGACCGCGAGATCGGTGTTGCCGGCGATGACGGTGGCGCCGCGGACCGACCGGAGCAGGTACCCGTCGTCGCCGAGCGGGGCCAGGTCCTGGGCGGGCACGGACCTGCGGATCACCGGGGAACTGGCCGGTGTCCCGGCCACCACGGCACCGGCGGGAATCCGGCCGCCGGGGGCGTCGCGGACCGGCACCGGACGGCCGAGCAGCCCGCCGAGGCCGCGGACGAGTTCGTCCCTCGCCGCCTGCAGCGTGGTTTCCACCAGGTGTTCCGACGACCCCGGCGCCATCGCGAGGTGCGCGGTGTGGCGGTGGACCTTGGTCCGGCCCGCGTTCTCCACGACGATCGCGGTGACCGCGGCCCGGTACCGGGCCAGCAGCCCGGGGTCGTCGACCACCGGGTACCGCAGCCACAGGCTGGAGCCGTCTTCATCCGGGGTGGCCGCCTGCGCGAACCCGGTGCCGAGCACCGAGGTGGACAGCGCGGCGGCGCTGCCGATCAGAAAGGAGCGCCGTCCGAATCCCGCGTTTTCGTCAGTGGAAGACACCTCCGAACTATTGCGATGCCCGATTTCCGTGTCAAGACGACGGCTTTTCGAAATCGTCGAAGCGCAGATGTTTCGGAATTCTTTCGGAAACAGTTTCAGCCGCGGGGCACGGACGCCACCCCGGCGAGCAGCCGGTCGACGTCGCTCTCGGAGGTGTACGGCGCGATGCCCGCACGGACCGCGCCGGTGTCGCCGAGCCCGAGGTGGCGGGAGCACTCGATGGCGTAGAAACTGCCCGCCGGGGCGTTGACGCCGAGCGTCCCCAGGTGTTCGTACACCGCCTGCGACGCGACGCCGTCGACGGAGAACAGGACCGTCGGCGTGCGGCGACGGTCCGGCGCGCCGTACCGCGTGACGCCGGGAATCGAAGCGAGGCCCGAGTCGAGCCGGGCGAGCAGCGCGGCCTCGTGTTCCTCCGCCGCGGTCAGGGAAGCGACGAGCCGGGACCGCCGCGTGCCGGTGCCGGGGACCAGCCCGGCGAGGAACTCGATCGCCGCGGTCGTGCCCGCCAGCAGCTCGTAGGGGAGGGTGCCCAGCTCGAAGCGCTCCGGGACGGCGTCGGTCGAGGGCAGCAGCTTGTCCGGGCGCAGCGTCTCCAGCAGCGACGGCGCGGCGGCGACCACCCCGAGGTGCGGGCCGAAGAACTTGTACGGCGAGCAGGCGTAGAAGTCCGCACCCAGCGCGGTGACGTCAACCGGAGCGTGCGGAGTGAGGTGGACGCCGTCGACGTAGAGCAGCGCACCGGCGTCGTGCACCGCGGCGGCGATGGCGGGGACGTCCGGCCGGGTGCCGAGCAGGTTCGACGCGGCGGTGACCGCGACCAGCCGGGTCCGGCCGGTCAGCAGCCGCGTGATCGCCTCGGTCGCGAGCACACCGGTCGCGGGATCGAAGTCGGCCCAGCGCACGGTGGCCCCGCACGCGGCCGCGGCCTGCACCCACGGCCGGATGTCGGCATCGTGGTCGAGCCGGGTGACGACGACCTCGTCACCGGGACCCCAGTGCTTGGCCAGCGTCCGCGAGAAGTCGTAGGTGAGCTGGGTCATGCTCCGCCCGAAGACAACGCCACGCGGATCGGCGGCCAGCAGATCCCCGACGGCTGCCCGAGCTTCGGCAACAACGGCGTTCGCACGCCGCTCGGCGGCGGTGACAACCCCGCGGTTGGCAATGGCGGAGCAGAGGGTGGCGACGACGGCGTCCCCGACGACGCCGGGCACCTGCGAGCCACCGGGCCCGTCGAAGTGAGCGGCCCCCTCGGCGAGGGCGGGGAAGTGCTTGCGGATCGTCTGCACGTCGTAGGTCACGGCGTCAGCATGCCGCAGCGCTTCGGCGCCGGAAAGTTCACGACCGCCGGACGGGCGCGGCCGCGGTGACCGGGATCTGCGGCGGCGCGGGCACCGGCCGCCGGACCGGTGCCGGGGTCCGCAGGTACCGGCGCAGCCGCTGCGTCGGCTTTTCGACGTAGTTCCAGGAAAGCCAGCCGACGCCGTAGGCGGCAGGCACCGCCAGCACGATCAGCAGCCACACCTGCCGCACCCCGGCGAGGATGAGCAGCTGCTGGATCGGGAACCCCCAGATGTAAGTGCCGTAGCTGCCGTAGACGTACGGTCCGGCGGCCTCCAGCTTCCGGGGCCAGTGGGTGGCGAGCGTGATCGCCCCGTAGGCCGCGCTGAACGCGAGCGCGTAGCGGCTGGCAGGGGTCTGGCTCAGCGCGAGGTAGGCGGCGAACAGGGTGAGCGCGGCCCACGGCCGCAACGGGATCCGATCGCGATAGGCGTGCAGGACCATCCCGATCACGAACGGGACGAGGAACGACACCGTCGAGCCGATCGGGACGTACACGAGCGAACCACCCGCGCCGTGGTACTCGAACGTCGCGTGCAGCACGCTGTCGGCGTAGACCATCCCGCCGAGCACGAGGAACAGGAACCAGCGGGGCACGCCGATCAGCACGACCAGGCCGACGGCGAGGACCAGCGCGTACCCGAGCAGCTCCATCGGCAGCGTCCAGATCGCCCCGTTCACCGAGAACGGGTAGGGGTTCTGGCTGAACACGCCGGGCAGCTGGTGCTGCATGAAGAACAGCACGGTCGTGCCGACCAGGTAGCGCCACGTCTGGATGTGCGTCCAGTAGGCGTGCGCGGGCCAGGTCGTCACCAGCGGGCCGATGACGAAGACGGTCACCAGCAGCACGACGAGCAGCGGCGGCATGATCCGCAGCAGCCGCCGCGCGGAGAACCGCCACCACGAAGGATCGCGGGCCCAGCTGTCCTGGATCTGGTAGCCGCTCATCGCGAAGAAGCCCATCAGCGCGATGTACCCCGGCGACATGTGCCACGACGCGGGGAAGATCGTCAGCCGCTGCGGGTGCAGCAGCGGCATGCTGTGGTCGACGATGACCGTGATCGCGCCGATCATTCTCAGCCACGCGAAGCCGGTGTTGGGGTTGGCGTGAATTCTTGACGAGATCGGCACGGTGGCCGATGTTAACCCATCCGGTCCTGCGGATTGGACCGAATGGCAGGAATCCGCTCAACGGTCCCAGTTGCACGCCTGCATGCGCGCCCGGCGGGGACCCGGCACAATCCCACAGGACGGAGGGGGACCACGGGGTGCGAGACCGGCTGGGGAACAAGTACGTACTGGCAGGCGTGCAGCTGCTCGTCCTGGCCGCAATGCTGGTGTCGTACAACCGCGGGCACTGGCGCTTTCCGGCCTACCGGGTCGACCTCGACGTCTACCGCCTGGGCTCGGGCGCGCTGCTGCACGGTCAAGCGGTCTACGGCACGCTGCCACCCACCGGCGACGGGCAGCTCCTGCTCTTCACCTACCCGCCGATCGCCGCCGTCGTGCTGGCTCCGCTGGCGCTTCTGCCGTACTGGGTCGCCTGCCTCGCCCTCACCCTGCTCACCCTCGGGCTGCTCGCCGTCGTCCTGCGGACCGTGCTCGGCACTTCGTACGCCTGGCCGCTGCTCGTTGCCGCCGAAATCCTCGAACCGGTGCTGCGGACCGTCTACGCCGGGCAGATCGATCTGCTGCTGCTCACCCTCGTCGTGCTCGACGTCCTGGTTGCGGCGCCGCGGTGGCCGCGGGGGCTGCTGATCGGGCTGGCCGCCGCGATCAAGCTCACCCCGGCGATTTTCCTGCTGTACTTCCTGCTCCGGCGGGACGGCCGGGCCGCGCTGACCGCCGTCCTCACCTTTGCCGCGGCGACGGCGGCGGGCTTCCTGCTCGCCGGTGCCGACTCCGTGCGGTACTGGACCGGTGCGCTGTGGGACACCGGGCGCGTCGGCGAGCCCACCTATGCCGGCAACCAGTCGCTGCTCGGGCTGCTCGCCCGCGCCGGGGTGCCCGCCGACGCGCGGACCGCGTGGTGGCTGCCGCTCGCCGCGGTGGTGCTCGTGCTGACCGCGCTCGGAATGCGTCGTGCGCTCGCGGCGGGGGAGACCACCGTGGCGCTGGGGCTCAACGCCGTCGGCGGCCTGCTCGTCTCGCCGATCTCGTGGACCCACCACTGGGTGTGGGCCGTCGTCGTGCTGCTCGGGTGGGCCGGCCTTGCCCGCCGGACCCGGCGGCGCGGGTTCGCCGTCCTGGCCGGGGCCGGGGCCGTGCTGTTCGTCGCCGGCCCGCAGTGGTGGTGGCCGCGGGGCGGGGAGGTCGAACGGCACTGGACCTTCGTCCAGCAGCTGACCGGCAACGGCTATGTCCTTTTCGGACTCGCGCTGCTGGTGACGGCCCTGCTCGTCAGGTTCCGGCCGGACGTCCGCGATGCCGTCGTTTCCGCCCCAGCCGCAGCCAGCCCGCCCCGAGGATGATCATCGCCGTCCCGAGGGCCAGTGCCAGGCAGATGCCTGCGGTGTTCATCGGCAGCGTGTCGTCGAACGCCGCTGGCAGCGGGAGCGTCCCGGCGATGCCGAGCAGGGCGTAACCGGTGCCGGCCACCAGCAGGAACCGGCTCGCCAGCCGCGCCGAACGCGTGCAGAACACCGCGCCGGCGCCGGTGAGCAGGTGCGCCAGCGTCCACGCCCCGGAGACCGCGAAGACGCCGAACAGCTGACGCGGCCCGTCCCCGACCGTGACCCCC
The DNA here is from genome assembly GCF_040064235.1 of Amycolatopsis melonis. Lineage (NCBI taxonomy): Bacteria > Bacillati > Actinomycetota > Actinomycetes > Pseudonocardiales > Pseudonocardiaceae > Amycolatopsis > Amycolatopsis melonis. Next base: position 656,396 of record NZ_JBDZYD010000004.1, read on the forward strand.
GGCATCAGCTCCAGCGCGCCGAGCACGAGGAACAGCAGGCCGATGAGCATGCCCATGCCCTGGACGGGGGCCGGTCCCGGCTTCGGCCGCCGGGCCGCGGGGTGGGTGCGCGCCATGCCGTCCGGGTTCCCCGCGCGCGGCCGTTTAATGCGCGGTTGTGCCGCGGCCGCCCGGGTAACCGCGCCGGAACCGACAAGGAGCAGCCGATGACCGACTACCACCACACCGCGACCGCCGACGTCCCCGCCGACGAGCTGTTCGCCTTCCTGAGCCACCCCGAGAACCTGCCGCGCTACTTCCCGGAGATGAAGGTCGCGCAGCCGCAGGGCGGGGAGAGTGTCCACGTCGAGGCCGAGGTGCACGGCGAGCGCGTCGCGGGGGAGGCGTGGCTGCGCACGGACCCGGCGAGCCGGTCACTGTCCTGGGGCGCGGAAGGCCCCGACGACTACCACGGCGAGCTGCGCATCCGCGACGACGGCCCGGCGTCCTCGGAGATCACGGTGACCCTGCACAGCGTCCGCGAAGCCGACGGCGACGAGGTCCAGCGCGGCCTCGAACGGACGGTCGCGGCAATGACCCACGCGGTGACCGCCGACGCGGACGTCGCCGAGGCCGAGAGCCAGGGCGGCTGGACCTCCTACGACGAGAACCGCTGACTCTGTATAACGACCTATACTGCTCACCTCTTCAACGCCGAGCCCAGCGCCGCCGCAAGGAAAAGCCCGCAGGCGACCACCGCGGCGGCCTGCACGCTCGTCGTGCAGGCCGCACGGGCCGCGGCGAGGAGCCGGTCGGCCGCCGCGAGACCGCGGGCCGCCGCCTCCGCCTGGGCCGGGCCCGCCGATGCCAGCCGGGCCGCCGCCTCCGGGACGTCCGGCGGGATCGCCAGGTGCGCCGCATACACCGCCGCCGCCAGGGAACCGAACACCGTCGTGCCCAGGCCCGCACCCAGCTCGTAGCCGGTCTTCTCGACCGCTGCCGCGCCGCCCGCCCGGTCCGCCGGGGCCGCGGACAGCAGCGTGTCCGTGCTCGACGTCAGGGCCAGCGCCATGCCCAGGCCCGAGCCGGCCAGCGCGGTCCCGAGCCACCACGGCGACGCCAGCGCGCCCGCCGCCGGGATCGCCAGTGACGCCGCCGCGAGCGCGAACCCCGCCGTGCGGACCCGCGCGTTGCCGAACCGCCCCAGCAGGGCCGGTGCCACGACACTGCCCGCCGCCGACGCCCCGAGGACCAGCAGCAGCCGGGCCGCCGCGGCCGGGGGCGACAGCCCGAGCACCACCTGCAGGTACTGGGCGAGCAGCAGGCCGAGCCCGACGAGCGTGCTCAGCACCAGCAGCACGCCGCCGATCGCGCCCGGCACGCCCGGCCGCCGGAACAGTGTCAGGTCCAGCAGCGGCGCCGGGGTCCGGCGCTGGCGGCGGACGAAGAGCCCGAGCAGGACGCACCCGGCCGCCCCCGCCGCGAAGCCGCCCCCCGACGGCCCGATCGCGAAGGCGATGCCGAGTACGCCGCCCGCCGCCAGCACCGCGCTGAGGGCGTCCCACGGCTGCCGCCCGGGCGGGGTCCGCGGCAGCCACCGCAGTGCCGCCGCCACCGCGGCCAGGATCACCGGCGGGTTGACCAGGAACGTCGCCCGCCAGCCGTACGCCTCGACGAGCAGCCCGCCGAGCACCGGCCCGAACACCGAGCCGGTGCCGGTGATGCCGCTGCACACCGCGATCGCCGTGCGCCGCTGCCGGTGCCCGGGGAACAGTTCGCGCAGCAGCGACATCGTCACCGGCATGATCATCGCGCCGCCGCAGCCGAGCACGGCCCGCGCGGCGATCAGCGCCCCGGCGGTCGGCGCGAACGCGCATCCCAGCGACGCCGCCCCGAACACCGCGTAGCCGGCGACCAGCACGCGCCGCCGTCCGAAGCGGTCGCCGAGCGTGCCGCACGGCAGCAGCAACGGCGCCGCGGTCAGCGGGTAGATCGCCACGATCCACACCTGCGCGGCGGCGCCCGGCCGCAGCTGCCGGACGACGTCGGGCAGCGCGACGTGCAGCACGGTCGCGTCCACCGCGACGAGGAGCAGCCCCGCGCCGAGCACGGCCAGCAGCGGCCATGCCCGGACCGCGGGCGCCGTCACGGCCACAGCAGGCCCGCCAGGTGCCGCGCGACGACGTCGACGTGCGGCGGGTCGACCACCGAGAGGTGGTGTGCCGCGACCGGCACGATCTCCAGCCGTGGGCACAGCTCCGCCCAGCCCGCGGCCGGGTCCGTGCGCGCGTACCGCGGTTCCATGGCCAGCCCGGCGGCGTACGGCTCGGTCGCCCGGTAGAGCACGACCCGGCCGTCGTAGCGCCGCGGTGTCCCGCGTTCCGCGGCCAGGGTGTCCAAAAAGGACTCCCGCTGGTGCTTCAGGACGCCGGGGCCGAGCAGCCCGGCTTCGGCGACCCGCCGCATGGTCAGCTCGATCTGCTCCTCTTCCGGCAGCGGCGCCAGCTCGTCGTGGCCGAGCCGGACGGCCCGGCCGTAGGTGCCTTCGACGTAGCCGGTGAACCGCAGGAACCGCCGGGCCGAGGACGCGCGCGGGTCGAGATCCTCCTCCGGCAGCGGCAGCATGGTGTCGATCAGCGCGACCAGCTCGACGTCTTCGCCCGCCTCGGCCAGCCGGGTGGCGACGCCGTAGGCGAGGGCGCCGCCGAACGACCAGCCCGCCAGCCGGTAGGGGCCGCGCGGACGGCGGGCCCGCACCAGCGGCAGCAGGTTGTCGACGCGTTCTTCGATGCTCGCGCCGGGCACGCGTTCGAACCCGGCGCACGGCACCCCGGCGGGCAGCCGGTCCAGCAGCGGCCGGTAGACGGTGCACGTGCTGCCGCCGGGGTGGAACAGCAGCAGGGGAGCGGTCCCGGCGTCGCCGGGCTTGAGGACGTGCACCGGGCCCTGCCGCGTGTCGAGCAGGGCGCGGGCGACGTCGGCGATGGCCGCGAGGGAGTCGTGGCGCAGCAGGTCGGCCGGGTCGACCGGCGTGTCGAGTTCCGCGGTGAGCCCGGCGGCGAGCAGGCGGGCCAGCTGCCGGGGATGCCCGGTGCCGGTCAGCCGGACGTGCGTGCCGCCCGCGTCGGTTCCGGTGTGCTCGCGCCACAGCCGCAGGACTAGGGCGTGTCTGACAATGCTTTGGTCCAGGCGATCACGGCGTGCAGGACGACCGCTGACCGGTAGACAATGGCGAGCTTGTCGTAGCGAGTGGCCAGGCCACGCCATTGTTTGAGCAGGTTGAACCGGCGTTCGACGACGTTGCGGCCGCAGTAGTCCACCGCGTCGAAGGCGGGTGGACGGCCGCCGCGGGAACCGCGACGTTTGCGGTGCCCGGCCTGATCAGCAGGCTCGGGGATCACCGCGGTGATGCCGCGGGCGCGCAGATGTCCGCGGATGGCGCGCGAGGAATAGGCCTTATCACCGCGGACACGGTCGGGCCGGGTCCGCGCCCGACCGCCTCCAAGGCGAGGGACCTGCAGATGCCGCATCAGGTGCGGGAACATCGGCGCGTCCCCGGCCTGCCCAGGCCCGACCAGAGTGACCAGCGGGCGGCCGTTCCCGTCGACGAGATGGTGCACCTTGGTGCTCCACCCGCCGCGAGAACGGCCGATCGCATGATCAGGCGGCTCGGTCAGCAGATCCGTGTAGTTCGACCCAGCCCCCTGTGGGACGGGTGATGTTGGTGGCGTGCTGATGCGCCCGGGCGATCGTGGAATCCACCGACACCGACCAATCAACCAGGCCGGCCGCGTCTGCTTCGGTGAGCAGGCGTTGCAGCACGGTGTCCCAGGTGCCGTCACCGGCCATCCGGCGATGCCAGGTCCAGATCGTCTGCCACGGACCGAACACCGCGGGCACGTCCCGCCACGGAATCCCGCACCGATACCGGTAGATGATCCCTTCGACCATCGCCCGCGCATCCGAGAAGGGCCTGCCTCGCTTACCGGTGCGGACCGGCAGCAGGTCCTGGATCAAGGCCCACTGACCGTCCGAGAGCAACTGAAACCGCGACACGACCAGCAGCATCCCAGCAACCCACCGAGACGTTTGTCAGACACGCCCTAG
>NZ_JBDZYD010000005.1:0-253541 GCF_040064235.1 Amycolatopsis melonis
CCGCCCACCCCGGCAGGCCCTTCCCGGATTTCTCGGCGAGAATGACCCCGTGGTCTCGGTACGCAGCGTGGTCGACCGGGTGGGGCCGACGCTGCTCCACGCTCTCCAGCTGCCCGACGACTGCCCGGCGGTCGCCGACGTCGTCATCGCCGAACCCGGCGGCGCGCTCACCCTGGCCGCCGGCGACCTCGTGCTCGGCGTCGCCACCACCGGTCCCGAAGACGCCGCCGAGCTGGTCAGGCAGAGTGCCGCGCAGGGCGCCGCGGCCGTCCTGCTCAAGCCGCCGCTCGCCGCGAAGCCGCCGGTGAAACGGGCCGCGAAGGCCAGCGGCGTCGCGCTCATCCAGGTGCACGCCGCGACGTCGTGGGCGCAGCTCGTGTGGCTGCTGCGGACCGTCCTCGACGCGCTGGCCGACGAATCCGAGGACCTCGACCCCGGATCGGGTGATCTGTTCCGGCTGGCCGACGCCGTCGCCGCGGTCGTCGACGCGCCGGTGACCATCGAGGACACCAACTCGCGCGTGCTCGCCTACTCCGCGCGCCAGGACCTGACCGACCCCGCGCGCGTCGCCACGATCATGGGCCGCCGGATCCCCGACGACGTCCTCGCGCGGTTCCGCTCGCGCGGGGTGTTCCGGGAGCTGTCCCGCGGACGGCAGACGATCTTCGTCCCCGCCCAGCGCGACGGCACGCTGCCGCGGCTGATCGTGCCGATCCGGATGGGCGGCGAGCTGCTCGGGTCGATGTGGGCGGTGGTCGCCGGGCCGGTGTCCGACGAGCGGGCGGCCGCGTTCGCCGACGCCGCCCCGGTCGTCGCGCTGCACCTGCTGCGGCGGCGCGCGCACACCGACGCGCAGCGCCGCGCCTCGGCCGAACTGCTGCGCGCGGTGCTCGAAGGCCGCGCGAACCCGCGCAAGGCGATGGCGGAGCTGGACCTGTCCGACGAGCCGCACCGCGTGGTCGTCATCGAGGTCACCGGCGGCGACGGGCGCGACGCCGAGGGCCTGCGGCTGGCCCTGCTCGAACGGCTGTCCCAGGGCATCGGCCGCCGCCCGGTGGCGACCGAGCTGGGCGGGCTGCTCTACGCCGTGGTGCCGGACCGGCCGGGGCCCGGCGGCTGGGCCGAGCTGCGGCAGGCCCTGGCCGCGCAGCCAGCGTCCCGGCGTGGCGGGGCCCCGCGGGCGGCGGCGGGCGCACCCGGCGAAATCGGCGACCTCTCGGTGTCCCGCGCCCAGGCCGACGAAGCACTGGGCCTGCTGCGCGCCGAGCTGATCGGCGAGCGCGTGATCGCGTTCGACGAGGCCTGGACGGCGTTGACGCTGCACCGCGGCGCGACGGCGGCGGCCGCGGCGAAGGTCGCGGAACTCGGCCCGCTGAGCGCCCTGCGCGCGCACGACGAGACGAGCAACGCCGGGTACGTCGAGACGCTCTACGCGTGGCTGCGGCATCCCGGCGACCCGCGCGCGGCGGCGCGGCAGCTGCGGATCCACCCCAACACGCTCCGGTACCGGCTGCGGAAGCTGCTGGAGCTGGTGCCGCTGGACCTCGACGACCCCGACGTCCGGCTGGCGCTGCTGACCCAGCTGGTCGCGCTGCACTGGAGCTGATGGGCCATTCGGCCCAGCGCGCGACGTATGCGTTACTCCGCATGGATCGCGCCGAACGTTCGGATTGTCTTTTCCCGCCGAAAGATGGTGGATTCACCAAGATCGCGTGCCGCATCTTCTCCTCACCACCCCGGGTAGCCGGGTCGTTGCCAGAGGAGTTCGTCCATGAGCAGTTCGAAGCGGTTCGGCAAGGCCGTCAGGCTGGGCGCGGTGTCCGCGCTCTCCCTCGTCGCGCTGACCATCCCGGCCGCAGGAGCCGGGAGCGCCGCCGCGGCGCCCAGCGGTGACTGCTTCACCCCCGCCCACGCGGCGGACCGCAGCAAGGACGGCCACGCCGACACGGTGTCCCCGGCAGAGGCGGCCCGCATCGAAGCCGACATGCAGAGCAAGCTCGCCGGCAAGCGCACGGCGTTGTCCGCGCAGGCCGCGGCGGTGTCGATCCCGGTGTACTTCCACGTGATCACCAGCGGCTCGGCGGGCAACCTGCCCGCGTCGACGATCAGCAAGCAGATCTCGGTCCTCAACAGCGCGTACGCGTCGAGCGGCTTCAGCTTCTCGCTGGTCAGCACCGACTACACCAACAATTCGACGTGGTACAACGGCATCACCGACGGCACGTCGGCCGAGCGCAACATGAAGAACGCCCTGCGCAAGGGCGGCAAGAACGCGCTGAACATCTACACCGCCAGCCTCGGCGACGGCCTGCTCGGCTGGGCGACGTTCCCGTCGAGCTACGCGTCGCAGCCGAAGATGGACGGCGTGGTCATCCTCGACGAGTCGCTCCCGGGCCGCTCGGCCACGAACTACAACGAGGGCGACACGGCCACCCACGAGGTCGGCCACTGGATGGGCCTGTACCACACGTTCCAGGGCGGCTGCTCCGGCTCGGGCGACTACGTGTCGGACACCCCGGCCGAAGCCTCGGCGACGTCCGGCTGCCCGGCGAGCAAGGACACCTGCACGTCGACGGGCGTGGACCCGGTGCACAACTTCATGGACTACAGCTACGACAGCTGCATGTACGAGTTCACCCCGGGCCAGGCGACGCGGATGCAGAACTCCTGGTCGGCGTACCGCGCCTGACACTCCCGCTCCCGCGGTGAAACCGTGAAGGCCTCCTTGCCGTCTCTGCTGACCGGCAAGGAGGCCTTCACGGCACCTGGTAGCTGAGGTCGGTCAGCACCAGCCGGGACGGCCGCAGGTGGATCCAGAGGGTGTCCGGGTTTTCGTGCAGGTACGCGCGGAACCGCGGGTCCCAGCGTTGCTCGTCCTGGCCGAGGTAGCGCACCAGCTTCCGGCGGCCGCGGGCGACGTCGAACGGGCGCAGCTGCGCGTCGCCGCTCGCCAGCACCTGCCGGACCTCTCCGGTGTCCAGCTCGCAGACGTCCACGGTGAGCGCGATCCGCGGCCGCCGCCGGATCCGCGACGGCAGCCGGGACCACGAGCCGCTCAGTATCCAGAACGCGCCGTCCTCCCAGAGGTACCACGTCGGCCGGACCGTCGGCCCGTCCGTGGCGACCCGGGCGGTGAGCGGCCGGGCGAGGAATTCGTCCACTTCGGTCATACGACCAGCAGCGTCTTTCCCACCGTGGCACGGGATTCGATGGCCGCGTGGGCGTCGGCCGCCTTCTCCAGCGGGAAGCGCTGCCCGATCACCGGCACCAGCTCTCCCGCGGCCGCCGACGCCAGCGCCGTCTCCGTGAAGGCCCGCATCTCCGCGGGCCCGCCGATCGAACGCACCAACGTGACACCCCTGGCCGCAGCGTCCTCTTCGGACACTTCCGTCCACGCGCCGCCCGCCAGGCCGTACACCGCCATCCGGCCGCCCGGGCGCAGGAGGCCGAACGCCGCCGTGCCGATCTCCCCGCCCACGCCGTCGAACACCACGTCCACCTCGCCGACGCCGTCCGTCCAGCCCGCCGCGCGGTAGTCCACGGCGAGGTCCGCGCCCAGCGCGCGGACCTGGTCGAGCTTCCCGCCCGCCGCGCCGATCACCGTGGCGCCCGCCGCCTTCGCCAGCTGCACCAGGAGACTGCCGACGCCGCCCGCCGCCGCCTCGACCAGGACACGGTCGCCGGAGCGCACCCCGGTGGCCGTCGTCAGGCCGACCGCGGTCCGGCCGTCCGCGAGGACCGCCACGGCCGCGTCGAGTTCCAGCCCGGAAGACACCGCGAACACCGAAGCCGCGTCCACCGCGACCCGCTCGGCGTACCCGCCGGAGCCGCCGGTCGACGTCACCACCCGCTGTCCCACCAGCGCCGGGTCGACGCCCTCGCCCACCGCGCCGATCACCCCGCCGACCCCGTTGCCCGGGATCAGCGGCGGCTCCGCCCGGAACGGTCCCGGCCGTCCCGCCCGGAACTGCGTCTCGACGAACGTGATGTTCGCGAACGCCACCTCGACCAGTACCTGACCGGGTCCCGCGACCGGGTCCGGGGCCTCCCCCGGGACCAGCACTTCCGGACCGCCGAACTCCCGCATCCACACCGCACGCATGCCGGTCACCCTGCAACTTCGAGTGGACTGGAGGTCAAGATCATTGTCCGCCGAGCACCATGATCACGGCGTAGAATTGTCCGCGCGGCACGATGACACCGTCGTCCGGGTGGCTCACCGTGAGTGGCACCACCGCACCGACTCAGGAGGCCGCCCGTGCGTATCGCCGTTCCCCGTGAGATCAAGAAGCACGAATACCGGGTCGCGCTGACCCCGGCGGGGGTGCACGAGCTGGTCGGCCGCGGGCACGACGTCTTCGTCGAGACGGGCGCCGGCGTCGGCTCGTCCATCACCGACGACGAGTACGTCGCCGCCGGCGCGAAGATCCTCGGCACCGCCGACGAGACCTGGGCCGAGGGCGAGCTGGTCCTCAAGGTCAAGGAGCCGATCGCCGAGGAGTACCCCCGGCTCCGGCGCGACCAGGTGCTGTTCACCTACCTGCACATCGCCGCCGACCGGCCGCTGACCGACGCGCTGCTCGCCGCCGGCACCACCGCGATCGCCTACGAGACGGTGCAGACCGCGAACGGCGCGCTGCCGCTGCTCGCCCCGATGTCCGAGGTCGCGGGCCGGCTGGCCCCGCAGGTCGGCGCCTACTCGCTGATGAAGCCGAGCGGCGGCCGCGGCGTCCTGCCCGGCGGCATCCCCGGCGTGCACCCGGCGCGCGTCGTCGTGATCGGCGGCGGTGTCGCCGGCCTCAACGCCGCCCGCGTCGCCCTCGGCCTCGGCTCGGACGTCGAGATCCTCGACACCAACGTCGACCGCCTCCGCCAGATCGACCACGACTTCGGTGGCCGCATCCGCACGGTGACCTCGACGCGGTTCTCGGTCGAGGAAGCGGTGCTGCAGGCCGACCTCGTCATCGGCGCGGTGCTGGTCCCCGGCGCGAAGGCGCCGAAGCTGGTCTCGAACGACCTCGTCGCGCACATGAAGCCGGGCAGCGTGCTCGTCGACATCGCGATCGACCAGGGCGGCTGCTTTGCCGACTCGCGCCCGACCACCCACGACGACCCGACCTACACGGTGCACGAGTCGGTCTTCTACTGCGTCGCGAACATGCCGGGCGCGGTGCCGCGGACGTCGACCTACGGCCTCACCAACGTCACGCTGCCGTACGCGGTCCAGCTGGCCGAGCACGGCTGGAAGGCCGCGCTGCAGGCCGACGCCGCGCTGGCGAAGGGCCTCAACACCCACGACGGCGCCCTGACCAACGGCCCGGTCGCGGTGGCGCACGACCTGGCGCACACGCCGGTGGAGTCCGTGCTCGCCTGACCTCATTTCCCCCGAGCGGGTCCCTGTCGCACCGCGGCAGGGGCCCGCTCCCCTTTTCCGGCCAGCCGCCGTCCGAAGGCGATCGCGGGCAGCTCGACCCACCGCCGCAGCACGCAGGCAAACAGCAGCGCGACGGCGGACGTGGCGACCGCCTTGCCCAGCCCGGTCGGCAGCAGCAGGCCGGTCACGCCCGCGGCCCCGGTCTGGCTGAGGTACAGCGCGTACGACCGATCACCGACGTAGGTCAGCGGACGGCTCGACAGCACCCGCCGGACCGGCCCCCGCCCGACGACGGCCACGAGCAGCAGCGCCGAGCCCGCAGCATAGACCGGCACGACGAACTGCCAGTGCCCGCCGAACTGCTGCCCGAGCGGCTTGACCGACACCTGCAGCACACAGAACCCCACGGCGACCAGGAGCGCCCCGGCCGGGCTGGTCAGCGGCCGGAAGACGGCGAACCCGCGCGGGTGATGCAGGGCCAGGGCGAGCAGGCACCCGACCACCAGCGAGCCGTAGTGCACCGACAGGCTCGCCCACTGATGCGACGGCGCGAGCGGCAGCACGCCCAGCACGACGGCCACGAGGCCGCAGCCGATCATCAGGCGCAAGGCGGTCTTACCGGTCTTCGCCACCGACGTCAGCACGAGCAGCGCGGGCCAGCCGAGGTAGAACTTCTCCTCGACGCCGAGCGACCACGACGTCGGATACGGCGTGTTGTAGTCGACGAGTTCGTTGCCGAAGACGAGGTAGAAAGGCATCGCGTCGGCAAGCCGGCTGCTGTGGTAGGCCCCGGCGACCGTCACGGCGAGCGCGGTCAGCCCAAGCAGCAGGAAGTACACGGGCATGATCCGGAAGACGCGCCGAAGATAGAAGTTCCGCAGCGAGATCCGGCCGACGCGCTCCTCCTCACGCAGCGCCAGCGTCGTGATGAGAAAGCCGGAGAGAACAAAGAACAGCTGGACGGCAATCCAGCCCTGCAACCGGTCGACAACCGGCCCGCCATAGTGGAAGAAGACAACGGCCAGCGCGGCAAGGGCCCGCACACCGGCGAGGCCGGGAAACCAGGACGACGCCCGGTACTCGGCGTGGTCGAGCGGCTGCCAAGAGAGGAACATGCCGGGCAGCGTCGAACTCCGACGCTGAACCCAAGCTGAAGCGACCTTAAGACGTCTTCAGGTCCGGCAGCCGCACAACGAACCGGCTCCCACCGTCAACCAAGACCGTGCCCCCGTGGACCCGGACGATGTCGGCCACGATGGCCAGCCCCAACCCCGAGCCACCATCGTCGCGCGCCCGAGCATCGTCGAGGCGCACGAAGCGGTCGAAGACCCGCTCGCGCTCACCTTCCGGAATCCCCGGCCCGTCATCGTCGACAACCAGCAGAGCGTAACCGTCCACTACGGACACGGTGACGACAACGCGAGAGACGGCATGCCGCTGCGCGTTGTCGACAAGGTTGCGAACGAGCCGTTCCAGCCGAGCCCGATGCCCAAGCACCACCGGCGTCGCACCAACCTCGACGTCAACGCCATCCCGACCCCCGGCAACCGCCACGACCACTTCGGACAATGCCACGGGTTCGAGCCGCTCGGGGCCGCCGTGGTCGAGCTTGCCAAGCAGCACAAGATCGGCAACAAGCTCCTGAAGCCGCGTGACGTCGAGAAGCGCGTTCTCGCAGGCACGCCGCCAGTCGAGCCGATCAGGATGGGCAAGCAGAACCTCAAGCTGGGTCCGCAGCGAGGCAAGAGGCGTACGCAGCTCATGGGAGGCATCGGAGGCGAACCGGCTCTGCCGCGCCACGGCCTCATCAAGCCGCCCGAGCATGCTGTTCATGGTCCCAGCCAGCCGCGCAATCTCATCCCCGCTCCGCGGAGCGGGAACCCGCCGCCCCAGATCCTGAGCCCCAATCCCGGCAACCTCGGCCCGAATGGCCTCAACGGGCCGAAGCGCCCGCCGAACGGCCAGCCAGGCAATCACCCCAATGAGCAAGGCAACAGCAGGAACCCCAAACCCCAGCGCGGTCCGAACCGAGTCAACGGCGGCAGTTCCAGCCTCATCAACCGCAACACCGGCAAAGACGTGATAACGGCTGTCCCCGCTAACCCGCGCAACAACATGCAGCCGAAGATCACCATCAAGCCCACCCAGCTGCGGAGCACACCCAACCGACTCGGGAAGGCTCCGGTCGTACTGATAGGGCCGCACCACCTGAACCCGATCGACATCCCAGCGACCACCGAGATTGAGGGTGGCCCCCACGAGGGCGGGACAGGACGCCACCCGCCGCCCCGAACGATCGGTGACCTCATAGATCGAGTCCCGCACAAGCAGCGGCAGATCCCCAGGCCGAGCCCCGGTATTGAGCAGCTGCACAATGGCATCGGCATGAGCACCGGCAAGCTGAACGGCGGCATCCTCAAGCCGCCCCCGAGCCTGAAGCACAAACCAAACGGACACGGCACCCAGCGCCAAGGCCGAGGCAACAAAGGCGCTGACGGCAACACGAAAGCGGGTGGACCGCCAGAAGCTAGCCACCCGCGGAAACCACGTGGTAACCGGCCCCCCGAACGGTCCGGATGGTCTCAACCCCAAAGGGAGCATCGATCTTGCGCCGCAGGGCACTGACGTGCACCTCAACAAGGTTGGCGGTGGCACCGGCGGCAAAGTCCCAGAGATTGTCGAGCAGTTCGGCCTTGGTGACGACTTGTCCCGACCGCTGCAGCAAGTAAGCCAGCAGGGCAAATTCCTTACCGGTAAGAGTGATGCCAACGTCCCCACGCCGACAGGTGTGCCGAGCCTGATCGAGTTCAAGATCACCCACCTTGAGGACACCCGGCCGGGTGGCCCCACCCCGCCGAATGAGAGCCCGCAACCGCGAGAGCAGCACCCCATAGGAGAAGGGCTTGGGCAGAAAGTCATCAGCCCCGGTATCAAGAGCCTCGATCTCGTCGTCCTCACCGTCCTTGGCGGTGAGCATGAGAATGGGAGTGCAGTCCCCCTGCTCCCGAAGCCGCCGGCAGACCCGATAGCCGTTCAGCCCAGGAAGCATGATGTCGAGAACGATGGCGGCATAGGAGTGCTCCCCGGCAAGCCACAGAGCATCCCGCCCATCGTGGGCAAGATCAACGGCATACCCCTCACCCCCAAGCCCAGCCCGCAGAGCCTCAGCAAGCCGCCGTTCATCTTCAACAAGCAAGATCCGCACCAGGCAACAATCCCACAGACGGCCAACCAAGCTGGAAGCCACGAGAGATATGGACCGAGCTGGAAGCTGCGAGGAAGGCACCGTGGGGGTCCGGGGGGCTCGGCCCCCCGGGTAGACACGGGTGAGGCTGAGCAAGGGCGGAGGCCGAAGCAAGGGCGAAGCCCGCAGCGAGAGCCGAGCCCGAAGCGAAAACGAGGGCGACCCGCTCAACCAGCCTGGGGGTCACTGGGAGCGGGTCGCCGGGTCCTAGCTTAGAGGGCGCGGGCCGAGTTCGCTGCACCGGGTCGGCAAGTCGCACGAATTCTTTACCAAGTTGATCTGGTCGGGCCGGTGAATCCTCAGGTCAGGCGGCCGTCCGGTCGCGGAACGTGACGAAGGTCGCTCTGGGTGGCTTCGGGTGTTCCGTGCGCGCGAGCGTCGCCGGTAGGGCAGGATGACGCCGCATCAGCGGGGAACGTTAGGGGACGGTATGCACGACGGCAGTGGCCGGATTGTGGTGCAGAACCTGAGTAAGCAGTTCGGCGCGGTGAACGCGGTGCAGAACCTCAGTTTCACGGTCGAACCGGGTTCGGTGACGGGCTTCCTTGGCCCGAACGGTGCCGGGAAGACGACGACGTTGCGCATGCTGCTCGGGCTGGTGACGCCGACGTCGGGGTCGGCGACGATCAACGGGCGGCCGCACGCGCAGCTGGGGAATCCGGCGCGGGTGGTCGGCTCGGTGCTGGAGAACGAGGGGTTCCATCCGAGCCGGACGGCGCGTAACCATCTGCGGGTGTATGCCGCGGCGATCGGCGTGCCGGATCGGCGGGCGGACGAGCTGCTGGGCCTGGTGGGGCTGGGCAGTGCCGCGGACCGGAAGGCGGGCGGGTTCTCGCTCGGTATGCGGCAGCGGCTGGCGCTGGCGACGGCGTTGCTGGGTGATCCGCAGGTGCTGGTGCTGGACGAGCCGACGAACGGGCTGGACCCGGAGGGCATCCTGTGGCTGCGGAACTTCCTGCGGTCCTATGCGCGGGAGCAGCGGCGGACGGTGCTCGTGTCGAGTCACCTGCTGAACGAGGTCGAGCAGCTGATCGACCAGGTGGTGATCATCAGCCAGGGTGTCACGCGGTACTACGGTCCGCTGGAGCAGCTGCGGAAGGGCCAGCAGTCGCGGGTGCTGGTGCAGCCGGCGGATCCGGGTGCGCTGGTGAAGGCGTTGCAGGAGAACGGCATCCAGCAGGTTTCGCCGACGCCGGACGGCCGGGTGGCGGTCGCCGGGTCGAGTGTCCAGCAGATCGGTGACCTCGCGGCGAAGGCCGGGATCGCGGTCTACGGGATGCAGGAGGAGCACGCCGATCTGGAGCGGATGTTCTTCCAGCTGACGCAGGGCCAGTACGCCGGCGCGCCGGGGTTCCCGCCGCAGCCGCAGTACCAGGGCCCGCCGCCCGGCTACCCGCAGCAGTACCAGCAGGGCCAGCAGCAGCACTGGGGAGGACCGCAGCGGTGATGGGCAACCTGGTCAAGGCGGAGTTCCGCAAGACGCTGTCGCTGAACACGTGGTGGGTGCTGCTGATCCCGCTGGTGCTGGTGGCGTTCTGGCTGACCTTCGCGTGGGGCAGTCTCACGAACGACTTCGCGGACTTCCTGGGCTCGGAGGACGCCCGGCAGGTCACCGAGATGATCGGCCTGGACCCGAACGAGATCCCGGTGGGGCTGCTGGCGCTGGCGCACGGCGTGAACATCGCGCAGCTGGTGCCGGCGTTGTTCGGGGTCTTCGCGCTGGCGGGCGAGTACCGCAGCAAGACGATCACGACGACGTTCCTCACCGCGCCGAACCGGATTTCGGCGCTGACCGCGAAGATGCTCACCTACGTCGCGTGGGGTGCCATCTACGGCGTGGTCAGCTTCGCGGTCTCGGCGGGCGCGGTGATGGCGTCGGTCGACTCGGGCCGCTGGCCGTCGGCGGGTCAGTGGCTGGCCGCGTTCGGCGGGACGGTGCTGGCCGCGATCCTGGTGACGTTGTTCGGCATCGGGTTCGGCGCGGTGCTGCGCAGCGTGCCGCTGGCCGTCGTGCTGCTGATGGTGTGGTTCCTCATCATCGAGAACGTCCTGGTGATCGCGTTCTGGGGCTGGGGTGACATCCGGTTCCTCGGCGGGATCCTGCCGAACGGCACGGCGAACGGGATCGTCGGCGGCATCGCGGCGGACGCGTTCGGCTTCAACTCCCTCGCCCTGCCGAGCAGCGTGGACTCCGGATCGCAGCTGGTGCTGCAGCTGACCGCGGGCGCGCCCGGCGTGTTCTCGTGGTGGGCTTCGGCGCTGATCTTCTTCGCGTGGACGATGCTGTTCTTCGGCCTCGGCTGGGCGGGCAACCAGAAGCGCGACATCACGTAGTACCCCGGGCGCCCCGGGACAGAGCCTCGGGGCGCCCGGTGTCCATCCGCGTTCGCGGAAATATTTTGTCGGTGGTCGCGCTTACTGTGACAACGTGACCACCGCCCCGCCTCGCTCCCGTCAAGAGCTCCCACCCGCCGGGACACCCGGCTGGATCCGCAGGCTGTCCGCCGCGGCGTGGGAGCACCGCGTGCTCGTCGTGCTGTCGCTGCTGGCGGCCGCGTTCGGCGTCGGCGTGCAGGCCGCGAGCCCGCTGCTGGTCCGCTCGGCGGTGGACGGCGCGGTGGACGGCGACACCGGCGGGCTCCCCGGGATCGCCGCCTTCCTGGTCGCACTGCAACTGGTCGCCTTCGGCAGCGCGTTCGCGCGCCGCTACCTGGGCGGGAAGCTCGCCCTCGACGTCCAGCACGACCTGCGGCAGCGCGTCTTCAACGCGGTCTCGCGGCTGGACGGCGGCAAGCAGGACGCGCTGCGCACCGGCCAGGTCGCCTCGCGCGCGATCTCCGACCTGCAGCTGGTCACCGGCATCCTGATGCAGGTCCCGCTGTCGTTCGGCTCGGTGGTCTTCGCGCTGCTGTCGTTCGTCGCGATGCTGTGGCTGTCCCCGCTCCTGACGCTGATCGCGCTGGTCGTCACGCCCGCGGTCGGCATCATCGTGACGCGCAGCCGCAAGCGCCTGTTCCCGGCGACGTGGTCGGCGCAGCAGCGCGCGGCGGACGTCGCGCAGCAGGTCGAAGAGACCGTCACCGGCGTCCGCGTGGTCAAGGGCTTCGGCCAGGAAGCACGCGAAGTCTCGAAGCTGGAAGCGACCGCGCGCAAGCTGTTCGCGGAGCGGCTTCGCGCGGCGAAGCTGTCGGCGACGCCGACGGCGACCACGGCCGCGCTCCCCGCGGCAGGCCAGGTCGCCGTGCTGGGCATCGGCGGTGTCCTCGCGCTGAACGGCTCGATCACCCTCGGCACCTTCCTCGCCTTCGCGACCTACCTCGCGACGCTGATCGGCCCGGCCCGGATGCTGTCCGGCCTGGTCGTGCAGGCCCAGCTGACCCGCGCAGGCGCCGAGCGCGTGTACGAGCTGATCGACGCACAGCCGGAAGTGACCGACTCCCCCGATGCGCGGCCGCTGCCGGACGGCCCGCTCGGCGTCGAACTCGACGGCGTCCGCTTCGGCTACACGCGCAGCGAACCGGTGCTGGACGGCCTTTCGGTCACCGCGCACCCCGGCGAGACCCTCGCGCTGGTCGGCACCGCGGGCTCCGGGAAGTCGACGATTTCCCTGCTGCTGCCCCGGTTCTACGACGTGCACGAGGGCGCGGTGCGGGTCGGCGGGCTCGACGTCCGTGACGTGCCGCTGCGGCAGCTGCGCCAGGCCATCGGCGTCGTCTTCGAAGAAGCGTTCCTGTTCTCCGCGTCGATCCGGGACAACATCGCCTACGGCCGCCCGGACGCGAGCGAGGAGGAGATCGTCGCGGCCGCGCGCGCGGCCGAGGCGGACGGTTTCATCCGCGCGCTGCCGGACGGCTACGACACGCTGGTCGGCGAGCGCGGGCTGACGCTGTCCGGCGGCCAGCGGCAGCGGCTCGGGCTGGCCAGGGCCCTGATCACCGACCCGCGGATCCTCGTCCTCGACGACGCGACGTCGGCCATCGACACGGTCACCGAGGCGGCCATTCACGACACCCTGCGGTCGGTCACCGCTAGCCGGACGACCCTGCTGATCGCCCACCGGCGGTCCACGCTCGCCCTCGCCGACCGGATCGCGGTGCTGGACGAAGGCCGCGTCGTCGACGTCGGCACCGAGGCCGAGCTGATGGCGCGCTGCCCGCTGTTCCGCGAGCTGGTCGCGGGCCCGGGCGACGACGTCGAGGAGAAGCACCGCTGCGAAAGCCTCGACTGCGGCCCGGCCGGGATCACGCCGTCGCTGTGGCCACGCGAAGAGCGCGACGAGGTCGACGCACTGGCCGAAGCGGCGCTCCGGCGCAGCGGCGACCCGAACAACAGCGGGTTCGTCGGCGGGGGCGGCGGTCTCGACGTCCCGCCGACGCCGGAGCTGATCGAGGGCGTGCGCAAGCTGCCGCCCGCGCCCGACCGGCCGCGGCTGCCCGGCATGGACGTCACCGCACCCGACCCAGGGTTCCGGCTGGCGCGGCTGCTGCGGCCGGTCCGGTGGCCGCTGGCCGCGGTGATCGGGCTGGTCGCGGCGGACGCGCTGGCGTCGATCGCGCTGCCGGGGCTGTACCAGTTCGGCGTCGACCACGGCGTGCGCGCCGGCGTCGAGTGGATGATCTGGCTGGCCGCCGGGATCGGCGCGGCGGTGATCGCGGCCGACTGGCTGGTGGTGTTCGCGCAGACGCGGCTGACGTCGCGGGTGGGCGAAACGGTGCTGTACGCGCTGCGCGTCCGCAGCTACGCGCACCTGCAGCGGCTCGGGCTCGACTACTACGAGCGGGAACTGTCCGGGAAGATCATGACCCGGATGACCACGGACGTCGACGCGCTGTCGACGTTCCTGCAGACCGGGCTGGCGACGGCGGTGGTCAGCGCGCTGACGCTGGCCGGGATCACGGCCGCGCTGCTGGTCACCGACGCCGGGCTGGCGCTGTACGCGCTGGCGATGGTGCCGGTGCTGGCGGTGGCCACGGTGATCTTCCGGCGGTCGGCGTCGAAGGCGTACAACGAGGCCCGCGAGCGGGTCAGCGTCGTGAACGCGGACATGCAGGAGAACGTCAGCGGGTTGCGCGTGGCACAGGCGTACACGCGCGAAGACCGCTCCGCGGAGGCGTTCGCTTCGCGCAGCGACGAGTACCGGCGCTCGCGGCTGCGGGCGCAGCGGTACGTGGCGACGTACTTCCCGCTGGTGGCGCTGCTGTCCGACCTGGCGACGACGACGGTGCTGGTGGCGGGCGCGAACCGCGTCTCGGCGGGCACGCTCTCGGCGGGTGTGCTGCTGGCGTTCCTGCTGTACCTGCAGCAGTTCTTCTCGCCGATCCAGCAGCTGTCGGCGGTGTTCGACGGCTACCAGCAGGCCCGCGTCGGCCTGAACCGGATCGGCGACCTGCTGCGCACGCCGACGTCGGTCCCGGCGGCGGAGAACGCGGTCGCGGTGCCCGACCGGCTCCGCGGCGAGGTGTCGTTCAAGGAGGTCGACTTCGCCTACGCCGGCGCGGAGGGCAAGGCGCTGGAGCAGTTCTCGCTGGACGTCGCGGCGGGCGAGACGGTCGCGCTCGTCGGCGCGACCGGCGCGGGCAAGTCGACGGCGGTGAAGCTGGTCGCGCGCTACTACGACGTCACCGGCGGCGAGGTCCGGATCGACGGCACGGACGTCCGCGAGTACGAGCTGGCCGGCCTGCGCCGCCGGATGGGCGTGGTCCCGCAGGAAGCCCACCTGTTCTCGGGGACGGTGGCGGACAACGTCCGCTACGGCCGCCCGTCGGCGTCCGACGCGGAGGTCGAGGCGGCGGTCCGCGCGGTGGGCGCCCTGGACGGCGTGGCGGCACTGCCCTCGGGCTTCCTGCAACCGGTGGGCGAACGCGGCCGGTCCCTGTCGGCAGGCCAGCGCCAGCTGGTCGCCCTGGCCCGCGCGGAACTGGTGGACCCGGATGTCCTCCTCCTGGACGAGGCCACGGCAGCCCTGGACCCATCAACGGAGGCCGCGGTCCTCCGGGCAACGGAGACGGTGGCCCGCCGCCGCACGACGTTCGTGGTCGCCCACCGCCTGGCGACCGCGGCCCGCGCGGACCGCATCGTGGTCCTGGACCACGGAAAGATCGTCGAAACCGGAACCCACGAGGAACTCCTGTCCGCCAACGGCCACTACGCCCGCCTCTGGTCCCTCGGCTGACGTGCGGCGAGGGGCATCACGCGTGATCCGAGGGGCATCACGCGTGATTGGCGGGGCATCGCGGCTGATGCCCCTCCAGACACAGTTGATGCCTCTCCAGACACACGTGATGCCCCTCCAGACACGCGTGATGCCCCTCGCCGCATGGCCGGGGCAGGTCCGTGCTGGGAGCATGGCGGGCATGTTCGAGGAGAAGCGGGTTCCCGACCGGCAGGTCCGGGCCATGCAGACGGAGACGACCGTCCGGGTCTACCTGGCCTGCCCGCCCGCCGTCGCCGACGACGCGCTCGGGAAGCAGGACCTCGGGCGGGTGGGGGCCGTGTGGCTCACTCCATCGTTCCGTCTCGCCGCCCACCTCAGCGGCAACGGGAGCGAGCCGGGGCGCGAGCGCGTCCTGGCCGTCGACCTCACCCGCGAAGGCTTCGAGCGGGCTCTCCGGGAGCACGTCGAGTGGGTCCCGGAACGGGACCTCGACCACTCGCCGCTGAACTTCCAGGCGATCCGGATCCGCAGCGAACTCCCCGGCGCATGGGTCACCGCGGTCGCCGACGTCACCCCGGTCGTGCGGGACGTCGCCGGGCTCCTGGCCACCGACCGGCTGCACCTGGCGGTCAAGCTCGTCCCCCACGAACCGCCGTACGAACCCGGCTAAGGCAGCGCCCGCCACTTCAGCTCGCCGAGGCCGGCCGCCTCGACGTCCGGGCGGGACGCCCAGCGGACCGTGCCCGGCCGGACGTGGACGCCGGCGCCGACCAGCCAGTCCGGTTCGTCGGGCTCGACCCACTCCATCTGCTCGAAGTCGGCCAGCGTCGGCCAGACCGCGGCGCACGAGTCGCACCGCAGCACGATCGCGCCGGACTCGGTGACCAGCGGCCGTACCAGGCCCTGGTCCCAGAACGAAGGACATTCGACCAGCCACATTCTCCCAGGAGAACCCGCCGCGGTGAACGGCCGCGGGCAGCGCGGAGAACCCCCGCCGAAGAGCCAGGGAACCCTGGACCGGGTCCAGCGTTTAAGGTTCCCTTAGCACATCTTGATCGAGTCAGTGACCGATCCCCTAGTGCGCCACGCCTCACACAGGCCGGTTCCATCACATCGCGGTCACCGAGGGGGTTAGCCTGGTAGGCGCATCAGCGGATTCAAGATCGAGATCGAGACGGATAGAGGCGAGCCCCAGCCGTGTCCAGCAGCAGCCCTGCGTCACAGTTCGGCCCCAACGAGTGGCTGGTCGAAGAGATGTACGACCAGTTCCTCGCCGACCCTTCTTCAGTCGATGCCGCCTGGCACGACTTCTTCGCGGACTTCAAGCCGACGCAGAGCGCGCAGGCCAAGGCGGACAACGCCCGGCAGCAGGCCGACGCCAAGCCCGCCACCAACGGCCAGGCGGCACAGCCGTCGGCCAAGGCCGTGCAGAACGCGGCGTCGGCGGCCAAGCAGGCGGCCCCCGCGAAGCCGGCCCCGGCGAAGGCCGCCCCGAAGGCGGAGGCGAAGCCCGAGCCGAAGGCGGCCCCGAAGGCCGAGGCCAAGGCCGACGCGAAGAAGGACGAGCCGGAGTCGAAGCAGCTGCGCGGTGCCGCGGCGGCCATCGCCAAGAACATGGACGCCTCGCTGAGCGTCCCCACCGCGACCAGCGTGCGCGCGGTCCCGGCGAAGCTGATGGCGGACAACCGCATCGTCATCAACAACCACCTCAAGCGCACCCGCGGCGGCAAGATCTCCTTCACGCACCTCATCGGCTACGCCATGGTGCGGGCGCTGAAGGACTTCCCGAACATGAACCGGCACTACCAGCTGATCGACGGGAAGCCGTTCGCGGTCACGCCGGAGCACGTCAACTTCGGTCTCGCGATCGACATGAAGGGCAAGGACGGCTCGCGCAACCTGGTCGTCGCCTCGATCAAGGCCGTCGAGGACATGACCTTCCTGCAGTTCTGGCAGGCGTACGAGGAGATCGTCAAGAAGGCCCGCACCAACAAGCTGACCGCCGACGACTTCTCCGGCACGACGATCTCGCTGACCAACCCGGGCGGCATCGGCACCAACCACTCGGTGCCGCGCCTGCAGGCAGGCCAGGGCGCCATCATCGGCGTCGGCGCCATGCAGTACCCGGCCGCGTTCGAGGGCACCAGCGAGAAGACCCTGGTCGACCTCGGCATCAGCAAGATCATGACGCTGACCTCGACCTACGACCACCGCATCATCCAGGGCGCGGAGTCGGGCGAGTTCCTCAAGCGCATCCACGAGCTGCTGCTCGGCGAGGACGGCTTCTACGACGACGTCTTCACCAGCCTGCGCCTGCCGTACGAGCCGATCCGCTGGGTCGCCGACATCCCGGACGGCCCGGTCGACAAGACCGCCCGCGTCATCGAGCTGATTGACGCGTTCCGGATGCGCGGCCACCTGATGGCCGACACCGACCCGCTGAACTACCGCCAGCGCAGCCACGCGGACCTCGACGTGCTGTCCCACGGCCTCACCCTCTGGGACCTCGACCGCGAGTTCCCGGTCGGCGGCTTCGCCGGCCAGGAGCGGATGAAGCTGCGCGACATCCTGGGCGTGCTGCGCAACTCGTACTGCCGCACGGTCGGCATCGAGTACACCCACATCCTCGACCCCGAGGAGCGGCGCTGGATCCAGGAGCGCGTCGAGATCCCGCACGAGAAGCCGGACCCCGCGGTCCAGAAGTACGTGCTCTCGAAGCTGAACGCCGCCGAGGCGTTCGAGACGTTCCTGCAGACGAAGTACGTCGGCCAGAAGCGGTTCTCGCTGGAAGGCGGCGAGACGGCGATCCCGCTGCTCGACACCATCCTCGACAAGGCAGCCGAGCACGAGCTCGACGAGGTCGTCATCGGCATGCCGCACCGCGGCCGCCTGAACGTGCTGGCCAACATCGTCGGCAAGCCGATCAGCCAGATCTTCCAGGAGTTCGAGGGCAACCTCGACCCGGGCCAGGCGCACGGTTCCGGTGACGTGAAGTACCACCTCGGCGCCGAGGGCAAGTACTTCCGGATGTTCGGCGACGGCGAGACGAAGGTGTCGCTGACCGCGAACCCGTCCCACCTGGAGACGGTCGACCCGGTGCTCGAGGGCATCGTCCGCGCGAAGCAGGACATCCTCGACAAGGGCGGCGAGGGCTACACGGTCCTGCCGGTCCTGATGCACGGCGACGCGGCCTTCGCGGGCCAGGGCGTCGTGGCCGAGACGCTGAACCTGGCGCTGCTGCGCGGCTACCGCACCGGCGGCACCGTGCACGTCATCGTCAACAACCAGGTCGGCTTCACGACCGCGCCGGAGCACTCGCGCTCGTCGCAGTACGCCACCGACGTCGCGAAGATGATCGGCTCGCCGATCTTCCACGTCAACGGCGACGACCCGGAAGCCGCGCACTGGGTGGCCAAGCTGGCCGTCGACTACCGGCAGGCGTTCCACAAGGACGTCGTCATCGACCTCATCTGCTACCGCCGCCGCGGGCACAACGAGGGCGACGACCCGTCGATGACGCAGCCGGCGATGTACGACATCATCGACACCAAGCGCTCGGTCCGGAAGACCTACACCGAGTCCCTGATCGGCCGCGGCGACATCTCCGTCGAGGAGGCCGAGGCCGCGCTGCGCGACTTCTCCAGCCAGCTGGAGCACGTCTTCAACGAGGTCCGCGAGCTGGAGAAGCACCCGGCGAAGGCCAGCCCGTCGGTCGAGGAGGAGCAGCAGGTCCCGGCCAAGGTGAAGACCTCGGTCGACCGCGACGTCATCGAGCGCATCGGCGACGCGTTCGTGCAGATCCCCGAGGGCTTCACGCCGCACCCGCGCGTCAAGCCGGTGATGGAGCGGCGCCACAAGATGTCGCGCGAAGGCGACATCGACTGGGCCTTCGGCGAGCTGCTGGCGTTCGGGTCGCTGGCGATGGAGGGACGGCTGGTCCGGCTGTCCGGCCAGGACTCGCGCCGCGGCACGTTCACCCAGCGGCACTCGGTCTTCATCGACCGCAAGACCGGCCAGGAGTACGCGCCGCTGCAGAACCTGGCCGACGGCCAGGGCCGCGTGATGATCTACGACTCGGCGCTGTCGGAGTACGCGGCGGTCGGCTTCGAGTACGGCTACTCGGTGGCGAACTCCGAGGCGCTGGTGATGTGGGAAGCGCAGTTCGGTGACTTCGTCAACGGCGCGCAGACCGTCATCGACGAGTACATCTCCTCCGGCGAGGCCAAGTGGGGCCAGCGCTCGGACGTCGTGCTGCTGCTGCCGCACGGCCACGAGGGCCAGGGCCCGGACCACACCTCCGGCCGCATCGAGCGGTTCCTCTCGCTGTGCGCGGAGGGCTCGATGACGGTGGCGGTGCCGTCCACCCCGGCGAACTACTTCCACCTGCTGCGCCGCCACGCCCTCGACGGCATCCAGCGCCCGCTGATCGTCTTCACGCCGAAGTCGATGCTGCGCAACAAGGCCGCGACGTCGGCGGTCGAGGACTTCACCGGCGAGAGCCGCTTCATGTCCGTCATCGACGACACGACGCCGGACCCGGCGCAGATCCGCAAGGTGCTGCTGACCTCCGGGAAGCTGTACTGGGAGCTGGTCGCGGAGCGGGCTAAGCGCGAGGCGCACGACGTCGCGATCGTGCGGATCGAGCAATACTACCCGCTGCCGAAGAAGAAGCTGGTGGCGGCGCTGGAGCGGTACTCGAACGCGCAGCAGATCACCTGGGTCCAGGAGGAGCCGGAGAACCAGGGTGCATGGCCGTTCTTCGGCCTGAACCTGCCGCGGAAGTTCCCGGAGCTGCTCTCGGGCCTGCAGGTCGTGTCGCGCCGCCCGATGGCGGCACCGTCGGCGGGTTCGTCGAAGGTGCACGAGGTCGAGCAGAAGGCGCTGATCGCGAAGGCGTTCGACTGATCGCCTGACCACGGCGAAGGCCTCCTCCCCGGTTCGCCGGTGAGGAGGCCTTCGCCGTTTCTCAGCCGAGGGCTTCCGAAGCAGCCTTCGCGAGGCTGTGCGCGTTACGGCGACAGCGTTCGAGATTGCGGTCGGTCGCGTCGGCCGCCGAGACGATCACGGTCGCGTCGACGTTGCCCTGGTAGAACCGCACGCCGCACTGCAGTGTGCTGCCCTGGTTGTACTCGACGTCCGCGGCCTTCGTCGCCTTCCCGATCTTCTCGGTGATCGGCTTCGCGCCGTCGTCGACCGCGTTCTCGTACCCGGCGGCCGCGTACCCCGCGCCCGCGCCGGAGCCCGGCTGCTTCGACTTCGACAGGTACATCGACAGGTCACCCGCCGACGAGCCGGGCTTGCGCCACGAACAGCCCAGCACGGACTGCTCGATTTCGGGGTTCGAGGTGCTCGCCGGTTCCGGCGGCTTGTCGCTGTCGAGCGGCGGCAGGTTGTTCATCCGGCTGCCGATCTCACTGCACCGCGGCAGCGAGGTGTACCGGTCCGGCTCGCCCGCGGGTGACGTCGTGGTGGTGACCGGCGCGGCTCGCTTGTCGTCGCGGGCGGTCAGCAGGAAGAAGGCGCCGACGCCCACGCCGGCGAGCAGGAGAACTCCGACGACGACCAGCGTGACGACCAGCGCGGTCTTCCCGGACTTCGGCGGCGGGTAGCCGGGGTACTGCGGCTGGGGATACGGCTGCTGCTGATAGGGGTACTGCGGTCCTTGCTGCACGAACCGGACACTAGGCCATTCGCGCGACCGGAGCGGGCGTTTCCGCCCGAACCACCCGCGGTGGTGACGGGTTACTCCGATGATGAGGACATGACCGCCGGTTCACGCGCCCTGTCGTTCGACGTCGCCGCCGCGCAGTACGCGGCGAGCCGTCCCGCC
This sequence comes from Amycolatopsis melonis, assembly GCF_040064235.1. Lineage (NCBI taxonomy): Bacteria > Bacillati > Actinomycetota > Actinomycetes > Pseudonocardiales > Pseudonocardiaceae > Amycolatopsis > Amycolatopsis melonis. The sequence continues at coordinate 20,603 of NZ_JBDZYD010000005.1, forward strand.
TACCCCGCCGCGCTCTTCGACGACCTCGAGGAGTCCACGGGCAGCCGCCTGGCCGGCGCGCGGGTCGCCGACGTCGGCGCGGGCACCGGAATCGCCACCGCGCTGCTGCGGGAGCGGGGCGCCGAGGTGGTCGCCGTCGAGCCGGGCGGCGCCATGGCAGGCGAGTTCCGCCGGGCGCTCCCGGACGTGCCGGTCGTGCGGGGTGACGGCAACGCCCTGCCGCTCGCCGATGCTTCCTGCGACCTCGTCACGTACGCGCAGTCCTGGCAGTGGACCGACCCGGGCCGGGCGCGTCCGGAGGCGCTGCGCGTCCTGCGCCCGCACGGGGCGCTGGCGATCTGGTGGAACACCACGGCCTTCGACGTCCCGTGGATCCGGGCGCAGCACGCGCGCATCGCGCAGCACTGCGGGGTCGAGCCGCGGCCCGCGGTGCGGCCCCCGGACGGCGAGGCCGTCCGGCTGGCGGGACTGACGGGGCTGCGGGTGACCCGCCGTCAGCTGCGCTGGAGCCGCACGGTCTCGCTGGACGTGCATCTCGCCAACCTCGGCAGCCGCTCGGCGTTCCTGGTCCTCGGCGAGGACGGCCGCCGGGCGTTTCTCGCCGACGAGCGGGTGCGGCTGGGGAGGATGTTCCCCGGCGAAGAGGTGGAAGAGACCTACGTGGTCGACCTGCTGGTGGCGCGGCACCCCTGAAAACGATTTCCGCTCGGCGCCGGTTCACGGCAAGGTGACGCTCATGCTGATCCGCCGGGAAACTCCCGCCGACCAGGCGGCGATCCACGCAGTACACAGCGAAGCGTTCCGGCGCGAGGAGGGCGTCACCCCGATCGAGGCACCGCTCGTGGACGACCTGCGCGCCGAAGGCGACCTGATCGCCGCGCTGTCGCTGGTGGCGGTCCGCGACGGCGAGGTCGCCGGGCACGTGTGCTGCAGCCGCGCCCGGCTCGGCGGTGATCCGGCGGCCGCCGTGGGGCTGGGGCCGCTCGGCGTGCTGTCCGCGCACCAGGGTTCCGGCGTAGGTGCAGCACTGATGCACGCGGTGCTCGCAGCGGCGGACGCACTCGGGTACGGCCTGGTCGTCCTGCTCGGCGAGCCCGCCTACTACGCGCGGTTCGGGTTCACCGCGGCGGCGGAGTTGTCGATCGTTTCGCCGGATCCGAGCTGGGGGAAGTACTTCCAGGCCCGGACGCTGGCGGCCTACGAACCCACCCAGGCCGGCGCTTTCGAGTACGCGCCTGCCCTCGCCCGGATCTGAACAGGAGCTGCGCATGTACGCACCCACGACGTCGGTCGGTGTCCGGATCAACCGCGAACAGCCGCCGTCCCGGCTGATCGAGCTGGCCCGGCAGGCGGAAGACGCGGGGCTCGACGAAGTCTGGCTGGTCGAAGACTGTTTCTGGGCGGCGGGAATCGCCACGGTCGCGACGGCGCTGGCGGCGACGTCGACGATCAAGGTCGGCATCGGCGTGCTCCCGGCGGTCGCCCGCAACCCGGCGATCGCGGCAATGGAGATCGCGGCGCTGGCCGAGCTGCACCCGGGCCGCCTGATCGCCGGCTTCGGCCACGGCGTGGCGTCGTGGATGCGGCAGATCGGCGCGTACCCGGCGTCCCCGCTGGCGGCGCTGGAGGAGACGCTCGTCGCGGTCCGCAGGCTGGTGGCGGGCGAGCGGGTCTCGATGAGCGGCAGGCACGTCCACCTCGACGAGGTCGAGCTGGTGTTCCCGGCGTCGACGCCACCCCCGCTGGTGGCGGGCGTCCGGCGCCCGAAGTCCCTGGCGGTGGCGGGCGCGACGGCGGACGGGACGATCCTCGCCGAGCCGGCCCCACCGGAGTACGTCCGCACGGCACTGGCAGGCATCGCCCCAGGCCGCGCGGCGGCGGGTGCCCCGCCCCACCACGCGGTGGTGACGTACAACTGGCTGGCCCTGGGCGACCCGGAGCGCGCCCGCCGGACGGTCGCGGAATCCCTGACCCCGGGGGCGCGGGTCCAGGTGGAGGGCCTGCCGTTCGCGGCAGAGCTGCTGGAGCTGGTTGATGCGGCAGCCACGGTGGACGAGCTGGCAGCGGGCCTGCACCCGGAGTGGCTGCAGAGCCTGGCCATCTGCGGCGACCTGGACCACTGCGTGACGGCGGTCCGTTCCCTGCACGAGGCAGGCAGCGGCTCGGTGGTGTTGCTGCCGTTGCCGGAGGAGCCCCCGGAGCGCGGAATCGAGGACGCGGGCCGGGTGGCGGCAGCCCTGCGCGGCTGACGAAGACGAGCTTTCGGCGGCCTGGCTCCGAGCGGGGCCGGGCCGCGGAAAGCCGCCGCCCTGGCTCACCGACGAAGGCCACAGGCGCTACCAACCCGCGGCCGACAACGACCACCAGCCCCCGACCCGCCTCCGAGCGGGACCCGGCCGCGGAAAGCGTTCACCGCGCCGCCAACCCACCCGCCGTGTCAGGATCGACACATGCCGGTCGATCCGCACCTCCTTCTGGCCTTCCTGGTGACCACCGCGATCGCGATGGTCACCCCGGGCCCGGACATGCTCTTCATCCTCGGCTGCGGCATGCGCGGTGGCCCGAAGGCCGGGCTGCTCGCCACCGCCGGGGTTGCCACCAGCGAGGCCATCCACGTCGCCGTCGCCGCGGCCGGGCTGGCCGCTCTCTTCGCCGCCGTGCCCGTTGCCTTCACCGTTGTGCGGATTGCCGGGGCCGCCTACCTCATCTACCTGGGCGTTCAGGCCATCCGGAACCGCAAGCCCCTGGTCGAGAAGCCCGCGGAGCGCGCCTACCTGTCCGGCCTGCTGACCAACCTGCTCAACCCGAAGATGGTCACCTTCACCATCGCCTTCCTCCCGCAGTTCATCGACCCGGCGCGCGGCGGGCTCTGGCTGCAGTTCGCCGTCCTCGGCGCGATCATGATCGTGTTCGAGTTCCTCGTCGACGGCACCGTCGGCGTCCTCGCCGGCCGCCTCGGCGGGTGGCTGCGGCGGAAGCGGAACCAGCGCCGCCTCGAGGTCGCCACCGGGGGCATCTTCATCGGGCTCGGCGTGAAGCTCGCCCTTGACTAGGCCCGCGCGAGGAAGTCCTCCGCGATGTCCAGCGGGTTGCGCTTCTCTTCGGTGAACTCGACGTTCAACCGCGTGAGCTGCTCGGTCGTCAGCGCCGCCGACACCCGGTTCAACGCCGCCACCTCACGCGGCGAAAGCGTTCCGCGGGCCACCAGCGGCACGATGTTCTGCGCCGGGAACATGTTCTTGTCGTCGGTGAGCGGCACGAACCCGTTCGCCGCGATCGTCGACGACGTGCTGAACAGGTCTGCCACCTGGACCTCGCCCGACTTCAGCGCCGCCACCGTCACCGGTCCGCCCGTGTCGGTTGTGCGGATCTCCTTGAACTCGCAGCCGTACAACGCCTTGATCTTGTCCTTCCAGCGGCTGCTCCACTGCCCCGGCCCGCCGAAAACCAGCTCGCGGCACCGCGGGGCCAGGTCGGACACCGTCCTGACCGAAGCCAGCTGCGGCCCGACGACGAGCAGGTCCTTGTCCTCGGCCGGTGCCTGGTCCAGTACCTCGAATCCCGGCGGGAGCTTCTGCCGCAGCTGCGCGTAGACGTCCTGCGAGGTCGTCGCCGTGGTGTCCTTGTCGAAGTAGCGCAACAGGTTTCCGCTGTAGTCCGGCACCACCGACAGCGACTTGTCCTGCAGCGCCTTGACGACGACCTCGCGGCTGCCGACCGGCGGCCGCACGGTGACGTTCGTGGCCCCCGCCTGCCGCAGCGCTCCAGCGTAGATCTGGGCCAGCAGCAGGCTTTCCCCGACGTCGGACGCCCCGATGATGATGTCCCCCGAAGCACCGCCCTCGCCGCCGCCGGCCAGCGGGTTGCCGCAGCCGGCGGCCAGCACCAGCACCATCAGGAAGATCAGCCGCTTCACGCCGTCACCTTCTTCGCCGCCGCCGCGAGCCGGACTCCGCGAGGGACCAGTGCGCGGTTCAGCAGCGCGAACAGCAGGTCCAGGACGACGGCCAGCGCCGTCGTCAGCAGCGCGCCCGCGATCACCTCGGAATAGTCCAAAATGGCCAGTCCGTCGAGCAGGAACCGGCCGAGGCCACCAAGTCCGACGTACGCGGCCACCGCGGCGGTCGCCACGAGCTGGAGTACCGCGTTGCGGATGCCGCCGAGCACGAGCGGCAGCGAGATCGGCACCTCGACCTGCCACAGCCGCTGCCAGCCGGTCATCCCGACACCCTCGGCGGCGTCGACCACGCCGTGGTCGGTCGCCTGCAGCCCGGCGTACGTCCCGGCGAGGATCGGCGGCACGGCCAGCACGACGAGCCCGATGATCGTCGAGGTGACGCTTTCGGTGAAGAGCAGGAACAGGAACGTGACGAGCCCGAGTGTCGGCAGCGCACGGATCGCGTTGCCGGCACTCACCAGTGCGACGCCGCCGCGTCCGGTGTGGCCGACGAACAGTCCCAAGGGGACGGCGATGACGAGCGCGATCACCAGCGACAACGCCGTGTAGCCCAGGTGCTGCAGCAGCCGCTGCGGAATGCCGTCGGGGCCGGACCAGTGCGCCGGGTCGCCGAACCAGCGGAAGAGGTCGGTGATCATGCGGCTCCCGCCCGGACCCACGGCGTCAGCAGGTTACGCGAGCCCACCAGGACCAGGTCGACGACCAGTGCCAGCAGCAGCGTCAGCACGATGCCGACCACGATCGGCGAGAAGTACTCGCGCTGGAACCCGTCGGTGAACAGCACGCCGAGACCGCCGGTGCCGATCAGCGCGCCGACGCTGACCAGGCTGATGTTGCTGACCGACGCCACCCGCACGCCCGCCGCGAGCACCGGCACGGACAACGGCAGCTCGACGGCGAAGAACCGGCGCACCGGCTGGTACCCGACGGCGGTGGCGGCGGCGATCACCGGCGGCGGCACGGCGTCCAGCGCGTCGAGCACCGGCCGGACCAGCAGCGCCGTCGTGTAGATCGTCAGCGCCACGACGACGTTCGCGCTGTCGAGGATCTTCGTCCCGATCAGGCCGGGGATGACCACGAACAGCGCGAGCGACGGGATCGTGTAGAGCAGGTTGGCCAGCACCACGAGGACCCGTCGCGCGGGCTGCCACCGGCTGCCGAGCCAGCCCGCCGCGATCGCGAGCACGATGCCGAGCACCAGCGGGAGCAGCGCGAGATACACGTGGTCGCCCAGGTCGCCGAGAATCTGGCCGCGGTTGTTCGCGCTGCCCAGGTACCGCACGAGCTCGTCGAAGAAGCTCATGACGCCTGGGGCGTGCCCTCGATGACGTCCAGCACCTGCCGCGCGACGACGGCGCCGAGCACGCGGTGGTCCTCGTCCACGACCACGCCGAGGCTGGCGGGCGAGGACAGCGCGGCATCGAGCGCGCCGCGGATCGGCGTCCCGCGCACCCACAGCGACCCGCCCGCCACGAGGTCGTCCTCGGCGAGCGGTCCGTCCACTGTGGAGCCCGGCGGCAGCCAGCCGCGGGGCTGTTTCTCGGTGTTGACCGCGAGCCGCCAGCCGTCGCTCGCGGGGACGGCGGAGCCGATCTCGACCAGGTCCAGTTCCTTGACCTCGACGCCTTCGGCGGAGAGGAACGAAAGCCCGCGGTACCCGCGGTCGCGGCCGACGAACGACGCGACGAAGTCGTCCACCGGGTGCCGCAGGACGTCGGCGGGCGTGCCGTACTGGGCCAGCTTGCCGCCGACGCGCATCACCGCGACCTTGTCGCCGAGCCGGACGGCCTCGTCGATGTCGTGGGTGACGAACACGATCGTCTTGCCCAGCTGCGACTGCAGCCGCAGCAGCTCGTCCTGCAGACCCTCGCGCACCACCGGGTCGACCGCGGAGAACGGCTCGTCCATCAGCAGCACCGGCGAGTCCGCGGCGAGCGCGCGGGCGACGCCGACGCGCTGCTGCTGCCCGCCGGAAAGCTGGGCGGGGTAACGCTTGCCGAGCTCGACCGGCAGGCCGATGATCTCCAGCAGCTCCGCGGCGCGCTTGCGGGCCTTCGCCTTGTCCCAGCCCGACAGCAGCGGCACGGTGGCGATGTTGTCGAGCACTGTCCGATGTGGAAAGAGGCCGGCGTGCTGGATGACGTAGCCGATGCCGCGGCGCAGCAGCGCGGGGTCGCCGTCGGCGACGTCCTTGCCGTCCAGCAGCACCTGCCCGGACGTCGGCTCGACCATCCGGTTGATCATCCGCAGCGACGTCGTCTTGCCGCAGCCGGACGGGCCGACGAACACGGTGATCGTGCCGTCCTCGACCGTCAGGTTCAGCTTGTCGACAGCGACCGTCCCGTCCGGGTACTGCTTGGTCACGTCGCGGAATTCGATGGTCACGGCCACTCCCCATGTCCCGGTCGCATCCGACCGTAGCCGAGTTGACGGCGGTTGGCACGGTGTCCCGGAAGGTGGCTACTAGGCTCGGAGTCCGTGAGCGCACTCGACGACGTCCTCGCCGCGCACGGCGTCGGCGTCCGCCCGCTGTACCGCGTCCTCGACCTGCTCCGCACCGGCGACCACGACCTCGGTGAGCTGGTGCGGCTGTCCACGGCGCCGCGGCGCAGCGTGGAGGCCGTCCTGAACGCCCTCGGCGACGACCTCGACCGCAGCGGCGACCGGCTGCGGATCGCCCCCGGCGTCGCCGCGTCGTACCTGCAGTACCGCGCGCCGCGGTACGCCGACCCGCTCGACGAAGCCGTGGCGACGCACGAGCTGCTGCCGAAGGTGGCCGAGTGGGTGGCCGAAGTGCCGTCGCCGCTCGCCGCGCTCGACCACGTGCAGGCGACCCCGGAAACCGTGCTGCGCCGGGCACTGTGGCTGGACGCGCAGTACGACCTCGCCTCGGCGCGGCTGCTGTTCCTCGGCGACCACGACCTGACGTCGCTGGCGGTGCGCGCGGTCTGCCCGTCGGCGTCGCTGACGGTCGTCGACCTGGACGAGCGCGTCCTGGCCTACCTGGACGAGCGTGGCGAACGCGGGATCGCGACGGCCCACACGGACCTGCGCGTCGGGCTGCCCCCGGCGTTCGCCGGCCGGTTCGACCTGGTGTTCAGCGATCCGCCGTACACGCCGGAGGGGATGGGGCTGTTCGCGGCGCGCGGGGTGCAGGCCCTGCGCGAGCCGAGCGAGGGACGGCTGCTGCTGGCCTACGGCTACAGCCCGCGGCACCCGGCGCTGGGCGCGCAGGTGCAGCGGTCGCTGGCCACGCTCGGGCTGACGTTCGAGGCGATCCTGCCGGGCTTCAACCGGTACTTCGGGGCACAGGCGATCGGCAGCGCGGCGGACCTGTACGTCTGCCAGCCGACGGCGAAGGCCAAGAAGATGCGCAGCGGCAAGGCGATCTACACGCACGGGCCGCAGTCGGTGGAGTCGGCGGGCACGAAACCGGCGCTGCTGGAGAAGCTGAAGGAGATCGCGGTCTCCGGCGGCCTGGCGCTGGAGTCGCGGCCGGTGGACTGGTCGATCTCCGGCCCGGAGGGCGACGCGGTCGCGATGGACCTTTCGGCCGACCCGGGCCCATGGCTGCTGCGGACGCTGCTGGGCACGAACGCCCGGCGCCTGGCACTGCTGCTGCCCAACGCCCACCCGGACCTGGCGGACCAGGCGTCCCAGGAGGCGCTCGCTTCACTCGTTAGAGGGAAATACGCCCTGCGCTACCTGCGCAGCACTCCGGACAACCGGCACGCGGTGGTGGTCGCGGACGCGGTGGCCCACCAGGACGAGATCCTGACCCGGGCGCACGCCCGCCTGGCGAACGTCGCCCTGGACGTCCCCGCGGACCTGGTCGACCTGCGCCTGGTCGACGTCCCCCGCCACCGCCTCCCCGACCTGCTGCGCTGAACTTCTGCAGCGCAAAGCGGCACTTTCACGTGAAAGTGCCGCTTTGCGCCGAAGGTCAGTCCGTGACGCCGTCGGCTTCCGCGGCCTTCGCCACCGCGGTCGCGACCTCCGGGGCGACCCGCGGGTCGAGCGGGCTGGGGACGATCCGGTCCGGGCCGAGGTCGTCCATCGCCACCGACACGATCGCCTCGGCCGCCGCCAGCTTCATGTTCTCGGTGATCGCCCGCGCGCCGGAGTCCAGCGCACCGCGGAAGACGCCCGGGAACGCCAGGACGTTGTTGATCTGGTTCGGGAAGTCGCTGCGCCCGGTGGCCACGATCGACGCGTACCGCGCCGCGGCCTCGGGGTGGACCTCCGGGTCCGGATTGGACAGCGCGAACACGATGCCGCCGCCTGCCATCCGGCCCAGCAGCGACTCGTCGATCGTCGCGCCGGACAGGCCGAGGAACACGTCCGCGCCTTCGAGCGCTTCGGCGAGACCGCCGCGCAGGCCCGCCTTGTTCGTCGTCGCGGCCAGGCGCTCCTTGACCGGGTTCAGGCCGTCGCGTCCGGAGTGGATGATGCCGCGCGAGTCGAGCACCGTGACGTCGCCGATGCCCGCTTCCTGCAGGATCTTCGCGCAGGCGACACCGGCCGCGCCCGCACCGGAGACGACGACGCGCTGGTCGGCGATCGACCGGTCCAGCACCAGGTTGGCGCCGCGCAGCGCGGCGAGGGTGACGATCGCCGTGCCGTGCTGGTCGTCGTGCATGACCGGGCAGTCGAGTGCCTCCTTGAGCTTGTCCTCCAGCTCGAAGCACCGCGGCGCGGAGACGTCCTCCAGGTTGACCGCGCCGAACGACGGCCGCAGCCGCACCAGCGTCTCGACGATCTCGTCGACGTCGGTGGTGTCCAGCACCAGCGGGATCGAGTCGAGCCCGCCGAAGGTCTTGAACAGGACCGACTTGCCCTCCATGACCGGCAGCGACGCGCCGGCGCCGATGTCGCCGAGGCCGAGCACCGCCGTCCCGTCGCTCACCACGACGACCAGCCGGTCCGCCCACGTGTACCGCTTGGCCTTGGCCGCGTCCTCGGCGATCGCGCGGCTCACCTTCGCCACACCCGGGGTGTACGCGATCGAAAGGTCACGCGGGCTGGAAATCGGGCGGGTGGCCGCCACCGAGAGCTTGCCGCCCTCGTGCCCGGTGAAGATCTCTTCGTCGGTGACCGGCGCGACGGCGCCGGTGGGGTCGCTCATGGGGTTTCCTGTCGTCGTTTCCGTCATTCCTCCAGTGGGAATGACGGAACTCGCGGTTCGAACGTGGGTCACTGGAATTTCTCCTGGGCCTGCGGGCTGGGACCACGGTTCGCAGTGCGAACCGTGGCGGCTCCCGGCACGGCAGCCCAGCGCGGTAGCGCCGGCCTGTCGGCGAGGCGTCACGTCGGCCATCGGTGCCGTGGGTCTGGCGATGGCCGCGGACGCGGCGGTTCGTTCATTGTGACAGGTCCCGTGCCGCGGGTGACCCCTCGGTGCGGTTGATGTCACATCATCGGCCAATTCCGGCAATTCCCAAGACGTCCGTCCGGTTTTGTTGCCGCCCGATAAGGTGATGTCATGCAATTCCGCCCGCTGCGCGTCCCGGACGCCTACGAGTTCTCCCCCCGGGCGTTCCCCGACGACCGGGGCCTGTTCGTCGCCCCCTTCCAGGAGGACGCCTTCCGCGCGGCGGTCGGCCACCCGCTGCGGCTGGGCCAGTCGAACCACAGCGTGTCCCGGCGCGGCACGATCCGCGGCATCCACTTCGCCGACACGCCGCCCGGGCAGGCGAAGTACGTCTACTGCCCGCGCGGCTCGCTGCTCGACGTCGTCGTCGACCTCCGCGTCGGTTCGCCGACCTTCGGCCAGTGGGACGCGGTCAAGCTCGACGCGCGCGAGTTCCACGCGATGTACCTGGCCGAGGGCCTCGGCCACGGCTTCGTCGCGCTCGAAGACGACACCGTGATGAGCTACTACTGCTCGGAGCCGTACAACCCCGCCGGCGAGCACGGCATCACCCCGCTCGACCCGGCGCTGGGACTGCCCTGGCCGCAGGACCTCGAGCCGGTCCTGTCCGCCAAGGACCGCGAGGCGCCGACCCTGGCCGAAGCGCTGGAGCAGGGCCTGCTCCCGGTGTACGCGGACTGCGTCGCCTACTACGACAAGCTGCGCTCGGCGAACTGAGCACCGCTCCGGCCGCCCGGCCGCTTGCGAATTTAGTAAGCGTGCATATAGTCTGCCCGCATGCCACTTTACGAGTACGAGCACAGCGAGACCTCCACCGCTCCCGCCGCCGCGATCTGGCCGCTCTGGGCCGACACGAGCCGCTGGCCCGAGTGGGACGCGGGCGTCCGGTCGGTGGTCATCGACGGCCCCTTCGCCGTGGGGACCAGCGGCACCATGACGATGGACGGCATGCCGCCGATCCCCTTCACGCTCACCGAGGTCACCGAGGGCCGCAGCTTCACCGACGAGACCCGCCTGCCGGACGCGTTCCTGCGCTTCGAGCACGTCCTGACCGACGTCGACGGCGGCACCCGGATCACCTACCGCGTCACCATCGACGGCCCGGACGGCTTCGGCCCGCAGGTGACCGAGGACACCCCCGACGCCATGCGCGCGCTGGCCCGCCTGGCCGAGCGGGCATGACCACTCCCGAGTCCCGCCTGCCCGGCCCGGAACGCAGCCCCGGCTTCCTGCTGTGGCGCGTGACGCTGGCCTGGCAGCGGGCGATGCGGGCCGCGCTGGCCCCGCACGACCTCACGCACGTCCAGTTCGTGCTGCTGACCACGACGTGGTGGCTCACCCGCGGGGGCGAGCCACCCACCCAGCGGCAGCTCGCCGAGCAGGCGGGCACGGACACGATGATGACCAGCCAGGTCGTCCGCAAGCTCGCCGAGCGTGGCCTGCTGACCCGCGCCGACGACCCCGCGGACGCCCGCGCGAAGCGGCTGGAGGTCACCCCGGCCGGCCTGGAGCTGGTCGCGAAGGCCCTGAAGGACGTCGAGGCCGCCGACGCGTCGTTCTTCGACGGCGTCGGCGACGAGTTCACCGACGCGCTGGCCCGGCTCAGCCCCTGATGTCCTCGGCGAGAACGCGCTCGATGTTGCGCTCGGCGAGCGCGGTGATCGTGACGAACGGGTTGACGCCGGTGCTGCCGGGGATGAGCGAGCCGTCCGTGACGTAGAGGTTCCGGTAGCCCTTGACCCGGCCGTAGTCGTCGGTCGCCTCGCCGAGGACCAGCCCGCCCAGCGGGTGGTAGGTGAAGCGGTCCTCGAACACGCGGGTGTCGCCGAAGAGGTCGTAGCGGTAGATCGTCGCGTTCGCCCGGTTGATCTTGTCGAACAGCGCCTTCGCCGCCGCGACCGACGGCTGCCCCTGCGACGCCGTCCAGTGCAGCTTCGCGGAGTCACTGGCGGCGTCGTAGCCGAAGTGGCCGCGTTCGGGGTTCCGAGTGATCGCCAGGTAGAGGCTGAGCCACGTCTCGACCCCGGCGGGCACCGGCGCGATCTCGGCGAACGCCGGGTGCACCGGATCGGCCCAGTTGTCGATGCCGAGCGCGGGCATGCCGGACTGCAGCGTGCCAGTGGGGTCCCAGACGTGGTTGGCGCGCCCGAGCATGACGTTGCCGTTGGTGCCCCAGCCGCGGCCGACGGCGTCGTTCAGCGCGGGCAGCCTGCCGGTCTCCCGCGCCCGCAGCAGCAGCTCGGTCGAGCCGAGGCTGCCCGCGCCCAGGAAGAGGTGCTTGGTCGTGACGTGCTTGGTCGCCAGGACGGTGCCGTGTTCGTCGATCTCGCGCACGACCAGGGTGTACGTGCCGTCGGGCTGGTGGAGGATCTCGCGGACCTCGTGCAGTGCCTGGATGGTCACCCGGCCCGTGCCGAGCGCGGCGGCGAGGTAGGTCCGGTCGAGCGAGCGCTTGCCGTGGTTGTTGCCGTAGATGACCTCGGACGCGTCGGCCGAGCGCGGGACCTCGCCCGCCTCCTCCCGCCGCAGGTAGTCCATGTCGTACACGCTGGGCACGAACACCGTGCCGAAGCCCGCCCTGGCCGCGGCCTTCCGCGAGACGCGGGCGTACCGGTACGAGCGGCACGTCTCGAACCACTGCGGGTCCACGACGTTGACGCCCAGCTGCGCCCGCGCCCGCGGGAAGTACTTGCCGTACATCTCGCCGGCGTCGACCCGCGGGAGGATCTCCTCGAAGTAGGACCGCTTCGGCGTCACCGCCATCGCGCCGTTGACCAGGGAGCCGCCGCCGACCCCGCGGCCGAGGTACACCGCCATGTCGCCGAAGTTCACCCGGTCGAGAACCCCGGCGTAGCGCGGGATGTCGCGGTTGGCGAGGTCGAGCCAGAGGAACGACGCGAGCGGCGCTTCGGTGCGGTCCTTGAACCACATCGCGCGCCCGTCCGGCGCGAGCATCGGGCAGAAGACCCGGCCGTCGGCGCCCGGGGTGGTCCACAGCCTGCCCATCTCGAGCATCAGCGTGGGAATCCCGGCCTCGCCCAGGCGCAACGCCGTGGCGGCGGCGCCGTAGCCGGTCCCGACGACCAGCGCCGGGCAGTACTCGGGCAGGGCGGCCGCGGCGCGGGTCGTCGAGATCGTGGTCAGCCCGAGGGCGGCGGCCGAGTTCAGCGCGGCGAGGCCGAGGAACCGGCGGCGGGAGAAGGCGGACATGGGCCCGAGCATGGCCCAGTTCAGTGAACGTCGTTAACTAAATGGAACGTGTTTCACCCGGTCGAGTGAGATTTCGGGTGTCCCCTGGGGGCGATCCCGGATGTCCCGGCGCCGGCGCGGGAGCAGGCTCACCGCCATGAAACTTCTCGCACTGGGGGCGGCCGTGGCCGCACTGGCGATCGTGCCCGGAACGGCTTCCGCCGACACGCCCGCCGACCTGCCGACGTTCGACTTCACCGACTGCCCGGCACCGCCGCCCGACGCCGACCCGGGCACGTGGCGCTGCGAAGCCTTTGTGTCGCAAGGAACCCTGACCATCGGCGACCGGGAGATCCCGCTCGGGGAAATGCGCCTGACGTTCAGCGAAGGCCAGGTCGGCGGCCGGTACGCGCAGATCTTCGGCGCACTGCGGCACGCGCCGGTCCGCGTTCCCGGCCTCGCCGGCACGACCCTGCAGCTGCACTACGGCGGCTACTCGGACTTCCAGGGCAACGACGAGCGGCGCGGCGAGCTGGACGTCTACGCGTCGCTGCACCATCCGTTGCTGCGCAAGGACTGCCGGACCGGCGTGCTGCACACGGTCGTCCACGACGACCCGGCGGTGCCGCCGACGCGGATTTCGCAGCACCCGCCGACGTTCCACTTCGGCGTCTTCGACCGGGAACTCGCCGTGCCGGCAACGCAGGACTGCGGGCCGCTCGGCAGGCTCGTCGACCGGAGGCTCGGCCTGCCGTCGCCGTCCGGCCGGAACACGTTCCACCAGACCACGTACGTGCAGTACAAGCAGCTCTAACGCTTCTTCGGCGTCACCCAGATCGTGATCGTCCCGGTGACCACGGGCCGGTCGTTCGCGTCCGAAATGGTCACCGGGACCTCGAGGTCGAAGCCCTCGTCGCCGAACTCCGGCAGCTCGGGCAGCGCGGCCACCGCGCGCAGGCCCGTCTCGGCCTTGGCGACGTACTGGACGTTCATGCCCTTCGGCAGCCAGCGGTGCGTCGAGGGAACCGTCGCCTCGGCGAGCATGCCCATCGCGATCTCGGCGAGGTTGCACGCGGCGATCGCATGGAAGGTGCGGATGTGGTTGTAAACACCCCACCACTTCGGCGCGGTCACCTCGCAGCGGCCGGGTCGCAGGTCACGCACCGAGGGCAGCACCGTGCGGAAGTAGGGCACACGCAGGCAGATCGCGGCGCTGAACAGCTGTTTCCCGCCCGGCTTCCCGGCCAGCTTCTGCCACAGCGCGAACGTCGGCGTCTCGGACATGGGGTTCTCCTCGGACTAAGCTACCGTTCAGTAGCTAAGCAGACGACCGGTCGCCGCGCAAACGGCCGGATATATTCGGCGGCGTGGCTCATCGGCTCTTCCTCCTCCGGCACGGCCAGACCGAATGGTCGCTGAACGGGCGGCACACCGGGCGCACGGACATCCCGCTGACCCCGGCAGGCGAGGGCCAGGCCCGTGCCGCGGGCGGCACGCTGCGGAACCTGGTGGGCGGGCCGTCGCTGGTGCTGTCGAGCCCCCGCACGCGGGCGCTGCGCACGGTGGCGCTGGCCGGGCTGCGCGTCGACGAAGTCACCGAGGACCTCGCCGAGTGGGACTACGGCGACTACGAAGGCGTCACCACGCCGAAGATCCGGGAAACCGTGCCCGGCTGGACGGTCTGGACCCACCCGATCCCCGGCGGCGAAAGCGCCGCGGACGTCACCACCCGCGCGGACCGCGTGCTGGCCCGCGCCCGCCGCGACATCGAGGACGGCGACGTCGTCCTGGTCGGGCACGGGCACTTCAGCCGCGTGCTGGTGGCCCGCTGGCTCGGCCTGCCCGCCACCGCCGGAGTCCACTTCGGACTGGACGCGGCCGGCATCGCGGTACTCGGCGACGAGCGCGGCGAGCCCCAGATCGAACACCTCAACCTGCTGCCGACGGAGGACTGACGTGCCCGACAACCGCATCCGCCGCATCCGGCCCGACGACGTCGAGGCCGCCGTCGGCCTGGTGTACGCGCTGGCGGAGTTCGAGCGCGCCCCGGACGAGTGCCACCTGACGGCCGACCAGCTCCACACGGCGTTGTTCGGCGAAGCGCCGAAGCTGTTCGGGCATGTGGCCGAAGTGGACGGCAAGATCGCCGGCTTCGCGGTCTGGTTCCTGAACTTCTCCACCTGGCGCGGCGTGCACGGCATCTATTTGGAGGACCTGTTCGTCCTGCCGGAACACCGCGGCTCGGGCCTGGGCAAGGCCCTCCTGGCGGCACTGGCGGCGGAGTGCGTCGCGAACGGCTACGCGCGGCTGGAGTGGTCGGTCCTGGACTGGAACCCGGCAACGGAGTTCTACAAGGCCCTCGGCGCGGTCCCGATGGACGAGTGGACGGTCAACCGCCTCACCGACGAACCCCTCCGAGCCCTGGCTGCCCAAGCCTGACCCGCACCACGCGTGCTTGGGCCCGTAACTCGCGTGACTGGGCCCGTAACTCGCGTGCTTGAGACCGTAACTCGCGTGCTTGAGACCGGATCTCGCGAGTTACGGCCCTGACACGCCAGTTACGGCCCCGATCACGCGAGTTCCGGCTTCAATCACGCGAGTTACGGCTTCAATCACGCGAGATCCGGCTCTGATCACGCGAGATCTGGGTTCAGTCTTCTTCGCGGCCCTCGCGCTCGGCGCGGCGGCCCGCGAGCCCGCCGCGTTCGGCGGCCTCCGTCTCCGTCTCGCCCTCGCGCAGGCCGAGCGCCCAGGCACGGGACGGCCGCCGGAACAGCAGCACCAGCGCCGCGATGCCGAACAGCGCGACCGGCACGCCGAAGGCCGGCTCGCCCGACGGGCCGAGCAGGTACCAGCCGAGCCCGATCACGATCAGCGCGATCACCACGCCGGGCGAGCGCGCCCACGTCTGCCCCAGCACGAGCCCGGCCGACGCGGCCAGGAACGCCAGCGCCACCACGATGAACGTGCCGGACTCGACGAAGACGTTGTTGCCCGGCTGCGCCGGCGTCCGCAGGCCGTTCACCAGCACGATCACCCCGAACACCAGCAGGGCGAGCGACGGCACCGCGGTGACGGCACCGGCCAGCCGGACCTCCCGGGGAGCGGGCGAGAGCTTCACTGCGGCGGCCTTCCGGAGAGCTTTTCGGGCGGTGCACAGTGGACTCGACCAGGGCGAGTCACGGTGCGTGAGCTTCTTCGATCGTATGCCACCCGGTCGGCCGTTTTCGCGGGACCGCGTGAGCGTCGAAAATTCAGGTGTCGTCGATGAGCGGGCGGTCGGCCCGGGTGCACTTGTCACGACGCGCGGACACTCGCACGTGAAGGAGGGCCGCCCGGCACAGGGTTTTCGCAGGTGCTGTTCGGAGGGGTTGCGCCCGTCACCATGGACCGCCGGAAGGTTCTCGGACCGCCGGAAGTCACTTACTCTGCGGTAATGCGCGCAATCCTCGTCGTGAACCCCCAGGCCACCTCGACCACCGCGGGTGGCAGGGACGTGCTGGCCCACGCGCTCGCCAGCCAGGTCAAGCTCGACGTGGTCGAGACGGACTACCGCGGCCACGCGATGGCCGTCGCGCGCTCGGCCGCGCGGGACGGGATCGACCTGGTCGTCGCGCACGGCGGCGACGGCACGGTGAACGAGGTCGTCAACGGCCTGCTCGCCGACAGTGACGGCGACCCGGCCGAAATCGGCCGGATCCCCGCGCTCGGCGTCGTCCCCGGCGGCTCGGCCAACGTGTTCGCGCGCGCCCTCGGCATCGCCCACGACCCCGTCGAGGCCACCCACCAGCTGCTCCACGCGCTGGAGCACGACCGCTCGCGCCGGGTCGGGCTCGGCCTGGCCGACGGGCACTGGTTCACCTTCAACTCCGGGCTCGGCTGGGACGCCGACGTCGTCGGCCGGGTCGCCAAGCGCCGCGGCAAGCAGACGACCGCCGGGCTGTACATGCGGGCCGCCGTCCGCTCCTACTTCCGGCCGCCACTGGGCCGGCCGACCCTCACGATCCGCGTCCCCGGCCAGGAACCCGCCGAGGCGCTGACCGCTTTCGTGTCGAACACCGATCCGTGGAGCTACCTGGGCGAGCGTGCCGTCCACCTCAACCCGGGTTGCTCGTTCGAGACGGGATTGGGCTTGTTCGCGCTGAACGGTCTGGGATTGCCCACCGTGTTCAAGCATGTACGCCAAGCTTTGGCTACGAAGAGCAACCAGCGCGGGCGACGTCTCGTGCGTCACGATGACCTCCCGATGATCCGCATCGACGCAGCTGAACCGGTAAACTTCCAGGTGGACGGCGACCTCGTCGGCCAGCGGACCCGAGTGGAGTTCTTCAGCGTCCCGGATGCACTGTCGGTAATCGTGTGACGACGTGACCGCTGATCGCCTGCGGCAAAGTGCCAGTTGCCGTTCGTCGACGCAGAAGCTCCACTCAGCGCATCAGCCTTCCCTTCGGGAGGCTGTTTCGGAGAGAAACCGCAGGTCAGAGGCGTCGCTCGGCCGGGTGACCTGACTCACCGATCTTCCGGAAACCCTTGTCGAAAGCGGTGCTTCGTGAAAGCATTCACAAGCACCCAAGAACACGACCGCCATTGACGACTGTGGCGCGGCCCTCCCGCGCCGTATGAAGGAGCTCACGAACATGGACTGGCGCCACGACGCGGCCTGCCGAGACGAGGACCCCGAGCTGTTCTTCCCCGTGGGAACCAGCGGTCCTGCTCTGTCGCAGGTAGCGCAGGCGAAGGCCGTGTGCCACCGCTGCACCGTCGCTTCCGACTGCCTGGCCTGGGCTCTGGCCAGCGGGCAGGACGCGGGCGTGTGGGGCGGTATGAGCGAAGACGAGCGACGCGCGCTCAAGCGCCGCCGTACGCACATCGGCACGCGTACCAACGCCTGAGTTTCACGAAAAGCACCGGAACCGAAGAGGAAATTCTCCCGGCGGGCATTGCTGTGCCCACGCCGTCTGGGGTGCTACCTACCCGGTTCAAGCTTAACAAGTGGGGCGAAACCACCTGGCGACGGGTGCGGTGAAACCTCACCGGGACTTCAAGTCCTCCCGCAAGCGCTGAACGGCCCGGCACCACGCACCTGGTGCCGGGCCTTCATCGTGTCGACCCTTCAATCACGCGTGTCGACCCTCCAATCACGCGTGTCGACCTCTCCGTCACATCGTCGGCAGCCCAGACCGTGATGGAGCGGTCAACTCGCGTGATTGAGGGGACGACACGCGTGATCAGAGAGACGACACGAGTCAGAGGCGGCGTGAAAGCGGGATCCGCAGCGCGGCTTCCGTCCCCGTGACCCGGGTCGACGACGCCTCCGCCCGCACCTTCCGCAGCGACAGCGACCCCCGCAGCTCGGACTCCACGAGCGTCCGCACGATCTGCAGCCCGAGCCCGTCCGACCGCTCCAGCGAGAACCCCGACGGCAGGCCGCGCCCGTTGTCGCGGATCACGACGTCCAGCCAGCGCGCCGAGCGCTCCACGATCAGCTCGACCTTGCCCGACCGGCCGGCCGGGAACGCGTGCTCGATCGCGTTCTGGACCAGCTCCGCCAGCACCATCACCAGCGGCGTCGCGATCTCCGCGACCACCACCCCGAACGAGCCCTTCCGCGACAGCCCGACCTGCGACTCCGCCGTGGCGACCTCGCCGACCATCGGCAGCACGTTGTCGAGGAGCTTGTCGAGGTCGACGCGCTCGTCCACCGAAATCGACAGCGCCTCGTGCACCAGCGCGATCGACGTCACCCGGCGCACGGACTCCGCCAGCGCGAGCCGCGCCTCCTCCGACGTCGTCCGGCGGGACTGCAGGCGCAGCAGCGCCGCCACCGTCTGGAGGTTGTTCTTCACCCGGTGGTGGATCTCACGGATCGTCGCGTCCTTCGACAGCAGCGCCCGGTCGCGCCGCTTCACCTCGGTGACGTCGCGGACCAGCACCAGCGCGCCCGCCGCCTGCCCGGCAGGCCGCAGCGGCAGCGCGCGGAACAGCACCACGGCGCCCCGGCGCGAATCCGCCTCCGTGCGGCTGGACGGCTTCCCGTCGAGGGCCTCGATGATCCGGTGGGACACCTCGGTCGCGTCGAACGGGTCGCGGATCAGCGAGCGCGTCAGCGGCGCCAGCCGCGTCCCGACCAGATCGGACTCGTGCCCCATCCGGTGGTACGCGGACAACCCGTTCGGGCTGGCGAACACGACCGTGCCGCTCGAATCGAGCCGGATCAGGCCGTCACCCACGCGGGGTGACGTGTGCGTGTCCGTCTGGTTGGAGCCGCTCGGCGGGAACGTGCCGTCGACGATCATCTGGCACAGGTCGCCTGCACTGCCGAGGTACGCGATTTCCAGCGGCGACGGCACCCGCGGCGCCGCGAGGTTCGTCTCGCGGCTCATCACGGCGATCACCTGGTCGTGGAACCGCACCGGGATGGCCTCGCGCCGCATCGGCAGGTCGCGGTACCAGTGCGGGTCCTCCTCGCGGCAGATCCGCACCTCGCGCATGGCCTTCGCCAGCTGCGGGTGCTCCTCCACCGTGAACCGCGTGCCGACGACGTCCTCCGGGTGCGCGGTGGGCGCCGTCGTCGGCCGCGCGTGCGCGACGCAGACGAAGTCGCCGCCGTCCGGCTGCAGCTCCTCGGTCACCGGGACCCAGAGCAGGAAGTCCGCGAAGGACAGGTCGGCCAGCAGCTGCCATTCGGCGACGACGGTCTGGAGGTGGTCCGCCGCCTCACCGGGCAGCCCGGTGTTCTCGGCGAGCAGTTCCGCGAGCGTGGACACGCACCCCATCCAACCAGAGCGGAGCGTCATGCCACACTTGAGAGGTTGACCAGCTTTGACGACGAGGAGTGAACATGTCGAAGCGCGCCCGCAAGCGTCGCGACCGGAAGAAGAACGGCGCGAACCACGGCAAGAAGCCCAACGCCTGAGCGTTCGGCATGCCGAAGGCCCCCGCACCACCGGTGCGGGGGCCTTCGTCGTGCTCGGGCGCCTATTCGGAGCGCTGCTCGAGAGTGATCTCGGTGCGTTCCACGGTGACACCGCCGCGGGAGGCGACGGTCTGGCGGATCGACGCGCGCAGCCGGCTCTTCAGCTCGGCCGGGGCGTGGTCGCCGCCGCACTTGCGGGCCAGCAGCTGCTTGATGTGCTCGTCGATGCCGTACTCCTCGAGGCACGGCGGGCAGTCCTCGATGTGCTTGCGCAGCGCGGCGTCCCGCTCGGGGCTGCACTCCTTGTCGAGGAGCAGGTAGATGTCGGCGAGCGCCTCCTCGCAGCGGACCTTGTCGGACGCGCCCTCGCACATGTCGTTCATCGCCCGGCCACCTCCTCCTTGGCACCCCGGATGAAACCGCGTTCCCGCGCGACGTCGGCGAGCAGGTCGCGCAGCTGCGCGCGGCCGCGGTGCAGGCGGGACATCACGGTGCCGATCGGGGTGTCCATGATCTCGGCGATCTCCTTGTACGCGAAGCCCTCGACGTCGGCCAGGTAGACGGCCAGCCGGAACTCCTCGGGCAGCTTCTGCAGGGCGGCCTTCACGTCGGTGTCGGGCAGGTTGTCCATCGCCTCGACCTCGGCCGAGCGCAGCCCGCTGGAGGTGTGGCTCTCCGCCTTGGCGATCTGCCAGTCGGTGATCTCCTCGGTGGGCGCCTGCACCGGCTGCCGCTGGCGCTTGCGGTAGCCGTTGATGTAGGTGTTGGTCAGGATGCGGTACATCCAGGCCTTGAGGTTCGTGCCGGCCTTGAAGGACGCGAAGGCGGCGTACGCCTTGAGGTAGGTCTCCTGGACCAGGTCCTCGGCATCGGCGGGGTTGCGGGTCATCCGCATCGCGGCCGAGTACAGCTGGTCGAGCAGCGGCATCGCGTCCCGTTCGAAGCGCTCGGCGCGCTCCGCCTCGGTCGCTTCTTCCGGTGCTGAGTTCTGCGTGCTCGGCAAACCGTTCCCTTCCCGCTCGGCGTCGATGCGCGTGCGCGCATACGGCAGGCCCGAGTTTACGCGGGGCCCGGGCACGCCGGGGTTCGCCGGTGCCTGCGGGCGGCGACGGCTGCGGGAGCGTGGGGTGGCGAGCGTCGTGGTCACGCCCCGTACAACCGATCAGGGGATGCGGGCATTCCCTAGACTTCCGCCCATGGCTGGCAAGGGGACCCCGGCGACGGCGTTGCTGACGAAGCAGAAGGTGCCGCACACGCTGCACGCCTACGACCACGACCCGCGCGCGGAGTCGTACGGGCTGGAGGCGGTGGAGGCACTCGGGCTCGACCGCGCCCGGGTGTTCAAGACGCTGGTCGCGGACGTGGACGGCCGCCTGACGGTGGGCGTGGTCCCGGTCACGGGCCAGCTGGACCTGAAGGCCCTGGCGGCCGCGGCGGGCGGCAAGAAGGCGAAGATGGCCGACCCGGCGGCGGCCCAGCGGGCGACGGGCTACGTGCTGGGCGGCATCTCCCCGCTGGGCCACCGGAGCCGGCTGCCGGTGGTGATCGACGCCACGGCGGAGAAGTTCGAGACGGTGTTCTGCTCGGCCGGGCGAAGGGGACTCGAGGTCGAGCTGGCCCCCGGGGAGCTGATCCGGCTGACCGGGGCCGTGGTGGCACCGATCGCGGCCTGACCTGGCTGACCGGACGTCATGAACGAGTCGTTCATGACGTCTGACGACAGGAAAGAGTCGTTCACCTCGTGGAGGCGCAGGCTCAGCCCGATGTGGACGACTCAGGCCAGCGGCCGCAGCACCCGGGACAGCCACTCCGTCGCCGCCCGCGACACCGACTCCAGGTCCGCCGACAGGTTGTGGTCTCCGTCCACCACCACGATCTCGTGGTGCGGCCCTCCCGCGGGTCGCCCGAACGGGTCACGCTCGCCCTGGACCACCAGTACCGGGACCTCGACCGCGTCCAGTTCCGGCTGGCGGGTCTTCTCCGGCTTGCCCGGCGGGTGTTCCGGGAACGCCAGGCAGAGCACCGCCACCGCCTGGCCCGCCGCCGCCGTGCGGCAGGCCACCCTTGCGCCCGACGAGCGGCCGCCGAACACGAACGGGAGGCCGTCGAAGCGGGCCGACAGGTCGTCCGCCACCGTCAGCCAGGCCGCGTCCAGCTGCTTCGCCGGTGCCGGTGCGCGGCGGCCCGCCACCCGGTACGGCTGCTCGACCAGCGCCACGTGCACGCCCGCCGCCTGCGCCGCGCGCGTCACCGCCACCAGGTCCTTCGCGCCGAGGCCGCCGCCCGCGCCGTGGCCGAGCATGAGCACCGCCGTGCCCTCCTCGGCGCAGTGCAGGTACGCCCGCGCCGGGCCGTACTCGGTGTCGATCTCCAGCGCGGTCATGACTTCGGCACGTCGAACAGGGCGCCCTCGTGTGCCGGGTCGACCCGCTCCAGCAGCTCGGGCCCGTTGTTGCGGACGTTGTTGACCAGGGTCGAGATCGGCCGCAGCTCCAGCGACGCCACGAGGTCGTCCGGCGTCGGCACCAGCAGGTCCGTGACGTCTTCGCGGTCCGGGTCCAGCCAGCCGTCCCAGTGCGACCGCGGCACGATCAGCGGCATCTGGTGGTGGATGTCGGTGAGCTGCCCCGCGGCGTCGGTCGTGATGATCGAGAAGGTGATCAGCGGCGCCGCGTTGTCGTCGTCCTTCGGCCGCCAGCTCTCCCAGATGCCGCCGAACGCGAGCGACGAATCGTCGCGCGACGTCATGTAGAAGGGCTCCTTCTCCTTGCCGGTGCGGCGCCATTCGAACCAGCCGTCGGCGGGCACCAGGCAGCGCCGCGACGTCAGCGCGCGGCGGAAGGCCGGCTTCTCCGCGGCCGTCTCGGCGCGCGTGTTGATCATCCGCGAGCCGACCGAGGGGTCCTTGGCCCAGAACGGCACCAGGCCCCACTTCATCATCCGCAGCGAGCGTTCGGCGGGCTCGTCCTCGAGGACCTGGCCGTCTTCGTCGCGCGGATGCCGCTGCACGACGGTGACGACGTTCTTCGTCGGCGCCACGTTGTGGTCGGCGCGGGCACGACCTTCGGTGAGGTCGACCGCGTCGAACTCCTCGATCAGCTTCGCCGGGTCCTTCGTGGCGGCGTACCGGCCGCACATGGCCAACCTCCTCGGTACCGGAAATGTCCGCCGACGCCATCGTTACACGCTGGCCAGGGCCGTGGCGAGCGGCATGGGATCATTCGGGTGGCACCGGCGCACGGGAGGAGGTCACTGTTGGCGCGCAGCGACTGGAGCAGGCTGGACGAGTCCGACGTCCGAGTACGTCCCGGCAAGGGCAGCCGCCCGCGCAGCAAGCGCCGTCCCGAGCACGCCGACGCCGTCACCGCCATGGTCATCGGCAAGGACCGCGGCCGCTGGACCTGCGCGGTCGACGCCGATCCGGGCCGCGTGATCACCGCGATGCGGGCCCGCGAGATGGGCCGGACGCCGGTGGTCGTCGGCGACCGCGTCGCGGTGGTCGGGGACGTCTCCGGCAGGCCGGACACCCTCGCCCGGATCGTCCGCGTCGACGACCGCACGAGTTCCCTGCTGCGCACGGCCGACGACACGGACCCGTACGAGCGGCTGGTCGTCGCGAACGCCGAGCGGCTGCTGATCGTCACCGCGCTGGCCGACCCGCCGCCGCGCACCGGCTTCATCGACCGCTGCCTGGTCGCCTGCTACGCCGGGGGCGTCGAGCCGGTGCTCTGCCTGACGAAGGCCGACCTGGCCAGCCCGGACGAGCTCCTGGCGAGCTACGCGGGCCTCGACATCCCGGCGGTCGTGACGCGCTACGACGAGGAGCCGGACGGCCTCGCCGACATGCTCAAGGACCGCGTGACCGCACTGGTCGGGCACTCCGGTGTCGGCAAGTCGACATTGGTGAACCGCCTGGTGCCGGACGCCGAGCTGGCCACCGGCGTCGTGAGCGCGGTCGGCAAGGGGCGGCACACGTCCGTCGCGGCGGTGGCGCTGCCGCTGCCCGACGGCGGCTGGGTGATCGACACGCCGGGCGTCCGGTCGTTCGGGCTGGCCCACGTCACCGCGGACGACATCGTGAACGCATTCGAGGAGTTCGCCGAAGCCGCCGAGGAATGCCCCTCGGGCTGCGGGCACCTGGGCGCGCCCGAGGACCCGGACTGCGCGCTCGACGACGTCGTCGCCGACGGCACGGCCAGCCCCGAGCGGCTGGCGTCGCTGCGGCGCCTGCTGGTCTCCCGCGGCGGCCACGACGTGACCCGCCCCACCGAGCCCTGAGGCAACCGGGAACCGATTCCGGATCGTCACCGTCACATCGGTAACCATTCGCCCGTTCGGGCGATATGCCGGACAGAAGGTTCGACTCCGAGGGGAACTCATGCGCAAGACGACTCTGGTCGCCGCGGGCGCCGCGCTGGTGCTGACGCTGACGGCCTGCAGTGGCAACACGACCACGGGCACCGCCGCGCCGGGCGGCGAGCAGGCCAAGCCGGCCGGCAGCGGCCTCGCCAACCCGTTCACCGACGCGATCCAGCTGGCGTCGGCGTCCAAGGAAGGCACCCAGAAGTCCAAGTCGGCGAAGTTCACCATGGAGGGCTCCGCCGCCGGCCAGACGGTCAACGCCTCCGGGGCGATGAGCTTCGACGCCGCGAACACCAAGTTCGCGCTGAAGACCACCACCGGCGGCGAGACCACCGAGATGCGGCTGGTCGACAAGGTCATGTACATCAAGCTGCCTGCCAGCGACCAGAAGGAGCTGGGCACCGACAAGACCTGGGCGAAGGTCTCGCCGGACGGCACCGACCCGGTCTCGCAGGCGCTGGGTGGCGCGCTCGCGCAGTCGGCCGAGCAGGGCGACCCGAGCAAGATGCTGGAGCAGATCTCGAAGACCGGCCGGATCGTCTCGTCCGACCAGACGCAGCTGAACGGCGAGCAGGTCAACCACTACAAGGTGGAGCTCGACGTCGCGAAGGCCATCGACCAGTTCACCGGCTCCGTGCCCGCCGCGGCGCGCGACAAGCTCACCGACATGCTCAAGGGCAAGGACATCAAGATCCCGGCCGAGCTGTGGCTGAACAAGGACAACCTGCCGCTGCAGGTGACCATGGACCAGGGCCCGATGATGCAGGCGCTGGGCGCGCCGGGCGCGACCGACGCGAAGTTCACGATGAAGTACACCGACTGGGGCACCCCGGTCGACGTCGCGGCGCCGCCGGCCGACCAGGTCGTCGACATCGCCGAGCTGCTGAAGAAGGCCGGTCGCTGACCGGACGACGCTGAGTAGCGGCGGCTCCCCCGAACGAGTTCGGGGGAGCCGCTGTGTTTTTGTTGGCACCATGCGGAAAACCGTCGTCGCCGTGCTGTTCGCCCTGCTCGCCGGCGCGTGCTCCGAGCCGTCGCCGCCCCCGTCGTTCGGCGACGCGCGGGCACTGGCCGACGCGGCCACGGCGGCGACGGCGAGCGGCGGCTCGGCGAAGTTCGGCACGCACGTCGCGGTCGGCGCGATCCGGTCGAAGGGCCAGGGCCAGGCGCGGTTCGGCGCAGGCGGGACGGCCCAGGTGATGACGACCGACGTCCTCGGCGAGCCGATGGAGCTGCGCCTGGTGGGCGGCAAGCTGTACGCGAAGGTGCCGGAGGGCTCGCGCGACGAGATGGGCGCGGGCAAGCCGTGGGTCGCGGTCGCGGCGGACGGAACGGATCCGTTTTCCCAGGTGCTCGGCGGCAGCCTGACCCAGCTGGCGGCGCAGAACGACCCGGCGCACACGCTGGGCGAGATCCGCACGGCGGGCACGATCGTCTCGGCGGAGCGCACCCAGCTGGGCGGCGTGGCGGCGGAGCACTACCGCGTAAACCTGGACCTGGCCCGCCTGGGCACGGACCTGCCGGCGGGCCTCCCACCGGAGTCGGCGGGCCGGCTCGGCCGGTTCCCGGTGGAGCTGTGGCTCGACGACACGCACCGGCCGTTGCAGATTGTGTTGGATCTGTCGCCGATCCTGCAGGGAGAAGCCCGGATCACGACCCGCTATACGGAGTGGGGAGCCCCCGTCGACGTCCAGCCGCCCCCGGCGGGCGAAGTGGGCTAGTCACGTTTCCCGGCCCGCCGTCGTCCGGAGGGGTGGCGAAGGGAGACGGACATGCGGGTGCTGGTGATCGGGGCGACGGGAGTACTGGGAAGGCCGACGACGGCGCGCCTGCGGGCGGCAGGGCACGAGGTGACCGCACCGGCGCATGTCGATTTGTTCTCGGAGTCTTCACTGGTCAGGGCGTTGCACGGCCACGACGCGGTGGTGAACCTGGCAACCCGCATCCCGGGCCCCCGAGCCATGCTGCGCCGATCGGGCTGGGCGGCGAACGACCGGGTGAGGATCGAGGGAAGCGCAACCCTGGCGGCGGCGGTCCGCCAGGTCGAAGAGGTCCGGACGGTGGTCCAGGAGGGCATTTCGTTCGTGTACGCGGACGGCGGATCCCGCGAGCTGACGGAGGAAGCACCCCTGAACCCCCGCGGAGTAACGGCATCCTCGGTGACGGCCCACGAGAACGTCGCGGCACTGACGGACCGCACGGTGATCCGGCTGCGAATCGGCCTGCTGGTGGGAACGGACGTCATGACAACGACAATGCTGGCGGCAGCCCGCCGCGGCGCCCCACTGATCATGGGCTCCCGGACGGACTGGACAACGGCAATCCACCCCCCGGACGCGGCATCGGCCATCGCGGCGGCTGTGGAGGCGCCGGCCGGGGTCTACAACGTGGGGGCGCCCCCGGTGCTGAAAGGCGAACTGGGGGCGGCGCTGGCTGCGGCGGCGGGGGTACATCGGGCGCGGGCGGTGCCGAAGTGGCTGGTCTCCTGGCTGCCCATGGCGGAACCGACGGGGCGTTCGCAGCGGGTGGTGTCGCGGAAGCTGATGGAGGCGACCGGGTGGTTCTGTGAGCGGCCGGTGCCGGGTCCGGAGTGGTTCGTGGACTGACTGTCTCCCGCGCGCCGGTGTTGCTGGTGTCGTGAACGACTCGTTCACCTCGTCCGACGACAGGAAAGAGTCGTTCATGTCGTCGAAGGCGGGCTCGGCTGGGTGGGGCTTTCAGGGGGATGCACCCAAGGTGGCGTTCGGTGCGCTGGACGCAACCAACGCCACATTGGGTGCGCCGGCACTGTCGCCGAACGGCGCGGTGAACGCAGAATCCGGCCTCGCGGGACTTGGACGTCCCGGATGACTCGTTCGGACGCCGGCCCGAGCACAGGTTCCGAATCCACGGCGGTGTCCCCCGGGCGACAGCGACAGCGGACCGAGCGGCCTGCCCCCGCCCAGAAACCCCCAGACCAGCCCCCGCCACTCCCAGGGGGGCGTCCCCAGGCCCAGTCTACCCGGCCACCCCGACGGAAACCGCTGCTCGAGCCGGGTTGTCCACAAGCCGCTCCACCTGTGGACAACTCAGCCGAAACTCAGAGCAACTCCAGCAAGAACGGCAGTTCCTGCGGCGCGTACCAAGCCAGCTCGTGGTCCTCCGCGTCGCCCAGGACGAACTCTGCGTCCGGGTCGCCCAAGTCGGCCGCGTCGATCACCGCGGCCGCTGCTGCCACCGCTTCCGCCGCCTCCGGGGCGTCCACGTGGATTGCCGCCACCGCCGACAGCGGGACCGGGCGCGCCAGGCGGA
Organism: Amycolatopsis melonis; assembly: GCF_040064235.1. Taxonomy (NCBI): domain Bacteria; kingdom Bacillati; phylum Actinomycetota; class Actinomycetes; order Pseudonocardiales; family Pseudonocardiaceae; genus Amycolatopsis; species Amycolatopsis melonis. The sequence goes on from NZ_JBDZYD010000005.1 coordinate 47,690, forward strand.
CCACCGGGGCGTCCAGGTCCGGACGCAACGTCACGTCCGAAACGTCCGCCGACACCACCACCCGGCGGGGCTCGCCCTTCTCCTCCGCCGCGATCAGGCGCAGCGATGCCCGGGCCGCGTCCAGCAGTGCCGCGTACTCCAGCTCCTCGTCGCTGCCGCTCACGTACGCCTCGCGCAACGCCGGCGTCAGCGCGAACGCCGTTCCGCTGCGGGCGCGGAACTCGCCCGACGACTCGAGGTCGCGAAGCATCGCGATGGTCGCAGGCAGATAGACCCTCACCAGTGCGCACCCTTCAGCTCTTCCAGGGACTCTTCGATCATCCCGGCCAGGAGGTCCACGTCGAAGGCGGCCTTGCGGTCGCCGTTGAGTCCGAAGTAGACGCCGCCGTGGTACGACGTCACCCCGATCGCCAGCGCCTGCGTGCGCATCAGCGGCATCACCGGGAACATCTCGACCAGTCTGGCCTCTCCCGCGTACATCGGCACCTGGGGACCCGGTGAATTGGTCACCATGACGTTGAAGATGCGCCCCGACAGCGACCCCGCCGCTCGCGCGCCGAGGGAGTGGAGCGTAGCCGGAGCGAATCCGCCGACCTTGAGCAGCCCGCGTGCCGCCACCGACCGGCCCGAGTCCAGGTGCTCGGCCATCGCGTGGCCGACGTGCTGCAGGCGCAGCACCGGGTTCGGCTCGCCGACCGGCAGATCCACCAGGTAGGCCGCCACCTGGTTGCCGACCAGCGCCGGCGTCGAGTACTCCGCCGTCTCGGCGTCGCGCACCGCCATCGGCACCAGCGCGCGGATCGTCGTGTCCGGCGTCAGCTGCTCCTCGCGCGACAGCAGCCACTCGCGCAGCGCACCCGTGATGGCCGCCAGCACGACGTCGTTGACCGTTCCGCCGTGCGCCGCGCGGATCTTCCGGAAGTCCTCCAGGCGCGTGCGAACCACGGCGAACACGCGCCCGCCGGAGACCCGGACGTTCAGCGGACCGGACGGCGCCGGGTTCACCAGCGTCCGCAGCGTCGACGCCATCCCGCCGACGGTCTCGGCGAACTTGCCCGCCGCCGCGGCCGCGTCCATCGCCACCGACCGGACGTTCTCCACCACCTCGCCCGGCCGCTGGACGCCCTCGCTGATCGCGTCCAGCATCAGCTGGGTGCGGCTCGGCTCGCGGCGCGGCGTCCAGATGTCCTCGAACGGCTCCGGCTCGGCCGGGGCCGGGTCGAGGATCAGCTGGCCGAGCTCGATCGTGCCGACACCGTCCACAACGGACTGGTGGGTCTTCGTCACCAGCGCCACCCGGTCGCCGGCCAAGCCCTCGATGAAGTACGCCTCCCACAGCGGCCGTTCCGGGGCCAGCCGGCGCGACATCAGGCGCGCCACCAGGTCGAACAGCTGCTCGTCGCTGCCCGGCTGGGGCAGCGCCGAGCGCCGGACGTGGTAGTTCAGGTCGAAGTCGACGTCGTCCACCCACACCGGCCGCGCGAGGTGGCCTGGCACCTCCATGACGCGCTGGCGGTACCGCGGCAGGAACGCCAGCCGCCCGCCGATCAGGTCCAGCAGCTGTGCGTAGGTGAACCCGGAGCGTGGCCGTTCGAAGATCGCCACCCCGCCGACGTGCATCGGAGTCGCGTGGTCCTCGACGTACAGGAACGAGGCGTCCAGCGCGGAAAGGCGGTCGGGCATGAGCCGATCCTTACACAGTGAAAGACTGCCGGGTGTGGGTGATGAGTCGACAATCTCGCCGAAGGACCGCTTCCTGACCGTGTACGGCCGGAAGCCGGTGCTCGAAGCACTGGCCGACGACGGCCTGCGCGTGGACAAGGTGATCCTCGCCGACACCGCCCGTGGTCCCGGGGCGGCGGAGATCCAGCGCGCCGCGAAGGCCGCCGGCGTGCCGGTGCAGCGCGCGAGCGCGCACCGGGTCAAGGTGCTCGCCGGCAACGGCAAGCAGGACCAGGGCGTGCTCGCCGACGTCGTTGCCCCGCGTATGCGCGCACTGAGTGCAGCACTGTCGGACCGGCGTCCGCCGTCGCGGGTGCTGCTGCTGGACGGCATCACCACGCCCGCGAACGTCGGCATGATCCTGCGCACGGCGACCGCCGCCGGGCTGGACGGCGTGATCGTGCCGCGCCGCGGTGTCGCGGCGCTGGACCCGCTGGTCGTCAAGGCGTCGGCCGGGGTGGCGTTCCGCGCGCCGGTGCTGCGCTGCGGTTCGGCGCGGGAAGCCGCCGAGATGCTCACCGACGCCGGCTACGGGCTGTACGCGCTCGGTGCGTCGGCGAAGACGACGGTGTTCGATGTGGACCTTCCGCAGCGCGCGGCGTTCGTGCTCGGCGGCGAGACGGCCGGTGTCGGCGAGGAGGTCGGCGAATTGGTCACGGAATGGCTGTCCATTCCGATGCCGGGTGACGTCGAATCGCTGAACGTCTCGGCCGCCGCGGCCGTGCTGTCGTTCGAACTGGTCCGCCGCGCGCGCTGACTCAGCCGTCCGGAAACAGCACCTCCAGTTCGGCGAGGGTTTCCTCGACCGACCGGTGGTGCACCCCGACCATGCCCGCCTGGACCGCGCCGCGGATGTTCGTCGCGGAGTCGTCGACGAACGCACACGACATCGCGGGCAGGCCGAGCCGCTCGGCGGCGATCACGTAGACGGCCGGGTCGGGCTTGGCCACGCCGACCTCTCCGGAAAACACCAGAGCGTCGAAATAGTCGAACAAGGTGTTCTTGACCTGCTCGGACGCGCCGGGCGCGTTGGACAGCAGAGCGGTGCGGACGCCGCGCTCGCGCACGCCGGCGAGGTAGTCGTAGAAGCGGCTTGCATCGGGATCGGTGAGAACTCCGGCGAAATCGACCAACAGCCCTTTCAGCACCCGGCACACCATAGCCGGGGGCGATGACCCGTGTCTCGCAGAGCGCAACAAACGGTTGCCCGGTTTAGCGCATCCCGCGCGCGCAATCCACGGCTTCGGCGGTTCTCGCCCGGATCGGGCGATTCCTGACACTTTCCGGCCCGTTCCCGCCTCTAAGCGGGGCAGGCGGTGAAATGCCGAGTCGGGAGGGCAGGAAATGATCGAGGAACACCGGGTGAGAACGCTGCGGCACTACGAGCCGGCCCGCCGGGCGGACCGGCCGGAAACCCTGGCACCACAGGAGAATCGGCGCACCGGCACCCGGTGGCCGACGCCGAGACAGCTCGAGGCGAGCGAGGTCGGCCGCCTGCTCGGCATGCTGCTGGAGGCCTACGACGGCCGCCGCCCGGCGGCCCAGATCCGCGCGTTGGTGGCACCGGAGGTGTACTCCGGACTCAGCGGGCCACGCCTGGCACGGCCGCGGCACCGGACGCAGACGATCCACACGTGCACACCGCGGCCGGGCGTGATCGAGGCCTGCGCCCGGGTGGAGGCGGACGGGAGGTCGTTCGCCCTGGCGGCCCGCTTCGCCCGCACGGAGCGGGGATGGCGGTGTGAGCGCTTCGCGCTGCTGAAGCCGGGCGGTCCGGGTCAGTCGAGCCGGCGCGCGGCGTGAGGTGGAGGTGTGGGGCGAGGGCGCCGCCAGTAGAGGCGAAGCACGGTCCCGGGCGTCCCACGGTGGTCCTGCAACCAAGGCCACCTTGGGGCGCATCCGCCGAGCCGTCTCACGCCACCGGCAGGCTCGACAAACCCCGCAGGGTTGTCGTCGGGTTCCACTGCGGGGTGCCTGCCAGTCGCAGCTCCGGGCGGCGGCGGGCCAGTTCGCGGAACGCGATCCGGCCCTCCAGCCGCGCCAGTGGGGCGCCGAGGCAGAAGTGGATTCCCTGGCCGAACGCCAGGTGGCGGCCTGGCTCGCGGGACGGGTCGAACGATTCCGGGTCGGCGCCCGTTGCCGGGTCGCGGTTGGCCGCTCCGAGCAGGACTATCACCTGGCTTCCGGACGGCACCGCCGACGTCCCGAGCGTCGTGTCGCGCAGCGCTGTGCGTGCCGTCAGCTGGACCGGGGAGTCGTAGCGCAGCGTCTCCTCCACCACCCGGTCCGGCGCCTCCGCCGCCGGGCGCAGGCCGCCGGGGTGGTGCAGCAGGGCCAGGACGCCGTTGCCGATCAGATTCGTCGTCGTCTCGTGGCCGGCGATCAGCAGGAGCGTCAACGTCACCAGCAGCTCGCCCTCGCTCAGCACGTCGCCCGCGTCGGACACCGCGACCAGTGCCGACAGCAGGTCGTCGCCCGGCTCGCGGCGGCGGTGCCCGGCCAGCTCGCGGAAGTACGCGACGAACGACTGCCGGGCCCTGACCGCCGGCTCCACCGTCTCCGGGCTCTGCAGGAACGGCGGGTCCAGCGCCCGCGCCATCGCGTGCGACCACTCCGCGAACCGCTCGCGGTCGTCCAGCGGCACGCCGAGCAGCTCGGCGATCACCTCCACCGGCAACGGCTTCGCCAGCGCCGTCATCACGTCGAACTCCGGCGGCGCGCGGTCGATCAGGTCCGCCGCGATCTGTTCGATCCGCGGCGCCAGCCGCTCGACCATCCGCGGGGTGAACGCCTTCGCCACCAGCCGCCGCAGGCGCGTGTGGTCGGGCGGGTTCAGCGACAGGAACGCCCGGACCACGCGTCCCGACTCGTCGACCGGCTGGTCCGGGAGCCGGTCCGCCGGATCCAGGTACTCCGGTTCCGGGTGGCCGAACGCCGGGTCGCGCAGCACCTGCGTGGCTTCGGCAAGGCCGCTGACCACGAACATCCGCTCGGCAGGCGCCGCGACCGGCAGGCGCTCACGCCACTTCCGGTAGTGCGGGTACGGGTCCGCCCGCCGCTCGGCGGCGAACAACGCGAAGAACTCCTGCGGATCGACCTCGGCCACGTGCCGCTCCCCCGATTGACTGCCGAAAAAAGGCCGGGGTGTGCGGACGTCCCGCACACCCCGGCCCCGGCTCACGTCAGCGACGCGGGCCCTTCTTGCCCTTCTTCTGCGCGTCACGCTGGGCGGCGCGGCGCTCGCGGCGGGACGCCCCGCCACCGCCGCCCGCGGCCTGCGCGCCACCGTCGGTGTGGGACTCGACCTCGCCGTCCTCGCCCGGGCCGGACAGCGTCATGCCCGTCTGCGGGGCACTGCCGCCGAGGCCCTTGCCGCGCAGCGCGGCCGGGACGGACTCGGTGTCGGTCGCCGGCGGCTGCGGCGGCGCCGGACGCGCGTGGCGGCCCTCCGTCGCCTGGCCGTTGCCGGCCGCGACACCCGCGGGCAGCGCCGCCGCGTCCTCCGCCGGCGGTGCCTCGGCCCGCTCGACCTGCAGGTTGAACAGGAAGCCGACGGCCTCCTCCTTCAGCGAGTCGAGCATCGCGCGGAACATGTCGAAGCCCTCGCGCTGGTACTCGATCAGCGGGTCACGCTGCGCGAGCGCCCGCATGCCGATGCCCTGCTTGAGGTAGTCCATCTCGTAGAGGTGCTCGCGCCACTTGCGGTCCAGGACCGTCAGCATCACCTGGTGCTCCAGGGTCCGCATGCCGTCCGGGCCGACCAGCGCGTTGATCTCCTCTTCGCGCTTGTCGTAGGCGCGGCGGGCGTCGTCGAGCAGCGCCTGGCGCAGGCCGTCCGCGTCGAGGTCGCCGTCCTCCATCAGCTCGTCCCAGGTCACGCTGACCGGGTACAGCGTCTTCAGCGCCGACCACAGCTTCTCGTGGTCCCAGTCCTCGGCGTAGCCGTTGGCGGTCGCACCGTCCACATAGGCGTTGACGACGTCCTCGAGCATGCCCTCGATCTGGTCGCGCAGGTTCTCGCCGGCGAGGATGCGGTGGCGCTCGGCGTAGATCACCTTGCGCTGCTCGTTCATGACCTCGTCGTACTTGAGGACGTCCTTGCGCTGCTCCATGTTGATCTGCTCGACCTGGGTCTGCGCGCTCTTGATGGCCTTGGAGACCATCTTGTGCTCGATCGGCACGTCGTCGGGCAGCCGCATGGTCGTCATGACGCGCTCGACCATCGTCGCGTTGAAGCGGCGCATGAGCTCGTCACCGAGCGACAGGTAGAAGCGGGACTCGCCCGGGTCGCCCTGACGGCCCGACCGGCCGCGGAGCTGGTTGTCGATGCGGCGCGACTCGTGCCGCTCGGTGCCCAGCACGTACAGCCCGCCGGCCGCGCGCACCTCCTCGGCCTCGGCCTTGACCTCGGCCTTGACCTTCTCCAGGGTCGCGGGCCAGGCGGCCTCGTACTCCTCGGAGTGCTCGACCGGGTCGAGGCCCTGCTCGCGCAGCACCTGGTCGGCGATGATGTCCGGGTTGCCGCCCAGCACGATGTCGGTACCGCGGCCCGCCATGTTCGTGGCGACCGTGACGGCGCCCTTCTGGCCGGCGCGCGCGACGATCAGCGCCTCGCGGTCGTGGTGCTTCGCGTTCAGCACCTCGTGCGGCACGCTCAGCTTCACCAGCAGCTTCGACAGGTGCTCGGACTTCTCGACGCTCGTCGTGCCGACCAGCACCGGCTGGCCCTTCTCGTGCCGCTCGGCGATGTCCTCGGCGACGGCCTCGAACTTGGCCTGCTCGGTCTTGTAGATCAGGTCCGGCTGGTCCTGGCGGATCATCGGCCGGTTCGTCGGGATCGGCACCACACCCAGCTTGTAGGTCTGGTGGAACTCGGCGGCCTCGGTCTCGGCCGTACCGGTCATGCCCGACAGCTTGTCGTAGAGCCGGAAGTAGTTCTGCAGCGTGATCGTCGCCAGCGTCTGGTTCTCGGCCTTGATCTCGACCTTTTCCTTGGCCTCGATCGCCTGGTGCATGCCCTCGTTGTAGCGGCGGCCGTGCAGGATGCGCCCGGTGAACTCGTCGACGATCATGACTTCGCCGTTGCGGACGATGTAGTCCTTGTCGCGGTGGAAGAGTTCCTTCACCTTGAGCGCGTTGTTCAGGTACCCGACCAGCGGGGTGTTCGCGGCCTCGTACAGGTTGTCGATGCCGAGCTGGTCCTCGACGAACCGGACGCCCTTCTCGGTCACCGCGACGGTGCGCTTCCGCTGGTCGACCTCGTAGTGGTACTTCGAGTTGATCAGGTTCGTCTTCTCGACGCGCTCGCGCGACCCCATCGTGGTGGTGTCGATGCCCTGCATCAGCGGCGCGAGCCGGGCGAACTCGACGTACCAGCGCGACGACTGGTCGGCCGGGCCGGAGATGATCAGCGGCGTCCGGGCCTCGTCGATGAGGATCGAGTCGACCTCGTCGACGATGGCGAAGTTGTGGCCCCGCTGCACGCAGTCGTCGAGGCTCCACGCCATGTTGTCGCGCAGGTAGTCGAAGCCGAACTCGTTGTTCGTGCCGTAGGTGATGTCGGCGTTGTACTGGGCGCGCCGGACGTCCGGCTGCTGCTCCGAAAGGATGACGCCGACCTCGAGGCCGAGGAACCGGTGGATGCGGCCCATCCACTCCGAGTCGCGCTTGGCCAGGTAGTCGTTCGTGGTGACGACGTGCACGCCCTTGCCGGGGATGGCGTTGAGGTAGGCAGGCAGGACGCAGGTCAGGGTCTTGCCCTCACCGGTCTTCATCTCGGCGACCTGACCGAGGTGCAGCGCCGCGCCACCCATGAGCTGGACGTCGAAGTGGCGCTGGCCGAGCACCCGCTTGGCCGCCTCGCGGACGACCGCGAAGGCCTCCGGCAGCAGCTCGTCGAGCGACTCCCCTTCGCCGTTCCGCTTGCGGAACTCGTCGGTCTTGGCCCGCAGCTCGGCGTCGGTCAGGTCCTTGACGTCGTCTTCGAGGGAGTTGATGTGATCGGCGATGTTGCGCAGCCGCTTCACCATCTTGCCCTCACCCGCGCGGAGCAGGCGGTTCAGCACCATCCGGTCGACCTCACTAGCTGATCATGAGCGCGCCCAGGCCGGTCCCGGGCAGGTTCTCCCGCGGCGGCGGCCGTGTTCGGCGCCACCTTCCCACCCCCATCGTAGGGAACGGTGGCCGTCGTGTGCACACGCCGTACGTCCTGACGTGCGGACGGCCCGCACGCGAGCGCGTGCGGGCCGTCGGCCCCGGCCGCCGGATGACCGGGGGCGCCCAGCCCGCTGACGCCGTAGTCGAAGCCTTTCCGCCGGTAGACCACGCTGGGCCGGCCCGCTTCGGAGTCGTTGAAGAGGTAGAAGTCGTGGCCGACCAGCTCCATCTCGTAGAGAGCCTGGTCCACCGTCATGGGTTCCGCGGTGTGCTGTTTTTCGCGAACGACGCGGCCGGGCTGGTGACCCAGGTCGTCGTCGGCCCAGCTCTGCTGCTGGGGCAGGTGGATCTCTTCGGCACTCGCGAAGCCGTTCGTCTGCGGCTCGGCTTCGGGTGCGTCCAACACCGCGGTCCGCGCGGCGGGACTGGCTGCGGCCGGGGATCCACCACCGGGCAGCATCGAGGTCGCTTCGGCGACCGATTCCGGGCGGCTGCGCCCGTAGTGAACGCGCCTCCGGTCGTGTGTCCTCCGCAGCCGGTTTTCGAGCTTGGTGACTGCGGAATCGAGCGCTGCGTAGAAGTCGGCGGCACACGCTTCAGCGCGCACGGCCGGGCCCCGCCCCTTTCCGGTGATTTCGACGCGCTGGCAACTCTTGGCCTGGCGCCGGTTGGGTTCGTGGAACAGTTCCACGTCGTACCGGATGACTTTCCTGTCATAGCGCTCGAGCCGGGCCAGCTTTTCGCCGACGAGTGCCCGATAGTGGTCGGGCACCTCCACGTTGCGGCCCTTAACGACGATGTCCATACACGACCTCCCTCGCTTCGATGACTGCGAGCTGTTGTGTTTTCACACGGCGCCGGTATTGCGGGGACGGAAGCCCGGATCGCGGGCTGAGAAGGAACTCGGAAAACGGTTCACGACGTCTCGTGCCGGTGACCGAGCGCGGACTCAGCGCACCTCCGGCGCCAGGGACATGGGCTCGTCACCTCCCTGCCTGCGGGGATTGCTGATTGCGGAGCACGTTAGCTTCCTCACGCCCGTTACAACAGCCCCCGAGCCGGGGGATGTCAGGGGATGGGACTCCGTCACCCCGCGCAGTGATCGCGGGATGGGCGCCGCAAAACACCCGCCGGTCGGACGCGCCGCGGTCGCCGTGCTTTCACACGGACGGCGCATCGTCGCCTGCCGATGGACGCCGAGGGTGACGGCCCCGCCCGCCGCAGCCGCCACTCCGGTGGAGTGGTGTGGCGGCCGAGTGGTCGTGGTGCGCACCCTCATGCCCGGACAACGGGCGCCGGTCCGTTCGCGTTCCCGCCGAGCATCACTCTTGTAGGTGACATCGCGTTCACCCGGGCGCCGTTCTGGTCATTGACCTGGGGATCCTGGGTTCCGGGTGGCTTCCGGACGGCCGGAACCGGTACCGGATCCGTCCTCTTCGGACCCGGCCTGCGCGCACCGGCCGGCGGTGGCACAGTGGTGGCCATGGATCACCCGGCGGTCGAGCGGCTCCTCACCCGGCGGCGAGCAGGGTCAGGACGGCGGAGACCGTAAAGCCCTCGTCCGCGAGCGCCCGCACGCAGGCCGCGGCGGTGGCGCCCGTGGTGACCACGTCGTCCAACAGCACGATCGGAATTCCCGGCGGTGGCCGTCCGGCTTCCCGGAACCGCAGCCTGCCCGCAAGGTTGGCCACCCGTTCCGCGCGACCGAGGCCGACCGCGTCGCGGGCTTGGCCGGACAGCTGCAGGGCGGGCGCGACGGCGACTTCGAAGCCACGCGCGGCGAGGGTGCTCGCTGCGGCGTTGGCCAGGAGTTCGACGTGCGGGCCGCCACGGACCCGGGCCGCCGAGGGACGGCTTGGTGCCGGGACCAGGCACAGCGACCGGGACTTCGGTGGGGCCGGTGCACGGCTATGGGGTTCGGTGGCTGCGGTGGAGGGGTGAGGGCGGGGCTCGGCTGGGATGGCCGGACCAGCTCCGGAACGGAGACTTGGATCAACACGGCGAGGCTCGACCGGATCAGGCCGAGGCTTGGCCGGGATGGCTCCGTCCGGCTGAAGGGCAGGTTCGACTGAGATGGCCGGATCGGCTGCGGAACAGCCACCCCGATCAACCACGGCCCCACCCGTCAACGGCAGCACCGTCAACGCCTCCGCCAGCGCCCGTCCCAAGGACGGCGCCAGGTCCCGGCGCCCCCGTTCCTTGTACGCGATCAGTAACCGCCGCCCCACCCCTCGGTACCGCGCCAGTGCGAACACGCGCACCAGACCCGCCGTGGGCACGCGGACCACCTCCGTCGCCCTTCCCCACACCTCCGCACATCTGGCGCAGCAGGGCTCGCCGCGTGCTCCGCAGGCGGCGCAGCGGCTCGGGACCAGGAAATCGAGCAGTTTCTTCAGCACACGGACAGTGTCACGACCGGCACCGACAGTTTCGGGCGTCCAGTCGTCACTCCACCGGGTGAAACCGGCTCAGCCCGGGTAGAACGGGTCCGCTTCCTTCATCGAGTGGGCGTGGGGGCGCCAGACCTCGCCCAGCACCGAGGCCGTCCAGAGGCCGTTCGCGTCCGCCACCACGATCGGGCGGTCGGGGGCCGCCGTCACGCCGTGGACCGGCGTTGTCAGGTTGGAGCTGTTGAACGCGTCCAGGCGCTGGCCGTCCACCGTCACCTTGACCACCGGCTGGGACATCGACTTCGTCACCGCCACCAGGTCCTGGCCGATCCAGTCCGCGTCGACCACTTCCTCCAGGTCGTGCGGCTGGAGGTGGCGGGGCTCGCGCAGCGACACCGAGTCGTCCGCGCCCACCACGGCGGCCACCCACAGCTGGCCCTTGATCACCGCCGCGACGCGGGCGCCGTCGCGGGAGAAGCGCAGCTCCGTGATGCCGCCCTGCTGGATCAGGTCCGTGGCGTTGACGTGCAGCGGGGTCCACTGGCCGTTCGGGCCCATCACCATGCGGCCGACCGTGAACTGGTCGGTCACCGTCCACACCTCGCCGGTGCCGGGGCGCCACGTCGGACGGGTCATCGTGCTGCCGCTCAGGTTGCCCAGCGGCAGGTCGTGGCCCAGGTCGCCGATCCGCAGCCGGACGCCGCCGCCGCTGCGTTCCACCACCGCCAGGCGCTTGCCGTCGATCGACTGGGCCGCGCTCACGACGTCGTAGCCGCCGTTGCCCGCCGGGCCGGGGACCGGGGCGCCGTCGGTCAGCGAGCGCACCCGGCCGTCGACCGTCGCCAGGCCCTGCAGTTCCAGTTTCAGCGACAGGGCCGCGCCGTACGCGGGCAGGTCGTTCGGGCGCCAGTCCGGGTGGTTCGCCACCAGCGGGGCGCCGTCGGCGAGGATCCGGATCCGCGCCGACGTCACGTACTGCAGGGACAGCACGATCTGCGCGGCGATCAGCTTCCGGACGTCGTCGGGCACGCCCGTCAGCCCGGTCAGCGGCACCACCAGCGTCCCGTCGTCGAGGCTCTTGACGTTCGTGTCGATCTCGATGGGCTCCCCGAGCAGGTTCCGCACGGCGCCTGCCAGGCTCGGCGACGGCCCGCTGACCAGCAGGTCCATCACCCTTCCCGGCAGCCCGGACTGCGGTTTCGCCACGACGTAGCGCCGGTCGGGGACGAACGTGGCCGCGGTGTCGGAATAGAAGCTCACCGGCACCGGCGTGTAGTTCTCGCTGAAGTCGGACTCGGTCGCGTACAGGTCCGACGGCGGGTCGACGATCCGCCAGGGCCCGTCCTTGCCCTGCTTGCGCACCTTCACCTGGAGCGCGGCCGAGGTGTAGTCCGGCACGAACGCGTTGTGCTGGTCCAGCGTGCCGACGTCGACGCCGCGGACGTTGACGACCTGCGTGTTCGGGTCCGGCTGCGGGCTGGTGTCGTAGACCGTGCCGAAGGTGTCCTGGATGATCGTCAGGCTCCGGCTCGGCCGCCAGTCCGCCCGGCCCTGCTCGTCCAGGTAGGCGCGGGCGGCCGCGTAGTTGGCCCCCGGCTTGAGCGTCGCCCGGATGAAGCCGCGGACCAGCGTCAGCGGGTCGGTGTCCGGCGGCGGGTCCGGCACCACGTCACCCGTGCCCGGCCCCTGCCGCTCGCCGGGGACGACCACCGGCTGCGATTCCAGCGGCACGTTCGCGCAGCCGGCGAGCAGCACGAAGCACAACGCCGTCAGCAGCAGCCGGGACGCCCGGAAAGCCTGGTGTTTCACTGACCGATTCCCTCACGTTCGGCGAAGATCGCCTCCGGCGCCGGCGTGACGTCGATGACGCCGAGGTGCACCTCGGTCATCGGATGGTCGGGCGGCGGCAGGCTCAGCGGCGGGTCGCCGACCGGCACGTCCTGGCGGCGCGGCAGCACGAGCCGGAAGCAGGCGCCGTGGCCGGGCTCGCCCCACGCGTCCAGGTCGCCGCCGTGCAGGCGCGCGTCCTCCTGGCTGATCGCCAGGCCGAGGCCGGTGCCGCCGGTGCGGCGGTTGCGGGACGGGTCGGCCCGCCAGAACCGGTTGAACACCAGGTCCGCTTCGCCGGGCCGCAGGCCGACGCCGTGGTCCCGGACGGTGATGGCGACGGCGGTGTCGTTGGCCGCGACGGTCAGCACCACCGGCTTGCCTTCGCTGTGGTCGACGGCGTTCGCGAGGAGGTTGCGCAGGATCCGCTCGACGCGCCGGGCGTCGACCTCGGCGATCACTTCCTGCTCGGGCAGCACCAGCTCGACCGAGCTGCCCGCGTTGCCCGCGATGACCCGCACCTGCTCGACCGCGCGGGTGGCGATCGGGCGGACGTCGATGAACTCCGCGGCCAGCTCCTCGACACCGGCGTCGAGCCTGCTGATCTCCAGCAGGTCGCCGAGCAGTGCCTCGAACCGGTCGAGCTCGTCGACCAGCAGCTCGGTCGAGCGCGCGAGCCCGGCCGGGAACTGCTCGCGCGACGCGTGCAGCACGTCCGCGGCCATCCGGACGGTGGTCAGCGGCGTGCGCAGCTCGTGCGAGACGTCGGAGGTGAACCGGCGCTGCAGGCCGCCGAACTCCTCGAGCTGGCGGATCTGGCGCTGGATGCTCGCCGCCATCTCGTTGTAGGACACCGCGAGCTTCGCCAGGTCGTCCTCGCCGAGCACGGCGAGGCGCTGGTCGAGGTCGCCGCCGGCGAACTGCTCGGCCGCGGCGGCGGCCTGCCGGACCGGCCGCACCACCTGGCGGGTCACCAGGTTCGTGATGCCCGCCAGCAGGAGCAGCAGCACCAGGCCGCCGACCAGCAGCGTGTTCTGCACGGTGGCGACGGTGTTCTGTTCCGTCGTCAGCGGGAACAGCAGGTACAGCTGCAGCGGCGTGGCGACGGTGTTGAGCGGCGTGCCGACGATCAGGTACGTCGTGCGCCCGCCGCCGGCGTCGGGGACGGTGTGCTCGAGCCAGCTCGTCCGGTCGGCTTCGACGAACTGGCGCAGCCGCGGCGGCACGTCCCGGAACGGGCCCGCGAACGCCTGGCTGCCGCCGCTCTGGTCGCGCCCGACGCTGGCGAGCACCGGGACGAACGTGCCCGCCGCCGACCCGGCCGCGTCCTGGCTGGCCGGCGTGATCGCGATCTTCTTCAGCGCGTTCTCGAGCCGGTTGCGCAGCGCCTCCTCACTCTCGGCGCCGAGGCCGACCAGCTCGCCGGCCGCGGTTTCGGCGGCCGCCCTCGTCTGGGCGATCGCCGCGTCGCGCTTGGTGTCCAGCAGCCGGTCGGTGATCTGGTTCTGCAGCACCATGCCCAGCACGAAGACCACGGCCGAGGACAGCGCGAGCGTCGACACCGTGACGCGGAACTGCAGCGAGTGCTTCCACAGCTCGTTGAACGCGACCGCCCGACGGCGCGCGAAAACGACGACACGCCGTACCAGGCGTGCCGTCGAACGCGCGAAGGCGGGGATCCGTCTGCCGGTCGCGAGCGTCATCGCCGGATCACGGCGGGCCGGCCTTGTACCCGACACCGCGAACGGTCAACACCACCTCGGGGTGCTCGGGGTCCTTCTCGACCTTGGACCGCAGCCGCTGGACGTGCACGTTCACCAGCCGCGTGTCGGCCGCGTGGCGGTAGCCCCACACCTGCTCCAGCAGGACCTCGCGGGTGAACACCTGGCGCGGCTTGCGGGCCAGCGCCACCAGCAGGTCGAACTCCAGCGGGGTCAGCGGGATGGCCTTGCCCTCGCGGGTGACCTCGTGGCCCGGCACGTCGATCGCCAGGTCGCCGATGGTGAGCGACTCCGCGGGCTCGGCTTCGGTGCGGCGCATCCGGGCGCGGACCCGGGCGACCAGCTCCTTCGGCTTGAACGGCTTGACGACGTAGTCGTCCGCGCCGGACTCCAGGCCGAGGACGATGTCCACGGTGTCGCTCTTGGCGGTGAGCATGACGATCGGCACCCCGGACTCGGCGCGGATCGCCTTGCAGACGTCGATCCCGTTCATCCCGGGCAGCATCAGGTCGAGCAGGACGAGGTCCGGCTTCAGCTCGCGCAGCGCGGGCAGCGCGCGTGAGCCGTCGGCGACCACCGCCGTGTCGAACCCCTCCCCACGGAGCACGATGGTGAGCATCTCCGCGAGGGCGGGGTCGTCGTCGACCACGAGAACACGTGCCTTCATGTCCACATATTCGCACTAGTTCCGGCGCCCGCACGCACGACCCGCGTGTTTGACCACCAGAAAGATCAAGATCGCGACCGGTTCCTGCTCCATCCGGGTGGCCGTGGACGGTCCGTGGAGGCCGGTGCGGCCTCCACGGACCTGCGATGGAAGCACGGGACGGCGTCCGGTGGAGAACGACTGACCGGACGCCGGAATGGTGCGTGAAGGTTGCGCAGGACGCGCCTGCGCGCCTCCTGCGCAACAATCGGACATCGCCGGCGGCCTCGTCAAGAGATTCGCCCACTCAGCCGATAGGACCGGCCCGGAACGGATACTGTTGCGCCATGCGGAACCAGGACTCGGGCAACGCAACTCAGAGCCAGGTGCAGTCGGTCGACCGCGCGATCAGCGTGCTGGAACTGCTGGCCCGGCACGGCGAAACCGGCATCACCGAGATCGCGGGCGAACTGGGCGTCCACAAGTCGACCGCGTCGCGGCTGCTGAGCGTCCTGGAGTCCAGAGGCCTGGTCGAGCAGCTCGGCGAACGCGGGAAGTACGCGATCGGCTTCGGCGTCGTGCGGCTGGCCGGCGCCGCGACCGGCCGGATGGACCTGGCGAAGCTGGGCCGCGCCTGCTGCCAGACGCTCGCCGAAGAACTCGGCGAGACGGTGAACATCGCCATCGCCGACGACGGCGTCGCCATCAACATCAGCCAGGCCCGCGGTTCCGCGGCGATCACCACGCAGAACTGGACCGGCCAGCGCACGCCGCTGCACGCGACCTCCAGCGGCAAGATCCTGCTGGCGTACATGGGCGAAACCGAGCGCAAGCGGGTGCTGAAGCGCAAGCTCGAGCAGTACACGCCACGCACGACGGTCGACCCGGAAGAGCTGACGGCCGAACTGAAACGCGTCGTCGAGGACGGCTACGCGGCCTGCTACGAGGAACTCGAACTCGGGATGCACGCGGTCGCCGTGCCGATCCACGGCCCCGGCGGCGAAGTCGTCGCGGCGATGAGCGCTTCCGGGCCGTCGTACCGGCTTTCGAAGCAGCGCGTGAAGCAGATCGTGCAGCCGATGACCGAGGCGGCGGACGAACTTTCCGCGCAGCTGGGGTACTTCCGCGGCTAGGGGTACAGCCGCGCCATCGCGCGGATCGTGGTTCCCATGTGGGCCACCAGTTCCGGCGGCGCCAGCACCTGCGCGTCCGCGCCGAGCCGCAGCAGTCCCGCGGCCGCGTGCGGCACGCTTTCCAGCGGCACGCGGGCGCGGCGCCACCCGTCGGCGTCCTCGGGTTCCAGCGTGCGATCGGCGAGCCGGGCCGCTCGCGGGCCGAGGATGTCCGGCAGCGCGGCGATCCCGGACGGCGACAGGCGGACGACGGCGGTCTCGCCGGTTTCGTTCTCCTCGTAGCGTTCGACGTGGGCGCGCCAGAAGCCGGCCAGGTCGAAGCCGCCGGGCCGGGTGAAGTGCTCGTCGAGGGCCCGCAGCCGCTGGATGTTCGCGACGCGGTAGGTCCGCGGCCCCGGCTCGGCGACGAGGTACCAGACCCCCGCCTTGAGGACCAGGCCGAGCGGGCGCAGCCGCCGCGTGACCACCCCCGGCGTGGGCGACCAGCGGCGGTAGCGGATCTCGACGACCCGGTCCTGCCACAGCGCTTCCGCGGCGGCGAGCAGCTGCGGCACCGGGTCGGCCTCGCGGTACCAGCCGGGCGCGTCGAGGTGGAAGCGCTGGCGGATGCGCACCGACGCGTCCCGGTACGGCGTCGGCAGCGCCGCCATCAGCTTCAGCTCCGCGGCCGCCACCTGGGCACCCAGGCCCAGCTCGGCGGCGGGCTGCGGCAGCCCGGTGAGGAACAGCGAGCCTGCCTCGTCCTCGGTCAGGCCGGTCAGCCGGGTCCGGTAGCCGTCCATCAGCTGGTAGCCGCCGTTCGGGCCGCCCTCGGCGTAGATCGGGACGCCGGCGGCGGCGAGCGCTTCGACGTCGCGGTACACCGTCCGCGCGGTCACGCCGAGTTCCGCCGCCAGCCTGGCGGCACTCATCCGGCCCCGGTTCTGCAGCAACAGCACCAGGGACATCAGCCGGCTCGCACGCACGCCGCGAAGTCTGCCAGCCACCACTGACAGAAGATGTCAGTGGTGGCCCTCCAAGATCGCCGTCATGAACGACTTCGACTTCCTCCACGGCTCCTGGACCGTCGTCAACCGGCGCCTCAAGACGCTCTTCTCCGGCAGTGACGACTGGGACGTCTTCCCCGGCACCGCCACCTGCCGTCCGATCCTGGGCGGCGGCGGCAACGCCGACGAGATCTTCTTTCCCGAGCAGGGTTTCCACGGCTTCACGCTGCGGCTGTTCGACGTCGACCGGAAGGAGTGGTCGATCTACTGGGCCAGCAGCCGCACCGGGCGGCTCGAACCGCCGGTCGTGGGCACCTTCACCGGCGGCCGCGGCGACTTCTACGGGGACGACACATACGAGGGCAGGCCCATCCGGGCGCACTTCATCTGGTCGGACATCACGGACACCTCGGCCCGCTGGGAGCAGGAGTTCTCCGCCGACGGCGGGAAGACCTGGGAAAGCAACTGGGTGATGGAACTCACCCGGAGCTGAGCAGAGCCGCGGCCAGCGCTTCGTGGTCGACGCCCGCGACGCCGTCGAGGACGTGCCACGGCGCGAGCCAGCCGGACGCGGCCAGCTCGTCGTACACCGCCGCGCACCGCCGCTGCAGGCCGTCGTCGGTCTCGAAGCTGTCGCGCTCACGGGCCGCCTCGGCTTCCGCGCGGCGTTCGGCGCGCTCGGCCGCCACCGCGGGCGCGACCCGCAGCAGCAGGTGCGCGTCCGGGCGGGGCAGGCCGAAGCGGCCGACTTCCAGCTCCCACACCCACTTCACGACTTCGCCGGCCGCGTCCTGACGCAGGCGCGCGGCCGCGTACGCGGCGTTGGACGCGACATAGCGGTCCAGCAGGACGACGTCGTGCGCGTCCAGCAGCGCGCGGATGTCGTCCGCGGCGCCGCTGCGGTCCAGCGCGTAGAGCACGGCCATGCCGTACACGGAGTCGGCGAGGTCGCCGTGCCCGCGGTGCAGTGCTTCGCGGACGAGGTCGGCGTGCACGCTCTTGCCGTAGCGCGGGAACGCCAGCGACGCCACGCTCGCGCCCTTGGCGCCCAGCGCCGCCGTCAGCCCGTCGGCCAGCGTGCGCTTGCCCGCGCCGTCGAGCCCTTCGATGACCACCAGTCGACCCACGACGCCATTATCGGTGGTTGACCGGCGGGCCCGGTGGAAGGGGATCGGCACCGGGCCCGCCGGTTCGTCTCAGGCGGGATGCCGCCGCAGGTGGAAGACGTATCCGGCGCCGCTGACGGCCAGCACGCCGACGAGGATCAGCAGTGGCACCCAGCCGGTGTCGTGGCTGGACGGCGCCGTCCCGCCGTCGCCGCGGGGCATCACCTGCGACGTCGCGTCGAAGCCGCCCGCCTCGCCGGTGCGGTCGTAGACCGAGCCGGGGAGCTTGTCGGCGTAGCGGCCTTCGACGGCGCGCTGGTAGTCCGCGACGGCGACCGCGGGCCGCTGCTCCGACAACGGCGTGACCCGGCCGTCGCGCACCGCGTACCAGGCGTCGACCTGGGGCTCGTGCAGCAACTGCGCCCCCGCGGGCAGCTGCCGGGCGTACGCGCTCTCGACGTCGCCCGAGGCGATGTTGCCGATCTGCCAGGAGCCGTCGGCACCGCGGACCGACCAGAGCGTCGCGGTCCGGCCGTCGGATGCCCGGGCGGGAATCGCGAAGTAGGCGAACTCGCCCGGCGCCGCGCCCGGCTTGCCCGCGACGAAGTCCGGCGACAGCTCGTACACCGGGTAGGCGTCCGGCTCGATCCGCACCGAGACCGGCGCCTGTGCTCCCGGCGCCTGGGCGAAGAAGCGGACCAGCGTGTCCTCCAGGCCCGCCGCCGCGGTGTGCGCGGCCACGGCGTCGGCGCTGCCGATGACGGCGGCCTGGGCCGCGCCTGACACCGGAGCCGTCATCAGCAGCGCCGCGCCGGTCAGCACGGCGAGCACCACCGCCCGCCTGCTCATCGGGTGATCCCGGTGAGCGTGTGCGTCCAGGTGAACGCCGGGTTCTTCGCGTAGAAGCCGTAGGTCGACCAGTTGTAGCGCTTGGCGGGTCCGGGATCACCCCAGAAGATCCAGTCGCCGCGGGTGTCGTAGCCGTAGAGGACGTGCGAGTGACCGCCGCCCGAGCGGTACCCCACCCGCGTCTGAACGGGCCGGTCGGCCGCGGTCTGCGTCCGGACCGCCGCGGCGGTGATCGGGTGGTCGAGGTAGCGGCCCGGCGAGGTGAACCCGAGCCGGGCGAAGGCACGCTGCGGGTCGGCGAGCGTGCCGGGGAGGTTCGCGCAGTCCGGCCCGGTTCCGCCGTGCGCGAGCAGGCAGAACTGCGTCTGGCTGACGGCGGCGCCGTGGAAGGCGGCGATGGCGTTGCCCGCCCCCGCCCAGCACCACTGGGTCTTCTGCTGGGCCTGCAGCGTGATCGGGTTGCGGTGGGTCGGCGGCACGCCGGGCGCGGCTGCTTGGGACTGCGTCGGCGCGACGAGGCACAGCAGCAGGCTCACGGCCAGGACGGCGTGGACCTGGCTCGACTTCACCAGCACAGATGGCCTCCTGTGAGGAGTGGGCGAACCAGCGGTGGTCACAACGGTGAACAACGCGGTCACCCCGAGCAAGAACGCCATCCGGAGGAACGGACCGTTCCGGGTCATAACCGGAACGCGGAACAGTCACCCTTACGTGGCCAACCACCCTGAACGGGGGTCGGCACGGCCACTCTACGCTGCTAACGTGAACGTTCCGCGGTGTTCACGCCCAGCGCACACACTGGTCGGGTGAAGGGACGAGCGGTGGTACAAGACGGGAACCTCCCACTGATCATCGATGGCGCCCGCACGACCCGGGCATCGGTCGCCGAGCTGCCGAAAGAGCTGACCGAGGCGCTCCGCACCGGTGAGTTCCACCACGCACTCCGGCTGGCGATCGCCTACCGCGGCCTCTCGCTGGCCCGGCTGCGCGCCCACCTGGCCCTCCGCGGCGTCCAAATCGGACAGTCGACGCTGAGTTACTGGCAACGCGGGCTGCGTCAGCCCGAGGTGCCGAAGGCGCTGCCGGCGGTCCGGGCGCTCGAATCGGTCCTCCAGCTGCCTGCGGACGCGCTGGTGGTGCTGATCGGGCCCCGCCTGGTCCGCCGCGGCCACCAGCCGGCGGCGTCGTTCCACGACCTGCGCTCCGGCGACATGGGATCGATCGTGGAGGACCTGCTGGCCGAGCTGGGCGCGTACCCGTCGTCGAACCACTACAACGCCGACCTGGAGCTGCTGTCGGTCCACGACACGATCACGTTCGACGCGGAACACCGCCAGGTGAGCCTGCGCACCCGGCTGGTGACGCGCGCCCGCCGTCACGGCCCGGACCGCTACCTGACGGTGTACAACGGCGACCCGGGCTGCCGCATCGACGACGTCGAGCTGATCACCGACGAGGGCTGCCGGGTGGGCCGGATGCGGCGCAACCCGGACGCGGACACGATGGCGACCGAGCTGCTGTTCGACCGCAAGCTCGCCGAGGGCGACATCCACGTGTTCTGCTTCGAGGTCCGCGACGACTCGGGTTCGGCGTCCCCCGGGTACTACCGGATGCTGCGCGACCGGTGCGCGAGTTACCTGGTCCAGCTGCGGTTCGACCGCAACGCGCTCCCGGCCCGGTGCACCCGCCAGGTCCGCGCCCGCGACGACGCCCTGCCGGTGGTGGCCGAGGAACTGCCGTGCGACATGGGCGGAGTCAGCAGCGCGTTCTTCAGCGACGCGGGGCCCGGATTGGCCGGGGTCGCGGTGGAGTGGAACTGACGGTGTGATGCCCCGCCAATCACGCGTGATGCCCGTGGGTGCACATGTGATGCCCCTTCGTTCACGGATGAGGCCCGTCGAATCGCGGGATTGGTGTGATTGAGCGCGGAACTCGCGTGATCCGGGGCGGAACTCGCGTGATTGAACGGGCATCACGTGTGATTGGGCGGGCATCACGTGTGATTGGAGGGGCATCTCGTCAGCGGCCGCGGTGTTTGGCTCGGGACTTGGCCTTTGCCAGGGCCCGGCGGCGAGCGGCCTCGGCCGCGGCTCGGCGTTTGCGGGCCGCTTTGTTCTCCGCCGCGCGCACGGTGACTGCGTCGCGCAACGCGCGTTGGGCGGCCGTGCCGATACCCACCTCGTCGTGGATTCGCCGCTTGGGACGGCGGTCGGCCGGGACCGGCGGGGCCGCGCGGGCTTCGTCGGCCAGGCGGACGAAGTCGCGGCCGGACGCGAAGGCCGCCAGCTCGGCGTTGTTCGGCTCGGCGCCGAAGATGTGACGGGCGGCCCGGACCAGGCCGTCTTCGTGGATTTCGTAGACGCCGACCCAGAACCGGCCGTCGTGGTACAGCGTGAACACCCCGCTCATCGGGAAACCTCCAGGCATGACGGATCAGCCTGGCGTCACCGGTTTCCCTTGCGGGACAACGAGCCGCGAGCGGCCGCCCGGACTACCTACCGGGCCGTGAGGTTCGTGAAGCCAAGAACACCGGAGATTCTACCGCGCAGGCGGTCACAGCACCTCGAACCCGTTGGCTTTCGCTGCTTCGGCCTGACGCTGGTCGCGCGTGACGAAGGGGTGCGCACGGGATAGTTGTCGGTCACCAGCCGCCGGGCGGCCGCGAAGATCCGCCGCGGGGCCAGCGGGATGACTCCGAAGACCTCCCGCGACCCGCAGCGGTTCCGGACGCAGGACAAAGGGCCGCCCCGTACTCTTCCGGGGCGGCCCTGAGCAGGTAAAACGTCAGTACCGGTAGTGCTCCGGCTTGAACGGGCCTTCGACGTCCACGTCGATGTACTCGGCCTGCTCCTTGGTCAGCTTCGTCAGCTCGCCGCCGAGTGCCTCGAGGTGGATGCGGGCCACCTTCTCGTCGAGCTTCTTCGGCAGCCGGAAGACCTCGTTGTCGTACTCCTCGTGCTTGGTGAACAGCTCGATCTGGGCGATCACCTGGTTCGAGAAGCTGTTCGACATCACGAACGACGGGTGCCCGGTCGCGTTGCCCAGGTTCAGCAGGCGGCCCTCGGACAGCACGATGATCGAGTGGCCGTCCGGGAACACCCACTCGTCGACCTGCGGCTTGATGTTCACGCGGCGGATGCCCGGGTAGCGCGCCAGCCCGGCCATGTCGAGCTCGTTGTCGAAGTGGCCGATGTTGCCCAGGATCGCCTGGTGCTTCATCTTGGCCATGTGCTCGGCCAGCACGACGTCCTTGTTGCCGGTCGTCGTGATGACGATGTCGGCCTCGGGCAGCACCGTCTCCAGCTTGCGGACCGCGTAGCCGTCCATCGCCGCCTGCAGGGCGCAGATCGGGTCGATCTCGGTGACGATCACGCGGGCACCCTGACCGCGCAGCGACTCCGCCGCGCCCTTGCCGACGTCGCCGTAGCCGCAGACCACCGCGACCTTGCCGCCGATCAGCACGTCCGTGCCGCGGTTGATGCCGTCGATCAGGGAGTGGCGGATGCCGTAGCGGTTGTCGAACTTCGACTTCGTCACCGCGTCGTTGACGTTGATCGCCGGGAACAGCAGCTCGCCCGACGCCGCGAGCTGGTAGAGCCGCAGGACGCCGGTCGTGGTCTCCTCGGTGACGCCGCGGATGCCCTCGCCGATCCGGGTCCACTTGCCGGTGTCGGCCGCCAGAGAGTTGCGCAGCAGCTCGAGGAAGACCTTCCACTCGTCGGAGTCGTTGTCGTCCGGAGCAGGCACGACGCCGGCCTTCTCGTACTCGGTGCCCTTGTGCACCAGCATGGTGGCGTCACCGCCGTCGTCGAGGATCATGTTCGGGCCCTCGCCGTCCCAGGTGAGCATCCGCTCGGTGCACCACCAGTACTCCTCGAGCGACTCGCCCTTCCACGCGAACACCGGGACGCCCTTGGGCTCCTCGACCGTGCCGTGCGGGCCGACGACGACCGCGGCCGCCGCGTGGTCCTGCGTCGAGAAGATGTTGCAGGAGGCCCAGCGCACCTCCGCCCCCAGCGCGACGAGCGTCTCGATCAGCACCGCGGTCTGCACGGTCATGTGCAGCGAGCCCGAGACGCGGGCCCCGCGCAGCGGGTAGACCTCCGCGTATTCGCGGCGCAGCGCCATCAGTCCCGGCATCTCGTGCTCGGCGAGGCGGATCTCCTTGCGGCCGAACTCGGCGGCCTCGAGGTCGGCGACGGCGAACTCGATGCCGTTGCGGGTCTCGTGCCGCTTGGCAACGCTTTCGGGGGTCATAGTGGCGATTCCTCCAAGACTCGATGACACCGGAACACTACCGTTGTCCGCTCGACTGCCCCTAGAATGGTTAGGAGACCCTTACCGTGCCCATGCCCGGCCCGGACACCCGCGTCGTCGAAATCCGCGTCGCCGGGCTGGTCGGCACCAGCGGGGAAACGCTGCTCGACGCGGTCTCCACCGTCGACGTCGCCGGCGACGGGCTGGGCCGGGTGATCCGCCCGGCCGACCGGTTGCGCAGGCCGGCCCCCGGCCCGGTGCTGCCGGCCCTCGGCCGGTCGATCCCGCGGACCCTCGAAGGCTACCTCTGGCACGGCATGACCTCGGGCGGCGCCGCGAAGGCCACCTGGGCGCTGCTGTTCCCGTTCTCCCTCGCCAACGTCGCGTTCTGGATGCTGCCGCCGGTCCCGCCGGACCGGCGGCTCCCCCGCGTCCTCGGCGCGGTCTGCCGCGGCCTGCTGCGCGTCGGCGCGCTGCTGCTGACGATGCTGCTGATGGGCCAGCTCGCGGCGATCGCGCTCGACCTGTTCGCCGCGCAGTGCCTCGCGCCCGCGTCGGGCTGCCTGCCCGCGGTCCCCGACGTCCTGCGCACGACGCCGTCGCGGATCGCCCTCGGCGTGCTGCCGCTGCTGGCCGTGATCTTCGTGCTGCACCGGATCTCCTCGGCGACCTGGGCGGTGCACGCCGACGGCGACCTCACCGGCGGGCCGCTGCGGATGCGTGCCGACCCCGAGACCCCGGCGCTGCGCTGCCTGCACACCGTCGCGGCGCTGGCGTCGGTCGCACTCCTGCTGCTCGGCGGCCCGTTCCGCGTGCCGGGTGACACCGTCGATCTCGTCGCCTGGATCGTGACGCTGGCGCTGGTGCTCGCCACGGTCGTGGCGGCGGCGATCGGCGTCGACACCGGCCGCTTCGCCCGGCCCGGCGTGATCGGGTTCGCGGTCCTGCTGGTCGTCGTGGCGGCAGTCCGGCTGCGCCCCGGCACCGGCTCGCTGCCGGGGACGAACGGCGTGGTCGAAGGCCTCGGCGCCGCGCTGGTCGTCGTCACGGTGCTGTTCGCGGTGTTCCTGGCGCCGGCCGCGCTGCTGGCCCGGCCCGGCTGGCAGCACAAGCCGCGGCGGCTGCGGCCGTGGATGGGCGGCTGGGCGGCCGCGCCGGTGCTCGCGCTGGCCGGACTGCTCGGCGGCGGGTTCGGCGCGGGCCTCGCCGAAGCCGTCCGCCGGCTTTCCGGCGCGGAATCCCTGCGCGTGCCGGACACCTATGTGCTGGTCACGGTCCTGTGGGGAGCCGGGCTGGCGCTGGCCGCGGTGCTCGGCGTGGTCGGGTTCGCGGTCGCCGTCCCGCTGCGGCGGCTGCGGCGGGGCATCCCGGAGATCGTCAAGCTGATGGAGCACGACCGGCAGCAGGAGACCCGGGCCGCGGCGGCGTGGGCGCGGTCGGCGTGGGAACGGCGGCACCTGCACCACCTGGCGCTGGCGGTGGCGAGCGCGATGTCCGTCGGCGGCGCGGCACTGCTGGTGCTGCGCTTCGGGTTCGGGCTGGTCCCCGGCTGGTTCGGGCCGCTGTCCGCGATCGGCGTGATCGCGCTGGGTGCGCTGGCCGCGGGCCTGCTGCGCGTGGTCTACACGGCCGCGCGCACGCCGCAGCGCAGCCGTCACCTCGGCGCGCTGGCCGACCTCGTCTGCTTCTGGCCGCGGGCGGCCCACCCGACGGTGCCGCCCTGCTACGCACTGAAAGTCGTCCCGGAACTGGCCGCGCGGGCCCGCGAGCACCTCGCCGAGCCGGGGACGCGGGTGGTGCTCTCCGGCTACAACCTCGGCAGCCTGCTCACGGTCATGGCCGCCGCCCGGCTGGCGGCCGAGCTGCCGAAGGCGGACCTCGAACGCGTCGGCGTGCTGACCGCCGGCTCGCCGTTGCAGTGGGGCTACCAGCGCGCGTTCCCGGCGTTGCTGCCGCAGGAGGCGCTGGAACAGCTCTTCGCCGACCTCGGCGGCCGGTGGCGGGCGTTGTGCCGCGGCACGGACATCTTCGGCGGCGGCGTGACGACCTGGCGGCACTCCGTCGCCGACCGGCAGCTGCACGGCGTCGGCTTCCGGCCCGAAGGCGGTCACGGCCCGGTGTCGGCGACGGCCGACGGCAACGGCGTCCTCATCCTCGGCGGCGACCACTGGCTGCCGGACCCGCTGCGCGGCCCGACCGGGCGGCACCGCTGGGCACCCGGGGTGCTCCGGCACCAGGACTACCTGGCCGACGCGGAATGGGACCACGCCGTCGCGATGGCCGCCGGCCTCGGCAAGCCCGCCGGCGGCGAGCAGGGCCTGCTCTTCGGGGACTTCCCCCCGAAACGGTGAAGGCCCCTCGCCTGGGGCGAGGGGCCTTCGACCGGTCAGAACGTCACTCGGACGCCTTGCGGCGGAACTTCAGCAGCGCGAGCAGGCCGCCACCGGCGACCAGCAGCAGGCCCGCGATCCAGATGAGCCAGCTGTTGTCGAAACCGGTGTTGGCCAGGCCGCCGCCGGTGCCCGACTCGTTGCCCGCCGGCACGGCGGCCGGAGCGGTGGTGCTGGTCGGCGACACAGTCGTCGAGGTGGCCGGGGTGCTCGGCTTCGACGAGGTCGGCGTCGACGGCTTGGTCGTCGGCGCGCTGGTCTCCGGCGGGGTGGTCTTGGTGGTGCCGCAGACGAACCAGTGGCTGATCGTCGGGACCTGGCGGCCGCCGTTCAGCGGCGACTTCAGGTCCTTCCACGGCAGGTCGCCCAGCTTCTCGGGCTTGTAGATGTTGTAGCCGTCGCCGCCCTTGACCACGACCGCGGTGATGGTGACGCCCTTGGCGACACCCTTGATCGTCAGGGTCTTGTCCTTGTTCTCGACGCCGCCCTCGATGTCGATGACGTCGGTCGGCAGCTCGTCGGACCGGACCAGCGTCTGACCGGGGAGCTTGGCGTCCTCGCAGGTGGACGCGTTCTTCGGGACCGGCGTGGCCCGGCCGTCGGACGGGTAGCAGGCCAGCGCGGAACCGGCGGTCCCGATCAGGGCGGCGGTGGTGAGCGCCATGACCGCGACGGCGCCGCGGAAGGTACGTCTGCGCATTGAGTTCTCCTGTACCGAACGGGGGAGGAACGGCAAAAACCTGGGCGGTCGAACGCCACCGCCCGTAGTAATTACGCGGCGGTAATTCACCCGTCGGTGGCGCACGAAGGCTCGAAAGGTATCGCACGTCACCCCGCCTCTCACGCGGGGTCCCCCTTTGCGCACGAACCGCAAGATCGTCTTGACCCCGCCGTTACCCGGCGTTCCGTCAGCGGCCGCAAAAAGCCCCGCCGACCTGGGGATCCAGGCCGACGGGGCTTTTCAGGAGCAAGTCAGGCTTCGGACGACGGCACGGGCTCGCCGGTCCCCTCCGCCTGCCGCTTGCCGAGCAGCGAATGCCGCCTGCTGTAGCCGAAGTAGATCAGCACGCCCAGCACCATCCAGGCGACGAACCGCAGCCAGGTCAGCACGGTCAGGTTCAGCATCAGCCACAGGCAGGCCAGGATCGCCAGGATCGGGATCACCGGCACCCACGGCACGCGGAACGCGCGGGGCAGGTCCGGCCGCGTCCGGCGCAGCACCAGCACGCCCGCCGAAACGAGCACGAACGCGAAGAGCGTGCCCACATTGACCATTTCTTCCAGTTTGTCCGCCGGGAAGAACGTCGCCGCGACCGCGACCAGGCCGCCCACGATGAGCGTCGCGCGCATCGGCGTGCCGTGCTCACCCGTCTTCGCGAGCCCGCGCGGCATCAGGCCGTCGCGCGACATCGCGAAGATGATCCGGACCTGGCCCAGCATGAGGACCATGACGACGGTGGTCAGGCCGGCGAGCGCGCCGAAGGAGATGATGTTGGCCGCCCAGTCGACGCCGTTCATCGCGAAGGCGGTGGCCAGCGTCTTGTGGCTACCGTCGCCCGCCGACGTCGCGAGGTCCTTGTACGACACCATCCCGACGACCACCAGCGACACCGCGACGTAGAGCACGGTCACGATGACCAGCGAGCCCATGATGCCCCGCGGAACGGCCTTCTGCGGGTTCTTCGTCTCCTCCGCGGTGGTCGCGACGATGTCGAAGCCGATGAAGGCGAAGAACACCAGCGACGCGCCCGCGAGCAGGCCGAAGACACCGAACGAGCTGCTCGCGCCGCCCGCGATCAGCGAGAACAGCGACTGGTCGACCCCCGTCTGGGCGGCGCTGCCGCTGACCTCCGGCGGCACGTACGGCGAGTAGTTGGCGCCCTTGATGTAGAAGATGCCCAGGATGATCACGAACAGCACCACGGCGACCTTGATGCCGGTGATCACCATCGAGACCCGCGACGACAGCTTCGTCCCGAGGGCCAGCAGGAGCGTCAGGACCGCCACGACGACGAGGGCACCCCAGTCGACGGTCACGCCGCCTGCCACGAACGTCGTCTTCGTGCCCTTGCCGAAGAGGTAGCCGAGCACCGTCTCCAGGTACACCGACCAGCCCTTGGACACCGCGGCCGCGCCGACGGCGAGCTCCAGGATCAGGTCCCAGCCGATGATCCAGGCCATGAACTCGCCGAAAGTGGCGTAGGAGAACGTGTACGCGCTGCCGGCGACCGGCACGGTCGAGGCGAACTCGGCGTAGCACAGGGCCGCCAGCGCGCAGGCGATCGCGGCGAACACGAAGGCCAGCGAAACCGAGGGCCCGGCGTAATCCCCTGCCGTGCGCGCGGTCAGCGTGAAGATACCGGCGCCGATGACGACCGCGACACCGAAAACCGTAAGGTCCCAGGCACTGAGGTTCCGCCGGAGCTTGGTCTCCGGCTCGTCAGTGTCCGCAATGGACTGTTCGATCGATTTAGTGCGCCACAATCCCGTTCCGGGCACCGTTGACCTCCTCCGGCCGTTTTTCGCCGTAGGTCACCCTAACGGGTCAGGTACGGCCCGGCTTGCCGAAGGTGACGAAGTGGATCTTGGGCTAACGCGCAAGGCTGCGGTCGAGGTCCGGCTCGAGGTAGATCAGCTTGGCGACCGGCACCTTGGCGCGGACGCGGGCCTCGGCGTCGTCGATGGCCTGGGCCACCGCGGCGGTGTCGAGCCCCGGCACCATCGCCAGCTTCGCCGCGACGAGCAGCTCGTCCGGCCCGAGGTACTGGGTGCGGATGTGGATGACCCGCTCGACCTTGCCCGCGGCGAGCTCGTCGACGATCGTCGCGAGCACGCTCGCGGTGGCGCCTTCGCCGATGAGCAGGCTCTTCATCTCGACGATGAGGATGATGGCGATGACCCCGAGCAGCGCCCCGATCGCGAGGGTGCCGACGCCGTCCCAGACCGGGTCGTCGGTGACCACGGAAAGGCCGACGCCGGCCAGCGCGAAGACGAGGCCGAGCAGCGCACCGGCGTCCTCCAGCAGCACGACGGGCAGCTCGGGTTCCTTCGCCTGCCGGATGAAACCCCACCAGGTGGCATCGCCCTTGATCTTCTTCGACTCGGTGATCGCGGTGAAGAAGCTGTAGCCCTCCAGGCACAGCGCGACGACCAGGATGATCACCGCGACGATCGGCGACTCGAGCGGCTCGGGGTGGCCGATCTTGTGGATGCCTTCGTAGATCGCGAAGGCCGACCCCAGCGTGAAGAGCATGAGGGCGACGATGAAGGAGTAGAAGTACCGGTCCCGGCCGTAGCCGAAGGGGTGCGCCTGGTCCGCCGCCCGCTTCGAGGTCTTCTGGCCGAGCAGCAGCAGCCCCTGGTTGGAGGTGTCGGCCAGCGAGTGCACGGACTCCGCCAGCATCGACGACGACCCGGTGACGAGGAAGCCGGCGAACTTCGCCGCCGCGATCCCGGCGTTGGCCCCGAGTGCCGCGATGATCGCCTTGGTTCCGCCTCCAGCTGACACGACCGCTCCCCTGGTTGGTCCCGAATGTCCGGGTGGAGCGTAATGGGCGTGGTCCCGCCCGCTCGGCACCGGCCGGGGATTCGCTCAGGCGATGGCGGCGATCTCCCCGTCGTCGAAGTGGATCGCCTGGTGCAGGCGACCCCCCAAAGCCGCAGCGTAACGGGCGAGCACGTCGAAGCCGGCGATGTTGCCCTGCTCGATCTGGGAGATCCGGCCCTTGGTGACCCCCATCCGCTCGGCCAGCTGATGCTGGGTCAGGCCCCGGCTCCGGCGGATCTCCGCGAGCCGGTGCCCCTGGACCGTGGCGAGAAGTTCCTCCTTGCCCGCCGCGACCGCTGCTTCTCCCCCGGCGCGCTCGACATGCGCCGCCCGGACGTCCTGCCAGCGGGTGTATCCCGTCATGGTCGGCCCTCCTCTGCCTGCCGTTCCTTGAGGTAGCGGTCATACCGGTCTTCGGCCAGCGGGATTGCCTCGCGGTACCACGCGCTCCACCGGTCTGCCTTGTCCCCGGCGACGAGCAGGACGCTCGACCGCCAAGGGTCGAAGACGAACAGGATGCGCACCGTTCCCGGCCGTAGTTCCTTCAAGTTCGGAACGTTCGAACCGGCGATCGTGTCGACCAGAGGACGCCCCAGTCCGGGACCACCCTCCGCCAGTGCATCGATCGCCTGGACGACACGGGCGTGCGTCGCGTCGTCCAGCTGCTCGATCCATTCGAGGACTTCGTCGACGACATAGATTTCCCAGTCCTGAGCGACCATCGTGCGAGTATAGCTATTACTATACTCGCCACGAATGAGCGAAGGCAAGCTGAAGCTGTTCGATCCCCTCGAACCGCCCCGTTCTGTCGTACCCCTTCGCTACGGTGACCGTTCCGCTACCGGGGGAAGGTCGACATGGCGCATTTCGGCGTGCTCGGGCCGCTGGCCATCGAAAGCCCGCCCGGGCAGTGGCTGGTGCTGCGGGGTGAACGGCAGCGCACGCTGCTGGCCGTGCTGCTGCTCAACGCCGGCCGGCACGTTCATGTCGACGTGCTGGTCGAAGCGCTGTGGCCGGGTGGGCCGCCCAAGTCGTACACCTCGAACCTGCACACCTACCTCTCCCGGCTGCGCGACCGGATCGACGGCCTGCGGGTCGAGCACGGGCCGCTCGGCTACCGGCTGCTCGTCGAGCCCGACGAGCTGGACCTGCTCGTCTTCCGGGCCGCCGTTGCCGAAGGGCGGCGGGCCGGGGAGGCCGCCGTCGCCGCGCGGCACTACCGGCGGGCGCTGGCGCAGTGGCGGGGGCCGGTGCTCGCCGGGCTGCACGTTCCGCAGCTCGACGCCGACATCGCGCGGCTGGAGTCCGAACGGCTCGCCGTCTTCGAAGACTGCGCCGACGCCGAACTCGGCGCCGGGCGGCACGGGGAACTCACCGGTGAGCTGCAAGCCATGATCACCGCGCACCCGCTGCGGGAACGGCTTGCCGGACAGCTGATGATCGCGCTGCACCGGGCCGGGCGGCAGGGGGACGCGCTGGCGGTCTACCGGCGGCTGCGGACCACCCTGATCGAAGAACTCGGCGTCGAGCCCGGCGCGGAGGCCCGCCGGGTGCACGCGGCCGTCCTGCGTGGCGAGGACCCCGTGCCGCGGCTGCCACCCGCGGGGTGGCCCGTGTGCCAGCTGCCGCCGGACATCGGGGACTTCACCGGCCGCGACGCCGAGCTGGCGCAGCTCACCGACGTCCTGGCCGACAGCAACGGCGTTCCCCTCGCGGTGGTCAGCGGCGAGCCGGGCGCGGGCAAGAGCACGCTGGCCGTGCGGGCCGCGCACCGGCTGCGCGCGCAGTTCCCGGACGGCCAGCTCTACGTGCCGCTCGGCGGGCGGCCGATCGGCGAGGTGCTGGCCGATCTCCTGCGCGCGCTGGGCGTGCCGGGCCCCGCGGTGCCGGACGACGTGCGGGCGCGCGCGGCGGTGTTCCGGGGCCGCCTCACCGACCGGCGGGTGCTGGTCGTGCTCGACGACGCCGGGGACCCGGGTGACGTCCGCACGCTGCTGCCGGGGACGCCGGGCTGCGCGGTGCTCGTCACGAGCCGCCGACGGCTGAGCGGGCTCGCCGGGGCGCACCGGCTGGCACTCGGGCCCCTCTCCGGACCGGACGCCACCGAGCTGCTGAACCGGCTCGCCGGGGCCCGCGTGGCCCGCGAGCGCGCCGACGCCGAGCGGATCATCGCGGCCTGCGCGCGGCTGCCGCTGGCGCTGCGGATCGCCGGCAGCAGGCTGGCCATCCGCCCGCACCTGCGGCTCGGCGAGCTGGCCTGCCGGCTCGAGGACGAAGTCCGCCGCCTCGACGAGCTGACCGTGAGCGACCTCGCCGTCCGCAGCAGCATCGCGCTGAGCTACGACGGCCTGCGCCCGCCGGCGCAGCGCGCCTTCCGCCTGCTCGGCCGCTGCCACCTGGCCGACCTGCCTGCCTGGGCGGTGACGACGCTGGTCGGCGAGCCGGACGCCGACGAGGCGGTCGAGGAACTCGTCGAGGCGAGCCTGCTGGAGGCCCGCGGGCCGGACGTCACCGGCGAAGGCCGGTACCGGATGCACGACCTCGTCCGGTTGTACGCCGCGGAACTGGCCGAGGACACCGGCGGTCTGCAGACGGTGCTGACGGCGACCCTCGCGCTGGCCGGTGCGGCGGCGGCCCGGCTGCCGCGCACGGTGCCGATGCCGGCGTTCGATTACGGGCCGTCCGCGCAGCCGTTGCCGGACGCGCTGGTGACGCGGCTGCTGGAACGTCCGGACGACTGGTTCACCGCCGAGCGCGCGAACCTCGTCCGGCTGCTCGGGCACCTGGAGCCGCGGAAAGCATTGGCCCTGCTGGACAAGCTGAGCGTCCACCTGTACCTGCACGGCCGGTACGCCGAGATGCGCGCGGCGTACGAGACGGTGCTGGCGACGGCGGACCCGGCGACCGCGCTGCTCGCCGAGGCCACGCTCGCGCTGCTGCGGCACGAACGCGGGCAGTACGAGGAGGCCGCGGCCGCGTACCGCCAGTGCGCGAAGGAGCTGGAAGCGCGTGGCGACCGCCACACCCACGCGTGGGTCGCGGCGAACCTGGCGCACTGCCTGATCGGGCTCGGCCACGCGGAAGAGGCGCTGCAGACGGCGGCCCGCGCCCGCGAACTGTTCACTGTGGACGGACGGCCGGAGCCGATCCGGGTCCGCTCGGCGGAGTCCGCGGCGCTGCTGCGGCTCGGCCGGGTGACGCAGGCGCGGGACGTCGACCGGATCGCGCTGGCGTCGGCACGGGAAACCGGCGACGCCCGCCAGATCGGCATGGCCCTGCACGGGTTCGCGTGGTCGTCGCTGCTGACCGGCGACGACCGGGAAGCGGCGGCGGCGATCGCGGAGTCGGTGGACAGGCTGCGCTCCACGATGGCCCGCTCGGCGCTGGCGAAGTCGTTGCGCACCCAGGGCGCGATCTCGGCGACCACGGGCGAGCGCGAACGCGCGATGGCGGCGTTCGGCGAAGCCCGTGAGCTGGCCAGGGAGCTGGACGAGCGGCCGCGGGAACTGTCGTGTGCCCGCGCGCTGGCGGCGGGCTGGATCGGCGAAGGCCATGCAGCACAAGCGATCCCGGTGCTGCGGGAGTGCCTGACGGAGTTCCGCGCCATGGGTGGCCGGTCCGCGACCGGCCTGACCTGGCTGGTCCTGCAGCGAGCCTGCGAAGCCATCGGCGATACGACGTCGGCGGCGGAAGCCGCCGCGGAGGCGGCGAACCTGGCGGACCCGCGCGACGCCAGCGCGGCCGCCGTCCGGCGGGCCCTGCTGGCCCTCACCGAACCGGCCTGAAGACAAACCGGGGTGGTGCCGCCCCCTCCACGACACCACCCCGAGCCCACGGACGCCGGGCACCCCCCGCCCGGCGCCACCCCCAGGGAACTTCGAACTCGCGGCCCCGGGCCGCCAGGAGCCCGGCTCACCCCGCCCAGGCCAAGCGTCTTGAATGACTCATTCAAGACCTCGGAGGTCCTGAATGACTCATTCAAGACACCGAAGCCCGGCCGCGTGCCCCTAACGACCCTTGCGTGCCTTGGCGTACCGGTTCACCGGCGGCAGCCACGACAGCACGATGACGGCCAGGCCGGTCGCGACGGCGAGCCAGGCGACCCCGCGGATGGCCGCGGTCGAACCCTCGATGTCGGTGGCGAGCCGTACGGCCACCCCGGCCGCCGTCAGTGCCGCCAGCGTCAGCAGCACGCGGATCCACACCGCACCGCGCAGCGCGAGCAGCCCCCAGAACAGCAGCACGACACCGAAGAAGACGGCGATGCCGCCGCGGACCGCGAGTGTGGCCTGCACCTCGTCGAGCGCCGCCTCCAGCAGCATCCCGCCGTCGGCCTTCACCGACTCGGCGGAGGCGCCGGTCATGCTCGCGATCGTCCGCGCCGCGGCGTCCAGCGCGAGGTCGCGCCCGCCGGCGAACAGCATGATGCCGTCGACGATCAGCGCCAGCGCCGAGACGACGGCGACACCGGCCAGTCCCGTCAGCAGCCCGGGACGGGACGGAGCCACGACCGGGGCAGGCTGGGGAAGCCCGGTCGCGGCAGGGGGATAAGCAGTCACAAGCTCGTTCTCCTCGAAAATCGACACATCGGGACGGCAGAACCATCCCGATGAGCGATAGTGGAGAAGGGCGCCACACGGAACGTACACAGTCATTCGTGCAGCCGCGCGTGCGAGCGCGCCAGCGGCTCGCCGGCGAGCCGGGCGGTGACTCCGGCGTCGAAGTGCGGGCAGTGCGTGATGTCCTCGTGGGGACACCGCAGTCCGTGCTCGATGGCTTCGCGGGCGGCCTGTGCCTTGGCGATCTGCTCGTCGAGTTCCGCCAGCTTGCGCCGGGCGAGGAGTTCCCATTCCCCGGCGTGGCGTGCGGCCAGCAGGGCCTTCTGCTCGGCGAGGGTGAATCCCGCGTCGCGGAAGAGCAGGATCGCGCCGACGAGCCGGGCCGCCGAGCCGGGATAGCGGCGCTGCCCCGACACCCTGACGGGCGCGGGAAGCAGGCCGATTTCCTCGTAGTGACGCAGGGCCACGGTGGTGACGCCGGTACGGCGGGCCAGTTCGCCGATGGTGAGCAGGTCCGCGTCGGCTCCGGGTGCGCTCGAAGGCGTTGACTGCCGGCCAGGGGAAGACGACATGGAACCAGCATTCCACGAGCGGTCCTCGCGGCTCAGTCCTCGCAGGTGCCCGCGGTGGCCCTGAACAGCTGGGAGCGCGCCCCACCCAGTGGCCGCACATGCACCGGCGGGTCCGCCGCCGGCAGCCACACCGACTGACCGCGGCGCAGCTCGACCTTCTCGCCGTCGTCCGCGGTCACCAGCAGGTCGCCCGCCGTGCACAGGAGGATCTGCGGGCCGGTGCTGTCGACCGCGATCTCGTCGGACTGGCCGTCCGCCCACTCCACCCGCGACAGCTCGAACTCCGGCGCGTCCGTGTGGTACACGGCCATCCGGCCGCCCACGTCGCCGCACTGGACCGGCATCTCGCCGCACGCGAAGTCCACCACGCGCAGCAGCTCCGGCACGTCCACGTGCTTCGGCGTCAGGCCGCACCTGAGGATGTTGTCCGAGTTGGCCAGGATCTCCACGGCCGTTCCGTGCAGGTACAGGTGCAGGTTGCCGGCCGGCAGGTAGATCGCCTCGCCCGCGCGCAGCGTCAGCCGGTTCAGCAGCAGCGCCGCCAGCACGCCCGCGTCCCGCGGGTGCGCCTCGCCCAGCTCCAGGATCGTGCGGCACTCGACCGCGAACTCGCCGTGCTCCTGGACGTGCCGGACGCAGGCGTCCAGCACCTCCGGCAGCAGCGAGTCCAGCGACGGCTGCGGCAGCGTGATCCACGTCGTGAACAGCGCACGCAACCCGGACGGGTCCGGCTGGGCCTCCAGCAGCCCGGTGTACTTCGCCAGCCCCGGCGTCTCGATCGCCTTGAGCAGCTTCACCGTGCGGTCCGGCGTGCGGAACCCGGCCAGCGCGTGGAACTCCGTCAGCGCGCACACCAGTTCCGGCTTCGCCGTCGGGTCCGGGTAGTTGCGGTTCGGCGCGTCCCGCGGGATGCCCAGCCGCTCCTCGCGGGCGTGGCCCTCCGCGGCCTGCGCCGCCGACGGGTGCGCCTGCATCGACAGCGGTTCCTCCGCCGCCAGGATCTTCAACAGGAACGGGAGCCGCCCGCCCCACCGCTTCGCGCACCGCTCGCCCAGCTGCGTCACCGGATCGGCGTCCACCAGCTCCAGCAGGCTCCGCTCGGTGCCGTCCGGGGCGATCACGTGCGACGGGTCACCCGGGTGGGCGCCCATCCACAGCTCGGCCTCGGGGTGCGGCGCGGGTACCGGACGGCCCAGCAGCTCGGGGATCGCCGTCCGCGATCCCCAGGCGTAGGGCCGCACCGCGTTGCGCAGCAGCTCCACTGTCACCTCAACTCCACTCCTTCGGCACCGGTCGTCGCCGGTGCTCGGCGGGTCTCACGCCGTCGCGGGCGCGAAGCGGCCCGCGCCGCCGATGCTGCCCGCCGCCAGCCCGAGATAGACCGCCGCCAGTTCGAACCGCAGCGCCAGCACCGCGGCCCGCACGATTTCGTCCGCCTCGATCTCCTCGGCCGGGGCGATGACGTCCGCGTCCGGCAGCAGATCCTCGGCCTGGTAACGCGCCGCGTCCGTCGCCGGGCCCGTGCGCACCGAGAGCAGCAGCACCCGGGTCGGGATGTCACCAGGGGAATCGTCCGGATCGGCGAAGATGTCACGCTCACCGCCGCCGGACTGCGCCGCCCGCCGCAGTGCGGGACGCGCCAGTGCCTGACGATAGTCCTCGACGTCGCACACCGTGGCCGCGTGCGCGGCGAACGCGTGCGCGGCGTGCTCGCCGACGGCGACCGCGACCGGGTCCAGCCCCCACAGCAGCGGCACGCGGTCCGCCACCCGCAGCGCGAGCGCCTTGGCCGGGTTCGCGAACGACTCCCTGGCCAGGTAGTCCTTCTCGGCCTCCAGGTCCAGCTGGTCGGCCAGCACCTGGACGTCGGAGATCAGCAGGCCCAGCGCGTTCGCGGTGAGCAGCCCGGCGGCCAGCCCGCGCGGGAACGCCAGCTCCGGCGGCACCGGGACGCGCGGCGCCAGCAGCAGGCCCTTGCCCGCCACGGCGGCCGCCACCGGGCCCTCCGACGGCGCCGACAGCACCACCGAAGCGCCGTAGCGCGCGGCACGCTCCAGCGACGCGGCCAGTTCGCGGTCGCCGGGGTCGTCGGTGTGCGCGAACACGACGTCGAGCGCGCCGATCCAGCTCGGCACCACCTCGGCGACGACCACCGGCACCGGGCAGGACGGCGTCAGCAGGGCGGCCAGCAGCCGCGTGAGCGTGCGGCTCACGCCCGGCCGGTCGATGAGCACGAGGGCGCGCGGACGGCCCATGTCGAGCCGCTCGGACAGCTCCAGCTCGGCCGCCAGCTCGGCGGTCGCCCGCACCTGGGCGCCCGCCATCGCGGCAGCGCGGAGCAGCCCCGCGCTGTCGGCCTCGGCCAGCCGCGCGGGGTCGTCGAGCAGCGTGTCGTCAAGCACTGTCGGCATCGGAGTTTCCGTTGTCCCCGGGCTGGGTGGCCTCGTCGAGGAGCAGCACCGGGATCCCGTCACGCACCGGGTACACCCGGCCGCATTCGGTGCACGTCAGCGCGTCGGCCTCGGGGTCGTCCGGCGCCCCGGGACGCAACGGGGCGTGATCCGGTGACGGGCACGCCAGGATCTCGAGAAGCTGGGCGTCGAGCGTGATGGCCATGGTTCCTCCATACCACGCGAGAGACTGTGGGGAAGAGCACTTCAGGACACAGTTCGGCCCCGGAGCGCCCGGTGGTTTCGGACGGGTCAGCTGCGGATGATCGCGAGTACCTCGTCCACCAGCCCCTGCACGGCCTCGGCGTTCGCGGCCTCGACGTTCAGCCGGAGCAGCGGTTCGGTGTTCGACGGGCGCAGGTTGAACCACGCGCCGCCGGGCAGCTGCACGGTGAGGCCGTCCAGCTCGTCGATCTCGACGCCGGAGCGGGCGCCGAAGGTGTCCTTGACGGCCATCATCTTCGCGACCTGGTCGTCGACCGTGGAGTTGATCTCACCGGAGGCGGCGTACCGCGAGTACGCGCTGGTCAGCTCGGACAGCGGGCCGCTCTGCTCGCCGAGCGCGGCGAGGACGTGCAGCGCCGCGAGCATGCCGGTGTCGGCGCGCCAGAAGTCGCGGAAGTAGTAGTGCGCGGAGTGCTCGCCGCCGAAGATGGCGCCGGTGCGGGCCATCTCGGCCTTGATGAACGAGTGCCCGACGCGGGTGCGGACCGGCTTGCCGCCGTGCTCGGCGACGATCTCCGGCACGCCCTTGGACGTGATCAGGTTGTGGATGATCGTGCCGCCCGGGTCCTTGGCCAGCTCGCGGACGGCGACCAGCGCGGTGATCGCGCTCGGCGAAACCGGCTCGCCGCGCTCGTCGACGATGAAGCAGCGGTCGGCGTCGCCGTCGAAGGCGATGCCCGCGTCCGCCCCCACCTCTCGCACCTTCGCCTGCAGGTCGACGATGTTGGCCGGGTCGAGCGGGTTGGCCTCGTGGTTCGGGAAGCTGCCGTCCAGCTCGAAGTACATCGGCACGATCTCGATCGGGAGCCCGGCGAAGACGGTCGGGACGGTGTGCCCGCCCATGCCGTTGCCGGCGTCGACGACGACCTTCAGCGGACGGCTGCCCGACAGGTCGACCAGCTTGCGCAGGTAGGCGGCGTAGTCGGCGAGGACGTCCCGCTCGGTCACCGTGCCGCGCTGCCCCTCGAACCCGGGCACGCCCTGCTCGACGGTGTCGCGGATCTCGGCGAGCCCGGTGTCCTGGCCGACCGGGGACGCGCCGGCGCGGCACAGCTTGATGCCGTTGTACTTGGCCGGGTTGTGGCTGGCGGTGAACATCGCGCCCGGCAGGTTCAGCGAGCCCGACGCGAAGTACAGCTGGTCGGTGCTGGCCAGGCCGATGCTGACCACGTCGAGGCCCTGCGAGGTGACGCCGTCGGCGAACGCGGCGGCCAGCGACGGCGACGAGTCGCGCATGTCGTGGCCGATCACCACCGACGGCGCCTCCGGCTTGATGAGCAGGGCGAACGCCGCGCCGAAGTCGCGGACGAGCGCCGCGTCGAGCTGCTCGCCGACCACGCCGCGAATGTCGTAGGCCTTCACGATGCCCGAAAGGTCTGGCACGCCGTCTCCCCGCGAATAGTCGTCCTGGCGCCCGCTGCGCCGCGCGGAAAGCCTACCGGCGGTGTGAGTGGCTTACGCGTTCAGGCGCGGCCCGGCAGGACCCGCAGGTGGCCGCGGCGGCCGGACGGGCCTTCCGGCTCCGGCGCGGGCGCGGGCTTGTCGGAGCGGCCCGCCTCGCGCACGGCCTCGGCCAGCGCGGTCAGTTCGTCGGCCGACGGGTCCGGCGCGGCGAAGGCGCCTTCGTGCCGGACGACTTCCCAGCCCTTCGGGACGGTCAGCCGCAGCGCGTGGGCTTCGCAGAGGTCGTACGAATGCGGCTCGGAGGCAGTGGCCAGCGGGCCGACGACGGCCGTGGAGTCGCTGTACGCATACGTCAGCGTGGCCACAGCTGGCTCGAGACAGCCAGTACGCGAACACTTCCGTACGCTCCGCACGGTTCGAAACGATAGCGCGTCGCCGCAAGCCCGGAGGAGCGACACGCGCTGCGAACCGCCGACCGCATAGACTTCTGACGTGGCGACGGCTCGTGACTACCGACAGCGGCGGCGCCTGCGACGGGACCGGCACGGCCGGGGCCTGCGCGGGACGCTGTATCCGGCGACCCTGCCCGCCGCCGCGAGCCGCGCGGAGCGCTTCGACGCGCTGGTGCTCGACGCGCTGGAGCCGATCGAGGCCCGCTGGCGCCACGAGCTGACGAAGCTCGACGTGGCGGTCGACGACGTGCCGGAGATCCGGGACAACGGCCACTCCCCCGCGGACGGCGTCCTGCACGACGGCGCGGTCCCGCTGTCCCGCCTGGTCCCGGCGGGGGTCGACCGCACGGGAATGCCGACGCGCGCCCGGATCGTGCTCTACCGGCGGCCGCTGGAGGCGCGGGCGAAGGACCCGTCCGAGCTGGCCGACCTGGTGCACGACGTGCTGGTCGAGCAGGTGGCGGGCTACCTCGGCGTGGAACCGGACGTCATCGAAGGCGAGTAACTCCCGGCCCGAGTGCGCTCAACGCACCGAAGGCGAACGGCCAATTGGTGACCTACTGCCCCGACGGGCAGAACGCAGGCCCGGCGCGGGGCGGCGGTGGCTCACCTCAGCGTCTTGAATGACTCATTCAGGACCTCCGAAGACCTGAATGAGTCATTCAAGACACCGCACCACCCTCCGACCACACCCGGACCGCGGTTCCCCCGCGAGACGGAGGTCGGCAAAGGTGGTTCGCCAAGGCCACCTTGGGTGCGCTGCGAAGTTCACAACCCGCGCGCGTGAGGGGGACCCCCGGTTTTCACGCTACCGGCCGGCACCGACAGTTTCGGAGCGCCGCCGGGCCGGGACTGCCGTCAGGAGTGTGAACAGCACCGCCGCCAGCTGGGCCAGCAGGAGCAGGTTGCGTTCCGTTCCCGGGTACTCGACCGTCACCTCCGACGGCGTCGGCGGCACCGACACCGCCACCTGGTGGCCCCAGGCCGGCACGATCGGCACGGCCTTGCCGCCCACCGACGCCTTCCAGCCCGCCTCCTGCTCGGCCGCCAGCACCAGCAGGCGCCCGGTCGGCCCGTCGGACACCCGGACGCGCACGTCCGGCAGGCCCGCCT
This sequence comes from Amycolatopsis melonis, assembly GCF_040064235.1. Lineage (NCBI taxonomy): Bacteria > Bacillati > Actinomycetota > Actinomycetes > Pseudonocardiales > Pseudonocardiaceae > Amycolatopsis > Amycolatopsis melonis. The sequence goes on from NZ_JBDZYD010000005.1 coordinate 87,195, forward strand.
GCACTGGCGCGACCCCCGGCGCCAGCCCGGGCGCGCCGCCGCCGGTGACCGCCGCCTTCGCCTGCTCCGGCGAGATCAGGATCACCTGGCCCGACGGCGGGAGCAGCCGCAGGACGCCGCGGCCGTCGGATGTCGGCGCCGCCACCGAAACCAGGTCCTTCGCCGGCGGGAGGTACGCGTGCGGGTCGACGCCCGGTGGGAGTACCACGAACTGGACGCCCGCGGCCGCCGCCGCGGCGATCGCCCGCTGTACCGCCGCCGCGTCGCCCTGGCCGAGGTCGCGGCGCCACGCCGCCAAGCGGGCCGGGGTGCCGGGTGTCGGGGCCAGCTCGTCGTCGCCGTAGCGGGGCAGGCGCCCGCCGATCTGGCGGGTCGCGTCCGGGGCCAGGTCGAGCACCGAGCGGCCGGACGCGGTCAGCTCGGCCGTCACTTCCGGGGCGAGCGAAGGACGTTCACCGGCGCGAAGCGGTCCTTGTGCGCCGATCACCACCGCACCCGCCGCGAGCGCGAGGAACACCGCGACCCCGGCCACCGCCATCACCTTCGGCAGCCACGACACCGGGACACCGGCCGGGCCGCCGCGCTGCCACGATCCCAGCACGACCCACAGCAGCCCGGCGCCGACGATCAGCAGCGGCACGCCCGCGAAGCCGTGCGCGGGGACGCCGCCCTGCATCGGCGTCACCGTGACCAGCCGGACCAGCACGAGCCCGCCCGCGCCCAGCGCCGCCAGCGCGAGCCCGCCCGCCGCGAGCTTCGTCGGCCGGACGACCACCGCGACCAGGGCCGCGGCGATCACCGCGACGCCGATCGGCCACGCACCCTGGCCACCCGGGTCGAGCCCGGCCAGGTCGGTGCCGGAGACCGGCGGCGCCGCGCCGCCGAGTCCCTGGACGAGCAGTTCCGGGTGCCGCAGCAGCACCGTCGGCCACGGCAGCAGCAGCGCCAGCGGCAGCAGCACGACGATGCCGACCGACGCGATCCGCCGCGCCAGCCCGGTCGGGGCGGGCAGCACGACGAACCCGATCAGCAGCCCGGCCAGCGCGAGCCCGTGTGCCAGCGGGGAAAACGCGCCGAGCAGCGCCACGCCGAACGCCGACAGCGCGGACACGTGCAGCCAGCGCGTGTCCGCCCGGACCAGCAGCCCGGCGATGCCCGCGGCGACCGGCGGCAGCACGAGGTGCACGACGACGACGTCGAGCCTGCCCTGCGCGACCCCGGCGGTCGCGGCGGGCAGCAGCGCGTACGTCGCGGCGACGACGGCACGGACCCAGCGCCGCACGCGCAGCCGTCGCGTGGCCAGGTACGCGCTCAAGGCCGCCAGGGGAATGTCGCCGAGGAGCAGGACCGCGACCAGCGCGGCCGGGCCGCCGATCGGCGCGAACACCGCGCCGAGCGTGCCGAGCACCGGCAGCGTCGCCGACGCGGGCGCGCCGGTGCCGCCCGCGACCGCGTGCCACGGCGCCAGGTACGCCGACCACAGCTCCCCCAGCCCGCCGACCGGCAGCAGCTTGCCGCCGAAGAGGTCGAGGCCGAGCCGGGCGCGGTTGACGGCCAGCCCGAGCGCGGTCATCACGACGAGCAGCACCACCGGGGGCGCGAAGATCGTGGCGCCGAGCACGCGGCGGCGGTTCACCTCGACGAAGACGAGTTCGGGTTCTTCGGCCGCGGCTTCGGAAACCGGTTCCGGCGCCGCGGTTTCCGGCAGCGTGACGGCCACGAGCGTGCCCGGGCGCCGCAGCCCGGACCCGCGTGCGCTGACCCCGCGCAGCGCGCCGGCGGGCAGCGCGTCGGGACCGACGGGACGCGTCTCGCGCGCGTCGAGCGCCTCCGGCGTCACCCAGGCCGATTCGGTCTCGACGGTCTCGGGCACCCGGCCGAGCGCGACGTCGTTCTCGACGCCACGGCGCACCAAGCCGACGACACCGGCGCGGATGGCGTTGCGCAGCCGCGTGCCGCGTCCGGTGAAGAGCCCGCGAACCGTGCCGGGCCGCGGATTCCGCCGTCGGCGGGCGCGGGCGGCACGCAGCCCGCCGCGTCCACTGAGGAGATACGCGGCGGCGGAGAACTCGGCCCGTGCCTCGCCGGTGCGGCGCAGCAGCAGGAACGCGAGGGCGCGCAGCACCGACAGCAGCGGCAGCCGGATCATCCCCAGCCAGAAGGAAAAGGCCGAGCAGTTCACCAGGAAGACCCGCAGGCCGTGCGCGCGGTTGGCGGCGGGCAGCGGCACGGTGACCGCGTGCACCGGGCGCTGTCCGGTGGTGACCGCGCGCGCGTGCCGCACCCGCGCGGACGGCACGGTCAGCACGAGGCCGCCGGCGGCGTTCGCGCGCCAGCCGAAGTCGAGATCCTCGCGCAGCAACGGGAATCCGGGGTCGAAGCCGCCGAGGGCGTCCCAGGCGTCGCGGCGCACGAGCGAGCCCGCACTCGGCACGGCGAGCACCTCGACCGGGTCCTCGCCGCTCGCGGCGACCTGCTGGCGGTGCCCGGACGCGTCGGTGGACAGGCCCGCTTCGACGATCAGCCGCGGATCGGCCCAGTCGAGCCCGAGCGGGCCGAGCACGGTCGCCGACGGCTCCTGCGTGGCGACCTGCAGCAGCTGCGCGAGGCAGTCCGGCTCGGGGGCGCAGTCGTCGTGCAGCAGCCACAACCACGAGCCGGGGTCCTCGCCCCAGCGCTCGGTGGCGTGCCCGACGGCTTCCGCGACGGCCGCGGCGAAGCCGATATCACTCGAAAGCGTGATAACGCCGGAGAGCACGGGAGCGGCATCAGGGCCGGGATCGGACGCGGCTTCGGCGAGCAGCCGAGGGGTGGCGTCGGTGGAGCCGGTGTCCACGGCGAGCACGTGCCGGGGCCGGACAGTGCTGCGGCGCAACGAAGAAAGCGCCAGCGGCAGCCAGTTTTCGCCGTTGTGACAGACCACAATGGCCAGAACGGGCGCGGTGCGCAGGGCGGGCGGCGCGGCGGTGCGGGGCAACGAACACTCCGGATCAGGCGGCGGATCGGTGCGGCCACCCTACGGCCCCGGCCCGTCACCCGGAGGTGAACCCACGCCGAGGACGCCCAAAGAGAAATCACCGGTGACGCAAGCATCACCGGTGATTCCTTCGGAGCACAGGGGAGTTCCACAGCGTGGACGGGCGTGTGCCGCTCCGCTCGCTCCCCTACACGGCTCGTTTCTTCAGCTTCCGGCGCTCCCGCTCGGACAGACCGCCCCAGATGCCGAAGCGCTCGTCGTGGGCCAGCGCGTACTCAAGGCACTCGTCCTTGACCTCGCAGCCCAGGCAGATCCGCTTGGCTTCACGGGTGGAACCGCCCTTCTCGGGGAAGAACGCCTCCGGGTCCGTCTGCGCGCACAGGGCGCGTTCCTGCCAATCCTGCTCTTCGTCGGTGGCATCGATGAGCTCGGTGAGATCGCCCAGAGCCTGCTCCGGGATCTCGCCCCAACCCATGACGTGCCCCCATTCCTTTCCATCGGCTTCCAACCGCACGTCCGCCTCCTCGCTCCCTAGCACTCCCCAGGCTGGCGGTGGTGAAACGACACTCGCCGTCCCCTCTCGGCGGCGAATGACATCACTGTGATTACACCCGTGTAGTGCGGTCAGGTCAAGCGGAGTAGCGAGTTCGGGGGACGTCTGCGCCCGATCGCGCAAGGGGACACGCCGGTAACTTCACACCGGGCATACGGAAGACTGGAGCCGTGCAGAAGTCAGCAGTGCGTCCCAGCCCGGTCTTCCTCGGCATCCTCGCGCTCACCGTCGCCGGCGGCGTCATGGCCGCTTTCGGCGACATCGGCAGCGTCCTGCTCCGCGATCGCGATCCACTCCTGATCGCCGGCGTCGTGATCTTCGTCGCCGCCGGCTGGGTGGCGTCGTTGTCGCTGCACGAGTTCGGGCACGCGATGGTGGCCTACCGCGGCGGCGACTACAGCGTCGCCCACAAGGGTTACCTCACGTTGGACGTCCGGAAGTACACCGACCCCGTCCTGTCGATCATCCTGCCGCTGGTGTTCCTGATCATCGGCGGCATCCCGCTCCCGGGCGGCGCGGTCTGGATCAACCGCGGCGCGCTGCGCTCCCGCGGGACGTCGTCGTGGGTCTCGCTGGCCGGTCCGCTGAGCAACCTGGCGGTCGGCGCGGCGCTCGCGCTGGTGGTCGCGGTGGTCCCGATGGCGGGCGGCCTGGTGATCGCGATGTCCTACCTGGCGCTGCTGCAGATCGTGACGTTCGTCCTCAACATCCTCCCGATCCCGGGCCTCGACGGCTGGGGCGCGATCGAGCCGTACCTGCCGCCGCGCGCCCGCGAGATCGGGGCACAGGTCCGCCCGTGGGCGCCGATCATCCTGTTCGCGGTCCTGTGGTTCTTCCGCCCGGCGAACACCGCGCTCTGGGAAGGCTCGTACACGATCTTCAACGCCTTCGGCGGGTACGTCGACGGCGCGCAGATCGGCTACAGCGTGTTCCGCTTCTGGTCCTGACCCCAAGCCGAGGCCGGGTCAGGTGCGGTGCTCGGTGAGCCAGGTGTGCGCGCGCTTCCAGACGACCTTCAGGCCGGACCGCTCACCGAGGTAGTCGCCCGCCGCGCCGACGACCGGGAGCAGGCCCAGCGCCCGGTGCAGGAGGTTGCCGCGCGGGCGCTTCTCCAGCTCCTCGGTGATGCCCAGCAGGGCCCGGCCGAGGCGCCACAGCGTGCCCGCTGCGGCCTTCACCGTCGCCTTGCCGTGTTTCTTCTCCGACGCCGTCAGCTCTTCGGTCAGCTTCGCCGCTTCGTCGGCCTCCGCGGCTTCGTCGTGCTCCGCGTGCTTGCCCGCGGCGAGGTCCGGGTCGATGTCGCGCTCGAAGAGCACCCACGCGATGAGCCGCACGCGCATGCCGACGTCCGTCACGCCGTACTCGCCCGCGATCGCGCACAGCAGCAGTCCCTGCGACGCCGCGCCCAGCGCGTCCTGGACCGGGAGCCGGTCGGCCAGCGCGCCGCCCAGGCCCGGGATCGACGTCAGCAGCGCCGTGAAGCGGCCGACGCGGTTCATCCACCAGCTCGACCGGTCGTAGCCGGTCATCCGGGCCCACGCCGCCGTGCCGGGGACCTTCACCGACGTCAGCCCGTGGATCAGCTTCGCCTTCAGCCCGGACTCGACCTCGGCCAGGTCGTCGGCCGCGCGGGCCTGCAACCCGAACGGGTCGGCCTCCCGCAGCGCGTCGAGCATCGGGCCGCACGCCCGCACGAACGGCCGCAGCACCGCCACGACCTGCTTGTCGGAGATCGCCTCAGCCACGTCCCGGTCCCCTTCCCGCCGCCCGGCCCAGCCCGCCGCCGAGCACCATGGCGCCCGGCAGCGCGCTCGCGCCGAGCAGCAGCAGCGCCCGCCAGTCCTGGATCAGCACCAGGTCACCGCCCGGGCCCAGCATGCCGACCCCGAACACGACGAGCACCCACACCACCAGGGGTACCCACGAAAGACCGGGCCGCACCAGCTTCGCGGCCGACGACACCAGCCACGGCGTCGTCACCGCGCCGACCAGGACGGTCACCGGCAGCGGCACCACCCCGATCCGCAGCGGCAGGAAGAACAGCTCCAGCAGCGCCAGCAGCACCGTGTCCAGGACGAGCAGCGCGAGCAGCAGCCCCTGTTCCAGGGTGAGCCGGTCCGCCACGGTCACAGCCCGCCGAACAGGTCGTCGCCCGCGCCCTCGGCAGGCCCGTGGGCGAGCACGAAGCAGTCCTCGGCGAGGATCGGCTGCGCGATCTCGTTCGTCAGGGCGAAATGGGGCACGTCACCCTCGACCACGGCGAGCTGGGTCGCGTGCGCACGCAGTGCCGCCATCTTCGCCGGGACGTACTGGGCGACGTCGAGCACCGTCGTGATTTCTTCGTCCGGCGTCGTGGGCAGCTCGTCGTCCTGCGGGACGGCGAACACCGACGGTGATGCACGCAATGCGTGCAACGCTGCGCGCACTGCGTTGCGCGACGCCACCGTGTGGAAGACCCGCTGGACCGACTCCGCCCGCGGCGCGGCCGCCATGGTGATCTCGTGGGCGCGGATGTGGTCGGGGTGGCCGTAGCCGCCGAACGCGTCGTAGGTGACGACGACCTGCGGGCGGACCTCGTCGAGGATCTCCGCCAGCTGCGCGGCCTGCTCCTCGGCCGACCCGCCGGTGAACGCCCGCGGGTGTGACGCCGACGGCGTGCCCGCCATGCCCGAATCGCGCCACCGGCCGATCCCGCCCAGATAACGATGCCGTGACACCCCCAGCGCGGCACACGCGGCCTTCAGCTCGGCGACGCGGTACCCGCCCAGCTGGTCGGCGGCCCAGGCGCCGAGCCCGGCCAGCTCGGGGAGGCCCGCCATGATCTCGCCCTCCTCCCCCAGCGTGCAGGTCACCACGGTCACCTCGGCGCCTTCGGCGGCGTATCGTGCGATCGTGGCGCCGGTCGTGATGCTTTCGTCGTCGGGATGGGCGTGGACGAACAGCAACCTGCGCGATACCGGGGAGATCACGGGTTGAGCGTAATTCCCGTGCTCCGACCTTCGTCGGGGACACCCTCGGTTATCCTCGCGCGAGTCGTGACCGCCGCGTCGCGACCGTCTGTACCCCCACGAAGGGCATCTGGTGAGCACTGAAGCAACTTCGGCGGACGTCGCCGGCGTGTCAGGATCGGTCCTGTCCATTTCCGACCTGAGCGTGTCGTTCCAGACCGAGGACGGCGTCGTGAACGCCGTCAAGGGCATCGGGTTCGACGTGCAGCCCGGCGAGATCGTCGCCGTGGTCGGGGAGTCCGGGTCCGGCAAGTCCGTCACGTCGATGTCGGTGCTGGGCCTGCTGCCCAAGACCAGCAAGATCGCCGGCGAGCTGCGCCTCGGCGAGCGCAACCTGGCGGATCTCAAAGAGAAGGACATGCAGAAGATCCGCGGCAACCAGGTCGCGATGATCTTCCAGGAGCCGATGACGGCGCTGAACCCGGTCTACACGGTCGGCTGGCAGCTGCGCGAGGCCCTGCGTTCGCACCTCGACATCTCCAAGGACGCCGCCGACAAGCGCGCGGTCGAGCTGCTCGACATGGTCGGCATCCCGAACCCCGAGCTGCGGTTCAAGCAGTACCCGCACCAGCTGTCGGGCGGGCTGCGCCAGCGCGTCGTCATCGCCATGGCCATCTCGTGCGACCCGCAGGTCATCATCGCCGACGAGCCGACCACCGCGCTCGACGTCACCGTGCAGGCGGAGATCCTCGGCCTGCTGCGCAAGCTGCGGGACACACTCGACACCGCGATCGTGCTGATCACCCACGACATGGGCGTCGTCGCCGACATGGCCGACCGCGTCATCGTGATGTACCAGGGCGAGATCGTCGAAGAGGCGCCGGTGCGCGAGCTGTTCGCGTCGCCGAAGGAGGACTACACCCGGCGGCTGCTGGCCGCGGTGCCGGTGCTCGGCCAGCGTCCCGAGGGCCGCCGCCTGCTCGACGACACGGGCATCGACGCCGACAGCACCGAGGCGGCCAAGATCGCCGAGGAGATCCGGCTGGCCGACGAAGAGCTCGAGGCCGTGATCGAGGAGGCCGCCCCGGCCCTGGAGATCAAGAACCTGGTGCTGGAGTACCCGGGCCGCCGCGGCCAGGCCAAGAACCGCGCGGTCGACGACGTCTCGCTGACCATCGCCAAGGGCGAGATCGTCGGGCTGGTGGGCGAGTCGGGTTCGGGCAAGTCGACGGTCGGCCGCTGCGCGATCCGCCTGCTCGACCCCACCGCGGGCACGGTGTCCATCGCGGGCAAGGACATCACGAAGATGTCGGCGAAGGAGCTTCGCCCGCTTCGCCGGTACTTCTCGATCGTGTTCCAGGACCCCGCGTCCACTCTGGACCCGAAGATGACGATCGGCGAGTCGATCGCCGAGCCGATGGTGCTGCACAAGGTGCTGGCGGGCAAGGAGCTGTCGGCACGGGTGCGCTCGCTGCTGGACAAGGTCGAGCTGGGCGGGCACTACATGAACCGCTACCCGCACGAGCTGTCGGGCGGCCAGCGCCAGCGTGTCGCGATCGCCCGCGCGCTGGCACTGGACCCGGCACTGCTCATCGCGGACGAGCCGACGTCGGCGCTGGACGTGTCCGTGCAGGCCCGCGTGCTGGACCTGTTCCTCGACCTGCAGCAGTCGCTGCAGTTCGCGTGCCTGTTCATCAGCCACGACCTGGCGGTGGTCGACCTGCTGGCCGACCGCGTCGCGGTGATGCAGCACGGCAAGCTGGTCGAGGTCGGCACCCGCGACCAGGTGCTGCACTCGCCGCAGCAGGAATACACGAAGCGCCTGCTGTCGGCGGCCCCGGTGGCGGACCCGGTGCTGCAGGCCCAGCGCCGCGCGGCCTGGGAGGCCGGCAAGCTGGCCCCGGTGGCCGACTGACGGACGAACGCAGAAGGGCCCGCATCCCGGGAGGGTGCGGGCCCTTTGGCGTTTCTCACGGGCCCAGAGCGCCCCAATGTGGCGTTGGCGAACCACCTTTTGCTGACCTACGTCTCGCGGGGAACCGTGGCCCGAGGTGCGTTGGAGGGCGGGGCGGCGTCTTGAATGACTCATTCAGGTCTTCGGAGGTCCTGAATGAGTCATTCAAGACGCTGAGGTGAGCCACTCCCCGCCCGCGCCGGGCCTGCGCTCTGCCCGTCGGGGCGGTAGGTCAGCAATTGGCCGTTCGCCATGGGTGCGTTGAGCGCACCGAAGGCCACCTTGGGTGCGCTCAACGCACCGAAGGCCACCTTGGGGCGCTTGGGGCGGGCGGGCGCCGTCAGCCGACGCGGATGCGGGGGTCCAGGATGCCGTACAGGAGGTCCGCGACCAGGTTCGCGATCACCACGCTCGCCGCGATCACCACCAGCCAGCCCATCAGGACCTGGGGGTCGTTCTTGTTGACCGCCTCCACCAGCAGTGTGCCCATGCCGTGCCAGTTGAACACCGTCTCGGTGATGATCGCGCCCGTCACCGTGGCGCCGAAGTTGACCGAAAAGAGCGTCATCACCGGGATCAGCGCGTTGCGGAACGCGTGGCGCCAGATCACGCGCGTGTTCGTGACGCCCTTGGCGCGCGCCGTGCGGACGTAGTCCGCGCCCAGGACCTCCAGCATCGACGCGCGCTGGAACCGGCTGTACGCGGCGAACGTGATGGCCATGATCGACAGCGTCGGCAGCAGGAACGCGCCGACGTACTTCGCGAGCGCGTCGCCCACTCCGGTCGCCGAGAGGCTCTCCGGGCTCGTCGTGCGCAGCCACGGGTCGCCGAGGACGTCGGCCAGGCCCAGGTCGCGGACCCAGATGTTGGCGCGGATCGCGTAGCCCTTGAGCACGATCGCGACGCAGAAGATCGGCATCGAGAACATCAGGAACGCCAGCGTCGTCGCCAGGTAGTCCCAGATCGAGTACTGCTTGACCGCGGCCAGCACCCCCACCAGCACGCCGAAGACCAGCGCCAGCACCGACGCCGCGAGCACCAGCTCCAGCGTCACCCGGAACGCGGCCATCACCTTCGGCTGGACCGGGGTGAACGCGTTGCCCTGGGCGATCGAGATGCCCCAGTCACCGGTCAGGAAGTGGCCGAGCCAGCTGAAGTAGCGGGCGACGACGCTCTGGTCGAGGCCGAGCTTGTGCTCGGTGTCGGCGATGGCCGCCGCGCTGATGCCCGGCTTGCTGCGCAGCTCGCCGAGCGGGTCGCCGGTGTTGGCCACCATCACGAAGCAGAGGAACGTGCCGACCAGCAGGACCGGGACGGAGATGGCCAGCCTGCGGAGCACGTACAGCACCAGGTTCATCCGAAACCCCCAAGTCCGGTGAATCCCCACGGCGAAACGGACGCGGGGGTGACCGGATCCCGGTCACCCCCGCGGCGTGCGTTCAGGCCTTCATTCTCCGCTGGCGCGGGTCGAAGGCGTCGCGAAGACCGTCACCGATGAAGTTGATCGTCAGTGAAATCAGCACGAGCACGATGAACGGCCCGAAGAACAGCGCCGGCCGCGTCTGCAGCTGGGCGTAGTTCTCCAGGATGACGCGGCCCAGCGACGTGTCGGGCAGCTGGACACCGAGGCCGATGAACGACAGCGCGGCTTCCGCCAGCACGGCCTGCGCGACCGCGAGGGTCGCGTTGACCGTGATGCTGCCGACCATGTTCGGCACCAGGTGCTTGAAGATGATCCGGAACGTTCCGGCGCCCGACGCACGGGCGGCGTCGACGAACTCGCGCTGGGACAGCGACATCGCCTCCGCCCGCGTGATCCGGGCGATCTGCATCCAGCCGAACGCCGCCAGCACCAGCGCGACGATGTACCACGAACCGCCGCCGAACACCTTGGCGAGGATGGCCGCCGCGGCGATCTGCGGGATGATCAGGAACAGGTCCGTCACCCGCGAGATCGCCGAGTCGGAGAACCCGCGCAGGTAGCCGGCGACCGCGCCGAACACCACGCCGATCACGGTGGCCAGGATCGACACCGTGAGCGCGATCAGCAGCGAGTACTGGGTGCCGCGCAGCACCTGCGACACCATGTCCTTGCCGACCTGCGTCGTGCCGAGCGGGAAGTCCGCGCTGGGCTTGGCGAACGACGGGAACGAGCTGTCCTGGTAGCTGTGCTTCCAGAAGATCGGCATCACGATGCTGATCAGCACGATCAGCAGCAGCACCGCCGACGACGCCATCGCCAGCTTGTGGTGCAGGAACTTCCGCAGGACCAGCTTGCCCTGGCTGCGCGGTTCCGGAAGCGCCTCCGGCGGCAGGGTGCCTTCGGCCGCGGCGGTCTCGCTCGCGAGAAGAGAGTTCAAGTCAGCCAACGCGAATCCTCGGGTCCAGGATGCCGTACATCAGGTCGGCGATCAGGTTGGCGACGATGACACTGGTGGCGATCACCACGAGCCAACCCATCATCACCTGAGTGTCGTTCTTCGTGACGGCTTCCACCAGCAGTGTGCCCATACCGTGCCAGTTGAAGACGGTTTCGGTGATGATCGCGCCGGCGAGGACCGACCCGAAGTTCACCGAGAACAGCGTCGACACCGGGATCAGGGCGTTGCGGAACGCGTGCCGGAAGATGACCCGGCCGTTCGCGAGACCCTTGGCGCGGGCGGTGCGCACGTAGTCCGAGCCCATCACCTCGAGCATCGAGGCACGCTGGAAGCGGCTGTACGCGGCGAAGCTGATCGCCATGATCGACAGGGTCGGCAGCAGGTACGCGCCGATCGTGCTGGTGATGAAGTCGCCGACGCCGTCGGTCTTCAGCTGCTCCGGGCTGGTCGTGCGCAGCCACGGGTTGCCGAGGACGTCCTGCAGGCCCAGGTCGCGGACCCAGCCGTTGATCTCGATCGCGTAGTTCTTCAGCACGATCGCGACGCAGAAGATCGGCATCGAGAACAGCAGGAACGCGAGGGTGGTCGCGAGGTAGTCGATGATCGAGTACTGCTTCACGGCAGCCAGGACACCGACGATGATGCCGATGATCAGCGCGAGGATCTCCGCGCCGACGACCAGCTTCAGGGTGACGCCGAAGGCGGCCATCACCTTGGGTGCGACCGGCGCGAGGGCGTTGCCCTGCGCGATGGAGATGCCCCAGTCGCCGGTCAGGAAGTGCCCGAGCCAGTCGAAGTAACGGGGCACGATGCCCTGGTCGAGACCGAGTTTCGCGGCCGTCGCGGCCAGCGCTTCCTTGCTGATCTGCGGGTTCTGGCGCAGCTCGCCCAGCGGGTCACCGGTGGCGGCGACCATGACGAAACACAAGAAAGTCCCGACCAGCAGGACGGGAATCGATATCGCCAGACGGCGAAGGATGTAGATCACCAGGTTCAACGAACTGCTCCTCATCCGGGCCTGGTCAGAAGTGCGCTGGACCGCTACCCGGTTGTCTACCGTAGTGGCGGTAACCCTACGGTCAACAGCTACTTCCGGTGGATACAGGGGCCCGGCTCGTGGCCGGGCCCCGGTATCCCCCAGGTCATCTGGAGCGAGGGGAAGGAAGAGGCGGGACGAGCCCTACTTCTTCTGCTCCCACTCGCCGACGTTCCACAGGACACCGTCGTACGACTGCATGTAGACGCGGTCGATGCCCTTGAACGCCCACATGGACGGCGTCTGGAACAGCGGCAGGGTCGCGTAGTCGTCGGCGATGGCCTTGTCGGCCTCCTGGTACTTCTGGACCTTGACCTGCTCGTCGGTCGCCTTCACCGCGGCGTTGTAGGCGTCGTCGATCTTCGGGTCGCACAGCGACTGGTAGTTCTGCTCGCCACCCTTGTCCGGGCAGACGTAGATCGACTTGGACTCCGCCTTGAACGGCTGCGAGGACCAGCCGAACAGCGCGACGTCGTAGTCACCGGTCGAGACGCGGCCACCCTTGAGGAAGTTGGCGTCGGTCTCGTCCTTGACCTCGATGCCCGCCGCCTTCGCCTGCGAGATGATGATCTCGACGGTCTGGCTGCGGCGCGCGTTCTGGTTGTGCGTGATCTTGAACGACGCACGCTGGCCGTTCTTGGCGAAGATGCCGTCGGGACCCTTGGCCCAGCCGGCGTCGGTCAGGGTCTTGGCCGCCGCCTCGGCGCCCAGGCCCGCCTTGCTGCTGTACAGGTCGGTGTAACCGGGCTCACCCTGGAAGAACACCACGCTGTTCAGCGGCTCCGCGTCCGCCTGGACCTCCTTGAGCAGCTTGTCCGTGATCTCCTTGCGGTTGATCGACTCGAAGAACGCCTTGCGGAGGTCCTTGTCGGCGAACATGCGCTTGAAGTTCAGGTCGAGGTGCTCGTAGGTCAGCTGCGAGGCCGAACCGTAGGTCACGCCCTGCGCCGCGAGGCCCTTCATCGTCTGGGCCGCGGTGGCGTCCGGCTGGGTCGACGCCGCGACGTCGATCTCACCGTTCTGCAGCGCGGTCGCCATGGCCTTGGTGTCTTCCATGGCCTTGATGACGATCTTCGACGGGCCACCCTTGCCACCCGGCCACTGCGGGTTCTTCTCGAGGGTGACGGCCTTCTGGTTGGCGTCGAACGCGGTGATCTTGTACGGGCCGGAAGCGGGCATGATGTCCGCCTTGAAGCCCTTCCACTCGTTCGACCAGAAGTCACCGGCCTTCTTGATCTGCGCCGGGTCGCCGGTCGGGGCCAGCTTCGTGATGTCCGCGATGCCGGTCTTGGCCTCGAGAACGTGCGCGGGCATGATCGCCGGCGCGTTGAACAGGCCCTTGTAGTCCAGGTAGGGCTCGCTGTAGTCGGTGACGAAGGTCAGGTTGTCCTTGCAGGTCGCCGTCTTGATGAGCGAGTACCCGGTGGTCGAAGCCGAGTTGAACGGGTTCTTGCCGTCCGGGCCCTTGGCCAGGCCGCTCTGCGACAGCCACGCCAGGTACAGGTCCTTGCAGTCGTACGGCTGGCCGTCCGACCACTTGATGTTCGGCTTGATCTTGTAGGTGACCTGCTGCGGGTCCTTCTGCGTGACGTCCCACGAGTCGAAGATGTCGTTGTTCAGCAGGACCTTGTTGTTGCCGTCGAGCTTCAACGTGCCGGAGAGCACCGCGGTCAGGACGTAGTTGTTGTACGAGCTGTTGGTGTCCGGGGTCTGGTTGTTGTACCCCGAGTACCCGTCGTCAATACCGATCGTGACCGTGCCTTCGTACCCCGGGGTGTCCGCGAGCTTGAACAGGTCACCGGTTTCGGCCTTGCCGACAGCCATCGCCTTGACGTCGGTCGACGATCCGTTCTGGTCGGTGTTCCCCGAACCCGAATCACCGCCACTGCAGGCGCTCAGCAACAGCGAAGCGCCGGCGACGAGCGACAAAGCGGAGACTGCTTTGGATCTCCTCATGAAGTGTGCCCTCCTAGCACTGAGCCCTTGAATATCGGGACAAGGGCCCACACCGCTCCGGTTGGATGGGCCGGAGCCTACGACACGCCAAGCGACACTCAACTGGCGCACTGCGGGAGCACGCTAGAAAGGAAAAGCACCGACAGTCACCAGTTCAGGGTCGATCGTGACCAAAGGGTGACATCCAGCCGACATCCAGAAATACGACGGTTACCTCACGGAATCACAGGCTTCCACTCGAAGGCGTCGGTCAAGATCACCCGGTAGTACTGAATGCGTAGCCGAACGATTACTTCGGGCCGCGAGTCCAGTTCACCGCCGACCCGAACGGGCCCACCATCGGAGGACCGGGCGTGACGCCCGAGATGCCCGATCCGATCGCCAGGGTGTCAGCCAACTGGAACAGCGGAATCACCACGTTCCGGCGCCAAAGTTCAGGCTCAAGAGTGGTGAGCGCTTCGGATATCTGCGTCGATCCGGACAGCGCCGCGTCGATCGAGGGCTGCAGCGCCGGGTCGCAGAATCCGGCCGGGTTGCCCGGGACGACGGGCTTGGTCCGGTCGGCCCCGGCGGCGGTCTGCTCCGGACGGCAGCCGAAGGTCGACGCGAGCACGGACGCGGTGTCGCCGCCGACCGCCTGCGGCACGACGGCGATGTCGATCCCGACGTTGCCCGCCGAGTCGCCGGTCGGCTGCTGGACCCCGCCCACGACCGGCATGGCGAGCAGGCCGCCGAAGAGGTCGCGCGGCTGCGGCGTGATCGCGTTGACCTCGATGCCCTGCGCCACCAGCTCGGCGGTCAGCTCCTTCGCGATCGTCGCGTACGGCTCCTGGGTGCCCGGCGAGGCGACCACCAGGGAGAGGGCCTTGCCGTTCTTGCGCCAGGTGCCCGCGGTCTTGACGTACCCGGCGGCCTTCAGCGACTCTTCGGCCTTGGCGACGTCGGGTGCGGTGGGTGGGCCGGGCGGGATGGTCGGCGCGTACCCGGCTTCGGACGGCGCCTTCACCTGGGCGTCGGCGCGCAGTGTCGACGACGGGCCGCCGTCAGCGCCTTCGGTGACAAGCTTGGGGCGGTCGATCAGCGCGGCGATGCCGGCGCGGACCTGGGCGTCCTGCAGGGTGGCGCTGACCGGGCGCAGCAGCACGCTGGCCACCACCGGGCGGGCCACGGTGTGCAGCTTCACGGCCGGGCCGAGGTCACCGAGCCGCTTGAGCTCGTCGCCGGTGGTGCGGGCGAGCGCGAACTGGTCGTTGCCGCTCTGCAGCGCGGGCAGCAGCGTGTTCTGGTCCGCGCGGCGCAGCACGATCCGGTCGATGGCCGCCGGCTTCTCCCAGTAGCGCTCGTTGCGCTCGAGGATGACCTCGCCGCGGGCGGTGTCGATGCTCTTGATCGAGAACGGGCCTGCCACCGCCGGGAAGTTCGCCGCGAGCGCGCCGCGCCAGCCGTCGGGCGCGTCCTTGAGCAGGTGCGCGGGCAGCAGGTCGGAGAACAGCGTCTGCCAGCCGGGGTACGGCTTGGCGAAGGTGACCTCGACGCGCTTGCCGCCCTCGCGGGACTGCAGGTCGGTGATCTGCCGGTAGCCGGCGGGCCCGACGACGCCGGGCTGGTCGCGCAGCTGGGTGCGCAGGTAGTCGAAGTCCTCGGCGGCGATGGGCGCGCCGTCGGACCAGGAGGCGTCGGGCCGGATCTCGTAGGCGACCACGAACGGCTGCTGCGAGATCACCTGCGCGGACTTCATCAGGTTCTTGTCGAGCTGGGTGCTGCCGTCGTCCTTCTGGCGGAACACCGAGGGCAGCAGCAGCTGCGACAGCGCGGAGGTCACCTGGGAGGAGTCGGCGAGGTTGTGCGGGTTGTACCCGCCGAGCACGTCGTCGACCCCGACGACGATCTGCGACGGCGTCTTCCCGGTGGTGGACACGGGCGCGACCGACGACGAGACGACCGGCGGCGGCGGGGTGTTCGAGCAGGCGGCGAGCAGGACGGCCGCGAGTGCCAGTACCGGCCCCGCCTTGCGATTCACCCGCACGCCCAGTTCCTCCCAGAATCTCCCCGATCGGGTCAGCCATGCTCCCACGGCCGCCCGCACGCCGGAACCGAGATTCCCATACCCGGATCACCGCGCTCCGGCCCCCCAAGGTGCCGCCATGGGAAGGGACGCGCGGACGGCCGTCCGGGTTCCCGGACCGTTCCGGAACGTCGGAACGAACACGCCCCGGACACGAAGAAGGTTCACGTCGGTGGCAGGCACCAGGCGAGAGCCCCTATAAAGATATAAGGAGAAGAACCGCGGAATCCGTGACGCCCGGTGGGCCGGCCGCGGACTCAGCGTAGCCGAACCGGCACGAAAAAACCTCCCGGTGCCGCACACCGGGAGGTTTTTCGCAGCTTCGGAAGGTCAGCCGTTCTCGCGGCTCTTGGCCCGCGACCGCTCCTTGGCGCGGGTCGCGATGTCCAGCGTCACCTTCCGCACGCGGACGACGTCCGGCGCCACCTCGACGCACTCGTCGGCCGCGCAGAACTCCAGCGCCTCCTCCAGGCCCAGCTTGCGCGGCCGGGCGAGGCGCTCGAGCTCGTCACCGGTCGACGAGCGCATGTTGGTGAGCTTCTTCTCCTTGGTGATGTTGATGTCGAGGTCCTCCATGCGCGGGTTCTCGCCCACGACCATGCCCTCGTACACCTCGGCACCCGGCTCGACGAAGAACGTGCCGCGGTCGGCCAGCTGGATCATCGCGTACGCGGTGATCGGGCCGGACCGGTCGGCGACCAGCGAGCCGCTGTGCCGGGTGCGGATCTCGCCCGCCCACGGGAAGTAGCCCTCGAACACGTGGTTCGCGATGCCGGTGCCGCGGGTCTCGGTGAGGAAGTCGGTGCGGAAGCCGATCAGGCCGCGCGAGGGCAGCACGTAGATCAGCTTGATCCGGCCGGTGCCGTTGCCGCTCATGTCCTCCATGCGGCCCTTGCGGGACGCGAGCAGCTGCGTGATCGCGCCGAGGTGCTCCTCCGGCGAGTCGATGTAGAGGCGCTCGAACGGCTCGTGCAGCTTGCCGTCGATCGTGCGGAGCACCACCTGCGGCTTGCCGACGGTCAGCTCGAAGCCCTCGCGGCGCATCTGCTCGACGAGGATGGCCAGCGCCAGCTCACCGCGGCCCTGGACCTCCCAGGTGTCCGGGCGCTCGGTCGGCAGGACGCGGATCGAGACGTTGCCGACCAGCTCCTGGTCGAGGCGGGCCTTGACCAGCCGCGCGGTGACCTTGTCGCCGCCGTTGCGGCCCGCCAGCGGCGAGGTGTTGACGCCGATCGTCATCGAGATCGCGGGCTCGTCGACGGTGATCCGGGGCAGCGCCACCGGGTTCTCCGCGTCGGCGAGGGTGTCGCCGATGGTGATGTCCGGGATGCCGGCGATGGCGACCAGCTCGCCCGCGGTGGCCTCGGTGGCCGGGACGCGGGTCAGGGCCTCGGTGACCAGCAGTTCCGAGATGCGGACGTTCTGCACCGAGCCGTCCTCGCGCATCCAGGCCACGGTCTGGCCCTTGCGCAGCTTGCCGGCGTGGATGCGGATCAGCGCGATGCGGCCGAGGAAGTTCGACGCGTCGAGGTTGGTGACCAGCGCCTGCAGCGGCGCGTCGAGGTCGGCGACGGGCGGCGGGACGTGGCGCAGCAGCGTGTCGAACAGCGGGTCGAGGTTCTCGCTGTCGGGCAGGCCGCCGTCCGCGGGCTGCTCGAGGCTGGCCTTGCCGGCCCGCGCGGAGGCGTAGACGACCGGGAGGTCGAGGATCGCGTCGAGGTCGGCGTCCTCGATGTCGCCCGCCAGGTCGAGCAGCAGGTCGTGGGTCTCCTCGACGACCTCGGCGATGCGCGCGTCCGGCCGGTCGACCTTGTTGACGACCAGGATGACCGGCAGGCCGGCCTCCAGGGTCTTGCGCAGCACGAACCGGGTCTGCGGCAGCGGGCCCTCGGACGCGTCGACCAGCAGGACGACGCCGTCGACCATGGACAGCCCGCGCTCGACCTCGCCGCCGAAGTCGGCGTGGCCGGGAGTGTCGATGACGTTGATGGTGATCTGGCCCTCGGGCGTCTGGCGCCGGATCGAGGTGTTCTTCGCCAGGATCGTGATGCCCTTTTCGCGCTCCAGCTCGCCGGAGTCCATCACGCGGTCGACGACCTCGGCACGCTCGGCGAAGGCGCCGGACTGGCGGAGCATCGCGTCCACCAGCGTCGTCTTGCCGTGGTCGACGTGGGCTACGATCGCGACATTGCGCAGGTCGGGCCGGGTCTTACCGGTCGGCCGGCCGGTTTCGACGGTAGCGCTGGCTGCGGGCACGCGAAAACTCCTGAACTTCAAGGGGTTGGAAGGCCGCGCAAAGCCCGTCAAGGGATCCCGTGACCGGCTCTGGTCACACGCGGACCTCACTCAGGATACCTGCCGCCCGGTTGTGAGCAGCCCCACGCCCCCAGATCGGTTAGGCTCACCTAACGTGGATACCCGGTGAACGACGCCGACCCGAGGGAGCGTGCGCGTGGGCAAGAAGCCGGACGACCCGCGGAAGGTCGTGCGCAAGCTGATCAAGGCGGGCAAGGTCAAGAAGAAGTGCTGCCGGTCGAAACCGCGCTGCAAGAAGTGCCCGGTATTGGCTCTGAAGAAGGCGAAGCTGGACCTGGCCGCCTAGCTCAGTGCGGCACGGCCTCGTTGATCAGCCGCAGCTCGGGTGCGGTCTTGGTCGGCGAGAACTCGATGACCTCGTACTGCGCGAGGTGCTTCACCGAGAACGGGTCGGACGCGAGGATCGCGTCGAGCTTCCCGCGGGCCATCGGGCGCGTGATGATGACGCCGCCGGTGCGCGGGTTCCGCCGCCCGGACGCCAGGAAGTGGCCGTGCTCGTACTGCTTGTTCAGCCACTCGACGTGATCCGGGAGCGCGTAGTCGATTTCCTCGATGGGGGCCGTGTAGTTCAGCAGGACGACATACATGGCTATGAAGGTAACTCCGGGAGCGCGCTCGCGCGTCCGGACGATGCGAACTGGTGACGGATCGGGCTATAGTCGCCCCATGCACCCGCAGCGCACCCAGTGGTGGCCGCCCTCCGGCGGCCCTTCGACCCTGCGCTGAAACATCCAGCGGCCGCCCCCGGACGGGCGGCCTTTTTCGTGCCTTCTCGCCGGGGTGGTCCCCTCCTCGGAAGGAAGAAACGATGAGCAAGCTGTCCGGGATCACGCCGTCCGGTCACGTCCACCTCGGCAACTACCTGGGTGCGGTCCGCCGCTGGGCGCTCGAGGGCGGCGCGGACGACCTGTACTTCGTCGCCGACCTGCACGGCATGACGACCCCGCACAATCCGGTGAAACTCCGAGCACTGGCGGGCGAGCAGCTCGCCGTGCTGATCGCCGCGGGCATCGATCCCGAGCGGGTGTTCGTCCAGTCCGACCTGGCGCGCGAGCTGGGCGCGCTGACCTGGGTCCTGGAGTGCACCTGCAACTACGGCGAGGCCGCGCGGATGATCCAGTTCAAGGAGAAGTCGAAGGGACAGGCCGGTGTGCGGCTGTCGCTGCTGACCTATCCGGCGCTGATGGCGGCGGACATCCTCCTGCAGGGCGCGCGTGAGGTGCCGGTCGGCGAGGACCAGCGGCAGCACGTCGAGCTGACCCGGACGCTCGCCAAGCGCTTCAACGGCACCTACGGCGAGGTGTTCACCATCCCGGAGGCGGTGCTGCCGCCCGCGGGCGCGCGCGTGAAGGACCTCACCGACCCGACGCGCAAGATGTCGAAGTCGACGCGCGACGCGGCGGGCACGGTGTTCGTCCTCGACGAGCCCGACCAGATCCGCCGCAAGATCCGCCGCGCGGTCACCGACGGCGGTTCGATCCCGGTGCACGCCCCGGACACCCGGCCCGGCATGGCGAACCTGCTGGAGATCCTGGCCGCCTGCCGCGGCGGCTCGCCTGCCGAGCTGGCCGACGAGTTCACGTCGTACGGAGCGGTGAAGGACGCCGTCGCCGACGCGGTGATCGAAGAGCTGCGGCCCCTGCGGGAACGCGCGCTGACGCTGCTCGACGACGTCGCGGAGCTGGAGCGGGTCCGCAAGGCGGGCGCGGAACGCGCGCGGGAACGCGGCTCCCACCGCCTCGACGCGGCCCTGCGGATGATCGGGGCGGGCTAGGCGAGCAGCTGCCGGAAGGCGGGGAGCAGCAGGCGGTCGGCGGGCAGCCAGTCGACGTCGTCGAGGTCGTCGGGACCGAGCCACCGGACGGCCCGGTGCTCGACGGCCCGCGGCTCCTCGCCCGGCGAGACGAGCGTGGCGGCGTAGATCCGCAGGACCTTCCCGCCGGGCAGCGGAACGTCCTCGCCGACCCGCGCCCCGACCTCGACGACGACGTCGAGTTCCTCGCTGCACTCCCGGGCCAGCGCGAAGGCCTCGGACTCCCCCTCTTCGACCCGCCCGCCGGGCAGCTCCCACTGCCCGGCATGCCCCGGCGGCCAGGCCCGCTGCTGGGCGAGCAGCTTGCCGTCCCGCACCAGTGCGGCTCCCACGATCACAGCGTTCACAGTCCCGGAACTTACCCGGAAGCCCGGTCACGGGGAGCGCCGCGCGGTAGACCCGAACGGTGGCCAGGTTGCCGAGCGCCCCAAGGTGGCCTTCGGTGCGCTCAACGCGCCCAAGGCGGCCTTCGGTGCGCTCAACGCACCCAATGTGGCCTTCGGTGCGCTGGTGAACACAGCGGCGCGAAGCGCCTCCGTTGAGGGCGGCGGTGGGGGCATGGGCGGAGCACCCAATGTGGCCTTCGGTGCGCTCAACGCGCCCAAGGCGGCCTTCGGTGCGCTCAACGCACCCAAGGCCGCATTGGGGCGTTTGGGCCACCGTCAACCGGCCGTCACCGCGCGCCAGGTCACCACGAACCGGGCGCCGCCGTCCGGGGACTCCGTCACCTGGACCCGGCCGCCGCGGCGGCGGACCGTCTCGGCCACCATCGCCAGGCCCAGGCCCGTGCCACCTGACGAGCGGGCTCGGTCGTCGGCGATGCGGTAGAACCGGTCGAACACCTTCTCGCGGTGCTCCGGCGGGATTCCCGGGCCGTCGTCGTCGACCACCACCCGGACCCACGTGCGGGACGCCAGCACCGACACCACGATCTGGCCCCGCGCGTAGCGGCACGCGTTGCGCAGCAGGTTGTCCAGCACCAGCTCGACCTCGGCGTGCGCGGCCGACGCCCACGCCTGCGCGACCGCGTTGCTCACCCGCGTCTCCGGGGCACCCGACGGCAGTCTCGCAACCGCCGACCGGACCTCACTGACCAGCTCGACCGGCGCGGCGGGCGGCACCTCGCCCGCGTCCGACCGGGCCAGCGACAACAGCCCGTCCAGCAGCGACGACAGCCGTTCCGCCTCGGTGAGGATGTCCGACAGTGTCTCCTGGGCCAGCTCCGGATCGGGATTGGTCACCGCGACCTCGGCCTGCACCCGGATCGACGCGACCGGCGACCGCAGCTCGTGCGCGGCGTCGCCGGTGAACCGGCGCAGCCGCTCGCTCGCCTGCTCCTGGCGCTCCAGCAGGGCGTTGAACTCCTCGGCCAGCGCGCGCAGCTCGTCGTGCGAGTCCGGCAGCGCCAGCCGCGCGCCCGGGGGCAGCGACCGCACCGAACCGCGCATCCGGGCGACCGGCCGCAGCGACAGCCGCACCACCAGCCACGTCGCGAAGCCCGCCACCAGCGCCCCGAGCGACGCGACGACCACCAGCCAGACCCCGCCGTAGTGCACGGCCGCGGAGAAGCCGACCAGGCCCGCGCCCGCCACGACCAGCCGTTGTGCCCCGTCCGGCGCGCTGACCACCGTGCCCAGGTACCGCGCGCCGTCGCGCTGCACCGGCTGCCCCGCCTTGAGCGCCGAGACGTCCGCCGGGGACAGACCGGCCGGCGTCCCGCCGTCCACCGGCGTGCCCGCGATGTCGAGCACCCGCAGCGTCACCGGGTCCGCGCCGGACAGCGGCCGCCCGGCGCTCACCTCGGCCCCGGCCGGGCCGAGCGCGCCCGACAGCTCGCGGTCGACCGAGCCGATGAGCAGCGGCGACAGGTTCGCCGCGGCCAGTGCCGCCAGCCCGAGCAGGCAGCCGAGGGTGATCGTCGCGGCGAGCACGGTGATCCGGACCTGCAGGGACCGGCCCCGCCACCACGAGATCACGGCGTGATGACCTCGTCCAGCTGCGCGTCGGAGGCCAGGTAGCCGTGCCCGCGCACGGTGCGCAGCAGCGCGCCGGCCCCCACCGCGTCGAGCTTGCGCCGCACGTAGCCGACGTAGACCTCGACGAGGTTGCGTGTCACCGCCTGCTCCTCGCCCCAGACCGCGCGCAGCAGCTCGTCCTTCGTGACGACCGTGCCCGCCCGGCCGACGAGCGCCTCCAGCAGCGCGAACTCGCGGGGGCTCAGCGCGACCTCCGCGCCGTTCCAGCGCACCTGCCGCAGCCCGCGGTCGACCTCCAGCGCGCCGAGCCGCAGCGTGCCGCGGCCGGAGTCCGGCCCCGCGCGGCGCAGCGTCGCGCGGACCTGGGCGACCAGCACCACGAAGGAGAACGGCTTGACGAGGTAGCCGTCGGCACCGAGGTCGAGGCCGTCGGCCTGGTCGACCTCGCCGTCCTTGGCCGAGACGAGCAGCACCGGCGTGGTGACGCCGTCCTTGCGCAGCCGTTCCAGCACGCGGTAGCCGGACAGGCCCGGCAGCATGATGTCGAGCAGGATGACGTCGAACGAGCCGGTGCTCGCCAGCTGCAGCCCGGTCGGGCCGTCCGCGGCGGTGACCACGTCCATGTCCTCCGCCCGCAGCCCGCGCTGCAGCGCCTTCCGCACGCCCGGTTCGTCGTCCACCACCAGCACCCGAGGTTTCACGAGACTCATCATGGCCGGTTTGCCCAGGTCGTGCGTCGGTTCTCAGCGCGATCTCAGCCGGAGAGGGAGAACCTTCAGGGGTATCTCAGCCTCGAGAGGGAAGCGTCGGTGCCAGGGAGCCGGGCACACTCGGGCCCGGGAACACCACAGGGAGAGACGCATGAAACCGAAGACGAAGGGCATCACCGCCGCGGTCGTCGGCACCGCGCTCGGCGCGGGCGGCCTCGCGTTCGTCGCGATGCCGGCCAGCGCCGACGACAAGCCGGCGCTGCCGGCGGTGAGTGCCGAGGACCTGGTGCAGTCGGTCGCGCAGGCGAAGCCGGGCGCGTTCGACGGCACGGTGAAGGTCACCAACGACCTCGGCCTGCCGCAGGTGGGGAACGCGCTGCCGGGGGCGTCGGCGCTGAACATGGATTCGGCGCACATCTTCAGCGACGGCGCGGGCCGGAGCCGGCTGGCCGTCACGCAGGGGGCCAGCCAGGAGACGGTGGTCCACGACGGCACCACCGTCTGGGACTACAGCTCCCGGACGAACACCGCGACCAAGGTCACCATCCCGGCCGACGTCGCGCAGCAGAAGGGCGCGGGCAGCGACAAGACGGCCGACCCGCTGGCGGCGTCGACCGAGCTGCTGGCGAAGGTCCGCGAGAGCAGCACGGTCTCGGTCGACGGCACCGCGACCGTCGCCGGCCGCCCGGCCTACGAGCTGGTTCTGACGCCGAAGCCGACCGAGCGGACGGTGCTGCGGGAGATCCGCGTCGCGGTCGACTCCCAGACGCGCATGCCGCTGCGGGTGTCGGTGCTGACCAACGGCACCGCGACGCCGGCGCTGCAGGTCGCGTTCAGCGAGATCGAGTTCACCCAGCAGCCTGCCGAGCTCTTCACCTTCACCCCGCCGAAGGGCGTCAAGGTGGAGGAGAAGACGCCGAAGCTCGACCAGCAGACCAAGGACCTGGCCGAGCAGGCCCGCCAGGACGTCAAGGTCGTCGGCGACGGCTGGGACACCGTCGTGACCGGCAAGGTCCCGGCGGACGCGCTGAACGCGGCGCCGAAGCAGCAGGGCCGGGAGGGCCGCGGCGGCACCGCGGACCCGAAGGCGCTGATCGAGCGGTTCGGCAAGAAGGTCAGCGGCGCGTGGGGCAGCGGCTACCTGTTCACCACGAAGGTGGGCAGCGCGGTGCTGACCGACGACGGCCGGTTCGCCGCCGGCGCGGTGCCGGAGCAGGTCCTGTACGAGGCGCTGGGTCAGAAGTGACGAGCACAGCTGTCGAGTCCGGGGCGGGCGTTTCCGCGGAGACGCCCGCCCCGGCGGTCCCGCTCGCCGCGCGCACCCGGGGCCTGCGCAAGGTCTACCGCGGCACGGTCGCGGTGGACCACGTCGACCTCGACATCCCGCAGGGCGCGGTGATGGGGATGCTCGGGCCGAACGGCTCGGGCAAGACGACGACGATCCGGATGCTGCTCGGCCTGGTCCGGCCGACCGAGGGCGAGGTCGAGCTGCTCGGCCGTCCGATGCCGGACGCCGCCGCGCACGCGCTGCCGGACGTCGGCGCGCTGGTCGAGGGCCCGGGCTTCCACCCGTTCCTGTCCGGGCGCGACAACCTGCTGCGCTTCGCGGCGGCCGAACCGCGGCTTTCGTCGGCAGGCATCCCGCGCGCGGTCGACGCGGCGCTGGAGCGCGTCGGGCTGACCGGGGCGGCGCGGCGCCGGTACCGCGGGTATTCGCTCGGCATGAAGCAGCGGCTCGGGCTCGCTTCGGCGTTGCTCGTGCCGCGGAAGATGGTCGTGCTCGACGAGCCGACCAACGGCCTCGACCCTGCGGGTACCAGGGAGATCCGCAGGATCATGGCCGAGCTGCACGCCGAGGGCGTCACCGTGCTGGTGTCGTCGCACCTGCTGGCCGAGGTCGAGGCGACGTGCACGCACGTGGCCGTGCTGCAGTCGGGGAACGTCATCGCGCAGGGCGAGCTGGCGGAGCTGCTGGAGTCCGGGAACGCGGCGCTGCTGGTCCGCACGCCGGACGCGGAGCAGGCGGTGGAGGCGCTGCGGGAGCACCGGATCGGCGTGCGGCTGACGCCGGACGGCGTCCGCGCGGACCTGACGGCGACACCGGCGCCGCGGGTGCTGGAGGTCCTGGTGGGCGCGGGGGTCGCGGTCCACGAGGCGACGCGGGCGCGCACCGGGCTGGAAGACCTGTTCGCGCGGCTGACGGAGGGGGCGGAATGACGGCGGTTCTCGAGGCACCGGCGGCCCGCACGGGCCACGACACGGTGCCGCTGACGCGGCTGCTGGCCGCGGAGCTGCGCTGGATCTTCCGCAGGCCGCGCACGCTGGCGGTGCTGGGGCTGCTGGCGCTGATCCCGGTGGTGATCGGCATCGGCCTGACGCTGGTGGACGAGCCGGCCAGCGCCAACGGCCCGGACGACGGCGGCGGAGCACTGCTGGCGTCGGCGGTGAACAACGCGTTCGTGCTGCCGATCGCGGCGATCGTGCTGGCACTGGCACTGCTGCTGCCGCTGGCCGCGGCGATGGCGGGAGCGGACGCGATCGCGGGCGAGACGTCCCACGGCACGCTGCGCGGCTGGCTGATCGCCCCGGTCGGGCGAGGCCGGCTGCTGGCGGTCAAAGCGTTCGGCGTCGCGACGGTGTCGGTGGTCTCGGTGCTGGCGATGTGCGTCACCGGCGTGGTGACGGGCCTGATCATCAACGGCACGGACTCGCTGTTCACGCTGTCGGGCACGACGCTGTCCCTTGGCGGCGCGCTGGCCCGGATCCTGCTGGTGGCGGGCTGGGTGGTGCTCCAGCTGTGGGCGATCGGCGCGGTGGCGCTGGCGATCTCCAGCTGGACCGAGCACCCGATGCTGGTGGTGGCGTCGGTACTGGCGACCGACATCGTGTTCACCATCCTCGGGTTCCTCAAGTCACTGGACTGGCTGCACCCGTTCCTGCTGACGCAGAACTGGTCGATGGCACCGGCGGAGGTCCTGCAGGACCCGATGGGCACCCAGCTGCTGGGCGAGGGAGCCCTCCGGGCGGCGTGCTACATCGTGATCGGCCTGTCACTGGCCTACGCCCGACTGTCCACTCGCGACGGCTGACGTGCCCGCCGCCGGTCCGCGGTCGTGAGTGTTAATTCGGGTTAGAACGCGAATTACCACTCACGACAAGCCGCGGCCGACCAGTGCCAGGCCGTCCGGGTCGAGTTCGAGGTGCACCGCGTCGCCGGCGCGCAGGTCCGACGCCGCCGGGGCCACCGCGTCCACAGTGGACTCGGCCAGCTTCACCACGAGCCGGACGTGTTCCCGGCGGTGCACGGCCGCCACGACCTCGCCCGGTGTGCCTTCGGCAGCCACCCGGAGGGCGTGCGGACGCAGGCCCAGCCGCGCGGGACCGTCGGGGACGTCCGGCAGTGCCACCTCCCCCAGGGGCGTGCGCACCCGGCCGTCCGCCGCGGTGCCGTCGACGAACGTCGTCACGCCGAGGAAGCGGGCCACCTCGTCGTCCGCCGGGTTGCGCCACACCCGGCGGACCGCGCCCTCCTGGCGGACCTCGCCCGCGTCCAGCACCGCCACCCTGTCCGCCAGCGTGAACGCCTCTTCCTGGTCGTGCGTCACCAGCAACGCCGTGATCTTGCTGCGCCGCAACAGGTCCGCCAGGTCGATCGCCAGCTGTTCCCGCAAGCCCGCGTCCAAACCGGACAGTGGCTCGTCGAGCAGCAGCAGCCGCGGCTTCGGGGCCAGCGCGCGGGCCAGTGCCACCCGCTGCGCCTGGCCGCCCGACAGCTCCGTCACCCGGCGCTTCTCGAAGCCGGAAAGGCCGACCAGGTCCAGCAGCTCGGCCACGCGTGGCGCCCACTGCGCGCGGGGCACGCCGTGCATGCGCAGGCCGAACGCGATGTTCGCGGCGACGTCGCGGTGGGTGAACAGCTGGCCGTCCTGGAACACCAGCCCGAACCCGCGCCGGTGCACCGGCACCGCGCCGAGGTCCTCGCCGTCCCAGCTCACCGAGCCGCGCGCCGACGGCTCCAGGCCGGTGATCGCACGCAGCAGCGTCGACTTCCCCGAGCCCGACGGACCCAGCAGTGCGAGCACTTCACCGTCGGCGATGTCCAGCCGGACGTCGCGGACCGCCGCGAACGATCCATAGTGGACGGTCAGGTCCCGTACCGACAGCGCCATCAGAACTCTCCCACCCGGCCGCGCCCGAGCTGGTCGATCAACGCGACCGCCAGCACCGTCACGAGCATGAGCAACGCGCACGCCGCGTACGCCATCTGGTTGTTCAGCTCACCCGGACGCGCCATGAGCGTCGCGACCGCGACCGGCAGCGTCGGCGCCGTCGGCCGGGCGAGGAAGCTGGTCGCACCGAACTCGCCGAGCGCCACCACGAACCCGAACCCGGCCGCGGCGACCAGCGGCCGCAGCGCCAGCGGCAGGTCGATCTCCCGCCAGACCCGCAGCGGGCCCGCCCCGAGCGTCGACGCGGCCTGCCGCAGCCGGACGTCGACCGAGCGCAGCACCGGCAGCACCATCCGCACGATCAGCGGCGTGATGACCAGCGCCTGGGCCAGTGGCACGAGGTAGGGCGACGTCCGCAGGTCGCCGGGCAGCGCGTCGAGCGTCACCAGGTACCCGAAGCCGACCGTCACCGCGGACACGCCGAGCGGCAGCATCAGCGCGGCGTCCAGCGTCTCCCCCAGCCCGCGCGCGGCCCGCGCGGGCGACCGGCGCAGCGCCACCAGCACCACGGACGCGAGCACGCCGACGACCATCGCCAGCAGTGTCGCGTCGACGGCGACCTTCAGCGAGTTCAGCGCGGCGTCCCAGCCGGACACCTGCAGCGCGCCCCTGTCCCCGGTGCTCGCCAGCGCCCGGTACCCGGCGAGGCTCCAGCCGTCCTCAGTGGACACCGACTCGGCGAGCAGCGCGACGATCGGCGTCAGCAGCAACGCGAGGACGACGCCCGCGGCGCCGGCGACCCACCATTCGCCACCCCGCGGCCGTCGCGCGGCGCTCGCGCCGATCCGCGCACCCTCCTTGCGCCGTCGCGCCAGGCCGCCGAGCACGAGCGCGGCGACCACGGCGGTGAACTGAATCAGCGAAAGTGCCGCCGCGCCGGAGAGGTCGAGGAGGTCGACCGTCCGGAGGTAGATCTCGGTTTCCAGGGTCCGGTAGCGGGCGCCGCCGAGGATGAGCACGACGCCGAAACTGGTGGCGCAGAACAGGAACACCACGGCCGCGGCGGACGCGATCGCGGGGGTCAGCGCGGGCAGCGTCACCGACCGGAAGGCCCGCCACGGCGACGCGCCGAGCGCGCGGGCGGCGTCGGCCGTCCGCGCGTCGAGCCGTGCCCACAGCCCGGCGACGGTCCGCGCGACGACGGCGACGTTGAAGAACGCGTTGGCCAGCACGATCGGCAGCACACCGCCGTCGGGCCACAGCGCGCGGAACGCCAGCCCGACGACCACGGTCGGCAGCACGAACGGCACGAGCACCAGCGTCCGCGCGAGGCCGACGCCGGGCAGCCGCACGCGCGCCAGCAGGAATGCCACCGGCAGCCCGGCCAGCACCGCGACCACCGTGGACGCGGCCGCGCTGGCGACGGTGAACCCGGCCAGCTGCCAGGTCCGCGGATCGCCGAGCACGACGTCGAGGCCGCCCGCGGCGAACCCGCGGCCCACGATCGCCAGCACCGGCCAGGCGAAGAAGACCACGAGAAACCCGATCGGGAGCAGGCCGAGCAGGGCCAGGCCGATTCCCCGGGCGGTTCTGGGTGGAGCTATCACCGTTTTTCGGGGGCCCCGGGTGGCGGAGCCCCCGGCCCGAGGCGAAGCCTCGGATGTCACTGCATGAGCGTGCGCCATTCGCCGATCCACTTCTCGCGTCCGGCCTGCACCTGGTCCGCGGGCAGTGTCTGCGGCTTCTGCGGCAGCGGCGCGACCTGCGCCCAGCCCTGCGGCAGGTCGACGCCCTGGCGCGTCGGGTAGACGTACATGTTGGCCGCGACGGTCGCCTGGAACTGCTGCGAGAGCAGGAAGTCGACGACCTTGCGCGCGTTCTCGGCCTGCTTGCCGTTCGCCAGCACTCCGGCGTACTCGACCTGCCGGTAGCAGGTGTCGAGCAGCGCCTTGGTGCGCGGCTTGCCGTCGTCACCGATCTCGGCGGCGGGCGACGACGCGTAGGAGACGACGATCGGGCGCGGGCCCTTGCCCGACGAGCCGGAGAACTGCTTGGTGTAGGCCTCTTCCCAGCCGCTGACCACCTTGACGCCGTTGGCCTTCAGCCGCGTCCAGTAGTCCTTCCAGCCGGCT
Organism: Amycolatopsis melonis; assembly: GCF_040064235.1. Classification (NCBI taxonomy): domain Bacteria; kingdom Bacillati; phylum Actinomycetota; class Actinomycetes; order Pseudonocardiales; family Pseudonocardiaceae; genus Amycolatopsis; species Amycolatopsis melonis. Next base: position 116,181 of record NZ_JBDZYD010000005.1, read on the forward strand.
TCGCCGTACTTCGCGACGGTGCCGAGGAGGAACGCGAGGCCGGGCGAGGCCGTCGCCGGGTCCTCGGCGACCAGCAGGTCCTTGTACTTCGGGTCGGCCAGGTCTTCGTAGGTCGTCGGCGCGGCGAGGCCCTTGGTGGCGAAGTAGCCGGTGTCGACGTTGACGCAGACGTCGCCGACGTCGACCGCGGAGAGCCGGTGCTCGGGGTCGACGGCGTAGCGCTGCGGCCCCCGGTCGGCCTCCGGGCTGGTGTAGGGCTCGAAGACGCCCTCGCCGAGTGCGCGCGAGGCGAAGGTCGAGTCGACGCCGTACGCGACGTCACCGATCGGGTTCGCCTTGGTCAGCACCAGCTTGTTGGTCAGCGAACCGGCGTCGCCCTGCTTGAGCACGGAGATCTTGATGCCCGACTGCCGCTGGAAGGCGTCGAGCACCTCCTGCGGCGCGAGGAAGGAATCGTGCGTCACGAGGGTGACGGTGGGCGTCTGCTGCGTGCCACCGTCACCGTCCGACAGCGAGCACGCCGCGGCGACGGCGCTGACGGCGGCGATGGCCGTCGCGGCGCGAACAGCCCTGCGTTTCATCTACCCTCCTGCACTTCGCCGGACGAGGAGGGCAGCCCTCCCCTCGCCGGCATGATCCGGTCAGGTGCGAACGGTCGCGGGTGACCCGCCTCTCAGCCCGGCTGACCGGACTCCCGTGGCAACCGTGCAGCGTAGTGCAGGACGGACGACCATGGAGACATGACGGAAATCTTGAGCGACGCCGAGGCCGACGGAAGGCTGGGCCCGGGCTGGACCCGGTCCGGCTCCGTGATCGCCCGCGAGGTGGAACTGGCGAGCTTCCTGCAGGCGATCGAGGTGGTCGACCGGGTGGCGGTGCTGGCGGAGGCCGCCGACCACCACCCGGACATCGACATCCGCTGGCGGACCCTGACGTTCCGCCTGACGACGCATTCGGCGGGCGGCCTGACGGCGAAGGACTTCGACCTGGCGAACCAGATCGACGAGGTCATCGCGAGCCCGTGACGTCGGTTACGCCGAGTGCACGTCGGCGCTGGTCAGACGTCTCCCGAGTACCGGACTATCGGGAGGGAGACAAGAGATGACCCAGGCCATCGTGGTCGGCACGGCAGCATTCGCCTCGATGGTGGCGGCGGCCGGAGGCGTGCTCTGGTTCACCGCCCGTAACCGCCGCGAGTTACCTTGATCACAGGGGCTAACGCCGGCGGTGATCGGCGCGCTGTTCCTGCGGAAGTATTGCTCCGCTCGTAGGGAAACGCCGATGAACAGCACCCTGACCACCGCCCAGCGCGCCTGGATCAACGCCCTCGCCCCGGCGGTGGTGCTGATCGTGATCGCGCTGCTCGGCCTGCTCGGCTAGCCGAGGCCGTCGACGAGCAGCAGCCGCCGCCGCAGCGCCGTCGCCCTGATGTTCAGAGCGGCGGCGTACTCGGCCGAGGAATACCAGCGTTCGGCGGTCGCCCGATCGGGGAACTCGACGACGACCAGCCGGCGGTTGTCCGGAGTCTCCCCTTCGAGGGTGACCGGAACGGCGCCCCGCGCGAGGTACCGGCCCCCGTGGGCGGCGATGGACGCCTGCGCGAGTTCGCGGTAGCGCTGGGCCTGGGTTTCGTCGAGGATCTCGACCTCGGAGATGACGTAGGCGCTCATGCTTCCGAGCGTGTCAGACCGCGGCGGCGGGAACGTGGTGCCGTCGCTACCCGGCTGACATCGAACGCTCGAGAGCCAGTTCCAGCTCCTCCGGCGGCAGCCGGTCCCCCGTGGCGACTCTTTCCACCCACCCGCCGAGGTCTGCACACCGCCCCATAGGTCTCCCCTCTGCTCACCGAGGAGGGAAACGGCGCGGCGAGGTGCTCGCGGAGGCTGCGGTCCAGATCCCCTTTTCCGGCCGTCATGCCCCGGCTTCCTCCGGCTCCCCGGCCGCCGTGATCGCCGGCAGTCCCGCACCCGGTGCCGGGTCCGGCGGACGGTGGTGGAACCGGGCGTGTTCCAGCCAGCCCGGTGGCAGCCAGCCGCCGGTGAGCAGCTGGGGGTGGCGGGGGTGGATCGTCAGCGCCCACGTCACGAACAGCAGTTCCGCCCAGTCCGACTGGAGGAGCCAGGAGATCGGGCCGTCGACGCTGTTGCCGGTGAAATGGACCGTCGCGGGCGCCACCACCGAGGCGCCGGTGATCTCGCTCCAGCTCCAGCGCAGGACGTTCGGCGTGTGCATGTAGAAGCCGTACTGGCTCAGGTAGAGCTGGCCCTGCTCGATGGGCACCCAGCGCGGGACCGCCGCCGCCTGCGCCGCGCGGCGCGCCCGGGACTTCGCGATCGAGCCGCCGACGAGGGAACCGGCGACCAGGCCCACCCCGATCGCGCCGGTGCCGAAGACCACCGGGGTGCTGACCTGCCAGCTTCCGTCGCCGAGCGCGCGGAAGTCGGAGAGCACGAACGGCCCGGTGGCCCACAGTTTCTCGTCGTCGGCGTTGGTCGGCGGGAAGGGCGCCAGTACCTCGACGACGTCCTGCGTGCTGTGCCCGCCGGACAGCAGGGCGGCGAGGTAGCAGGTGTAGCGCAGCACTTCGTCGCGTGGCGTCCACGGCGGAACCGGAGCCGCCTCCTTCTGCCGCCCCATCGCAGGAACCCTCCCGTTCGCCGGACGATGCGAGCGGCCATCCTATGCGCCCGCGGCGGGACGCGGGGGCGTTACCGGGCGGTCACCACCCGAGTGGCCCGATCGATTCCGGCGGCGGGAACGCGGACGGCGTCTCGTCGGCCGTCGTCCAGTATTCGAGTCCCGACAGGCGGCCTTCGTCGGCGAACACGATGAGGCCGCCGTCCGGGACGTCGGCTTCGACCGCGACGCGGCCCGCGACCGCGGCCGTCGGCGCGCTGGCCGCCACTTCCAGGTCGATCGTCGGGCACCCGCAGCCGCAGCGGCCGGTCACCCGTGCCGTGGCGGCCTGCGCCCGCAGTTCCGCCGCGCCGGGGAAGTCCGCCGCGAGCAGCGTCTCCAGCGCCGTCCGCTCGTCCGGGGTGAGCGGGCGGCTCACACGTTGAAGCGGAACTCGACCACGTCGCCGTCGGCCATGACGTAGTCCTTGCCCTCCATGCGGACCTTGCCCGCCGCGCGGGCCGCCGCCATGGAACCGGCCTCCATCAGGTCGTCGAACGACACGATCTCCGCCTTGATGAAGCCGCGCTCGAAGTCCGTGTGGATCACGCCCGCCGCCTGCGGGGCCGTTGCGCCCTGCGGGATCGTCCAGGCGCGCGACTCCTTCGGGCCCGCCGTCAGGTACGTCTGCAGGCCCAGCGTGTGGAAGCCCGCGCGGGCCAGCGAGTACAGGCCCGGCTCCGGCTGGCCGACCGACTCCAGCAGCTCGCGCACCGACTCCTCGTCGTCCAGCTCCAGCAGCTCAGCCTCGACCTTCGCGTCGAGGAACACCGCGTCCGCCGGCGCGACGAGCTTCGTCAGCTCCTCGCGGCGAGCCGGGTCGGTCAGCACCGCCTCGTCCGCGTTGAAGACGTACAGGAACGGCTTCGTGGTCAGCAGGCTCAGCTCCCGCAGCGCCGCGAAGTCGACCTCCTTCTGCGCCTGGAACAGCGTGCGCCCGGAGTCGAGGATCTCCTTCGCCTTCTGGGCGTTGTCGAGCGCGGGCTTGTTCTCCTTCTTCGTCCGCGCTTCCTTCTCCAGCCGCGGCAGCGCCTTGTCCAGGGTCTGCAGGTCGGCGAGGATCAGCTCGGTGTTGATCGTCTCGATGTCGCTCGACGGGTCGATGCGGCCGTCGACGTGGACGACGTCGGGGTCGTCGAACACCCGGATGACCTGGCAGATCGCGTTGGCCTCACGGATGTTCGCGAGGAACTTGTTGCCCAGCCCGGCACCCTCGGACGCGCCCTTGACGATACCCGCGATGTCCACAAAGGACACCACGGCGGGCACGGTCTTCTCCGAGCCGAACAGCTCGGCCAGCTTGTCCAGCCGCGGGTCCGGCAGCGGGACCACGCCGACGTTCGGCTCGATCGTCGCGAACGGGTAGTTCGCGGCGAGCACGTCGTTGCGGGTCAGCGCGTTGAACAGGGTGGACTTGCCGACGTTGGGCAGGCCGACGATACCGAGGGTGAGGCTCACGACGGACAAGTCTACGTGTCCGTCCCGCCCCGGCCCCACGCACCCAACGCGGCGTCGGATTTCCGCCAGACATGGCGCTGACCTGCTGGCATGCTGGGATTCATGGTCACGAACACCGCGTCGGCGCCCGCACTCTGGCGCGACGCCGAACGCTGCTACCGCGTGGTCACCGCCCGCGACTCCCGCTTCGACGGCCAGTTCATCATGGCCGTCCGCACCACCGGCATCTACTGCCGCCCGTCGTGCCCGGCGTCGACGCCGAAGGCGCAGAACGTCCGCTTCTTCCCGACGTCGGCGGCCGCGCAGGCCAACGGCTTCCGTGCCTGCCGCCGCTGCCTGCCCGACGCCGTGCCCGGCTCGCCGGACTGGAACGTGCGTGCCGACCTCGCCGCGCGGGCGATGCGCCTGATCTCCGACGGGACCGTCGAACGCGAAGGCGTCCCGGGCCTCGCGCGGCGGCTCGGCTACTCCGAACGCCAGCTCGGCCGCGTGCTCACCGCCGAGCTGGGCGCGGGCCCGCTCGCCCTGGCGAGGGCGCACCGCGCGCACTCGGCGCGGCTGCTCATCGAGATGTCTGAGCTGCCGCTGACCGACGTCGCCTTCGCGGCGGGTTTCTCCAGCGTGCGGCAGTTCAACGAGACGATCCGAGAGGTGTTCGCGACGACGCCGTCGCAGCTGCGGGTGTCCGCGGCGGCTCGGCGGGGACGTCAGGGCGACGTCAGCGGGACGCGGCTCAGCCTGCGGCTGCCGTTCAGGCCGCCCTTCGACGCAGCGGGGTTGCTTCGCTTCTTCGCCGGACACGCGGTGCCGGGCGTCGAGGAAGTCACTTCGGAGACCTACGCGCGCACCCTGCGGCTCGCCCACGGCACCGGCATCGTGCGACTGACGCCGCAACCGGATCACGTGCGCTGCGAGCTGCTGCTCACCGACCTGCGGGACCTCGGCAGCGCGGTCAGCCGGGTGCGCCGGCTGCTCGACCTCGACGCCGATCCCGCGGCGGTCACCCGGGTCCTGGGCGCCGACCCGGCACTCGCGCCGCTGGTGGCGCGGACACCGGGCATCCGGGTCCCGGGCGCCGTCGACGGCGAGGAACTGCTGCTCCGCGCCCTCCTGAGCGAGTTGCCACCCGGTGCGGAAGTGCCGGGCGAGTGGGGCGTGACGCGGCTGTTCCCGACCGCCGCCGAGGTCGCCACGGTCCTGCCCGGGCACGCCGTCGTCACGGCCCTGGCGGAGGGCAAGCTCGACGTGCACGTCGGCCGGGACGCGGCCGACCTGCACGCGGAGCTGCTCACGTACGTCGACCCGGCGACCGCGGACCACGTGGTGATGCGGGTCCTCGGTGCCCCGGACGTGCTGCTCACCGGCGACCCCGCCGTCCGCCGCGGCGCCGAAGCGCTGGGCATCGCGCCGGACTCGCTCGGCGAGCGGGCCCGCGCCTGGACGCCGTGGTGCTCCTATGCCGGGATGTACCTGCGGAGCGCCGCTTAGCCCAGTTCGCCCTTCCAGAGCACGGCCTGCGCGACGATCACCTGGTCACCGTCGAACGTCGCGGCCGGCGAGCCGTGCAGGCGGTAGCCCAGTTCGAGTGCCTCGCTGACGCGGTGGCAGAACTTCGCGTCGTCCGGTCCGGTGATGAGGCGGTAGCGGGGCAGGCCGTGGGGTGGCTGGTCGGTCATGCCGCCATCTTGTCCGAGCCGTCAGCCCGCGCGCACCTCCAATCTCGAGCCGGTGCGGGACTTGCGGACCCGCAGCCGCGTCGGGATGCGCTGCCGCAGTTCCTCGACGTGCGACACGAGCCCGACCACCCGGCCGCCTGCCCGCAGCTCGTCGAGGATGTTCATGACGACGTCGAGGGTTTCGGCGTCCAGCGTGCCGAAGCCCTCGTCGACGAACAGCGTGTCCAGCAGCGCGCCGCCGGTTTCGCCCGCGACGACGTCGGCCAGGCCGAGCGCGAGGGACAGCGACGCGAGGAACGACTCGCCGCCCGACAGCGTCTTCGCCGGGCGGATGGTGCCCGAGTAGTCGTCCAGCACGTCGAGGCCGAGGCCGCCGCGGGTGCCACGGGCCCCGGCCGCGTCCGAGTGGACGAACGAGTACCGGCCCTGGCTCATCGTGCGCAGCCGGTGCGTGGCGGCGACCGCCACCTCTTCCAGCCGCGCCGCGAGCACGTACGACCGCAACGACATCTTGCGGCTGTTCTGCCCGCGCCCGTTGACGACCTCGGCGAGGGCTTTCAGCTCGGCGAACTCCGCTTCGGCCGGCGCCAGCCCGGCGAGCGCCCCGCGTAGCAGCCCAGCCAGTCGGGTCAGCTCCTCGTGCTGGGCGGTGGCCACCCGCAGCGCCGCGTACGCCGAGTCGGCGCGGGCCCGTGCCAGCTGGGCCTCGTCGGCCGCGCGGCCGACGTCGGCGACGTCGTCCGGGGAGATCCCGAACAGGTCGGGCTGGGCCAGCAGCGCCCGCGCCCCCGCCGCGGCCGCCTCGGCCTCGGCGATGCCCTGCTCCAGCTTCTCGATCTGCTCGTCCGGCAGCATCGCGGCCCGCGCCTTCTTCAGCGACGGGAAGCCCTTCGCCTCGACTGCCGCTTCGACCAGCGCGCGCTGCTCGGCCACCCGCTCCCGGGCGCCCGCGACGGCCGTCCGGGCCTCGGCGACCGCCTCCAGGGCTTCGGCCAGCCCGAGCAGATGCTCACGCCGGGCGCCGACGTCGGCGAACTCACCGCGCCCGGCGACCAGGCGGCGTTCGCGCTCGGCCAGCCGTTCTTCGAGGGCGCGGACGTCGGTCGCGGCCTCGGTCGCCGCCTGCTCGGCGCGGCGGAGGCGTTCGGTCCACGCTTCGAGATCGCGTTCCAGGAGGACGACCTGACGGCTCAGGTTCGCCTTGGCCGCGGCCTTCCGGTCGAGCGCGGCGACGGCCGCCCGTGCTTCCGCCAACTCGGCGGCGATCGACTCGGCCGTGCGCTCGCCGAGCCGTTCGGCCAGGGCCGCCAGCCGCGCCTTCGCCTCCTCCAGCGCGACGACGACCCGTTGCCGCACCGCGTCCGCCGCCTGCTCGGCTTCCTCGGCCGCGCGTTCCTCGGCCGGGTCGACCAGCTCGACGTCCCGGTTCGCCGGCGCCGGGTGCTCGGCCGAGCCGCAGACCGGGCAGGGCGCGCCGTCCGGCAGCGCGGCGGCCAGCTCGGCCGCCATGCCGTCGAGCCGCCGCTCCCGCAGGTCGAGCCGCCGCTGCCGGGCTTCCTGGTGCGCGTCGACGACCTCGCGCAGTTTCGCTTCGCCGCGCTGGACCTTGGCCTGAGCCTCGGGCAGCTCGGCCGCGTCGCGGGCGAAGGCCCGCAGCTCGTCCACCTTCGCCCTGGCGCCGTCGAGCTTGGCTTCCGCTTCGGCCGCTTCGAGCGCCTCGGCCCGTAGCTTGGCCAGCCGGGCGGGGATCGCGGCCAGCTCGGTGGACAGCTGTTCGACCTGCTGCTGTGCCGTGACGGCGGCCAGCTTCCGGTCGTCTCGCCGCATGGTGTCGAGCTGCTGCTGCTCGGCCTCGGCGACCAGCTCCGCGACCGCGCCCGCCTCCTCGCGCGCGGCGGCCGCCCGTTCCTTCAGGTCTCCGGTCGCACGCGTGCCGAACTCGCGCAGCCGGGCACCGCGGGCCTTCTCCGCCTGCTCGGCTTCGGCCAGCTCGGCGAGCCGCCGGTCCAGCAGGTCGGCCTCGACGGCGACGCCTGCCGCCCGCCGCGCGGCCGCGACCTCCGCCGCCCACTCGGCGCGTTGCGGGGCCTGCTCGGTGATCTCGACCAGCCGCAGGTGCGCGGTGCGGACCCGGCGGATCTTCTCCGCACCCGCCCGCTCTTCCTGCAGGCGGACGTCGGCCCGCTCGGCGGCCGACCGGGCCCGCTCCTCCTCGGCCGTCACCTGCGCGACGCGGTCCTTCGCCGCGGCGAGCACGCTGTCGACCCACTCGGCGACATCGGTCTCGGGCGGATCCTGCTGCGCTTCCTGCGCGTACCTCGCCAGCAGTTCGCGCACTTGCCCCTGGCGTTCCTGCAGTTCCCGGCCGCGCTCGGCACGCAGGTCGGTGAACCAGCGTTCGACGTCGGCGAAGCGCTCGGTGCCGAAGAGCCGTTCGAGGAGCTTCTCGCGCTCGGCGGTGTCCGACCGCAGGAAGCGGGCGAACTCGCCCTGCGGCAGCAGCACCACCTGGAAGAACTGCGCCGCGGTCATCCCGAGCAGCCGCTCGACGGTGCGCGCGACCTCCTCGATCCGGATCAGGCCCTCCGGCGGCAGGCCGGCGGGCGCGGTGCCGACCCAGCTCAGCGACACCTTCGCCTGCTGCGTGGTCGTGCCTTCGCCACGCCGTTTCGGCCGCTGGTACTCCGGGTTGCGCACGATCTTCAGCCGGTGCCCCTGCACGGTCAGCTCCAGCGAGACCTCGGTGACCTGGTCGGGTCCGGCGAGGTCGCAGCGCAGCCGCTTGGCCTCGTTGCGCACGCCCGGGACCACGCCGAACAACGCGAACGCGATCGCGTCGAGCAGCGTCGTCTTGCCCGCGCCGGTTTCGCCGTGCAGGAGGAAGAGGCCGTCGGCGCCGAGCACGTCGAAGTCGACCACTTCGCGTGCGCAGTACGGCCCGAAGGCTTCGACCTCCAGCCTGTGCAGCCTCATTTCGCCAGTGCCCCCCGGTCGGCCGCTTCCAGTGCCTGGAACAGCAGCCGCTCTTCGCTTTCGGTGGGCGGCGCGCCGCGGCAGTCGTCGAGGAAACTGCGCGAGACCTCGATGTCGGACCGGCCGCGGACGGCGTCGGAGTACCGCAGCGGCGCACCGGCGTGCCCGCCTTCGGGCTCCCACTCCAGGTGCACCGCGTACGGGAACCGCTCGCGCAGCCGCCGCATCGCGTCCACCGGGCGGACCCGGTCGGTGACCGTGACCGACAGGAAGTGACCGAGGACGGCGTCGTGGTCCGGGTTCACGAGGAGGTCCTCGATGCCGCCGCGCAGCGTCGCGAGCGGCCTCGGCACCGGCAGTTCGTGGCGCCGGACCTCCGCGAGCCCGCTTTCGCCGAAGTCGACCAGCCAGACCGATTTGCGTTGGCGCGCCTCGGAAAACGAGTACGCGAGCGGGCTGCCCGAGTAGCGCAGGTGCTCGGCGAGCGTCTGCGGGCCGTGGAGGTGGCCCAGAGCGACGTAGTCGACGCCGTCGAAGACCGAGCCGGGGACCTGCTCGACTCCGCCGACCGCGATCGTCCGTTCCGAGTCGGTCGGTTCGCCGCCGGTCACGAACGCGTGCGCGAGCACGACCGAGCGGGTGCCCGGCCGGGTTTCCAGGTCCGCGCGGATCCGGCGCATGGCCTCGGTGAGCACGCCGGTGTGGCCACGCGCGTCCGGCACGCCGAGCGCGTGCCGCGCCGGTTCCGGCTCCAGGTAAGGGATTCCGTAGACGGCGACCGGGCCGTGGGCGTCTTCCAGCAGGACCGGTTCGGCCAGCCCGCCGACGGTGGTGCGCAGGTGCAGGCCGCCCGCCGCGGCGAACTCCGCGAAGGCACCGAGGCGGGGCGCCGAGTCGTGGTTGCCCGGGGTGACGACGAGTTGCGCGCCGGCCGCGCGGATCCGCGCGACGGCTTTCGTCGCCACCCGCACGGCTTCGGCGGAGGGCACCGCGCGGTCGTAGATGTCGCCTGCCACCAGGACGGCGTCGATCGCCTCGCCGGCCACGAGGTCGGCGAGGTGCCCGAGCACCGCTTCCTGTTCCGCGAGCAGGTCGGCGCCGTGGAAGGTGCGGCCGACGTGCCAGTCGGAGGTGTGCAGGAATCTCACGGGGGCCAAGGTACGACCCGCCTCCGACGAAATCGCGCAGGCACGCCGCCGCCTCACTCGAACGTGTGTACTAACACGAGCGTGCCGGATCGGACACGCCCTGTGTCGAATCGAAGTGTTCGCAGGTCAGCTACCCAGAGCGACGGATCGGGTGCGGTTTTGTCGGTGCGGTCCGCCATGATGTCTGCGCGGTCCGATCCACGCGGCCCGGAGGGAGGAGACGAAGTGGCGACAGTGCTGACCACCGCGGCGATCGTGCTGGCGGTCCTGCTGCTGTTCGCCGTCGCGGTGCTGTGGCGGCTGTACCAGGACGGGATGCGCCGGGCGGACGCGGCGGCCCGGCTGGTGGCGGCCGAGCGGGCCAAGGCGGACCAGCAGCAGCTGGCGCTGCGGCGGTACGAAGTGGCGTTCGCGTCGATCAGCGGGCGCGGCGAGCTGGGCGAGCAGGTGCTGGTGGAGACGGCGCGCGCCCTCGGTCTGCGCGAAGACCTGCACTTCACGCTGCAGACGGACCTGGCGGGCGGCGGCTCGGCGAAGCCGGACATGGTGCTGCGGGTGGGCGGCGGCCGGACGGTGCCGGTCGACGCGAAGGCGAGCATGGCCACCTGGTCGGAGGCGGTCGAGACGGACGACCCGGACGAGCGGATCGACGCGTTGCGCGCGCACGTGCGCCAGATCCGTTCCCGGGCGGCGGAGCTGGCGGGCAAGGGTTATCAGCGCTGGGCGGACGCGATCTACGGCACGATCATGTTCGTCCCCTCGGACGCGGCGGTGGTCGCGGCGATGGACACGGACCCGGAGCTGCTGCGCTGGCTGATCGACCGCCGGGTGTTCCTGTGCGGCCCGACAGGCTTCGGCGTCCTGGCGTCGGCGGCCCTGTTCGCGGCAAGCGACCGCACCCTGGAAGCGGACGTCGAGCAGGTCCGCGCCGGAGCGGCGGCGGCCCACCGGGCAGCGGGCGGGGCGGTGGAGGCACTGAACCTGTCGAGCACCCATTTGCAGCGGTTCCTGTCGGCGCGAAGGCGGGAGCTGGAGGCACTGGAGACGTTCCGCTCGACCGTGGCACCCCTGACGGACGCGGCAGGCAGCCCGGCTCCCGTTCCGACGGTGCGGAAGGGGGACGAACTGGCGGCGAGTTGAGAACGCCTGTTGCTGCGGGGAGGGCCGGTTCCGCCGGGTGGGTGAGGGTGGCAGCCGGGCGAGGTGCTGCCTGGCCATGGCGAATCGGGCGTTGCCGGTTGGAGCACTGTGGCCGGTTGGAGCACTGCGGCCGGTTGCAGCACTGTGGCCGGTGGGACATGCCTCGGTGTCCCCAATGCGGCGTTGGTTGCGTCCAATGCACCGAACGCCACATTCGGTGCATTTCGAGCCGCTGCCAGGCCTTGGGCGGCGTCGCCGTGTTCACGCTCACACCCGCGGGTGAAGCGCCTCGCGAGAGGGCGTCTCCGTCTGCCTCGGACCGCAGGTCGAGCGTGGGCGTCCGGGTCCGGGAGATGGTCACCGGGCGCCACCGGATCATGGCCGCGGGTGGCTGTAGCCCCACGTCGGCGGCGGTGCTGGCAAGATCTTCACAACCACGAGATACGGTGTTGCCCTGTGACCGCGATTCGCGATCGCCAGAGCGATCCAGATGCCGACGACGTCCCCGTGCCGTGGGACGAGCGTCCTGTCGTCGGTTCGAGGCGGGGACTGCCGTGGTGGGCCGCGGTCCTGGTCGGCTTCGGCCTGGCGGTCGTGGGCGCCCTCCTGGGCAAGCCGAGCCAGGGCAGCATCCCGCTGATCTTCACCGTCTGCTACGTCGGCGGGGCCGTGATCGCGGTCTGCGCGGTGCGGCGCCGCGGGCTGTTCGGGCCGATGGTGATGCCGCCGCTGGTGCTGGCCGTGACCGTGCCGGGCGTGATCCTGCTGACCTCCGGGTCGCAGGGCGACGACATGCTGTCGAAGGCACTCAACATCGGCACCCCGCTGATCAACGGCTTCCCGATCATGGCGATCACCACCGGCGTCACGCTGCTGATCGGTTTCGTCCGGATCTTCCGCGAGCGTGACCCGGACGCCCCCAAGAAGGGCGCCAAGGGCGACGAGAAGCCGTCGTCCCGCGCCGCCGCGACGTCGGCGGGTGGCCGCCCGCGGCCGCCCGGCTCGAACCGCACCGGCCAGACACCCCTGCCCCAGGGAGCCCGCCGAGGCCGCGAGGGCGAACCACCCCGCCGCCCCCGCCCGCCGGCAGAAGGCGAACGCCGCACGCCCCGCGCCGGCGCCCCCGCCGACCGCGACCCGGCCGCACGCGGCACACGCAAGCCACCGCCCCCGGCCCGCCGAACGCCCCGCCCGGAAGACGCCGACCCCCGCCGCCGCGAGCCCCGCGGCGACGCCCCCCGCCGCCGTCCCCGCCCACCCGCGGAAGACGGCCGCGACACGCCACCGCCCCGCCGCCCATCCGGTGGCCGGGGTGCCCCGCCGCGGCGGCCCCGTCCCTGGGACGAAGAAGAGCGCTGAACAGCCGAAACGGCGGTCACCTCCCGCAGGAGGTGACCGCCGTTTCGCATGCGGCCCAGAGTGGCTGCGCACCCGGCGGCCGGGCGAGGCACCGCGGCGTGCTTGACGGGGCATCGGCCGTGATCCAGCGGGCATCGCGCGTGCCGGAAGGGGCATCTCGCGTGATCAGGCGGGCATCACGCGTGACCGGAAAGGCATCAGCCGCGATCCAGCGGCATCCCGCGTGCCGGAACGGGCATCGCCCGTGATCAGGCGGGCATCACGCGTGACCGGAGAGGCATCAGCCACGAGCCAGCGGCATCGCGCGTGCCGGAAGGGACATCTCGCGTGATCCAGCGGGCATCACGTGTGATTGCCGGGTCGACTCTCGTGATCCGAAGGTCGACTCGCGTGATTGGCGGGTCGACACGAAACGCGGCGGAGCCGCGAGTCAGACCTTGCGTAGCTCCTTCGGGGGTGCGAAGGAGATCTTCTCGTTGGCCGTCGTGACCTCGTCGACGTCGGCGTAGCCGCGCTCGGCCAGCCAGTCCAGCAGCTCCATGACCAGCACGTCCGGGACCGACGCGCCCGATGTCACGCCGACCGTCGTCACGCCCTCGAGCCACGACGGGTCCACCTCGTGGGCGAAGTCCACCAGGTACGACGCGCGCGCCCCCGCCTTGAGGGCCACCTCGACCAGGCGCTTCGAGTTGGACGAGTTCTTCGACCCGACCACCAGGACCAGGTCACACTCCGCCGCCATTGCCTTGACCGCCACCTGGCGGTTCGTCGTCGCGTAGCAGATGTCGTCGCTCGGCGGGTCCGCCAGCTCCGGGAAGCGCTCGCGGAGCTGGTCGACGCGCTCCATCGTCTCGTCGACCGACAGCGTCGTCTGGGACAGCCAGATCACCTTCGACGGGTCGCGCACCTGGACCTTGTCGACGTCCTCGGCCGTGTCGACCAGCTGGACCTTGTCCGGGGCCTCGCCTGCCGTGCCCTCGACCTCTTCGTGACCCTCGTGGCCGATCAGCAGGATGTCGTAGTCGTCCTTCGCGAACCGGTTGACCTCCTTGTGCACCTTCGTCACCAGGGGGCAGGTCGCGTCGATCGTGCGCAGGTTCCGCTCGGCGGCCTCCTGGTGCACCATCGGCGAGACGCCGTGCGCGGAGAACACCACCAGCGCGCCCTCGGGCACCTCGGACGTCTCGTCGACGAAGATCGCGCCGCGCTCGCGCAGCGTCTCCACCACGTGCTTGTTGTGCACGATCTCCTTGCGGACGTACACCGGGGCGCCGTAGACCTCGAGGGCCTTCTCGACGGCGATCACCGCGCGGTCCACGCCCGCGCAGTAACCACGGGGCTTGGCCAGCAGCACCCGCTTGCCGGAAGCGGTTCCGGTGATCGTCGGGGTACCCGCGGGCTCGATTCCGGGACTCGCTGCACTCATGGCCTCCAGGGTACGGGCAGCCCCGAGACGACCTCGCAGTCCCTTTCGGGTGAGCTTCGTCCCTCTCCCGGGCTGTGCCGGGCGTCACGCACTGCTGCCGTCCGGTTGGGCAGGAAGGCGGGACATGCGGCAGGCTGGACCCATGAAGCCATTCCCGCTCCCCCTCCGGGTCGCCGCGGGACTCGCCGTCACCACCGCCGAGCGGGTTCGCGAACTTCCCCGGCAGCTCGCCGGGCTCCCGGTGACCGTGGTCAGCCAGGTGCTGCAGGCCTCCATGCGGGTGCAGCAGCACGTCACCGAGCTGGCGATCAAGGGCGACAACGCCCTCTCCAGCCTGCGTCCGGTCGAGGACACGCCGAGCTGGGCGACCTTCGACGAGGACGCCCAGCCCCTGCGGCCGGATCCCGCGCCGGTCGCCGACGTGCCCGAGCCGCGCACGGAACTCAACGGTCACCGTGGGCCACTGTCCGACCTCGAAGAGGAACTGGGCGATCCCTGGGCCGAAGAGGAACGCGCGCTGGCCGCGGACCACGCCGACGGCGAGTTCGACGCCCGCGACAACCACGACGCCGAGGACAACAAGCCTCAGCCGGGCACGCCGAAGATCGACAAGAAGGCCAAGAGCGACATCCCCCGGACCAGTGCCGGCGGGTACGAGGGCCCGGCCGGGCTGACCGGCTACGACCAGCTCACCCTCCCGCAGCTGCGCGCGCGGCTGCGCCAGCTGTCGATCGAGCAGCTCGAGACCATCCTCGAGTACGAGCGGGCCCACGCCGACCGCGCGTCGTTCACCGGCATGCTCTCGCGCCGGATCGCCAACGCCCGCAAGAGCGAGCAGTCCGAGGAAAACGGCGACGGAGGCCAGTGACCACCGAAGCCGCCGCGAGCACCGCCGAAAAGCCGTGGCCGGTCCGGACCGTCGCGCGCAAGATCGGCGACTGGATCCACCGGCTCGGTGCCGTCTGGGTCGAGGGCCAGGTCACCCAGATCAGCTCCCGGCCCAACACCCAGACCGCGTTCCTCACGCTGCGCGACCCGTCGGCGGACGTCTCGATGTCGGTCACCTGCCCGAACTGGCTGATCCGCGAGATGGAGCCGCCGCTGCGCGAAGGCGCGAGCGTGGTGGTGCACGCCAAGCCGTCGTACTTCTTCGGCCGCGGCACGATCAGCCTGCGTGCCGACCAGATCCGCGCCGTCGGCATCGGTGAGCTGCTGGCCCGGATCGAGCGGCTGCGCAAGCTGCTGGCCGCCGAAGGCCTGTTCTCGCCGCAGCGCAAGCGGCCGATCCCGTTCCTGCCGAAGGGCGTCGGGCTGATCACCGGCCGCGCGTCGGCCGCCGAACGGGACGTGCTGGTCAACGCGCAGGCGCGCTGGCCGCACGTCCAGTTCAAGGTGATCAACACCGCCGTGCAGGGCTCGCAGGCGGTGCCGCAGGTGATGCGCGCGCTGCGCATCCTGGACGCCGATCCGGACATCGACGTCATCGTCATCGCCCGCGGCGGCGGCAGCGTGGAGGACCTGCTGCCGTTCTCCGACGAGGCGCTCTGCCGCGCGGTGTCGGCCGCGGGCACGCCGGTGGTCAGCGCGATCGGGCACGAACCCGACTCGCCGCTGCTCGACCACGTCGCCGACCTGCGCTGCTCGACGCCGACCGACGCGAGCAAGCGCATCGTCCCGGACGTGCGCGAGGAGACCGAGCGGGTCCGGCAGATGCGCGACCGCGGCCGTCGCGCCCTGCACGGCTGGGTCGACACCCAGGCGCGCCTGCTCAACCAGATCCGCAGCCGCCCGTCGCTGGCCGACCCGCTCGGCCCCATCCAGCGCCGCCAGGACGACGTGGACGTCCACCGCGAGCGGGGGCGCCGCGCCATGCTGACGCTGCTCGCGAAGGACCAGGCCGAGATCTCCAGCGCGCGGGCGCGGCTCACCGCGCTCGGCCCGGCCGCCACGCTGG
This sequence comes from Amycolatopsis melonis, assembly GCF_040064235.1. NCBI lineage: Bacteria > Bacillati > Actinomycetota > Actinomycetes > Pseudonocardiales > Pseudonocardiaceae > Amycolatopsis > Amycolatopsis melonis. Next base: position 131,991 of record NZ_JBDZYD010000005.1, read on the forward strand.
CGCGCGGGTACGCGGTCGTGCAGTTCGTCGACGCCGAAGGCAACCTCCAGGTACTCCGCTCCGTCTCCGAAGTCGAGGCCGGTGCCCAGCTGCGCGTGCGCGTGGGCGACGGCGCGATCAAGGCGGTGGCGGAAGGAGCGCAGGAGTGAAGGCGACGTTCCTCCCGCTCACCATGGACGCCGCCCGGAAGCTGGGCGCGCGGCCGCTGCTGGACGAGGCGGTGCGCACCGACCGCGCCGCCGCCGAGTGCTGGACGGCGCTGCTCGCCGGCTGCCACAGCGCCGCCCGCCGCGACCTCGGCCCGCAGCTGCGGCGGCTGTCCGAGGCGACGTCGATGCAGGTCGGCTCGCGCTGGTGGTTCGCCGAGGGCGCCGGGCACCGGAAGCGGGTGGCGGGCGCGCAGGAGAACCTCGAAGAGGCGATCGCGGACGGTGACGGCCAGGAGTTCGCCCTCGCCTTCGTCGGGTACGACCACGCCATGGCGAGCGCGGTAGTGTGCGCGAACAGCGTGCAGGCCCGGAAGGTCGGAGAACACCGAGCGTGAGTGAGACACCCAGCGAGGAACTCGGCTACGAGCAGGCCCGCGACCGCCTCGTCGAGGTCGTCCGCGAGCTGGAGGCCGGCGGCTTGTCCCTGGAGCAGTCGCTTGCGTTGTGGGAGAAGGGCGAGAAGCTCGCGAAGGTCTGTGAGCGCCATCTCGAAGGCGCGCGCGAGCGGATCGAAGCCGCGCTGGCCTCGGTGGAGGACACGAACGGCGACTCCCCGCAGTGAGGTAGGCCATGCCGACGGTAGCTGGAATCGGCGCGGGATTCTGACAGACTGAACCTTATTCGGGCCAGGCTGGCGCTACGGACTGCAACCTGCCCGCCTGCGGTGACCTTTGCGCCAGCCGACGGCTGAATAAGGTTCACTGTTGACCCCGCCAGTTCCACGATCCGGGAGGCAATGATGTCCACCGAGCCGCGTCGTCGTGAAGCGCCCGACCGCAACCTCGCGATGGAGCTGGTCCGGGTCACCGAAGCCGCCGCGATGGCGGCGGGCCGCTGGGTCGGCCGCGGGGACAAGATCGGCGGGGACGGCGCGGCGGTCGACGCGATGCGCCAGCTCGTCTCGACCGTGTCGATGCGCGGGGTCGTCGTGATCGGCGAGGGTGAGAAGGACGAAGCCCCGATGCTGTTCAACGGCGAAGAGGTGGGCAACGGCGACGGCCCGGACTGCGACGTCGCGGTCGACCCGGTCGACGGCACCACGCTGATGGCCAAGGGCATGCCGAACGCGCTGGCCGTGCTCGCGGTCGCCGAGCGCGGCGCGATGTTCGACCCGTCCGCCGTGTTCTACATGGAGAAGCTGGCCGTCGGGCCCGAAGCGGCGGGCAAGGTGGAGCTCGGCGCGCCGATCGCGGAGAACATCCGCCGGGTCGCCAAGGCGAAGAACAGCAGCGTCGGCGACGTCACCGTGTGCATCCTCGACCGCCCGCGGCACGAGCAGATCATCAAGGAGGTCCGCGACGCCGGCGCGCGGATCCGGTTCATCTCCGACGGCGACGTCGCGGGCGCGATCGCCGCGGCCCGCCCGACCACCGGCGTCGACATGCTGCTCGGCATCGGCGGCACCCCCGAGGGCATCATCGCGGCCTGCGCGATGAAGTGCCTCGGCGGCGAGCTGCAGGGCAGGCTGTGGCCGAAGGACGACGCCGAGCGCGAAAAGGCCATCGCCGCCGGGCACGACCTCGACCGCATCCTGCTCAACGACGACCTCGTGCGCGGTGACAACGTCTTCTTCTGCGCCACCGGCGTCACCGACGGCGACCTGCTGCGCGGCGTCCACTACCGCGAGGGCGGCGCGACGACGCAGTCCATCGTGATGCGGTCCAAGTCCGGGACCGTCAGAATGATCGACGGCTACCACCGGCTGAACAAGCTGCGGGCGTACTCCTCGGTGAACTTCGACGGCCACCTGGACGCGCCCGACGACGACGTCGTGCCCCCGCTGCCGTAAGGAGATCCGTGCCCAGGCGACTGCTGGTCCTGCTCGCCCTGCTGTCCGTCCTGGTGCCCGGTACCGCCACGGCGGCCCCCGGCATCGTCGGGGGCGGGAACGCCGACCAGCCGTACCCGTTCGCGGTGTCGCTGCACTCCTCGACCGGGAAGCTGTTCTGCGCCGGCGCGTTGCTCGCCCCGACGTGGGTGGTCACGGCCGCGCACTGCGCGTTCGGCAAGCCGCCGTCCGCGATCACCGTGCGGGCGGGCACGAACGAAGCGGGCGAAGGCGGCGAAGTCGTCCAGCTCGCCGACATCGTCGTGAACCCGGCCTTCAACACCGAGAGCCCGGCGGGCGACATCGCGCTGCTGCGGCTGGCGACGCCGGTGAAGGCGGCCCCGATCGGGCTGGCGGCGGCCGCGGCGCCGGGCACGGCGACCCGCATCCTCGGCTGGGGCCAGACGTGCCCGAAGGTGGGCTGCGGCGGGATTCCCTCGACGCTGCAGCAGCTCGACACGCACATCGTCGAGGGCGCGAAGTGCACCTCGGTGTTCGACGGCACGGCCGAGCTGTGCACCGACAACCCCGGCGGCAAGGCCGGAGCGTGCTTCGGCGACTCCGGCGGTCCCGAGATCGTCCAGGACGGCGACCACTGGCTGCTGGTCGGCGTCACGAGCCGGCCGGGCAACAACGACCCGGAATGCGCGACGGCGCCGTCGATCTACACGTCCGTCGTCGCGTACGCGCCGTGGATCGCGGAGAAGACGAAGGCCTGACCTACTCGGCGTTGCTGGAGTGGCCCGGGAACAGGTGCGCCTCCGGGTCGAGGGCGACGGCGATGTTGTTGACCGCCGTCGCGGCCTCGCCGAAGCCGGTCGCGATCAGCTTCACCTTTCCCGGGTAGGCGGCCACGTCGCCCGCGGCGTAGACGCGTTCGCGCGCGGTCGCCATCGTCGAGTCCACGGCGATGGCGCGGTGGTCGATTTCCAGGCCCCAGCTTTCGATCGGGCCGAGGTCGGCGGTGAACCCGAGTGCCGCGACGACCGCGTTGGCCGGAAGCCGTTCGTCGACGGCGCCCTTCACCGAGACGTCGACGGCTTCCAGCGAACCGTCCGCGGCTTCGACGAACCGCGTGACCTCGGCGTCGGTGACGATCCGGACGCCGAGTTCGCGGGCCTGCCGCACGATCGACTCGGCGGCGCGGAACTTGGCCCGGCGGTGCACGAGCGTCACGCTCGCCGCGACCGGGTGCAGCGCGAGGACCCAGTCGAACGCCGAGTCGCCGCCGCCGACGACCACGACGTGCTGGCCCGCGTGTGCCTGCAGTGACGGGACGAAGTGGACCATGCCGCGGCCGAGCCAGCCGTCGCCTGCGGGCAGCGGGCGCGGGGTGAACTCGCCGATGCCCGCGGTGATCAGCACCGCGCCTGCCCGCAGGGTTTCGCCGCCGTCCAGGGTCAGCTCGACGCCGTTCGCGACGCTTTCCAGCTTCTCGGCCTTGCGGCCCAGCAGGTACTTCGGCTGCCACGGCGCGGCCTGCCGCACCAGGCCCTCGACCAGGTCGCGGCCGCGGATCTCGGGGAACCCGCCGACGTCGTAGATCATCTTCTCGGGGTACATCGCGGTCACCTGCCCGCCGGGCTCGGGCAGTGAGTCGACCACCGCCATCGAAAGGCCGCGGAACCCGGCGTAGTAGGCGGCGAACAGGCCGGTCGGGCCCGCGCCGATGATCACGAGATCGTACGTATCCCCAGCTTCAGTCATGCTCGCTCCAGCCAGTGGTGGATGGCGGTGATCGAGAACACAGCCGATCCTAGCCGCGCGGGCCGCCGAGGGTGGGCGACGCCACCACGCGGGGCCGGGCGAACAGGGCCAGAATCGGTGTCATGGCTGACCAGGAATACCGGATCGAACACGACACGATGGGCGAGGTCCGCGTGCCTGCCGACGCGCTCTACCGCGCGCAGACCCAGCGGGCCGTGGAGAACTTCCCCATCTCCGGCCGGGGCCTGGAGCGCGCCCAGATCCGCGCGCTCGGCCTGCTCAAGGCCGCCGCCGCGCGGGTGAACCTCAAGCTGGGCGTGCTGGACGCCGACCTCGCGAACGCCATCGCGGCCGCCGCCGACGAGGTCGCCGACGGCCGCCACGACGCGCACTTCCCGATCGACGTGTTCCAGACCGGCTCGGGGACGTCGTCGAACATGAACGCCAACGAGGTCATCGCGACGCTGGCGGCGCGCGCACTCGGCCGGGACGTCCACCCGAACGACCACGTCAACGCGTCGCAGTCGTCGAACGACACGTTCCCGACGACGATCCACGTCGCCGCCACCGAAGCGGTGACCAAGGACGTCATCCCGGCGCTGGAGTACCTCGCCGGCACGATCGAGGTCCGCGCGGCGGAATGGGCCGACGTCGTGAAGTCCGGCCGCACGCACCTGATGGACGCGGTGCCGATCACGCTCGGGCAGGAGGCGGGCGCGTGGGCGTCGCAGATCCGGTTCGGCGTCGAACGGCTGAAGTCGGGCCTGCCGCGGCTGGGCGAGCTGCCGATCGGCGGCACGGCCGTCGGGTCCGGGCTCAACGCGCCGGAGGGCTTCGGCGAGGCCGTCGCTGCGGAACTGGCGACGGTGACCGGCCTGCCGCTGACCGAGGCCCGCGACCACTTCGAGGCGCAGGCGACGCAGGACAGCGTCGTCGAGACGTCCGGGCACCTGCGCACGATCGCCGTGTCGCTCAACAAGATCGCCAACGACCTGCGCTGGCTGGGGTCCGGCCCGCGCACCGGGCTGGCCGAGCTGGCGCTGCCGGACCTGCAGCCGGGCTCGTCGATCATGCCGGGCAAGGTGAACCCGGTGATCCCGGAGGCGACGCTGCAGGTGGTCGCGCAGGTGATCGGCAACGACGCGGCGGTCGCCTTCGCCGGCGCGGCAGGCAACTTCCAGCTGAACGTCAACCTGCCGGTGATCGCCCGCAACGTCCTCGAGTCGGCGCGCCTGCTCGCGGCGGTGTCGCGGCTGCTGGCGGACAAGGTGTTCTCGGGGATCACGGTGAACACCGAGCGCACCCGGACCTACGCCGAGGGCTCGCCGTCGATCGTGACGCCGCTGAACAAGTACATCGGCTACGAAGAGGCCGCGGCGGTCGCGAAGCAGGCGCTGAAGGAGCTGAAGACGATCCGCGAGGTCGTCGTCGAACGCGGGTACGTCCGCGACGGGAAGCTCACCGAGGAGCAGCTGGACGAGGCGCTCGACGTGCTGCGCATGGCCCGCGGCGGCCGGTGACACTGCCGGGATGAGTGAGCTGGGTGCCTTCCTGAAGGCGCGCCGCGCCGCACTGGACCCCGCCGACCTGGGCCTGCCGCGCGGCGTCACGCAACGGCGCGTTGCGGGGCTGCGGCGGGAGGAACTGGCGCAGCTGTCCGGGATCAGCGTCGACTACTACACGCGGCTGGAGCAGGGCCGCGCGAAGAACGTGTCCGACGCTGTTCTCGGCGCGCTGGCCCGCGCGCTGCGGCTCGACAACGACGAGGAGGCCTACCTGCGCAACCTCGCCGCGCCGGGCCGCCGTGGCGTGCCCCGGCCCCAGCGGGTCCGGCCGGAGCTGCAGCAGCTGCTGGACGCGATCCAGGCGCCGGCGTTCGTCTTCGGCCGTCACCTGGACGTGCTGGCGTGGAACGCACTCGGCGGCGCGGTCTCGTTCGACTTCGGGCGGCTGGCGGAGCGCAACATCGCGAAGCTCTCCTTCCTGGACGAACGCGCGAAGGAGCTGTACCCGGAGTGGGACACGGTGGCCCGCGAGGTCGTCGCGAACCTGCGTGCCGAGGGCGGCAGGCATCCGGGCGACCCCGAGTTCACCCGGCTGGTCGAGGAGCTTTCGCGAGGCAGTGCGGAGTTCCGGGCGCTGTGGGCCGAGCACGCGGTGCAGGAGAAGGCCCAGGGCTGGAAGGTCATGCGCAACCCCGTGGTCGGCGAGCTGCGGCTGCGGTACGAGACGCTGCGCCTGCCCGGCGACCCGGACCAGGGCATGGTGATCTACCACGCCGAACCCGGGTCGGACAGCGCTCGCGCGCTCGGCCTGCTGGCCGCCTGGATCGCCGAGGCACCGGCCGGTGCGCTCCCGCCGTCCTGACGCCGAACCAGCGCCCGCGCCCTCGGCCTGCTGGCCGCCTGGACCGCCGAAGCAGCGGCCGCCGTCCTGACGCCGAGCCAGCGCCCGCGCCCTCGGCCTGCTGGCCGCCTGGATCGCTGAAGCACCGGCCGCCGCGCTCCCGCCGTCCTGACGCCGAACCAGCACCCGCACGCTCGGCCTGCTGGCCGCCTGGATCGCCCAAGCGCCCACCGCCGTCCTGAAATTGTCGGTGGTGGGGGTCATGATGTCGGGGTGCTGCTGAGTGAGCTGGTCCGCACGTCCGCCGAGCTGGCGGCGACGAGGTCCAGGAAGGCGAAGATCGCCCTCCTGGCCGGAGTGCTGCGCGCCGCCGAGGTCGGCGAGCTGCCCACCGTCATCGCGTATCTGACCGGGCAGACCGCGCAGGACAGGCTGGGTGCGGGCTGGCGCACCCTCGCCGGGCTCGGCGCGGAACCCGCCGCGGTGCCGGAGGCGACGGTGACCGAGGTGGACGCGGCGCTGACCGCGGCCGCGGGTGTCGCGGCAGGCACCGGCTCGGCGACGCGGCGGCAGGAGGTGCTGCGTGCCCTGTTCACCCGGCTGACGAAGCCCGAGCAGGAGTTCCTCTTCCGGCTGGTCACCGGGGAGCTGCGGCAGGGCGCACTGGAAGGCGTGATGGTCGACGCGATCGCGGCGGCGGCCGAGGTGCCCGCCGAGGACGTGCGGCGGGCGTTCATGCTGTCCGGGAAGCTGGGCGTCACCGGGGTCGCGGCGATGACCGGCGGGCAGGCGGCGCTGGCGGAGTTCCGGCTGACACTCGGCACGCCGGTCCGGCCGATGCTGGCGTCGCCGGCGGAGTCGCTGGACGAGGCCGTCGCCGAGCACGCCGAGGCGATCGTCGAGTACAAAATGGACGGTGCGCGGATCCAGGTGCACCGCCAGGGCGACGAGGTGCGTGTCTGGACCCGCACGCTGCGGGAGATCACCGGCAGCGTGGCGGAGCTGGTGGAGCTGGTGCGGGCGCTGCCGTGCGAGTCGGTGGTGCTCGACGGCGAGACTCTCGCACTGACCGACGCCGGGCGGCCGCGGCCGTTCCAGGACACGATGAGCCGGTTCGGCAGCACGCGCGAGGAGCAGGTGAAGGCGCTGCTGCTGCGGCCGTACTTCTTCGACTGCCTGCACCTCGACGGCGTCGACCTGCTGGACGCGCCGCTGTCGGAACGCAACGCGGCACTGCGCAAGGTGGCCGGGGCGCACGTGATCCCCGGCGAGATCGGCACCGCCCGCGCGGCCGACGTCCTGGAGGCGGCGATGGAGGCCGGGCACGAAGGGGTGATGGTCAAGGACCTGACGTCACCGTACGCGGCCGGACGGCGCGGGCGGGCGTGGCTGAAGGTCAAGCCGGTGCACACGATCGACCTGGTGGTGCTGGCGGCGGAGTGGGGACACGGCAGGCGCACCGGCACGCTGTCCAACCTGCACCTGGGCGCCCGCGACCCGGACGGCGGCCCGCCGATCATGGTGGGCAAGACGTTCAAGGGCATGACCGACGAGCTGCTCGCCTGGCAGACCCGGAAGTTCCAGGAGATCGAGACCCACCGCGACGACTGGACGGTGTACGTCCGGCCGGAGGTGGTGGTCGAGATCGAGCTGGACAGCGCCCAGGTGAGCACCCGCTACCCGGGTGGGCTGGCCCTGCGCTTCGCCCGCGTGGTCCGCTACCGCCCGGACAAGGACCCGGCCGAGGCGGACACGATCGACACGGTCCGCGGACTCCTCCACGGCGACCGTCCCCCAGCCCCCTGACCCCCGCACCGCCCCAGCCGACCCTCCAACCACACGAGCCGACCCTCCAAGCACGCGAGACGACCCTCCAAATACGCGAGTCGACCCTCCAAGCACGCGAGTCAACCCCTCGATCACGCGTGATGCCTCTCCAATCACGCGTGATGCCCCTCCAGTCACGAGTGATGCCCCTTCAAGCACACGCGATGCCCCCTCAATCACGAGTGATGCCCCGCGATCCCCGGAGCACCACTCCGCGGGAACGACTCGATCGGGTGGTCCACTGTGGAGTTACCCGCCGGTATTGTCCGGGGATGCGCAACGAGAAGCTCACCCGCACCTGGTTCGCGGTCACCGCGGTGGTCGCGCTGGCCGGGCTGGTGCTCCAGGTGGTCGTCACCGCCGGCGACACCGGCGGCCGCTTCACGAGCGTGGCCGGGCGGGTGGCGAACCTGTTCTGCTTCTTCACCATCGACTCGAACCTGCTGGTCACCGCGACCTCGGCGGTGGTGGCCCTCGGCGTCGCCCGGGGCGCGCTGTTCCGCGTCCTCTGGCTCGATGCCCTGGTCGGCATCATCGTCACGGGCATCGTCTACCAGGTCGCCCTCGCCGGCCTGTACGAACTGCACGGCCTCGCCCTCTTTGCCGACACCATGCTGCACAAGGTGACGCCGATCCTGTTCGTGCTCGGCTGGCTGATCGCCGGCCCGCGCGGGTCCCTCACCTGGCGCACCGTGTGGTGGTCGCTGGCCTACCCGCTGGCCTGGCTGGCCTTCACCCTGCCACGCGGGGCGATCACCGGCTTCTACCCGTATCCGTTCGTCGACGCGGGTGCGCTCGGCTACGGCCACGTGGCGCTCAACTGCGTCTTCATCGGGCTCTTCTTCACCGCGCTCGCCGCGGGCGCGCTGCTGTACGACCGCCGGTTCGCCCGGCTCGAACCCGCCTGACCGGACGACCGTTAAGGTCGGGCGCATGACGGCGATCGTGCAGAACCTGGTGACCTCCGGTGTCTTCCGGCTCGACGGCGGCAGCTGGGACGTCGACAACAACGTGTGGATCGTGGGCGACGACGCGGAAGTGATCGTGATCGACGCGGCCCACGACGCGAAGGCGATCGAAAACGTGGTCGGCGAGCGGAAGCTGCTCGCGATCGTCTGCACGCACGCGCACAACGACCACGTCAACGCGGCCCCGGCACTGGCCGCGGCGACCGGCGCGCCGATCCTGCTGCACCCGGACGACCGCGTCGTCTGGGACCTGACCCACCCGGACCGCGCCCCGGACGGCGAGCTGGCCGACGGCCAGGTGCTCACGGTGGCCGGCACGGAACTGCGCGTCCTCCACACGCCGGGGCACGCGCCCGGCGCGGTCTGCCTGTACGCCGCGGAACTGGGCGTGCTGTTCACCGGCGACACCCTGTTCCACGGCGGGCCGGGCGCCACCGGACGGTCCTATTCGGACTATCCGACGATCGTGCGGTCCATCCGCGAAAAGCTGTTCACCCTCCCGGAGGCGACGAAGGTCCACACCGGACACGGCGAGGGCACGACGATCGGCGCCGAGAAGGCGGCTTCGGACGGCTGGGACCAGCCCTAGGAGGTGTGTTTCCTGGCGACGACGGCGAAATCCTCGATTGCCCGGTCGAAGGCGGCACTCGCTTCCCGCACCGGCGGCGGCAGGAACCTCCGCTCGAACTTGCGGCCGGTGTCGAGTTCGAACCGCGTGTGGTGCAGTTCCATTTCCTTCGCCCGGAGCTCCTTCGCCTGGTCGACCAGCTCGTCCGGACCGCTCATCACGAGCAGGCCGTAGAAGGCCCGGTCCTGCCGCAGCTTCGCGCGCCGCGCCGCGTTGAGCTTCACCGGCTCGACCAGCGCTCCCAGCGTCACGCCGGCCAGCGACGCCACCGCCGCGATGATCGCGGCGCTCACCGCCGTCAGCACGTCAGCCTCGGCACGCTCGGCGTCACCCGCGCGCGCTGCTTCGCCTCTTCGGCCAGGCTTCGCGCCCATTCCTGCAACCCCGCGACGTCGACGCCGTGTGGTGGCTCGCTCCGGAACGGCTCGATGTTCCCCGCGCCGCGTTCGAGCAGCGAGGCCGCGCCGACGTTGTTGCCGCGGGCCGCGTGGGTCAGGCCGACGGCCAGCTGGGCCAGGCCGCGCCAGAGTTCGCGGTCCGGGCCGGTGGTGGACTTCCATGCGTCCTCGAAGACCTCGTGCGCGTGGAACGGCTTGCCGTCGTCGAGCAGGCGCTGGGCCTCCGCAAGCGTTTGCGCCGGGGTGCGGACGATGCCTTCGGGCTGCCGTTCGACGCCGTCGGTGCCGTACGGCAGCGGGCGGCCGAGGCCGTCGCGCGGCCGTGCGTTGCGGGCCCGTCCCTCGGCGTCGCGGTCGCGGGTGCTCATGCCCCCGGATCCTGCCACGGGCCCGGCAGGTAGTCTGGTGACTCGTGCGTTTCCTCGACGGCCACCGGCCCGCCCACGACCTGACCTACGACGACGTGTTCCTGCTGCCGAACCGTTCGGACGTGGAGTCCCGCTTCGACGTCGACCTGTCCACCGCGGACGGCACCGGCGCGACGATCCCGATCGTGGTCGCCAACATGACCGCGGTCGCCGGCCGACGGATGGCCGAGACCGTCGCGCGGCGCGGTGGCCTGGTGGTCCTGCCGCAGGACGTCGATCCCGAGGCCGTCGCCGAGATCGTCGGCTGGGTGAAGAGCCGCCACACGGTGTGGGACACGCCGCTGGTGCTCACCGGCGGTGACGCGGTCGCCGACGCCCTCAACCTGGTCCACAAGCGCGCGCACGGCGCTGTCGTGGTCGTGGACGGCGAAGGCCGCCCGGTCGGCATCGTCGACGAAGCGGCCTGCGCGGGCGTCGACCGCTTCGCGCGGCTCGCCGACGTCGCGCAGCCCGCGGCCGTCGCGGTCCCCCTGACCACGCCCGCGCGCGAGGTCTTCGAGCTGCTGCACGGCAGCGGCGCCCACCTGGCGCTGGGCCTCGACGCCGAAGGACGCCTCGCGGGCGTGCTGACCGCGGTCGGGGCGCTGCGCGCGGAGATCTACACCCCGGCCGTCGACGACGCGGGCAAGCTGCGCGTCGCCGCCGCGATCGGCGTCAACGGCGATGTCGCGGCCAAGGCCGAAGCGGTGCTGGGCTCGGGCGTCGACGTGCTGGTCGTCGACACCGCGCACGGCCACCAGGAGAAGATGATCGCCGCGCTGAAGGCCGTCCGGTCGGTGTCGCCGCAGGTCCCGGTGGTCGCCGGGAATGTCGTCACCGCCGAGGGCACGCGCGACCTGATCCAGGCGGGCGCGGACGTCGTCAAGGTCGGCGTCGGGCCGGGCGCGATGTGCACCACGCGGATGATGACCGGCGTGGGCCGCCCGCAGTTCTCCGCGGTCGCCGACTGCGCGGCCGCCGCCCGTGAGCTGGGCAAGCACGTCTGGGCCGACGGCGGCGTGCGTCACCCGCGCGACGTCGCGCTGGCGCTGGCCGCGGGCGCGTCCGCGGCGATGGTCGGCTCGTGGTTCGCCGGCACCTACGAATCCCCCGGCGACCTGCGGTTCGACGAGCAGGGACGGCCCTACAAGGAGTCGTTCGGCATGGCGTCGAAGCGTGCGGTGGGCGCGCGGACGCGCACGGACAACTCGTTCGACCGGGCGCGGAAGGCGCTGTTCGAGGAGGGCATCTCGTCGTCGCGGATGTCGCTCGACCCGCAGCGGCCGGGCGTGGAGGACCTGCTGGACTCGATCGGCTCCGGCGTCCGGTCCTCGTGCACGTACGCGGGCGCGCGCACGCTGGAGGAGTTCCACGAGCGCGCGGTGCTGGGCGTGCAGTCGGCGGCCGGGTTCGCCGAAGGCCGTCCCCTCCCCTCGGGCTGGTAAAGCTCAGCCCGCGCAGCACACGTGTTCCGACCACTCCGGAACGTGCCACCAGTGCTGTTTCTCCGCTGACCGGGCCGCGGGCGCCACTTCGGTGGCCGCCCGTGCGCCCGGCTGGTTCCGGTAGGGCGCCAGCAGCTCCCCGACCGTCCGCAGCACCCCGCCGACCAGCACGCTGCGGACGTTCGCGGCCGCCTTGATGTCCTCCAACGGGTTGCCGCTGACCAGCGACAGGTCGGCGTACGCCCCGCGCTTGAGCACCCCGATCCGGTCCTCCAGGCCCAGCCAGCACGCCGGGTTGCGGGTGGCGGTGGTGAGCGCCTCGTACGGCGTGAACCCGAACGCGACCATCGCGCGCAGGTTCTGGTGGGTCGAGACGGCCACGTTGTCCAGCGGCGAGTCCGTGCCGGTGACCACGAACCCGCCCGCGCGGTGGATCCGCAGCACCATGTCGACGTTCCCGGCGAGGACCCGGCGGAGGTAGGCGTTCTCCGGATTGCCGACGGTGTCCGCCGTGGTCCTGAGCAGCTGGTACTCCCACGGTGGGAACAGAACTTCGGTGCGCTCGTCGGTCACGAGCGACTTGTCGTCGGCGTACAGCGCGCGGGAAGTGAACAACGTCGGCGTGACCGACATCCCCGAGCGGACGAACAACTCGACCGCGTCCTGGTACGCCCGGCCGGTCCGGCTGACGGTGTGGGAGTACCCGAGCCGGTTGGTGGCCCCGGTGTGCTCCATCGCGTCCATGCCGATGTTCGCCGCCGGGTACAGGTAGTGCGACGACAGCGGGATGCCCGCCCGGTGCGCGGCCCGGACCACCGCCTGCTGGGTGGCCACCGGCAGCCGGACGTAGGTCTTGATCATGTCGTATTCGAGTTCGACCGCGCGGGACAGCTCCAGGTCCAGCTGCCCGGGCGAGAGCGTCGGCCGCATGAAGTTGTAGTAGATCCGGGAGCCGTCGATGGCTTCCCCGGTGCCGAAGTACCGCGGCCCGACCCGGTTTCCGGATTCGAGCGCCTCGCGCGTCTCCAGCATCTGGTACACCGGGTCGCCGGGCGAGCGGGTCGTGGTGATGCCGTAGGACAGCCACAGCCTGCCCTGCCGGTCGCCCCACTGTTTGCCGCGCAGGTGCCAGTGGTTGTGCAGGTCGATGAGCCCCGGCATGGCGGTCAGGTCGTGCGCGTCGATGGTCCCTGGCGCGTCCCGGTGCGGGCGGACGTCCGCGATCCGGCCGCCGTCGACGACGATGTCGACGTCCCGCCGCAGTGTCCTGGCGACGCCGTCCCACGCCGCGCCGACGTGGAGGACGGTGCGACGCGGCGGGCGCGGCCGGGCCCAGGTGAAGTCGAGCCGGATCGTGCGCGGATCGCCGCCGGTGATCCGCTGCGCCCTGAGCTGCCCCTTCGACAGGTACACGAGTGTGTCGTTCCCTTGCCAGGCAAGGGAGTCGGTGACTTCGCGGGTGACCTGCCGCGGCGCCCCGATCAGCCGTCCGGTGCCGTCGACCGGGGCGATCCAGGCGACGCTTTCGATGGTGAAGGCGAGATACCGGCCGTCGGGTGACCACAGTGGACCGTCGTCGCCGCGGGTGGCCAGCGAGCGGAACGGCATCGGCTCGGCGTACCGGAGTTCGTGGGTCTTCAGGTCGACCGTGAGGATCTGGCTGGTGCCCTCGCGGTAGCGCCGCGAGTACGGCTTGACCGCGGCGAGCGCGAGGACCGAGCCGTCGGGCGACCAGGTGAGCCGTCCCGGCATGAACAGCGGCGGGGTCACCTGCTGGGCCTGTCCCGCGGCCACGTCGTGGATCCACGTGGCGCCGTCCTGGTCGGCATAGGCGACGCGGGTGCCGTCCGGCGACCACCGCGGCGCGACCTGGGCGCCCGGCAGCCGGGTCAGGACGCGGTCTTCGCCGGTGGCCAGGTCGTGCAGCCACAGGTCGGCGGTGCCGAGCCGGTCGCTGGTGTAGACCAGCTTCGTGCCGTCCGGGTGGAAGTCGGGATCGGAGTTGAAGTAGCCGTCGCCGATCAGCCGCCGGGGCCTGCCGCCGCCGGCCGCGACGACGTGGATCGCGTTGAGCGCCCGGAAGGCGATCTGCCTGCCGTCCCGCGACACCACCGGGCCGGCGATACCCCGGACCGGCATCGGCGCGGCCGAGTCGAGGTCGCGGACCCGCCGCCGGTAGTCCCGCGGGACCGTGGACACGACGGCTTCGAACGGGATGTCCTTGACCGCACCGGACTCCTCGCGCCACCGGAGGTGCCCGTCGGCGGTGTAGAGCACGGCGGTGCCGGACCAGTTCGCGGCGAAGCCGAAGACGTCCTCGCCGCGGGTCAGCTGCTCCTCGCCGAGCATGAGGTCGGCGTCGGCGCCCCGCAGCCGCAGGTAGCTGGGCTGCCCGCCGGGTCCGAACGCGGGGCCGTAGAGCTTGTCGGTGCCGGTCGCGGTGACCAGGCGCGTGCGGGCGCCGGTGGCGAGGGTGACGACGTCGATGGCGGTGTCGTTGACGGTGAAGACGATCTTCGCGCCGTCGGCCGACCACCGCGGTGACGCCTCTTCGTCGCTGGTGGACACCACCGTGCCGATCGCGCCGGAGGCGACGTCCAGCAGGTGGATGCCGTAGCTGCCGTCCCGGTCGCTGCTGAAGGCGATCTGGGTGCCGTCCGGCGAGAACACCGGTTCGCGGTGGTCGAACCGGCCGGTGGTGAGCTGGCGGGGCGGCCCGCCCGCGACGTCGACGACGTACAGGTGGAAGTTGCCGTCGCGGTAGGACTGGAACGCGATCCGGCGGCCGTCCGGCGACCAGCTGGGGAGCGTGGCGTCCTGCAGGTCGCCGGTGAGCCGCCGGGCGCGGCCGCCGCCTGCGGGCAGGACCCAGATCCCAGTGACCAGGTCGACCGCGATCCACCGGCCGTCCGGCGACAGCGCGGCGGACATGTTGGTGCCCTGCCGCAGCACCACGCCGTCGCCCGGCCGGGCGTCCGGTTCGGCTTGGGCGACCCCCGTTCCCGCCACGGTCAGGGCGGCGGCGGTGACGCCACCACGAACCAGAAGCTCACGACGGGAAAGATTTTCCGGCCCCATGCGGCCCACTATGCCCAGCCGCCGGATCGGCCGTCGAGCGCCCGAGCGGGTTGTTCACCGCGGTCGTGAGTGCGTAACAGTGTTCTAACACTGTTACGCACTCACGAGCCACTCGGTCAGCCGTGGTCCTCCAGCATCTCGGTGACCAGGGCCGCGATGGGCGAACGCTCGGAGCGCGTGAGGGTCACGTGCGCGAACAGCGGGTGGCCCTTGAGCTTCTCGATCACCGCCGAGACGCCGTCGTGCCGCCCGACCCGCAGGTTGTCCCGCTGGGCGACGTCGTGCGTGAGCACCACCCGCGACGCCGTGCCGAGCCGCGAAAGCACCGTGAGCAGCACGTTGCGCTCCAGCGACTGGGCCTCGTCGACGATCACGAACGCGTCGTGCAGCGACCGGCCGCGGATGTGGGTCAGCGGGAGCACCTCGAGCATGCCGCGGTCGAAGACCTCGTCGAGGACGTCCTGGCTGACCAGCGCGCCGAGGGTGTCGAACACCGCCTGCGCCCACGGCTGCATCTTCTCGCTCTCGGACCCGGGCAGGTAGCCCAGATCCTGGCCGCCGACCGCGTAGACCGGCCGGAACACCACGACCTTGCGGTGCTGACGGCGTTCCATCACCGCCTCGAGCCCGGCGCACAGCGCGAGCGCCGACTTGCCGGTGCCCGCCCGGCCGCCCAGCGACACGATCCCGACGTCGGAGTCGAGCAGCAGGTCGAGCGCGACGCGCTGCTCGGCGCTGCGGCCGTGCAGCCCGAACGCCTCACGGTCGCCGCGGACCAGCCGGATGCGCTTGTCCGCGGTGATCCGGCCGAGCGCGCTGGAACTGCCCGCGAGCAGCCGCAGCCCGGTGTGGCAGGGCAGCTCGGCGAGCTCGTCCATGCCCCAGTCGAGCGGGTCGACGGTGCTGCCGCCGAACAGCGTGTCCAGCACTTCCTGCTGGACGTCGACGTCCGCCATGCCCGTCCAGCCCGACGGCGTCACGTCGTGTGCGCGGTATTCGTCCGCCTCGAGGCCGACGGCCCCGGCCTTGACCCGCAGCGGGATGTCCTTCGTCACCAGCGTGACCGGCTCGCGTTCCGCCGCCAGGTTGAGCGCGCAGGCGAGGATGCGGTGGTCGTTGGAGTCGGTGCGGAACCCGACCGGCAGGACGGTCGGGTCCGAGTGGTTCAGCTCCACCTGCAGCGTGCCGCCCTGGTCCCCGATGGGGAGCGGCGCGTCGAGCCTGCCGTACTGACGGCGCAGGTCGTCGAGCATGCGCAGGGATTCCCTGGCGAACCAGCCCAGCTCCGGGTGGTGGCGCTTCGCCTCCAGTTCACTGATGACGACCAGCGGGAGAACGACGGCGTGCTCGGCGAACCGGGTCACCGCCCACGGGTCCGAAAGCAGGACCGACGTGTCCAGCACGAACGTGCTCCGCTGGGATTCGGGCGAGGTCGAGGCTTTCTCCGGGCCGGGAACGGCACCGGTCGAAGAGTGGCCAGAGGCCTTACGGGGCAAACGCTGCGCAGTCACGACGGCATCTCCCTCGAGGGCGTGTGCACCTCACGCCCGCACTCGCTGGGCCGGGCACCTCCCTGGCTGGACCACTCCTCCTGACCTGGGTCAGGTGGCGCGGCCACGAGGGCCGGGTGCCGGCCCCCTCGTGCGTCTCGTGGGCGGCTGAGCCGCCCCCTCGATCACCGTCACGACCAGGGCCTCCCGCGAGGACCCGCACGAACCGCGAGCCCTCATCTCGGAAGGTACCCACGAATGCGTGATCGCGCAGCGAGCCAACACGGTGATTCGCCAGATCGTCACCTCACTGTCGGTCGTCCGACATCAGCGCACCGTGATGAACACTGAGAGTTACCGAACGCCCGATCGGTGATCCCCGACGGAATGATCTTGGAAAGAATTGCCGACCCACCGTATTCACAAGATCGGCCGACCGGCTTTTACCACGTTCCGTTCTCCGGCGCAGTTTACGTTCTCGATAGAGAACCGGTCCGGGTGAAAGCGCCTGCGTCAGGCTCACACAATGGGATTACCGGACGGACGGATCGCCTGGATGGCGAGTAATTTCCTGGTGGCGGGAACACACCACCGGACCTCCGGTGCCCCGGATCCCAACAGTTCTACCTAGGAGTGTGCGAAGTGCTGAAGAAGGCTGGTTTCGTGGCCGCCACCGCTGCGGGCCTCATGATGGTGGGCAGCACCGCGTTCGCCGCCACGGGCGACACGACGGGCACCCCGGACCCGACGTTCGGTGACGCCTACGCCACGTTCATCGAGGGCGGCGGCGCCCTGGGCTACGGTGCGGCCTCGCTGATCGCCGGCGCCTACACGGGCATCGCCACCACCCCGGCGCTGATCCTGCACTCGCTGGAGCACCACCACCACTGAGTGTGGCCTGCGAAGGGCCTCCGGAGTCCGCTCCGGGGGCCCTTCGGCGTTTCTAGGAGCCGAAGCGGCGGTGCCGCCAGGCGTAGTCGCGGATGGCACGCAGGAAGTCGACCCGCCGGAATGCGGGCCAGTACGCTTCGGTGAACCAGAATTCCGAATGCGCCGACTGCCAGAGCAGGAATCCGGAAAGCCGTTGTTCGCCGGAAGTGCGGATGATGAGGTCCGGGTCCGGCTGCCCCGAGGTGTAGAGATGCTCGGAGATGTGGTCGACGTCGAGGATTTTCGCCAGCTCGTGAATGGACGTGCCCTCGTCGGCGTGCTGGCGCAGCAGCTTGCGCACGGCGTCGGCGATTTCCTGGCGCCCGCCGTAACCGACCGCGACGTTGACCTCCATCCCGGTCCGCCCGTCGGTCCGCGCGGCGGCTTCGCTGAGCCGCTTGGCGACTTCGGCCGGGAGCAGATCGAGGGCGCCGACGATCCGCAGCCGCCACGGCGTCCCGGGCGCGGCGAGTTCGTCGGTGACGTCGGTGATGATCTTCAGCAGCGGCGTGAGCTCGTCCGGATCGCGGTTGAGGTTGTCGGTGGACAGCAGCCACATGGTGACGACCTCGACGTCGGCCTCCTGACACCAGCTCAGGAAGTCGGCGATCTTCTTCGCCCCGGCCCGGTGGCCGTCCGAAACGTCCGTGAAGCCCGCTTCACGGGCCCACCGGCGGTTGCCGTCGAGCATGATGGCGATGTGCCGCGGATGCCGGCCGGCGGCCTGCTGGATGAGGCGCCTGCCGTAGGCGCTGTACACGACGTCGGACAAGAAGGAGCGAACACTCACGTCCACGAAGAGTACGCACCCGGTGTGAGCCGTGTGACTCGACCGCTGCCGGGCAACCTACGCTCCCGTAACCTGAAGGGGTGAGCAGCCTGACGACGGAACCCCCGACCGTGGTGGACCCGCGCCCCCGCCTGCGCGGCCACATCCACTTCTGGACGTTCTTCGGCGCCGTCGCGGCGGCAGCCGCGCTGATCAGCCTGGCGGCGTCCACAGTGTCCCCGGTGGCGGCACTGGCGACGTCGGTCTACGGACTGACGGTGCTGGGCCTGTTCGGGGTGAGCGCGCTGTACCACCGCCGCCTGTGGAGTCCCCGGGCGTACAAGTGGATGAAGCGCGCGGACCACTCGATGATCTTCCTGTTCATCGCGGGAACGTATACGCCGTTCACCCTGTTGGCGATGTCCAAGCCGACGGGCTACGTGATCCTGTCGATCGTCTGGGGCGGCGCTGTCGCCGGTGTCGCGCTGAAGATGCTGTGGCCGCACGCGCCGCGCTGGCTCGGGGTGCCGATCTACATCGCCCTGGGATGGGTCGCAGTGTTCGTGTTTCCGGAGCTGGCGACGCACGCCGGCGTGGCGGCTTTGGTGCTGCTCTGCGTGGGCGGGCTGTTTTACACGCTCGGGGCGGTTTTCTACGCCGTGAAGTGGCCGAACCACTGGCCGGACACCTTCGGGTACCACGAGTACTTCCACGCTTGCACGGTGCTTGCGGCCGTTTCGCACTACATCGCGATCTGGCTGGCCATGTACGCCTAGCTGCGGGTTTGTGTCTGTGGATCTTTCTCAGGCCGCCGCCAGGCCGTCTCTGAACAGGGCGTCTACGGCCTTGCGGGTTCGCTCGTGGCTGGTCGGGAGCAGGTGCGTGTAGACGCGCAGCGTGAAGCCCGGGTCCGAGTGGCCGAGGTAGCTGGACAGGGCCTTGATGGACTCGCCCGCGTCGAGCAACACCGAGGCGTAGAGGTGACGGAGCGCGTGCATCCCGTCCGCCCGGGTCGGCTTCTCGATCCCGGCCTTCTTGAGCGCCGGTAGCCAGACGCTCAGCCGGAAGCCGCCGCGTCGGAACGGCAGCCCGTCGTAGTCGACCATGAGCAGCCTCACCGTCACCGGCTTGCCCTCGGGGTGGACCCACGGGAGGGTGATTTCGGTCGCTGGGAACTGCTCGGCGTAGTCGTCCAAGGCGGACAGCAACTCGCCGCCGATCGGCACCTCTCGCGTCTTGCCTCGCTTCGGCGGCGCGAAGCACAAGACATTGTCGACGATCCGGACCTGCCGCTCGATCTGGGCGATGTTCCGCTCCCGGTCGACGTCCTCCAGGGAGAAGCCAAACACCTCACCCTGCCGCAGGCCGATCCCGGCGGGAATCCGGACCACCGGCTTGAACCGGACGGGCAACGCGTTGAGGACGGCTTGAGCCCGCTCCGGCCGCCAAGGTTGCACCTGTCGCTGATTAACCCGGGGCCGCGTCACGCTCGACGCCTGGGCCGGGTTACTCACGATGAGCTTGTCCTCCTTGGCGAAGCTGAGGATCGACACGAGGTGGGTGAAGTACAGAACCCGCGAGCGCTCGCTCACCCCACGATCCTGGAGCCAGCGGAGCCAGGCTTGGACGTCACTGGGCTTGACCGCCCCGATGGTCTTCGCCTTGAAGAACGGCTTGAGGTGGTTGGCGAGACGGCTGATCACCCGTTCACGGGTGGTGTGGTCGAAGGTCTGCGCGGCGGCCCATCGATCGGCGACAACGGGAAACAGCACGCGACCGGCCTGCGGGTCGACGTACTTGCCCTCACGCTTGTCAGACTCGACCTCGATGAGGAAGTCTTCGGCCCGTTTCTTCTGCTTGTCCGCGAACGACTTCGAACGTTCGTTGTTGTCCGGATCGAGGTACCGCACCTTGTACCGAAGCCCGACGCCGTACAGCTCGGCCCTCTCCATGACCGGCTTGCCCTTCTCGTTGAAGAGCAGCCGTCCGGTTTCCGGGTGCCGCGCCTGGCGATACCACCGGTCCTGAATGTGTCCCACGTGGACTCTCCTTTCTCGAAACTGGTTACGCGGCTTCAGTGGCCCAGGCCCGCACGGCGGCCGGGTTGTAGCGCAAGTGCCGGCCGATCTTCTTCACCGGTGGTCCTTCGCCGCGCCATTTCCACTGGTAGAGCGTCTTCACTGGAACGCCGAGGTAGTCGGAGACGTCCTCGACGGTCCAGAGGCGTTCGATGCTGTGGACGTTGTTCATTGCTCCCCCTTGTCACGCTGCGAGCTGAGTTGCCGAAGTTTCCGGGCCGTCCCCTGGTGGTCCGGCGGCAGCGAGTAGCGCGCGGTCGTACTCGGCCTTCCACGTGATCCGCTCCGCGATTGCCCGCATGACCAGGTGCGGCCGGGGCGGGACCTGCGGGTCTCCCGGTTCGACCTTCCGCCAGACCAGCCGGGCCGGGTCCGGTTGTGGCTTCTCGATCCCAATCGCCGCCAACGCCTGCGCAACGAACGCCTTCCGATCGGCTTTGTGGTCGTCGAGGGTCTTGCCCGACCACTTGCGCGACACCAGCACCCGACGTCCAGGCAGCCCGAGCGTGGTCCGCCGGTGCGCCCGTCCCTTGCAGTGCCCCGGCGTGGTCTTGCTGCCCGCGCCCTTGGGCTGGACCCCGTACAGCAGCCAGACCGCGCACCGAGGCGAGCACGGCGTGACCGACAGCTCAGCGTGCAGCCGGTCGTGGTGATCCCGCAGCCGCGCCGTGTCCGCCTCGACCACTTCACCGGTGGACTTGGTGAGGTACTTGGTCAGGTAGCCGATGTGGCGGCCGGCCTCTTCGGTCCCGCCAAGGATGCCCTTCGAGTGCACCTGCCGCCCGAAGGTCACCACGTGCGCCGGATCCTCCACCTCCTCCACCGCGTCATCCCAGGTGGTCAGCGGCTCGCGGGTGTCCGGGTCCAGGAACGCCCGAGCGTCCGGGTCCCAGACCGGCAGCCGCTCGGTGTAGACCATCTGGTCGTGGTTGGGCCACCAGACCTGGTGATAGGTGGCTTCGGTGACTTGCCGGATGACGTCGTGCGGGATCGCCCCGCGGATCGCCGCGTGCAGGTGCGGAGCCGTGCGCCTCTGTGGCTCCACGGTCGCGAAGTACTGTGCGTCCCAGCCCACGACCCGGCGCAGGTTCTGCCACCACCGATCCACCAACGCCGAGAAGTGCACCGCGTCCCGAGCCGCCCGCCGGTAGTCATACCGGGACGAGTCGACCGGTGCCCCATCGCGGACCGGGCCGTAGGTGTCGCAGGTCAGTGTCACGAACATGGACGGCCGGAACTTCCCCGCGAACTCGCGGCCCACGGTGGTCTTCGCGACCTTCTGCCGAGGCAGGTTCGGCGCATCTTGCCGACGACGAGTCGACCGCTTCACGGCCCGTTTGGTCGGGACGTCGAGGGCGGGCAGCCGACCCCGCATGCCGAGTTGCCGAAGTTCCGCATCGACCCCGGCGACCTCCTCCCGCAGTTCCTCTGCCTCGGCCTGGTCGTGCCCGACCACCTCCCGATAGGCCGCGACCAGGTCCGCCCGGTAGGTCAGCAGCTCTTTGTGGTCCTCCGAGGGCGGCTCGGGGGTGAGAGTGGGTTCTTCGGTCATGTGCCAGCCCTCGCGGCACTGTGCCTGCCGAAGCGCCTTTGCCTTCCGAGCACACGGCATGCAGACGGACTCCACTGTGGACCCGCACGGCACGGGGACGTAGCGGAGTTCGCCCGTTTCGGTGTCGCCGACCTCCATGGTGAAGGGCCGGACGCAGACGCCGTGCTTCTCCGCCGTCGCCCGGATGACATCGGCGGCCAGCGGGGTACGCATCCGTTCAGCGCGGGGCTCGGTCATCAGGCCGCCACCTCCCCCGGCATCGACCAGTCGCGCAGCAGGTACACCGGCATGTCCTGCTTCACCCCCGCCGGGAGATCCGGGAACGTGCTCGGCTCGAACCGGACCACACCAAACACCAGGACAGGAATGCCGCACGGCGTCCGGCCGGTGATAGAGATGTGCACCCACTTGCCGTCGCAGAGCCGCCACAGCCGGGCCGAGACGTCCTCAAGCGTCTGAGTCCACACCAGCAACGCCCGCGAGACTGCGGGCAGGCCGTCGACGTCGAGCTGGACGGTGATCGGGCTGGACCAGGCGTTGACGTCAACCGAGGCGGCCGGCGGCAGCTGGTGGGAGTCGAGGTGATCGCGGATGGCGTCAAGGAAGATCATCAGCCGGTTCACGCGGCCACCCCCTCACCGCCGTGTCGCAGATCCGCGACACCACCGTTCGTGACGTACTGCTCCAGCGCCTTGACCGTGCCGTCGGAGACCCAGCCCGCGCGGATGCGCAGCGGCTCGCGGATGCCCTCGCCCCAGACGTAACCGACACCGGCCTCGGAGTCGCCGATGCGGTTCGCCCAGGCCCCGCGCTCGTACGCGCCATCGCCCAGGACCATGCCCACGTGCGTCTTGGACGTGACCCGCAGGCACACACGCCGGGTAAACAGCTCCCGGACCGGAACCGTGTCCTTGGTGGGCTCCTGGACGTAGCCACGGACCGAGATCCCCAGCGCCCGGCCCTGCGTCGTCAGCAGCGCGACGCGTTCCACGATGGCCTCACGGGTCTTGCGGTCGGTGTACTTGGTCAGCGCGCCGATCTCGTCAAACTCCAGCAGCTCCAACGGATAGTCCGTCGACACCGGGATAGTCCGCAGCCGACCGGCGAACGCGCGCTTGCGCGATTCCATCTCCTCCACCAGGCCGTCAAGCAGCTCGACCGCCTCCTTGCCACCGACGGCGTAGCGGGAGAAGATCCCGCGCCCGTACGCGAGTTCCATGCCCTTGGGGTCGATCCCGGACATCCGCACCACTCCCGCCCGGATCGCCGGAGCAGCAGCGACCAGCGGGCACCACATGACGCTGTTCTTCCCCGCGCCCGAGGCACCGGCGGTCAGGCAGTGCGCACCCGAGCCCAGCAGCGGCACCCGCCAGTCCCGCCCGTACTCAGTCCGCCCGGCCCAGACATTCCGCAGATCCACACCGGTCGAGTCGACGCCGTCCGGAACCTGGGGGCCGGCCACCCCGCCGCCGAGCAGGTCACGGCGCTGGAAGTCGATCGACACCACGTTGGGGGCCAGCTCACGGACCTGGCAGCGAGCGACCTTGCGGGCGACGGCCAAGGCGCGAGCGGCCTCGTCAAAGTCCTCCGGCTTCTGCCCCGGCACCAGCTCCACCCGCACCTCGTCCCAGGAGGCACCAGAGCGGACGCCGAGCACCTTGGGCAATCGGGTTCCCGAGCGAGGAGAGGTCGAGCGGGAGAGCGCGCGTCGGCGGCCGACGAGGTTAACGTTCACCACCACCGGCAGCGCCTCGTCCCGCACCGACAGACCGCAGGCGTGTAGCCATTCCGGCAGCTTCCGGCCGTAGATAGCCCACCGGGCCCACCAGGAGCGCAGGAACCGCCCGCACCACTGGTCGAACGAGACCGAGTCGATCGCCCACCACGTCGTGAAGACGGCCGCGAGACTGCCGAGGGTGATCGCGAGGGAGAGCCAGCCGACCAGCGCGCACCAGGCGTAGACCGCGACCACGGCGAGGCTGGTCCGCCACCGCGTCACCACCTGCGCGAGCATCCACACGACCGCCTTGCACAGCCACCACAGAGCGACGAACACCACGGCAGCCGCAGCCAGGGCTTCCAGGATCGAGGTCAGGGCGCGGCCGATCTTGTGCAGCACCCACACGCCGAGCCCCAGGCCGGCCAGGGCCACTACCGCGAAGCCGGGAGACATTACCTACCACCCCGCTTCACGTCGAGGTCCAGCGGCAGCATTCCCAAGCAGGGAGCGCACTGGGTCTCGCCGGGCAGGAGTTTGGCGAATCGTTTGCAGGAGGCGCAGCGCGTTCGGGTGACCCCCGTTGACGCTCGCCGGTTGTCGTCGTTTAGCGTTGTCATTGTTCACTTCCGCTGGTTGTGGACAGCGCAGGAGCGGCAAGGTTGGTAGCCAGGAACCGCTTCTGCGCCTTAACGGATCACACGCACCCGCAACAGGACGTGTTTCATCGCCGCACGTCATCGCGTGCATTTTTCGCTGATACTGTTGACTTTTCGGTCGTCTACATGGGACTAGTCAGCGGGCGTTCCTTCCGCCTGGAGTTCCGCCGAGATCTCACCCGCCTTCCGCTCCTCGTACCCGGCCCAGTACAACGCCTCGTGGTGATGACCCCGGTCGATGTCCGCGACCGCCTTATACAGCCGCGCGTTGCCGAGGCGGAATGCCAGCCACGCTGAGGGGTTCGCGTCGTTCGGTGGCCGGCGGTCCATCACGACCTCGTGGGCGTCCCGCAGCGTCCTCGGCTCACCCTTGCGCACAGTCACGCCTCTCCGCGCGGGCTTCCAGCAGCGCCGCCAGGTCCTCGGCGTGGTCGCGGAGCCGACGCAGGAACACCGCGCACCCCGTCCACGCGGCCTGGTCCTCCGGCGGCACCAGCGTCACCACGCACAGCCCACCAGCCAGCACCAGGACCGGCGGATGTGACGCGCCCGTCCCGGTCTCCTCCACCGTCACCTCGGTACCCGCGCCCACCGTCCAGCGCAGCCCCAGCCCGTCCCACGTTGCCGTCATGTCGTTCCCATTCCCGGGCCAGGTCGGCGAACCCCTCGGCCGCCGACTCCAACGCGGCCACACACCACCACGGCAACCCGCGCACCTGCGCCAGCTCGTGCCATGCCCGTGACACCCGCCGAGCGGCGTTCGCCGTGTTCGTCGCACTCAGCGGCGACAGCACCGCACGGCCGTGCTCCCACGCGACCATGTAGTCCCGATACGCCTGCTCCCACGCCTCGACCCGCTCGCGGAAGCCCATCCCTGTCACGCTGCCTTCGGCGTCTCACCGGACCCACCGGACCGAGACGGCTTCGCACTGCTGGTGGCCTGCTTGAAGCCGGTCGCGCGGAACACGTAGGACTGGTACTTGAACTCGCCCTGCCCAGCCACGCGCGGTTCGGCCGTCAGGCCGTCCAGCTCGATCGGCCGCATCCCGGGCAGCGCCTCCGAAGTGGTCGGCACGGGCTGGACGTCGGCGAGAAGGGTGATCTCGAAGGAGGCCCGCTTCGCGCGCGTTTCGGCCGGGTCGGTGACCATCACCTTCCACTGCCGCTTACCGGTCAACTCGTCGACCCGCTGCCGCACCGGACGGTTCGCGGCCCGGTCCTCACGCGACTGGTACTCGTTGTCCGGCGACACCTCGCCCACCATCACCAAGCCCTGCGGAAACGCGTCGTCGAAGTCGATCCCGAACCGGTGTCCCTTGTCGATAGCCATGCTGAATCCCTTGTGTCGTCTGTTAGTTGGGTTCTTCGGGCGGTTCTCCGCCTCGTGCCGCTGCGGCGTCCAGTGCCGCGCTCACCTCGTCCAGTTCCCTCCGCAGTACGGCGATGGCGTCGGAGTCCACGAGCAGGACCACCGGGAACGCCTTGCCGAACCGGACTTCCGCGCGGTTTGCGTACGTCAGCGCCCGGACACGAATCGGCAGATCAGCCGTGACGTGGATCTGAACCGTGTCGCGCATGCCACGCCGCGCCTACGCCGCACGTCGGCGAGATACCGCCCGCTTGTCCAAGCCAGCCGGCCGGACGACGGTTTCAATGGTCACGCCTACCTCCTCGGTGTCCTGGCCACCGGGCCTGCCCCGGCAACCTGACACCCAGACTCCGCCAAAAGGCGGGACGTGATCACCACGTGGCGGGACATCTCGGGACGTCCCTGGTACCGTCGAAGACGTCCCTACACGTCCCAAGGGGTGGCGATGCCGAACGAACGCCTGCGTGACGCGCTACTGCGCAACGGCCTGACGCTGGAGCAGGTAGCCAAGGCCGTCGGGGTCGATCAGAAGACCGTCGAACGCTGGATCACCAAGAACCGGACGCCCTACCCCAAGCACCGGCACAAAATCGCCGCCATGGCGCGCGAGTCAGAGACCTACCTCTGGCCGGACTCCGTGGCCCCGGAGCGCAAGGCCGAGACGGCGGCCGCCGAGCTTGTGCAGGTCTTCCCGCACCGCAACGCCGTTCCCGTCGAGTTGTGGGACCGGCTGATCAAGGAAGCATCGGAGACCGTCGAGATCCTGGTCCACGCAGCGTTGTTCCTGGTGGAGCGCCCGCGGTTCATCAAGGACCTGGCAGCCAAGGCAGCGGCCGGCGCGAAGATCCGGCTCGTGTTCGGAGATCCCGAGGGAGACAGCGTCGCGCTGCGCGGTGAGGAGGAGCAGTTGGGCGACGGCACGCTTGCGGCGCGCATCCGCAACGCCCTCGCGTTCTACCGGCCGCTGGTCGGCGTCGATGGGGTGGAGATGCGGTTCCACAACACGACGCTCTACAACTCGATCTTCCGGTTCGACGACGAGATGATCATCAACACGCACGTGTACGGGTTCCAGGGAGCCCACGCCCCGTCCCTCCACCTGCGGAGACTCTCCGCCGGGGACCTCTTCGAGACCTACTCGGAGAGCTTCGAGTCAGTCTGGAACCTCGCCAAGCCCGCCACCTTCTAGGAGGCAGCATGACCCGAGTCGACTACTACAACGACCCGAACGCACCCAAGGCAAACAGCATCGCAGTAGCGGTCTCAGCGTTCATCCAGGACGACGAAGGCCGGATCCTGATGATCAGGCGCACCGACAACGACCTGTACTCCATCCCCGGCGGCCAAATGGAGCTCGGCGAGACTTTGGCCCAGGCGGCGGTTCGAGAGGTCCGCGAGGAGACCGGCATCGAGTGCGAGATCACGGGTGTAATCGGCCTGTACTCAGACCCCAAGCACGTCATCGCATACGATGACGGCGAAGTGCGACAAGAATTTTCAATCTGCTTTCGAGCTATGGCCACTGGCGGAGCTTTGAAAACCAGTTCAGAAAGCAGCGAAGTTCTCTGGGTGCTACCGGACTCCATATCAGATTTAAATATTCACCCATCAATAGCACTCCGAGTGAGCCACGGCTTGAGCAACCAACTCCTTCCTCGATATTCTTGATTTTCCCTTGCGACCCAGTATGTAATTATTCGAGCGACCAGACCGAGTCCGCGTCCAATCTCGCTCGACGCTGGACCAGCACTACCCACTCGACCATGCACTAAATCATTACGAAGCGCGCGAAGACGAGCGAGGGTTCCGAACTCCTCCTCGGTTATCGGTATTCCATCCGAAGCGATCTGAACCCGAAGACGAGCAAGCAACGGAACCGAATTCAACATTCCGATAAGGTCACCGATTCGCGCCTTCTGATCTACATTCAAGTCTTTCGGCAGCGACCTTTTAATTTGCTTGAGGTCGTCTTTAGAGAACCTTACGGGCACTTCAGTCTTGCCGGCATAGAATTCGATTACTTCCCATATTTGAGTGACCTGACTCGCCGGATCGACTTCATGCACGGCTCGCTGATAAGCGGACAAGGCAAGACGAACGCGCTGACTCAGTTCGACCAGATCACCAGGGTTGCGCAACATAAGGCTTTCATCATCAAGTTCCAACGGGGCAATGTCCCGTTGTGTCGATGTATCTCGCAGCCATCTCCTATCGCTCAGTAATCCTCTAACGTAGGCGAGCGGCCTCGTCGATAAGCGTGCCGATCCAATCTTACGAGACCAGGCAGGAGTACTGCCATCAGGGAGAACGGCGAGTGAGTACTGTGAGCGAATCGCAAGCCAATCTAAAGTTGCCGAAATGTCGGCTAACGCAATCTTTTCCACATCATGCATGCGGAGACCAGAGCGGTATGCAATGGCGAAAACTTCCGCCTTACTGAAATCTTCTACTAGTGGTCGATGCTCAAATTGGGAAATTCTATTTAGAACATCCCTGCTTGAAGTCAACAAAACGTTTCCCTGACGGTATGGCACTTCAAGGCGAGACATACCCAAAACCGGAATCACGATCTCGAACACTTCAAAGGTGGCAGAACCCATATCAATCTTAATCATCTCGCTAGGAGTGCCACCATCCCGGGCAGTTGCATAGATTAAGTCGATTCCAGCATTCTTAGTGCAAGAGTACGCACCCGTACGCACTTCGGAAAAATATGCAGCCCCAGAGCATTCTAGAATAAGAGTACTATCCTTTAGACTCAAACTAACTATATCGCCCCCGAAGAGTGGTCTTTGCTCGCCATTTTGAACCATGAACGCTGACACAGGTGCACGCCAGTCGATATACGGAACCGTCGGATGTTCCGCCCGCAACACAATAGTTGCCTTCGGGCGATCATTGAGCGCGTTACTAAAGCTCGACTCAACTACCGCCGAGGATACGTCAATAGATCCAATTCTAATTATTCTCGTACGCCCAATAGAATGCTCAGAAGTAGACCCAAAAGGGTCTACATATTTTGCAAACTGATCACTCATTGAGACGCCTCAGCCCCTCCCGTTTGCACACGCCTCTCCACCGCAGACCGAAGAGACCGCATTTCCTCCGAAACCCACTCCGTCAGGAGATTATTCCAGAAGCCAGCCGCGCACCATAACTTGAATATCGACACGTGGCGACCAGATATGACGTCGATCGCCAGATCCCGAAGCATACCGACCGATTCTCTTAAGCTTTCACGTAGCTCAACCAGGCCAGGGTTTTCGCCCACTTGTACACCGTCAGCTTGTTGCAGCCACAAAGTCGCCGCTCGACTACAATTGATGACAGAATTTTCCACGGAACCCGACAACGCCTCTTGCAAACCAATCTGAGCGTAGTGCTGCCACACCGTGCTACGCGGATCAATTTCGCGCGACTCCAGCGAAGCTTCTTCTCCAGCCCACTCAAATTGCATAGCCAATACGCTCATGGATTCGACAATCTTACGAGCGCTATCGAATGCACCCGAGGACCACCAAGAATCGACGCGGCCATCTTCAGGTCTAAAACTGGAAACTCCGGGAGCAGTAAAGTATCCCAAAGTATTTTTCAGATATGTAAGTGCATATATCTGCGCTATCAAACTCCGGGCATCGAACACTTGCCCTTTATCATCAGAAAGTATTTGGGCGAGAAGCTCGGCACTAATCGGAAAAGGTCGACCTTGAGACGTGCCATATTTTTCGTCAAACCGCTGGGCGCGATCAGCGAGCGCTGAACCAGTCGCGGCCACATAACTTTGAAGCCGACGATGCAGCCTATCGTTGTCCTCAGCGAGAACTGCGCCCAGAGATTGAGACCAACGCCGCTCAATATCCTCCGGAAGAGTCTTAATTTCATCGGTAAGCAACCTCAGGTCTATCGGAGGCGAGAGGGCGTCGAACCGGAACTCCGCAGAAGGATTTTCAGCGGCTACCTGCGCCTCCGGCCGCCCCAGAGAGTCGACAGAAGGAGGCGTCACTCTCGCGCCATTCTCCACACTTGCGTTTACTTTTTTTGCGGGATTACCCCTCATCTGTGAGTGACCTAGACGAATTTTCCTTTTCTTTTCAGCTTTGCTCACATTTGCAACGACTAGCTCTGCTCCAACGAATGGGAGTTGCTCCAGACTTAAAGTCCCACCAGTTATAGCCCGACTAAGGTCCTCGTTAGTCGTAAGAACCGGTACGCCATAAAGACAATCAAGCGAGAGTTGACGAAAGTGTCGACAACACTCCAGAAAATGAGCTTTTTGAGAAAGGAGCTCACCTTCCGCCACAGGCTCAAGATTTGCCATTACAGCACGCATGAACGACACAGCGTCGAGATCACCGGGAACACCCGCCACCCTGGAAGCCTCATAGGATAGCGTTGCAGTGAAGGCGAACGGCATTAACGACTTGATCTCAAACTTGATGAGATCTTCTTGAACGCTATTGTATACGTTCCGGAAAGCGGCGTACGGACCATCGCCGGAGACTACCTGTCCGATCGCAGTGCCTAGCTCCTCATTGTTATTACTCTTAGCAATACCGCGACATTCATCAAGCCAAGTTTCAATCAGCCGCCCAGATTCTCGAAACGAGAGGTTCGCCTTATGAACGTCGGCATCATTGATCACGCTAGAAGATTTGTTGGCAACATCAGCCGCATCGTGAACCACTTGTATAAACGAGTTGACGGATTCGACAATCTTAGCCCAGGTCCAAGATGCGAAATACTTGTTAACAAGGTGAGCCTTCGACGATATTTCACGTCGTTCATCCGGCGGTATTTGCCGAATAGCAGTAAGTTCGACCCCTATATTGATATCAGCACTTGCAGGTACGTGTCGTACGAGTACCCAGTCATCGTCGTCAGGCATTGAGTCCTCTGCACACTGCCGAAGTTGGCTCTATGTAATCAAGGGCGCGCCGCCGCTGGCGGCGCGCCTGTCGCCTACGTAGCCCCTCGCCTTGGCGGCCGCATCCGCTTCCGACACGGCGGGCTGCCGCTCCGCTTCGCCCGCCGGCCGGGCGGTGCGGCCGCCAGCGGGTCACCTGGCGCAGCGCCGCGCGGCGGCGGCACACGAGTCCCCTGAGC
Source organism: Amycolatopsis melonis (assembly GCF_040064235.1). NCBI lineage: Bacteria > Bacillati > Actinomycetota > Actinomycetes > Pseudonocardiales > Pseudonocardiaceae > Amycolatopsis > Amycolatopsis melonis. Next base: position 162,499 of record NZ_JBDZYD010000005.1, read on the forward strand.
CATCCGGCCTCCCCGGTGAGCTGCGAGCGGTGGTTACATTCGGGTCGCTTGGGAGTCGATCTCTGTTACGGACCGTCGTAAGGGACCTCCATCCCGATGCCTGATCGTGACAACGGCCGGTAGCACCGCGTCAAGACGATGAAGCGTGTCTTGACCCGGCACCACCGGCCGTGTGGAGGCTTCGTATCGGGATGCAGGGCAGGGTGTGGCGGGGTCCGCCAGGCCGTCTCCAGGCCGTCAGAGGTCAGGAAGAGGCAAGCACCCGCGAGAACTAATGACGAACAAAACCGCAGCTCAGCGTACCTATAAGAGCACCAAGCCCAGGTCGAGAAGAGACCGAGAGCAGATCATCGCGATCTGGCTGGCGATGTACGCCTAGCACCCCGAGGGGACTTCGCCGCGCCCGGCGAAGTCCCCTTTCCGGAGCATCAGCCGAACATGCCCGGCTGGTACTCCCCCGCCGGCGTCCGGGCGATCACGTTCAGGCGGTTCCACGCGTTGATCGTCGCCACCAGTGCGATCAGCGCGCCCACCTGCTCGTCGTCGTAGTGCTTGCGGACTGCCGCCCAGGTCTCGTCGCTGACGCCCTCGTGTGCGTCCGCCAGGCGGGTTGCCTCCTCCGTCAGCGCCAGTGCCGCGCGCTCCGCCTCGGTGAACACCACCGCTTCGCGCCAGGCCGCCACCATGGCCAGGCGGACCGGCGACTCGCCCGCCGCCGCCGCGTCCTTTGTGTGCATGTCCAGGCACATTCCGCAGCCGTTGATCTGGCTCGCGCGGATCTTCACCAGCTCCTGGACCGGCTTCGGGAGCGACGACTCCTCGGCCGGGCGGGACGCGGCGATCAGGCGCTTGACGAACTTGGCGACGACCTCGTTCTCGAACATGTTCAGCCGGGCTTCCATGGTGTTTCCCCTTTCCGTGTCTGCTTCACCCCCTTGACGACGTGCGCGACGGCGTTGTGACAAGCCTGCCGGTGATGCCGGTCACATCCACACCTTCGCGGCAATCGCCGGCCCGGCAGGGAAGGCAGTAACTCCGGAGGCACCCCGAGGCGCACCCGGGGCTGGCCCGTCGGGCGCCCGTCAAACAACCACGTTCGGGCGTCACCCACAGGGACACCGTGACGGTTGCCTTGATCACCGGCCGGGCAGACGGTGGCTGCACAGACCGAACGACGGGAAGGAGCGTCATGCAGCCCCAGGAACTCATCGACAGCGCCGTGGTCGACCCCGCGGGCAACAAGCTCGGGAAGGTCGGGAACGTCTACCTCGCCGACGCCACACAACAGCCGGAATGGATCACCGTCCGGACCGGGTTGTTCGGCACCAAGGAAAGCTTCGTCCCGCTCTCCGGCGCGCGCACCGACGAGGACGGCGTGCACGTCCGTGTCGACAAGGAAGCCGTCTCCGACGCGCCGCGCATCGACGCCGACGGGCATCTTTCGCCCGAGGAAAGCGCGCAGCTGTACCAGCACTACGGCCTGCCCGTGCCGCGCATGTCGCCCGACGGACGGCTGGGCGAGCGGACCCAACGCCGCGATCCCGCCATGGGTGGACGCGGGCAGTCCGAAAAGGACGGTATGACCCGCTCCGAAGAACGGCTGAACGTCGGCACCGAGCAGGTCGAGACCGGGCGGGTGCGGCTGCGCAAGTACGTCGTCACCGAAGAGCAGCAGGTCACCGTCCCGGTGCGGCACGAAGAGGTGCGCGTCGAACGCGAGCCGGTCACGAAGGCCGACGGCCGGGCCGAAATCGGCGAGGCCGAACAGGACGTCGTGCTGCACGCCGAGAAACCGGTGGTGCGCAAGGAAACCGTGCCGGTCGAGCGGGCGCGGCTGCGGACCGAGACCGTCACCGACGAGCAGACCGTCTCGGGGAAGGTCCGGAAGGAACAGTTCGAGGTCACCGACGACAAGGGCAAGCGCCGCCGGTGACGTGCGCGGGGGTGGCCGGCGCGGCCCCGGAGGCCGGCCACCCCCTGGGGATCAGGACGTCAGCATCGGCGCCGCCAGGAACTGCTCCGGGATCGCGAACGCGTCCACCAGCGTCCGCGCGTGCGGGCGCAGCTGCGTGCACAGGCTGTTCACCGCCGCGGTGACGGCCTTCGCGCGCGCCGCCGTCAGGCGGCCGTGACCCAGGAACCACGCCAGGTCGTCCTCGATCGCCGACAGCGCGTACAGATCGCAGACGCGCTCCAGCAACGCCCGGGCGCCGGGATCCGCGCAGCGGGAAATCGCCGCGGCGAACGCGGTCAGCACCAGGCGTTCCACGTGCACCCGGCCCGCCCGCAGCACGTGGTCCTGCGCGGCGTTGAACACCCCGAACGGGTCCGAAGCCGCCTTGCGCAGGCGCTTCGCCACGCCCTCGACGACGTGCTCCTCGCGGTCCTCGAACAGCCGCAGCTGCCACTCGCGGCGGAAGAAGACCTCCGCGTCGGAGCCCACGGTCAGTGCCTCGACCGCCTTGCGGGCCGACGTCCGCTCCAGCACCGTGCTGACCACCTGCTCGGCGAAGAACCGGGCCGTCGCCAGCGGCGATAGGTCTTCGAAGTCGTGCTTGTAGCTGGTCAGCAGTCCTTTCGCGACCAGCTGCAGCAGCACCGTGTTGTCGCCTTCGAACGTCGTGAAGACGTCGGTGTCGGCCTTCAGCGCGGGCAGCAGGTTTTCCGACAGGTAGCCCGCCCCGCCACACGCCTCCCGCGCGGCCTGGATCGCCGACGTCGCATGCCACGTCGCGAGCGCCTTCAGCCCGGCCGCGTGCGACTCCAGCTCGCGCTGTGCCTCCTCGGGCGCCGACGCGTCGATGTCGTGCAGCTTCGACACCAGCTCTTCCTGCGCGAAGTGCAGCGCGTACGTCTTCGCCAGCGTCGGCAGCAGTTTCCGCTGGTGGGCAAGGTAGTCGAGGATGACGACCTCGTCGCCGTCCGGCTTCGCGAACTGGCGGCGGACCTCGCCGTAGCGGATCGCCAGCGCCAGCGCGCGTTTCGTCGCGCTGCCCGCACTGCCCGCGACGCTCACCCGGCCGCGGATCAGCGTGCCCAGCATCGTGAAGAACCGGCGGCTGTCGCTCTCGATCGGGCTCGAATAGGTCCCGTCCTCGGCGACGTCGCCGAAGCGGTTCAGCAGGGCCTCGCGCGGAATCCGGACGTTGTCGAAGCGCAACCGTCCATTGTCGACACCGTTCAGGCCCGCCTTCGGCCCGCAGTCCTCAATGGACACGCCGGGCAGCGGGGCGCCGGACTCGTCGCGGATCGGCACCATGAAGGCGTGCACGCCCCGGGACTCGCCGCCGGTCACCAGCTGCGCGAAGACCACCGCCATCCGGCCGTCGCGTGCCGCGTTGCCGATGTATTCCTTGGTGGCCATGGCATCCGGCGTGTGGACCACGAACCCGCCGTCGGCGAACGTCGCCGTGGTACGCAGGTGCTGGACGTCGGAGCCGTGGCCGTGCTCGGTCATCGCGAAGCAGCCAAGCAGGTCGAGGCCCATGATCGCGCGCAGGTACCGCTCGTGGTGCCGCGCGGTGCCCAGCAGCTGGACCGCGCCGCCGAACAGTCCCCATTGGACACCCGCCTTCACCATCAGCGACAGGTCGCCGTAGCCGAGCATCTCGAACGACGTCACCGAGCCGCCGACGTCGCCACCACCACCGTACGCCGGGTCGAAACCCAGGCCGGGCCGGTCGGTCTTGGCCAGTTCGCGCAGCTGGTCGAGCACCTGCGCCCGGTGCGCTTCGACGTCGAGAGCGACGGGATCGCGGAACTCGACCTCGGCCATCTGCGCCCGCACCCCGCGCCGCAGCTCGGCCCAGCGACCGTCGAGGACGGCGGTCAGCAAGTCCGGATCCACCTTCTCGGGCACTTCGGGGACGTCCACGGCCACCTCCGGAAAGGACGAACGGCAGGCTTCCTACTCGTTGGTAGTAAGCCTGCCGCAGCCGCGCCGATCCCGCAGGGTCAGATCGGGTGCCCGTTGACCGTCACGTTCGTGAACCGGGCGTTGTCCACGTACTTCAGCGTGTCCGAGGTGTCGGACACGCCGTCAAACGTGGAGTTCGCCACGGCGAACCCGTGGACGTGCGCGGCAGGCAGGCCGCTGACGTCGAACGCCCGGCCCCCGATCTTCCTGCTCGAGCAGTGCTCGATCGTGAACGGCCCGAACGACGGAGGCGTGCTGCCCGTCTGGTTGTTGTAGGTGGACGTCACGAACACGAAGTTCCGGGCAAAGGTGCCGGACACGCTGTCGAGGTTGACGTTCTCGGTGAACCCGCCACGCAGCGTGTTCGACTTGACGTACAGCGCGAACTTCGTCTGCCCTTTCACGGTCAGCCGGTACGCGTAGACGTTGCGGATCCCGCCGGTCTGCTCGCTGCCGCAGGTGATCGCGCCCCAGTTGCCGTTCATCACGCAGTTCACCACGACGATGTTCTGGCACGGGACGTTCACGCGGCGCCCGTCGGCGTCGCGGCCGGACTTGATCGCGATGTTGTCGTCGTGGGCCCCGAGCGCGCAGTTCGCGATGACGACGTGGTCGCATGACTCCGGGTCGCAGCCGTCGGTGTTGCTGTGCGCGGTGCCCGGATCGGTGGTGACGCCGTCGACGGTCACGTTGCGGCAGAGCGTCGGGTGCAGCTGCCAGAACATCGGGTTCTTCAGCGTGACGCCCTGGATCAGCACGTTCTCGCAGGCGTACGGCTCGACGAACGCCGAGCGCATGGTGTGCCCGGAACCCGGCACGACACGCTTTTCCGGCGGGATTCCCTTGGCCACCAACGTCTCCAGGTACGCCCGGTCGCTGCCCTTGTTCCACGACGACGTTGCCGCCGCGTCGAGCGTGCCGCTGCCGGTCAGGCCGATGTTCTTCTCCTGGTACGCGTAGACCATCGGCGAGCGGTTGACGCATTCGATGCCTTCGTAGCGCGTCAGGACGTTCGGGAACTTCGAGGCGTCGCCGCCGAAGGTCAGGACCGCGCCCGTTTCCAGGTGCAGGTCGACGTTGGTCCGGAGCCGGATCGCGCCGGTGCGGAAACTGCCGCCGGACGGCACGATGACGTGCCCGCCACCGGCCGCCGTGCACGCCGCGATCGCTTTCGCGATCGCCGCCGTGTTGTCGGTCCTGCCGTCGTTCTTCGCGCCGTAGGCGGTGATCGGGAACTTCCGGTCCGGGAACACCGGCACCGTGGTGTTCGCGACGATGTCGTTCGCGGCCGGCCACGGCAGCGCGGGAAGCGCCGCCGAAGCGATGTCCGGGAGCAGCGGCACCGCCGCCACCGCGAGCCCGCCCTTGATCAGCTGCCGCCGGGTGAACCTGCCGTCCATGGACGCCTTCCTTCACGGGAAAGACTGGTGCGACGGCGGAACCACGGCACGGACCGTGGGCACGACGCACTCTAGGCGCGCAAGCGGCTCCAGGTCCAGGCTTGCGCGATCGGCGAACGGGCTGTCATGATCGGGTCATGTCGATCCGAAAGGGCGTGCGCGCCCTCGCTCAGTGAGCGCCTCGCGGCGGCCGGACCGCCGCTCTCCCGGTTTTTCCGCGTGGCTGAGCCATGCCTTCCGCACCGATCCCGCTGACCGTCCCGCGGCCGAAGACGCCATCAGCAGGCTGTACGCGCTGCTGGGCGAGCCGCCGCCGTCGTTCACCTGGGTGCCTTCACCCGCTGCCGCCGTTCCGCTTTTGCCGCCGCCGCAAGCACTTTCGCCGGATTCGCTGGAGTCCCGCCTGGCGAACCGGGCGGCCGCGCTGCGGGCACAACGGCGTGGAACCACGCTGGAGGCCCGGCAGACGATCCGGGACGGCGTCGCCGGCCTGATCCGGGCGGCGATTCCGGCGCCGCTCGGCCTGCACTGGTACGGCCAGCACGACGCCTACTGGGTGCCCCCGGATCCGGATGACCCCGAGCCGGCAGCGTGGGCCACGCTGGTCCGCTCCTGCGGCTGGTGGTGGCCGCGCCAGGGTGCCTGCGTCGTCACCGAACGGCCGCTGGCACTGCGGTTCGACGACGGGCAGCGGCTGCACAGCGCGACCGGGCCGGCGGTGGCCTACCCCGACGGCTGGGCCGTGTACGCGTGGCACGGCACGCGGGTGCCGCCGTGGGTGATCGAGGACCCCACCGCGGACCGGATCGACCGGGAGCGCAACGTCGAAGTGCGCCGGTGCGCGATCGAGCGTCTCGGCTGGCCGGCCTACCTCGCGCAGGCCGGGCTGCGGCCGGTGAGCCTGGCGCCCGACCCGGGCAACCCGGGTTGCGAACTTCAGCTCTACGACCTGCCGGAGCAGCACGGGGAGACGCCTTCGCGGCTGCTCCTGGCCGTCAACGGCTCGGTGGAGCGCGACGGCACGCGTCGCCGCTACGGGCTGCGCGTGCCCGCCGGATTCGACCATCCCCTCGACGCGGCCGGCTGGTCGTACGGGCTCACCGGAGCCCAGTACGCCGGCCTGCTGCGCCGGACCTGATTTTCGAGGTGATCGACGTGCAACTCGCTGAACTGCTCGGCAGGACCGGGCTCGACGTGCTGGACCACCTGGACCGCCAGGTCACCGTGCCGGTGATCGACGGCCTCCAGGCCCAGGGCGACCTGATCGTGGCGCCGCTGGACCTGCTCGGCTGGACGCCCCTCGACTGGTGGCAGCTGCCCACCGGGTGCCGTGAACTCGTCCGCGGCGAGGCGGGCAACAACCCGCACACCCTGGTGGCCGACCCGGGAACCTGCTGGATGACGACAACGGTGGGTGACCCCGAACGGCTGGCGGTCGCGGTCTTCCGGAACTCGGCGCCGGTGTGGCTGATCCATCCGGAACACGGGGCAACCGGGATCGCGCCCGGAGCGTGGTTCGTGCGTGCGGCGGCAGCGGGAGCTGGGCACCGAGTTCCGCAGGCCGGTGCTGATCGCCGACTGACGTCGTGGGGTGCCGTCGAGGGGGCGGCACCCCACGCCCTGGTCCCGAAATCCGGAGCGCGGGGGTCAGCCCAGGTCGGGGCCCTTGGCGCGGAGGTCGTCGACCTTGCTCATCGCCTCCCGCAGTTCGCCGAGCCAGCTGTCCGCGTGCTGGCCCACCAGGCGCACCGCCCATGCCAGTGCGTCCGAGCGCGAGCGGGCCACGCCCGCGTCCACCAGGGTGTCCAGCACCAGGCGTTCCGGCTGCCGGAGCCGGGTCATCACCGGGGCCGAATGCGTCGTGAACAGCGCCTTCGTGCCGCCCAGCCGCGCGCCCCAGGCCACCTTGCGCTGGTAGCGGTGCTCGGCCTGGCGCGCGATCTCGATGCGCTCGTCGCGCGTCTCCTCGCGGAACCGGCTGATCCGGCCCTCCTCGGCCGCCGCGCGGGCCGCGTCGTCGGCGTGCTCGCCGCCCAGCGGCGGCAGCTCGCCGACCACGATGATCTCCTCGCGGTCGACCGTCACCTCCGGCGCGCCGGTGAACCAGCCGTCGGGCAGCCGCCCGCCGAACCAGGCCGCCGCGTCGTCCGCCGGGGGCACTTCCGCCTGCTGCCAGCCACGGCCACCTCGCCAGCCTCGTCCCATGGTCGCCACCTCCGCGATTACATGATTACAACGCTACTGACGCTACGCCGAATACACCGAACCCGACACAGCGTTCACCCACAGCGCAACGCGCCACTTTCACGTGAAAGTGGCGCCTCAGAGCTGGGCGGTCAGCTCCTCGGCGGAGGTGACCGGGCGGTCGCAGACGTAGCCGCGGCAGACGTAGGCCGCGGGCGCGCCGCCGACCAGCGGACGGTCCGCCAGCAGCGGCACCCCCGGCGCGTCCGGCTCCCCGGCCAGCACGATCCCGCCGCCGTGCACGCCGCGCGCCGCGGCCAGGCGCAACGCAGGAGCGTCGCCGACCACCGCGACCTGCACCGGACCGGCCTGCAGGGCTTCGGCGACCGAGAGCCAGTGCCCGGCGAACCGCGGCACCCGCCCGGCCAGCACGCCGGCGCGGCGCAGGGCCTGCTCGGCAGCGTCGCGGTAGCGGGCCGAGTCGGCGTGCCCGGCCAGCGCGGACGCCGTCAGCAGCGCCCCGGCCAGCGCGGACGCGCCCGACGGGCTCGCGTTGTCGCCGGGGTCGGCCGGGCGCTGGACCAGCGTCTCGGCGTCGTCGGCGGTGTCGAAGTACGCGCCCGGGACGTCCGGGGACGCGAAGTGCGTCAACGCCAGGTCGAGCAGCGTCGTCGCCTCCGCGAGCCACTTCGCCGCGCCGGTCGCCTGGTGCAGTGCCAGGAATCCGTCGGCGACGCAGGCGTAGTCCTCCAGCACCCCGGCCGACTCCCCGGCGACGCCGTCGCGCGAGCTGCGCCGCAGACGTCCGCCGACGACGTGCACCCGCAGCAGCAGCTCGGCCGCGTCCACCGCCCACTCGATCCACTGTGGACGATCCAGGGCGACGCCCGCCTCGGCCAGCGCGGTGATCGCCAGGCCGTTCCAGGCCGCGATCACCTTGTCGTCCCGGCCGGGCTGCGGCCGCTTCGCCCGCTCTTCCAGCAGCTTGACGCGGAAGTGCTCCGGCAGGTCACCGAACAGCCGCAGGGTCGACGTGCCGTGCTCGAACGTGCCTTCCCCGGTGACGCCGAACAGCTCCGCCGCCGTGGCGCCGTCTTCGTCGCCGAGCACCTCACGCAGCTGCGACGGCGTCCAGACGTACGTCAGGCCCTCGACGCCCTCGGTGTCCGCGTCCAGCGAAGAGGCGAACCCGCCTTCGGGGGTCCGCAGGCCTTCGAAGAGGAACCCGGCGGTTCCGGTGGCCACACGCAGAGCGGTCGCCGAGCCGGTGCGCCGCCAGAGGTGAGCGTAGAACCGCAGGAGCAACGCGTTGTCGTACAACATCTTTTCGAAGTGCGGCACGATCCATTCGGCGTCGACGGAGTACCGCGCGAAGCCGCCCGCGAGCTGGTCGTACATCCCGCCGCGGGCCATCGCCTCCGCCGTCTTGTCCACAAGCGACAGTGCCACCCGAGAACCCGTGCGTTCGTGGTGGCGCAGCAGGAACTCCAGGACCATCGACGGCGGGAACTTCGGCGCGCGGCCGAACCCGCCGTTGACCGGATCGGCCTCCTGTTCGAGCTTTCCGACTGCGCCGGCGAGCGCGGCTTCGTCCACAACGGACTCCTTGAGCGGCCCGGTCTGCCCGGCGAGGTGCGCGACGACCTGCTTCGCACCGTCCAGCAGCTCGTCCGGCCGCTCCTGCCACGCCTGGACGACGGCGGCGAGCAGCTGCCGGAACGACGGCATCCCCTGCCGCGGCGACGGCGGGTAGTAGGTGCCGCAGTGGAACGGCTCGCCGTCCGGGGTCAGGAAGCACGTCATCGGCCAGCCACCCTGCCCGGTCATCGCCTGCGTGGCGGCCATGTACACGGCGTCGATGTCCGGCCGCTCCTCGCGGTCGACCTTGATGTTGACGAAGCTGGCGTTCATCAGCGCGGCGGTCCCGGCGTCCTCGAACGACTCGTGCGCCATGACGTGACACCAGTGGCAGGCGGCGTAGCCGACGGAAAGCAGGATGGGCACGTTCCGCCGTTTCGCCTCGGCGAGCGCCTCGGGCCCCCACGGCCACCAGTCGACCGGGTTGTCCGCGTGCTGGAGCAGGTACGGGCTGGTCGAACGGGCGAGGCGGTTCATGCCTCCAGGGTCCCATCCGGAAAAACCGGGCGCGCGGCGGCCGCGGCAACCTTTTGCCGGGCGGCGGCAACCCAGGGTCGGCCGGCCGCGCAGCCGGCGTCAGAGGCAGCGACCGAAGGAGAGCACCGACATGTCCCCTCGCCCACCCACGCCGTCGCCGGCTTCCCCCGACGGCGGCCCGGCCCCGCGACGCGGCCGCCGGCTGTTCCGGCGCCGGGGTTTCTGGGCGGCCGTCGTCCTGTCCGTCGTGACCGGCTCCGTGGTCGTGGTCAGCACCGCCTCGGCGGGCACCGTGGACCCGGAGTCCTGGTACGTCCTGGTCAACCGCACCAGCGGCAAGGCGCTCGACGGCTTCTCCTACGCCAGGAACGACGGTGCGGCGGTGGTCCAGTGGGACCGGCACGACGGCGCCAACCAGCAATGGCGGTTCGTCGACGCGGGTGACGGCTACTACCGGCTGCAGAACCGCAACTCCGGCAACGTGCTGGACGACTACCGCTGGTCGAAGACCGCCGGCTCGGGCATGGTGCAGTGGCACGACCTCGGCGGCGCGAACCAGCAGTTCCGCCTGGAGAAGTCGCCGGACGGCCACGTGCGCCTGATCAACCGCTTCAGCGGCATGGCCCTCGAGGTCCCCGCCGGCTCGAAGACCGCAGGGGCCCGCGTCGCCCAGTACTGGGACTGGGGCGGCGCCAACCAGCAGTGGCAGCTCGTCCCGGCCGGGAGCGTCGGCAGCACCGCCCCGCCCACGACGTCCACCACCCCGCGCACCAGCGTGACGCCGGCGAGCCAGACCCCGAGCAGCACCCGCCCGTCGACGACGTCGCCGTCGACGGCCACCACCGCTGCTTCGACGACCCGGTTCATGGGCAGCAGCACGCTGCTCATCGGCGGCTCGATGAACGACGCTTCGGCGACGGCCGCGCCGTTCGACGTGCGGTACAACTACGTCCACAGCCAGCCCGCGCCCTCGCCGGACTACTACACGGCCGCGCGCTGCAAGCCCGAGTGGTCGAGCTGGTGGGGCTGCTGGACCGGCGAGACCACCGCGCCCGGCTTCTACGTGACCTGGGGCGACCAGCACGTGGCCCAGGCCACCTACCAGGGCAAGCCGCGTCCGCAGAAGTACCTGTGGACCTGGTACTCGCTGCGCGACCTCGGGGACGCGGCCGGCCAGGGCGACGGTCCCGGCGAGGTCGTCGCCATCAACCGGGCCGACCTGCTCACCCGCTACCTGAACGACTACCGCTTCTTCCTCCAGAAGATCGGCACCTCGCACGACCTGATCGACATCGAGCCCGACTTCTGGGGCTACGTCCGCTCCCTCGGCAGCCCGCACCAGGTGCCCGCGCAGGTCAAGACGTCGAACCCGACGGACTGCGGCGCGCAGGAGAACAGCGCCGCCGGCCTGGCCGCCTGTCTGATCGCGATGGCGCACAAGTACGCGCCGAACGCGGGCGCGGGGCTGCACCTCACCTGCTGGGACTGGGAGACCAACGTCCAGGGGTGCGTGAAGGACTACGCGGAACTCGGCGCGAAGAACGCCGACTTCCTGGTCACCGACGTGTCGGACCGCGACGCCGGCTGGTACGCGAAGCCCGCGAACGGCGGCCGCAACACCTTCTGGACCGAGCAGCAGGGCGCTGCCGCGCTGAAGTTCTACAAGACCATGGCCGAATCGGTCGGCAAGCCCGTGGTCCTGTGGCAGATCCCGGTGGGCAACATGCGGCAGAACAACACCCTGAACCACTACCAGGACGACAAGGTCGACTACTTCTTCTCGCACCTGGACCAGGTGGCGGACGCGCACGTCGCCGCGCTCCTGTTCGGCGCGGGACAGCAGGAGCAGACCACGGTCGAGAGCGACGGCGGGAACCTGATCGGCAAGACGATCGCCTACCGCAACTCGGGAGGCACCCCGCTGAAGTAGCCGTCCGGTGACCGCGCACCCGCGAAAACCGGGCGCGCGGTCACCGGGCCTTCGGCCACACTGGGCCGGTGCTGCTGACGATCACCACCACCCGGAGTCCCGCCACCGACCTGGGCTTTCTCCTGCACAAGCATCCGGAGAAGGCACAGTCGGTCGCGCTGTCGGCCGGGACCGCGCACGTCTTCTACCCGGACGCCACGGCCCAGCGGTGCACGGCCGCGTTGTTCGTCGAGATCGATCCGGTCGGGCTCGTGCGTGGTGGTGGGACGTCGCTGACCCAGTACGTCAACGACCGGCCGTACGCCGGTGGCTCGTACCTCGCGGTCGCGTTGCGGGCCGCCTTCACGACCGCGCTCGCCGGGCGCTGCAACGCGCGTCCCGAACTCGTCGACGAGGTCTTCGACCTGGAGATCCGCGTGCCGTCGCTGTCCGCGCGTGGTGGGCCGGAGGTCGTGCACAAGCTCTTCGAGCCGCTCGGCTGGCGCGTTTCGGCCGCGCCCATCCCGCTCGACCCGCAGTTTCCGCAGTGGGGCGACAGTCGCTATGTCGACTTGAAGCTCACCGGCACCCTGCGGGTCGCCGACGCGCTGCGCCACCTGTACGTCCTGCTGCCCGCCCTCGACGGCGACAAGCACTACTGGGTCGGCCAGGACGAGGCCGACAAGCTGCTGCGTGCCGGCGACGGCTGGCTCGCCACGCATCCCGAGCGGACGCTCATCACCAACCGCTACCTGGAGCGGCGCCGCGCGGTCGTCACCTACGCGCTCTCGCGGCTGGCCGAGGCGGACGACGTCCCGGCGGAGGCCGAGGCGCTGGTCACCGAGCTGCCGGACAAGCCGGAAAGCCTTGCGTCGCAACGGCACGGCAGCGTGCTCGCCGTCCTGCGGGCCGCGGGCGCGCGGCGCGTCCTCGACCTCGGCTGCGGTTCCGGCGCGCTGCTGCGCGTCCTCGAAAAGGAGCGGTCGTTCACCGAGATCGTCGGCGTCGACGTCTCCGCGAGCGCGCTGGCCATCGCGGAGAAGCGGCTGAAGGAGACCTCCCGCGTCACGCTGCGGCAGTCCGCGCTGACCTACGCCGACCCGGCGCTGGCCGGGTACGACGCGGCCGTGCTCATGGAGGTCGTCGAGCACGTCGACGCCGACCGGCTGCCGGCGCTGGAGCACGCCGTGTTCGGCGTCGCGGCGCCGCGCACGGTGGTCGTCACGACGCCCAACGCGGAGTACAACCGGCTGTTCGAGTTCCTGCCGATGGGGCATTTCCGGCACGCCGACCACCGGTTCGAATGGACGCGAGCCGAGTTCCGCACCTGGGCGGACGGCGTCGCGACCCGGCGCGGCTACGACGTCCGATACGTGCCGATCGGACCGGTGGACCAGGAATCGGGACCGCCGACCCAGATGGCGGTCTTCACCACCCACGAGGAGGTGGCCGCGTGAAGCTGACCGTCCCCGACATGGCGCTCGTCGTGCTCGTCGGCGCTTCCGGCTCCGGCAAGTCGACGTTCGCGCGCACGCACTTCGCGCCGACGCAGGTGCTCTCCAGCGACTTCTTCCGCGGGCTCGTCGCCGACGACGAGAACGACCAGTCCGCGTCGGCCGACGCCTTCGACGCGCTGCACTACGTCGCGGCGAAGCGGCTCGCGGCCGGGCGGACGACCGTCATCGACGCGACGAACGTCCAGCGCGCGTCGCGGGCGAGCCTGGTGAAGCTCGCGAAGGAGCACGACGTGCTGCCGACGGCGATCGTGCTCGACCTGCCGCTGGCGGTCTGTGCCGCCCGCAACGCGGGGCGGCCGGACCGCGACTTCGGCGACCACGTGATCCGGCGGCAGCGCGCCGAGCTGCAGCGGTCGCTGAAGTCCTTGGAGCGCGAGGGTTTCCGGCGCGTGCACGTGCTGCGCTCGGAAGCCGAGGTGGCCGCCGCCGAGATCGTCGCCGAGCCGCTGCACAACGACAAGCGCGAGCTGACCGGGCCGTTCGACGTCATCGGCGACGTCCACGGCTGCGCGGCCGAGCTGGAGGAACTGCTGGCCGAGCTGGGCTACGCCGACGGCGTCCACCCGGACGGGCGGACCGCGGTGTTCGTCGGCGACCTCGTCGACCGCGGCCCGGACACCCCGGGCGTGCTGCGGCGCGTCATGGGCATGGCCGAGTCCGGCAACGCGCTGGTGGTGTGCGGCAACCACGAGCAGAAGCTGGTGCGCGCGCTGCACGGGCGGAAGGTCAACGTCGCGCACGGCCTGGCCGAGTCGCTGGCGCAGCTCGGCGCGGAGACCGAGGAGTTCCGCCGTCGCGTGCACGAGTTCTGCGACGGGCTGATCGCGCACTACGTCCTCGACGGCGGCAAGCTCGTCGTCGCGCACGCAGGCCTGCCCGAGCGCTACCACGGGCGCGCGTCCGGGCGGGTGCGCAGCATGGCGCTCTACGGTGACACGACCGGCGAGACCGACGAGTACGGCCTGCCGGTGCGCCTGCCGTGGGCACGCGACTACCGCGGTTCGGCGATGGTGCTCTACGGGCACACGCCGACGCTGGAGCCGGAGTGGGTCAACAACACCATGTGCCTGGACACCGGGTGCGTGTTCGGCGGGAAGCTGACCGCGCTGCGCTACCCGGAGCGGGAAGTCGTGTCGGTGAAGGCACACCGGGTCTGGTACGAGCCGTCGCGGCCGCTCGACGCGTCGCGGCCGCTGGGTGGCCGTGAGCCCGCGGTACTGGAGCTGGCCGACGTCACCGGCAAGCGGATCGTGCAGACCGCGCACCACGGCCGGGTCGGCGTCTCGGCGGAGCAGTCGGCGGCGGCGCTGGAGGTGATGAGCCGGTTCGCCGTCGACCCGCGGTGGCTGGCGTACCTGCCGCCGACGATGGCGCCGTGCTCGACGTCGTCGCGCACCGGCTACCTGGAACACCCGGAGGAGGCGTTCGCCGAGTACCGGGCCGCGGGCGTGCAGTCGGTGCTGTGCGAGGAGAAGCACATGGGCTCGCGGGCGGTCGTGCTGGTCTGCCGCGACGACGAAGTGGCGTACCGCCGCTTCGGGATCCGCGGCGGCGGCGCGGTGTACACGCGGACCGGGCGGCCGTTCTTCCCGGCTTCGCAGAACGATGAGCTGCTGTCGGACGTGCGCGCGGCGGCCGACGGGCTGTTCGAGGAGCTGGGTTCGGGCTGGCTGCTGCTCGACGCGGAGCTGCTGCCGTGGAGCGCGAAGGCGGGTTCGCTCATCGCGGACCAGTACGCGTCGGTGGGCGCGGCCGCCTCGGCGGTGCTCCCGGCGGCGGTCTCGGCACTGGCGACGGCCGCGGCCCGCGGCATCGACGTCGGCGACCTGCTGGCACGAACGGCATCGCGGACGTCCACAGTGGACGCCTACCGGGCGGCGTACCGGCGTTACTGCTGGCCGACATCCGGGCTCGACGGGGTGAAGCTGGCGCCGTTCCAGCTGCTGGCGTCCGAGGGCAAGGCCTACCACGACCGGCCGCACGCGTGGCACCTGTCGATGCTGGACCGGCTCGACGGACCCCGGTTCCAGCGGACCCGGACGCTCGAGGTGGACGTCCTGGACGACACGTCGATCGCCCGCGGCGTCGCATGGTGGGAGGAGCTGACGGACGCCGGCGGCGAGGGCATGGTCGTCAAGCCGTCGGCGAACCTGACCCGCGGCACACGCGGGCTGGTGCAGCCCGGAGTGAAGGTACGCGGGCGCGAGTACCTGCGGATCATCTACGGGCCCGACTACACGCTCCCGGAGAACCTGGACCGGCTGCGGAAGCGGGGGTTGAACCGGAAGCGGATGCTGGCGCTGCGCGAGTACGCGCTCGGGCTGGAGGCACTGGAGCGCCTGGCGCGGGGCGAGCCGCTGTGGCGGGTGCACGAGTGCGTCTTCGCGGTGCTCGCGCTGGAGTCGGACCCGGTGGACCCGCGGCTCTAGCGCCCTCAGTCCGATTTGGCCGGGGAAGCGCCGTTCGGTTCCTTCTTCTCCGGAGCCGGAGCCGGAGCCGGAGTCTCGGCCGGGGCTTCGTCGGCCTTGGCCTGCTCGGCGGGCGGGTCGTCGAAGCTGGCCGGGACGCGCTTGAGGTGCTTCGTCATCGAGCGGACCAGGAAGGCCACCGCCACGAGGAAGAGGATCAGCACCAGGAAGCCCACCGGGGAGGACTTGCCGAAGTCCTCCCCCTGCCCGCCGTTGTCGCCGTTGCCCGGCTGCTGCGTCAGCACCAGTGCCGACGCGGTCACCGGAAGGGCCACGCCGGCCGGCAGCGTCCAACTCATGTGTTCACCTTCTCCTCAGTGCCGGCGATGCCGGCGAACAGGTCGTCCTCCGGCAACGTGCTGTCCACCAGGGACCTGACCAGCTCGTACTCCTCGGTCGGCCAGACCTCGCGCTGGATCTCCAGCGGGACGAAGAACCAGCGGCTGTTCGGGTCGATCTGGGTCGCGTGCGCCTTCAGCGCCTCGTCCCGCACCTCGAAGTATTCACCGCACTCGACACGGGTCGTCACCCGCTCCATCACATCGGCACGGTCGGGGTCCCACTTGGCCAGCCACTCGGTGTACGGCGACTCGAGCCCGGCCTCCTTCAGCGCCGAGTCGAAGGCCACCATCCGGGCCTTGGAGAACCCGTGCATGTAGTACAGCTTGAGCGGCTGCCACGGCTCGCCGGCGTCGGGGAAGCGGGCCGGGTCCGGGGCCGCGTCCCACGCCGCCATCGTCACCTCGTGGGTGCGGATGTGGTCGGGGTGCGGGTAGCCGCCGTTCTCGTCGTAGGTCGTGATGACGTGCGGGCGGAACTCCCGGATCACGCGCACCAGCGCCTCGGCGGACTCCTCCAGCGGGACGACGGCGAACGAGCCCTCGGGCACCGGCGGCAGCGGGTCGCCCTCCGGCAGGCCGGAGTCGACGAAGCCCAGCCAGCGCTGGCTCACGCCGAGGATCTTGGCCGCGCGGGCCATCTCCTCGCGGCGGATCTCGGCCATGTTCGCCAGCACTTCCGGCCGGTCCATGGCGGGGTTCAGGATGCTGCCCGCCTCGCCCCCGGTGCACGTCACGACCAGCACCTCGTGCCCCTCGGCGGCGTAGCGCGCCATCGTGGCGGCGCCCTTGCTCGACTCGTCGTCCGGGTGCGCGTGCACGGCCATCATGCGCAGGCGCGGCTTGGCGGTCTTCCTCAGCTCGTCGGCGTCCACCATGCTCCGAACGACTCCCCTCATGCCCTTATTCCGCGACCCACCTGCGGGCCGCCCACCCAGCGGGCGGATACTCGAGGCGTACCCGCGTCACCATTGTCCCCACGGGTACGACAAGAACGAGCAGGAGGCCCCGGGTTGGCAGGCGGACCGGCGGAAACGGCAGCGCCCGTGCTGCCCGCGGACCGGTACGGCACCCAGCGCGCGACGCCCTCGCGGCGCTGGCGCCGCTGGCTCTTCCTGGCCATCGCCCTGCTGGTCAGCGGCATGATCGCGTGGATCGCCTACGTCAACCTCGGCGCGGCGCCGATCGACGCCGAGCGGGTCGCCTTCAAGGAGCAACCGGGCAACGCGATGGAAATCACCATCAACGTGACCCGGGACGACGACAGCAAGCCCGGCGTGTGCATCGTCCGCGCCCGTGACCGGTCCGGCGCGGAGAGTGGCCGCAAGGAACTCCTGATCCCGGCCGGCGCGAAGTACAGCAGGATGAGCACGACGATCAAGAGCATCGGCGAGCCGGTGACCGCCGACGTGTTCGGCTGCTCGTACGCAATACCACGCTATCTGTCAACCCCATAGCGGCCAACGGGGTGAACCGCGCGCCCAACGCCCGGGGCGCCGGGAATTGACGGGCGTCGACCTGTCGCGCCGTGATACTCTGACCCCTCAGCACGGCCCGCGACGGGCCGTGTTTTTCCTTTATCTCAGCCACGCGGGCAGCTGCGCCCGCGTGGGCCGGCTTGAACACGCAAGCCTGGCAGGCCCGACGAGGAGATGGTGACCGTGAGCGACACCAAGGTGACCTGGCTCACCCAGGATGCCTACGACCGGCTCAAGCAGGAGCTCGACGAAATGATCGAGAACCGCCCGGTCATCGCCGCGCGCATCAACGACAGCCGCGAAGAGGGCGACCTCAAGGAGAACGGCGGCTACCACGCGGCCCGCGAGGAGCAGGGCCAGGCCGAAGCCCGCATCCGGCACCTCCAGGAGCTGCTGCGCAACGCCAAGGTCGGCGAGGCGCCCGCGAACGACGGCACCGCCGGCCCCGGCAAGGTGCTCACCGTCAAGTACGAGGGTGACGACGAGGAGGAGAAGTTCCTGCTCGCCACCCGCGAAGAGGGCGCCGAGGGCGAGCTCGACGTGTACTCCCCGGAGTCGCCGTTGGGCAAGGCGCTGCTCGGCGCCAAGGAGGGCGAGTCCCGCGAGTACGAGCTGCCCAACGGCAAGACCCAGAAGGTCACGCTGATCAAGGCCGTCCCGTACACCGACGCCAAGTAACGCACGGCTAGCGTGTCCTCCCAGGATCCACATTCTGGGAGGACACCGCTGTGAGCACCGAACCGATCTGCCAGGCGTGCGGCATGCAGTACGCCGTCGCCCGCGACGACTGCCCGATCTGCGAGGACGAACGCCAGTACGTCCCGCAGTCCGGCCAGCGGTGGACGAATCTCGAAACGCTGCGCGCGAGCGGTGACTACACCCCGCGCATCGAGGAGCAGGGCCCGGGCATCATCGGCGTCGGCTCGACGCCGGGGTTCGCGATCGGCGAACGCGCGCTGCTGGTGCAGGCCAAGTCCGGGAACTTCCTCTGGGACTGCGCGGCGTACATCGACGACGCGCTGGTGGCGCAGGTGCGCGAGCTGGGCGGCATCACCGGCATCGCGATCAGCCACCCGCACTACTACACGACCATGGTGGAGTGGGCGCACGCGTTCGACGTGCCGATCTACCTGCACGAAGGCGACCAGCAGTGGATCGGCCGCCCGGACCCGGCGGTCAAGCTGTGGTCGGGCACGACCCTCGACGTGGCCGAGGACCTGCGCCTGATCAACCTCGGCGTCCACTTCACCGGCGGCACGGTGCTGCACTGGCCGGACGGCGAGCACGGCCACGGCGCGCTGCTGTCCGGCGACATCGTGCAGGTGATCGGCGACCGCACCCACGTCGGCTTCATGTACAGCTACCCGAACCTCATCCCGGAGCGCCCGCACGTCGTCCGCCGCGCGGCGGAGCTGCTGGCGGGCTACCGCTTCGAGGCGATCTACGGCGCCTGGTGGGACGCGATCGTGCGCACCGACGGCTTCGAGGTCGTGCAGCGGTCGGCGAAGCGGTACCTGGCCCAGGTGATCGACGAAGGCTGAAGCGCCGTTTTCACGTGAAGGTGGCACTTCGGTCAGCCCCGCGCGGTCCGCTCCAGCAGGGGGCGGACCCGCGGCGGCACCGGCGTCGACAACGCGATCGACGTCGACGTCCGCAGCACGTCCGGGACCCCGACAACCTCGTCGATCACCCGCTGCAGGTCGTCGTTGCCACGCGCCACCATGCGGACGAACAGGTCGCCCTGGCCGGTCGTGGCGTGGACCTCGCACACCTCGTCGATCGCCGCCAGCGCCTCCGCCACCTCCGCGCGGCGGCCCTGGGCGATCTCCAGCACCGCGAACGCCGTCAGGCCGTAACCCATCGCCGCCAGGTCCAGCTCCGGCGGGAAGCCGCCGAGGATGCCGCGCTCGGTCAGGCGGTCGAGGCGGGCCTGGACCGTGCCGCGGGCCACCCCCAGCCGCCGCGCGCACTCCAGCACCCCCAGCCGCGGCGAGTCGGTCAGCAACAGCAGCAGGCGAGCGTCCAGCGCGTCGAGGTTCTCCGGCATACGCAGATTGTCCACGATGACCGCCGATATCGGGCACTCACCCGGCAGATTGTCCAGTGAAAACTGACTCTATTGCGCATCTTGCCTCGCAGGGATGATCCTTCGAGGTATGACCCAGACTGCCGAACCCCAGGGTGCACTCGACGACGTCAGCTATGACCAGCTGCGTCAGCTCGTCGGGCTCGTCGACCACGACGCCTCGACCGACCCGTTCCCGGTCAAGGCCATGGACGCGGTGGTGTTCGTCGCCGGCAACGCCACCCAGACCGCCTGGTACTACCAGATCGCGTTCGGGATGCAGCTCGTCGCGTACTCCGGTCCGGAGACCGGCGTCTACGACCGCAAGTCCTACGTGCTCAAGTCCGGCTCGGCCCGGTTCGTCATCACCGGCGGCGTGAAGCCGGACTCGCCGCTGCTGGACCACCACCGCAAGCACGGCGACGGCGTCGTCGACCTCGCGCTGGAGACCACCGACGTCGACAAGTGCATCGAGCACGCCCGCGCGCAGGGCGCGACCATCCTCGAGGAGCCGCACGACGTCTCCGACGAGCACGGCACGGTCCGCATGGCGGCCATCGCGACGTACGGCGAAACCCGCCACTCGCTGGTCGACCGGTCGCGCTACACCGGTGTCTACCTGCCCGGCTACGAGCCGCGCGAGAGCACGATCCAGCGGCCCGAAGGCGCACCGAAGCGGCTTTTCCAGGCCATCGACCACTGCGTCGGCAACGTCGAGCTGGGCAAGATGGACTACTGGGTCGACTGGTATCACCGCGTCATGGGCTTCGTGAACATGGCGGAGTTCGTCGGCGACGACATCGCGACCGAGTACTCGGCGCTGATGAGCAAGGTCGTCTCCAACGGCAACCACCGGGTCAAGTTCCCGCTGAACGAGCCCGCCGTGGCGAAGAAGAAGTCGCAGATCGACGAGTACCTCGAGTTCTACGACGGCGCGGGCTGCCAGCACATCGCGCTCGCCACCAACGACATCATCGCGACGGTGAAGGCGATGCGCGCCGCCGGCGTCGAGTTCCTCGACACCCCGGACTCCTACTACGACGACCCGGAGCTGCGTGCCCGGATCGGCAAGGTCCGCGTGCCGATCGAGGTGCTCAAGGAGCACAGCATCCTGGTCGACCGCGACGAGGACGGCTACCTGCTGCAGATCTTCACCAAGCCGATCGGCGACCGCCCGACGGTGTTCTACGAGCTGATCGAGCGGCACGGCTCGCTGGGCTTCGGCAAGGGCAACTTCAAGGCGCTGTTCGAGGCCATCGAGCGTGAGCAGGAGCGTCGCGGCAACCTCTGACACATCTCGGCGAAGGCCACCGTGGGAGACTTCCGGGTCCCCTATGGTGGCCTTCGGCGTGTTTACCGGGAACCGCGCGCGGCCGCGATCCGTCAGTGTGGAGAAGCTCGAGAGAAGGGGCCGGGATGCCGGACAGCATCGACGCCAGCGACGCGATGATCGACAACTGGACCAAGCGGCTCGAGGAGAACGCCGCCCGGTACCAGGCGCTGGCCGATCGCATGCAGGGCCAGACGGTCACCGAGCGGTCGAAGGACGGCTCGGTCCAGGTGACCGTCGACTCGCGCGGGCTGCTGAAGAACCTCGTCATCGCCGAGAGCGCCGCGGGCAAGCGGATGGCCGAGGTGTCGGCGCAGGTGATGCAGCTGGTGCAGCGCGCGCAGGCGCGGATCCCGGAACTGCTGCAGCAGGCCATGTCCGAGACCACCGGCACCGGCGACCAGGCCGCGGCCGAGATCGTCCGCGAGGCGCAGAGCACGTTCCCGGAGCCGCCGCCGGAGCCCGAACCGGCGTTCCCGGAACCCGACCGCGTCCGCCGGTTCCTGCCGGAGGAGACCGAGGAGCCGCCGGCGTCGCCGCGGACCCCGCCGCCACCGCAGCAGCAACCGCGTCGCCGCCGCCCGGCGGACGACTCCGACGACGACTTCGGCGGATCGATCCTTTCCTGAGGGGGAAACCGTGGCAGACGTTGAACTCAGCACCGACCTCACGGCGCACGCGAAGCAGCTCGACGCGATCGGGGACGGGCTGCAGCAGGCCGTCGACGCGGCCAACCAGGTCAGCATGCCGACCGACGCGTACGGCATCCTCTGCCAGCCGTTCCGGATGATGCTGGACCCGGTGGAGCAGTACGGGATCGACGCGCTGAAGGACGCCGTCCAGGCGATGACGGCGGTGTCGGGCAAGGTCCGCGAGGCCGCGGCGGCCTACCGCAGGTACGAGACCGGGGTCGCCGACGACCTGAACAAGTCGGCGGGTGCGTGATGCCCGAGGGGAACCCGCTCGTCGCCGACGCGAAGAAGGACCCGGACGGGCCGGGCGCGTTCACGGCGGGCAACGGCGACTACGGCTGGGCGGGCGGCATCGGCCTGGCCGAGTCCTCGATGGACGCGTTCAACGGGATCAAGGACGGCGACTGGGTTTCCGGCGGCCTCGGGATGCTGTCGCTGGCAGGCGAGATCGCGGGCGCGGCGATCGACCCGTTCGGTTATCTGATGTCGTCGGTGGCGTCGTTCCTGATGGAGCACGTGCAGCCGCTGAAGGACATGCTGGACTCGGTCGCGGGCAACCCGCCGGTGATCCAGTCCTATGCGGACACCTGGGGCAACGTCTCGAAGGCACTGGCCGAGCGCAAGACCGACTTCGACAACGCGGTCAAGACCGGGACAACGGGCTGGACCGGCGCGGGAGCGGACGCGTACCGCAAGTTCGCGGCCGAGCACAGCGACGCACTCTCGGGAGCGGCCACGGTCGCGGGCGCGATCAGCACGGTCACGATGATCATGGGCCAGGTCGTCTCGTTCGTCCGCGAGACGGTGCGCCAGCTGATCGCGGACCTGGTCGGCAAGCTCATCGCGTGGGTGATGGAGGAGGTCTTCTCCCTCGGCTTCGGCACCCCGGTCGTGGTGGCACAGGCGACGGCCGCGATCGCCAAGTGGGGCAAGAAGATCGGCGAGCTGCTCAAGAAGCTCACCGACACGATCCGCAAGGTTTCGCCGCTGCTGTCCAAGCTGGTGGACCTGTTCGAGAAGATCGCCAAGGTCTTCGGCAAGGTCCTGGGCAAGGTAAGCGGCCTGGACGGCCTGAAGGTCAAGGAGGGCGGCTTCGTCCACAAGATCCCCAAGGAGGGCGGCGGAGTCCACACCCGAGCCCACGGCGGGGACGGCTCCGAGGGCGGGGACGGCTCCCACTCCGGGGAAGGTTCCGAGGGCGGGGACGGCTCCCACTCCGGGGACGGGGATTCGCCGAGTTCCGACCCGGCGAACACGGATTCCGGCTCGCGGCGGAACTCGTCCACGCGCGGCGAGGACGGTTCGCCTTCGCACGCAGGCGACGGAGACAGCTCACCGACGGCGCACGGTGGCGACGAGTCCCCGGACGGCAGCCCCTCGGCGGCTCGCTCGGGCGACGGCTCGCCTTCGCATGCGGGCGATTCGAGCCCGTCGCCGACTCGTGCGGGCGATGGTTCGCCCTCCCACGCTGGGGACTCCAGTCCCTCACCGACCCGTGCGGGCGACAGCTCACCCTCGCACGCGAGCGACTCCCGGCCCTCGCCGACGCGAGCGGGAGATGGTTCGCCCTCGCACACGGGCGAACCCACGCGAGCGGGCGACGGTTCGCCCACTCACGCCGAGGACACCAGCCCCTCACCCACACGGGCAGGCGACAGCACCCCGTCGCACGCGAGCGACTCCAGCCCTTCACCCACACGAGCAGGCGACGGTTCGCCCACGCATGCCGGGGACTCCAGTCCCTCACCCACTCGTGGGACCGAGAGCGCGCCGTCGCGGGCTTCGGACTCTGCGCCCACCCGGGATCCCGACAGTCCTGCGCCCGCTCGCGCTGGTGGCGATACTCCCAGCAGTGCCGCGCCGCCGCGGACTGATGGCACCTCGGCCAGCGGGTCCGCCCCTGCTGCTCCGCGGACCGAGCCCGGGACTCAGGTTCCGGCTCCGCGCGGTGGGGACAACCTTCCCCCTCAGGGCGGGCAGCCGGTGATGGGCGGCGGGGGCATGCCGCCCGGCTCGGCTCCCGGTTCCGGTGCCGGTGGTGGCTCGCCGCGCGCCGGTGGGGGTGGTTCCGGGTGGACCGGGACTCCCGGCAGTCCCGGTGCGCACGTCGACGCTCCCGCACGCCCGCGTCCCGGCGGGGACGCCCCGCGACCCCGCACCCCCGACGCTCCCGCCCCGGTCGCCCGCGGCTTCGGCCCCGGCACCCAAAGCCCCGGCCCCCGGACCCACACCCAAGCCCCCGGCACGCACAGCCCGGGCACGCACAGCCCGAGCACCCCGCCCAGCACCCAGAGCCCCGGCACGCACAGCCCGGGCACCCCGCCCAGCACTCACGGCCCCAGCACGCACGGCCCGGGTACCCCGCCCGGCACCCACAGCCCCGGCACGCCCGGCCCAGGCACCCACACCGCGGGCACCCACACACCCGGACCCCAGCACGGCCCGCACGAAACCGGCCCCCACGCCAACAACCCGCACGAGAGCAACCCGCACCAAAACGGTCCCCACGAGAGCGGTCCCCACGAAAACAGCCCCCACGAGAACGGCCCGCACGACACCGACCCCGCCCTCCCGCACCACAGCGACTCCCCACTCACCCCGGACGAGGTCAACGCCCGCCACGCCGAAAGCACGCCCTCCGGCAGCTCCTACCACGCCGGGGATCCCGAGATGGGCGATCTTCCTCACCGCGTGCAGCCCGATCCCGCCGGCCGCTACACCGTCGACGTGCACGTCACGCCCGATGGGCATGCCCGGATCGGGGATCGGCTCTACACCCCCGAAGAGTTCGCGGACATCCTGCGGCGCAACGGGGACTACGACGGCAGGCCGGTCCGGCTGATCGGGTGCGATGCCTCTTCGAACGACTTCGCGCACCGGCTGTCTCGGGAACTCGACACCGAGGTCATGGCGCCCAGCAAGCCCGCCTGGACCGACTCGCACGGGCGCGTCTTCTCCTCCGACTACGAAATCGGGCCCGATGGCCGGATGCGGCCGCGGATTCCGCCGGATGGCGAATGGAGCGTCCACCACCCCGACGGCTCGACGCATCCCGCCGGGGACGGCGGCTTTGCGCCCGACACCCGGCACCACGATCCGCACGACGTCGACGCCGACAGCGCGCGGCACCGCGGTGACGACGACACCCGCCGCCGTCAGGCGCCCGGGCAGGACGCCGATGCTCCGGGCGTCCCCGAAGACCGGAATCCGCTTTCGCGGCAACAGGAACGCGATCTCACCGATCCGCAGCGGCAGGCCGAGGTGCGGCGGAACCCGCAGCACGGCACGGACTTCACCCCGCCCGGCGGGGAGCACGTGCCGGTGGGGCCGGGCAGCACCCACCCGGACGCGCCCCGGCCGCCGCACGCCGGCGAGCGGTTCCCCGGCGACCAGCCGCTGCAGCCCAACCGGTCGTACCAGGTGGTCGACAGCTCCGGGAACCCACGCGGCACCTACCACACCGACGGCACGGGCCGCGTCACGCACATCGACACGACGCACCCGAACGTGCCGCCGCGGCTGGCCAACGGCGACCCGAATCCGGCCTACCACCCGAACCCGGACCTCACCCACCCGCACCCGGACACCACCTACCGGGTGGAGATCGACGGGCACCACCAGACCTTCCACACCGACGCCGACGGGGTGCCGCACCCCTCGGTGCAGTTCCACCGGCCCGACTTCGAAGGCGACCCGGTCCGGATCGACGCCGACGACCCGCGGGCCCCCGGCGCGCGGCAGTCGTTCGCCCAGGGCGGGCCCTACGACCCGCACACCAAGTACGAGGTCGTCGACAAGAAGGGCATCCACCGCGGCACCTTCTACACCGACGCCGACGGCCACGTCCGCTGGGCCGAGGTCGACTCCGGCCGCATCGCGCGGACCAACCCGGACTGGAAGGGCATCAGCAACCCGAAGCTCGTCCCCGACGACGCAGAGGTCCACCTGCGCCAGGGCATGAACCCGAAGGCCGAAGTGCCCGAAGGCGTCGCGGACCCGGAGCGGTTCCGCGGCGCGCGGCAGCACGACGTCCAGCTGCCCAGCAACAAGTCCTTTCTGGACCAGCAGCCGAAGAACCCGGACGGGACGCCGAAACTGGAGCCGAACTCCAAGTACGTCGTGGAAAGCGAGTACAAGGAGGGCACCAAGACCGTCAAGCAGGCCCGGTCGGTGTACTGGACCGACGAGCACGGCCGGGTCGCGGTGGTCGAGACCTTCCGGCCGCACCACCCCGACCTCAACAACCCCGGCCCGAACATGGTCTACCACGTCGACGACGGCCGGTTCACCTACCAGACGGGCCCGGACGTCGGCGGCGGCAAGACCGACACCGTGCACGGCCGCTCGGACAACCCGAAGCTGGCGGGCGAGGAGGACTTCCTGCGCCGCGACGGCACGTCGCAGCGCCTGTCCGGCGGGCAGGGCCCGGGCGGGGTGTTCGACGGCGGGCACATCGCGGGCAACCAGTTCCGCGGCCCGGGCGAGCTGCTCAACATGATGTCCCAGTGGCGGCCGCAGAACCAGGGCTGGCCGGACCAGGCCGGACCGAACCACTGGTACGCGTTCGAGACCGACCTGGCGAACCATCTCAAGGCGGGTGGCAGGATCGGCAGCATCGACGTGTTCCCGTTGCGGACCGACGGCGACCGGGTGCCGCACACCATCCAGGTGCGGTGGGTCGAGATCGGCCCGGACGACAAGCCGATCGTCCACCTGCGCAGTTTCCCGAACACCCCGGCGGCGACGGCGCCCTCCCCGGGGACGCCGTGATGCGACCGACCGCACCAGAAAGGACCGGCCCTCATGCCTCGTGACGCCTCGCAGTGGCGGGAGCAGTCGCACGAAGTGGGCAACGCCCTCGCTGACGCCGCACCCCCGGGGTGGCGGCGGATCGACCTGGTCAGCCGGGTCAACGTCGACGTCCAGGACTTCGTGCTCACGGTGCTGATGGAGGACGGCAGGCAGGCCGCCGTCGCGGTGCCGGACCAGGTGGCGCCCGCCGTCCGGCGCATGCGCGACGCGTTCCACCAGCCGGACGACGGCACGTGGTTCTCGATGCGGTACCTGCTCGACGCGCCCGGCCGCATCCAGACGCTGTTCAACCTCGACTGGGACCCGCACTGGTCGCCCGCGATCGATCCGGCGGGCTGGGTGCGCGACCTCGACGCGTACCCGCGCGCGCCGGAGAACATCCAGCCGTGGCTGCGTGCGCGGCTCGCCGAGGCGGGCCGTCCGGTGCCGGACGACGTCCCGGTCGCGCGGCCGTGGCCGCCGCTGGACCCGGAGGGCCAGAACTGGTACTGGCAGCAGATCTCGAACATCGTCGCGATGTCGGTGCCGCCGGACTGGACGCAGGTGATGCTGACCTACCGGGCGATCGGCGAGCACGCCGAGCTGCCGGTGATGGTCCGCCGGATCACCGACGGCGGGCTGTACCTGTGGGAACCGCCGTCGGAGGTCCGGGAGCTGCTGGCGGCGCTGCGGGCCGGGATGTACCGCGAAGGCCGGGGCACCTGGTTCCAGGTCGTCGCGCACGTCGCGCTCAACTCCAGCGTCGAGTACACCTACACGTGGGACGACGAGCCGGCGTGGGACAGCCCGCGGCCGGTGGCCGAGTTCGCCCGTGAGCTGGCGCGGTTCCCGCGGACCCCCGACATGGTGCCCGCCTGGCTGGCCGAGGCGGCAGGCCCCGCGGATCCGGCGGCCGCGGACAAACAAGCCGTGCGCGCGGCCGAGGACGCGGCGGCCGAGCTGGAGATCCCGGCCGCCCGCTACCGCATCGGCGAAGTGGCGGACGGCGCGTGGTGCCTGGTGCGGGAGGGCGACGGCTGGGCGGTGTTCCGCGCACAGGGCGGTGACCGGCTGGAGGCGGCGGCGTTCCCGACCGCGGTGGCCGCCGCGCGCTACTTCGTCGGGCACCTGTACCTGAACCGCGTCGCGCTGCGGGACGAGCTGCCGCCGGACGCGAAGCGCCCGACGGAGGACTGGCCGATCCAGCCCGCCGACAACGACGCGCCGCTGGCGATGTACAGCGGCAAACGCCTGGTCACGCTGCCGCCGGGCACCGAGCTGGACCGCTACGGCGACCCGGACGGCAACACGCTCTACGCCGCGCGGACCGAGTGGCCCCACCGCTCGGAACCGGCCGAGGTCCAGGAGTGGGCGTACCACGTGTACCGCCTGCGCCGCCCGGTGCGGGCGCTCACCGGCACGGCCATCGCCTGGTACGACCAGCCCGGCGGCGGGACGGCCTACGTGCTGGAGCGGTCCGTGGCCGACCTGCTGGCCGAGGACGCCATCGAGGAGATCCCGCAGGCGACGACCCGGCCGCCGGCCCCGGACGGGCGCGGATGAGCACGCCACCGGTGCCGCTGGGACCGGACCAGCAGCAGATCGTCACCCGGATCGGCCAGGGGCTGGCGGCGATGGCGCCGCCCGGCACCTGGCGCCAGGTCCGCGCCGAGTACCGGGCGGCGGGACGGCACATCGAAGCCGACGTGGTCGTCACGGGCCAGGACGGGGTGGCCCGCCCGCTGCCGCCGCCCCCGGAGCTGCTCCAGCTGCTGGGCACGCTGCGCGCGGGGATGTACCGGCCGGGCGTGGGCACGTGGCTGAGCGCGGCACTGACGGTGGACGCGGTCCACGGCGTCACCGCGGACTTCGTGGCCGACCGCGAACCCCAGTGGCGGCGCACCCCGCCGCCGCTGGGGTTCCAGGATGAGCTGCGGGCGTTCCCGCGTGCCGAGCAGCACGTCCCGCCGTGGCTGCGTGAGCGTGCCGCGGTTCCGCCCCCGGTGGACGCCCAAGGCGTCCGGACCCCGCGGATCTACGACGGCCTCGACGCGGCGGGCAGGCCGCTGGTACGCCGTCAGCCGCTGGTCCCGGCCGAGGCCGAGCGCATCCTGGCCTACCTCGACGCGGCGCCGGTGATCCTGGCGTCCCGCAGCAACGGCCCGGACGCGTTCGCGCCCGAGCGCACCGACGCGGTCCCGATGAACTTCCGCACCGACGGCGCCTGGGCGTGGCCGGGCGCGGTCGCGTACTACCTGCGTGAACACGGGGTGCCGCCGGACCCGGACCTGATCGCCCACATCCGCGCCCGGCGCTTCACCGCCCCGGCCGAGGTCCCGGAGGCCGCCAAGGACCTCGCCTTGGCGGCGCTCACCGGCGGGCCAGGTGTCGGGGAGTAGCGAGAAGGCCGCACGGGGTCGTGAGTGGTAACTAGGGTTAGAACCCTCTTTTTCACTCACGACCTGCGCGATCCGGAGGCCGCCAGGGACCGGGCGCCCATTGGCGAGCCCGGAATTGTCGGTCCCCCGGAGTAACGTTGAAACCGGGGGTCCCCCAAGCGGCGGGGGCCGTCTTTGGCGTGCCCGGCAGCGGGTCAGACCACGGTGTAACCCGCGTCCGCCAGGGCGGCCTCGACCTCCTTGCAGTGCTCCGGGCCCCGCGTCTCCAGGGCCAGCACGACGTCGGCCTCCCCGAGGTCGAGGCTGCCGGAAATGCGGGAATGCTCGACGTCCAGGACGTTCGCGCCCAGCTCGCTGACGCAGGACAGCACCGCGACCAGCGAACCCGGGCGGTCCGGGACGCGCAAGCGCAGGCGCAGGTAGCGGCCGCCCGCGGTCATGCCGTGCTGGATGATCTGCAGCAGGAGCACCGGGTCGACGTTGCCGCCGGACAGGATGGCCACCACCGGTGGCTCGAAGGCGCCCGGGTGCTGCAGCAGCGCCGCGACCGTCGCCGCGCCGGCCGGCTCGACCACCAGCTTGCGGCGCTCCAGGCACAGCAGCACCGCGCGGGACAGGGACTGCTCGGTGACCGTCACGACGTCGTCGACCAGCGACTCGACGTGGGCGAAGCTGACCAGGCCCGGCTCGCCGACCGCGATCCCGTCGGCCATGGTCGCGGTCGTGCTCAGCCGCACCGGCGCGCCCGCGGCCAGCGACGGCGGGTACGCGGCCGCCTCCTCGGCCTGGACGCCGACGACGCGGACGTCCGGGCGCAGCGCCTTCACCGCCGAGGCGACCCCGCCGACCAGCCCGCCGCCGCCGGTGGCGACCAGGATCGTCTTCACCCCCGGCACCTGCTCGAGGATCTCCAGGCCGACCGTGCCCTGGCCGGCGATGACGTCCGGGTGGTCGAACGGGTGGATGAACACCGCGCCGGTCCGCTCGCCGAACTCGATCGCCGCCCGCAGCGTCTCCTCCAGCAGCGCGCCGTGCAGGTGGACGTCGGCGCCGTACCCGCGGGTCGCGGCGAGCTTCGGCAGCGGGGCCCGCAGCGGCATGAAGACCGTGGACTTCGCGCCGAGCAGCGACGACGCCAGCGCGACGCCCTGCGCGTGGTTGCCGGCGCTGGCCGCGACGACGCCGCGCTCGCGTTCGGCGTCGGTGAGGCCGTGGATGCGGGTGTAGGCGCCGCGGATCTTGAACGAGCCGGTGCGCTGCAGGTTTTCGCACTTCAGGTGCACCGGGCCGCCGTGCAGCCTGCGCAGGTCGCGCGCGTGCTCCATCGGCGTCACCCGGGTCACTCCTTTTAGGAGCTCCCGGGCGGCGCGGATCCGCTCGAGGGTGACGAGTTCCATGGGCCGGACTATGCCACTCAGGAACTCCACAGGTTGACCGGACCGGGAGCCGGTACCCTGGGACACGTCAACACGCGGTAAACAGGGAGCTACTCATGACACCGGGGAACGACGCGGACACCGCCCGCCGGGCTCGCGCGACCCGCTCCGCCGGTCTGCTGCCGCTCGTGATCGGCCTGGCCTCCGCCGCCGCGCTCACCGGCGCGGCGTACCTCACCGTGGACAACGCCAGCTGCGGCACCCCCGCCCAGTACATCCGCCACGACAGCCACGTCGAGCTGGTCGGCGGCTGCGTCGACGGGTCGAAGCTGCCGGCCACCGGCACCGCGAAGACGGCCGCCGCGGGCCACGGCGACTACAACCCCTGACGAGTTTTCCGCGCCCGCGGCGCTCTTGCCTGCGGGGTTACCCCGATGTTCCCCTGGGACAGGAAAGTGCCTTCTTCCGCGGGTTCGCGCCTCCGGCGATGATCAAGGCATGACACAGACGACCTTCGAGCCGGGCCGCGGTCCCGGGCCCGTCAAGCCCGCCGAGGAGGCCGTGAGCCGCCTGCTCGCCGCCCACAACCTGGGTGCGCTGGCGACGATCAACCGCGCGGGACACCCGCACCTGTCCACCGTCGCGTACGCCTGGGACCCGGCGGACCGCCTCGTCCGGATCGGCTCCACGCTGGGCCGGGCCAAGGTCCGCCAGCTCGCCCGCAACCCCCGCGCGTCGCTCTACGTGAGCAGCGCCGACCACATGGCCTTCGCGGTCGCCGAGGGACTGGCGGAGGTGTCGCCGGTCAGCTCGGTGCCCGGCGACGAGACCGGCCGCGAGCTGCTGGCCATGCAGGCGCCGTTCGACAACCCGGAGGACGAGGCCACGTTCTTCCGGAACATGGTCGAGGACCAGCGGGTGGTCATCAAGCTGCGGGTGGACCGCCTCTACGGCGGCGGCCTCGACCTCGGCTGACCGATCGGCCCGAACGCCCCAATGTGGCCTTCGGTGCACCGGTGAACACAGCGGCGCGAAGCGCCTCCCTTGAGGGCGGCGGTGGGGCATGGGCGGAGCAACCAAGGCGGCCTTGGGTGCGTTGAACGCACCGAAGGCCGCCTTGGGGCGTTTGGGGACTGACTCAGCCGAGGGCGGCCAGCAGGTCGGCGACCAGGTCGCGGCCGTCCTCGATGCCGACCGACAGGCGGAGGAGGTCGGCCGGGACCTGCAGCGTAGAGCCCGCCGTGCTGGCGTGGGTCATCTTGCCCGGGTGCTCGATCAGGGACTCGATGCCGCCGAGGGACTCGGCCAGGATGAACAGCTTCGTGCGCGACGCCACCTCCAGCGCCGCCTGCTCGCCGTCCGCGTGGCTGAACGACACCATCCCGCCGAAGCGGCGCATCTGCTTGGCCGCCGTCTCGTGGCCGGGGTGCTCGGGCAGGCCCGGGTAGTAGACCTTCGTCACCTTGGGGTGCTTGACCAGCGCCTGCACGATCTTCTCGGCGTTGTCGCTGTGCCGCTCCATGCGCAGGGCGAGCGTCTTGATGCCGCGCAGCGTCAGCCACGCGTCGAACGGGCCGGGGACCGCGCCCGCGGAGTTGCGCAGGAAGAAGAACTGCTCGCGCAGCTCGTCCTCGTTGGTGACGACGGCGCCGCCGACGACGTCGGAGTGGCCGCCCAGGTACTTCGTCGTCGAGTGCAGGACGATGTCCGCGCCCAGCGCGAGCGGGTTCTGCAGGTACGGCGTCGCGAAGGTGTTGTCGACCACCAGGCGGGCGCCGGCGTCGTGCGCGACGCCGGCCAGCGCGGCGATGTCGGCGATGCCGAGCAGCGGGTTGGTCGGCGACTCGCACCAGATCAGCTTCGTCTCGGGCCGGATGGCCGCGCGCACCTCGTCGAGGTTCGCCAGGTCGGCGACGGTGTGCTCGACGCCCCACAGGCTGAGCACCTTGTCGATCAGGCGGAACGTGCCGCCGTACGCGTCGTTGCCGAGCACGAGGTGGTCGCCGGGGCGCAGGGTACTGCGCAGCACCACGTCGGACGCGGCCATGCCGGAGGCGAAGGCCAGCGCGTGCCGTCCGCCTTCCAGCGAGGCCAGCGCCTCCTCCAGCGCCGAGCGGGTCGGGTTCGCGGTGCGCGAGTACTCGTAGTCGCCCTCGCGGGTCCCGCCCACGCCGTCCTGCGCGTAGGTCGAGGTCTGGTAGATCGGCACGATCACCGCGCCGGTGCGGGGGTCGGGCTTCTGACCGGCGTGGATCGCGCGCGTCTCGAAGCCCAATTCGGAGTAGTCGTCCACCATGCGTTCAGCGTACGGCCCGGCCCCGGCATTCCCGTCAGGTGGGATGGATCTCAGTGCGGCGTCTCACCAGCCGCGCGGCGAGTAGGCGCCCTGGCCCGACAGGACCGGCAGCGACGGCGTGCGGTAGCGCAGGTAGCGGAACGTCGGCGGCAGGAACGCCAGCACCAGCACGAGCACCGCCAGCGCGGCCAGGACGAGCCGGTCCACCATCGCGAAGCCGCCGTGCGTGAACATCGCGTCGACGAACCGGCCGAGCGGCACCTTCATCGACGGCGGCTCGGTCAGCAGGGCACCGATCGCCAGCAGCGCACCGGCACCGAGCAGGACCGCGCCCGCCGTGGCGCGGAACAGCGTCGACAGCGAGCCGAGCAGCAGCACGAGCCCGGCGACGAGGTAGCCCGCGAGGTCGGCCAGCACCAGTCCCGGCAGTGCGCCGAGGCTGAATTCCGCGGGCATGTCGAGGAACGTCCGGATCGGCACACAGCCCGCGGCGATCGCGGCCGGAATCCCGAGCAGGCCGGCGAGTACCGCCGTTACTCCGGATGGCCTATTCGACGAATACGAACGCGGACCGCTCACAACTCCCCCATCGCAAGACCCTCGGGACGACGGCGCTCACCCTAGTCCGAAATGGGGGAAGTGGTCCGGAAAAAGAACGGAATTCGACCGTACGGCGGAACCCAAGATCATTTTTGTGCGGTAGCGGCAGAAATCCTGTCACATGATCGGCAGTGGGACTGCTATTCGGACTTCGTCCTTTTCGGACAATTGCGTATTCGGCCATGAATGCAGCGTGCCCCGGAGCCGAATGGGCTCCGGGGCACGAAAGCGGTCCGCTACCTCACCACTGCTGCTGCGGCGGCTGGCCGGGCTGGCCGAACCCGCCGCTCGGCGGGCCCTGCTGGCCCGGCGGCTGGCCGAAGCCCTGGCCCGGCTGCTGCGGGTAGCCCTGCGGCGGCTGGCCGTACGGCTGCTGGCCCGGCTGGCCGTAGCCCGGCTGCTGCTGGCCCGGCTGCCCGAAGCCTCCGGGCTGCTGCTGACCCGGCTGCGGGAAGCCGCCGCTCGACGGCTGCGGGAACCCGCCGCTGGACGGGTTGGGGCCACCCGGCTGGCCGTAGCCCTGCTGCTGGCCGAAGCCCTGCTGCTGCCCCGGCTGCCCGAAGCCCTGCTGGGGCTGGCCGAAACCGCCCGGCTGCTGCGGGCCGCCGAAGCCCTGGGGCGGGCCACCGAAGCCCTGCGGGCCGCCCGGCGCGGCACCGCCGCCACCGAGGCCGACGAACTGCGCGGTGCCCG
Organism: Amycolatopsis melonis; assembly: GCF_040064235.1. Taxonomy (NCBI): domain Bacteria; kingdom Bacillati; phylum Actinomycetota; class Actinomycetes; order Pseudonocardiales; family Pseudonocardiaceae; genus Amycolatopsis; species Amycolatopsis melonis. Next base: position 196,066 of record NZ_JBDZYD010000005.1, read on the forward strand.
GGACGAGGCCGAGCACACCGACGATGAGGATCAGGATGCCGATGATCAGCGGCGGCAGGCCGAGCCCGAAGGTGTCCTTGGCGGACGCGGACATCCGGGCGAGCGCGTCGGCGTTCGGCGTCATCCCGATCTTCAGCAGCAACGCGAAGAGCGTGAGGAGCGCACCGCCCGCGGTGACCACGATCGGGACGATCTTCTTGAGCCCGCCCAGCTTGCCCGCCAGCGCCAGCCCGACGCCGCCGGCGAGGGAGATCAGCGACGCCAGCAGGATCATGATGACGTAGAACCAGACCAGGCCCGGCCCGATGAGCCCGGCCTCGTCGAGGGCCTTTTCGATCAGGTCCTTCGCGCCGCCGTCGAGGAGCGACGAGTAGTCGCTCGCGTCGCCCATGTAGCTGAACGAGATGATGAGCGCGATCAGCGCGAGCAGCGCGACCACGCCACCGGCGATGTAGCCGAACAGGCCGTTGCCACCGCCCGCGGCAGGCGCGGCGCCGAACGGCTGCGGCGGCCCACCGAACCCGGGACCACCACCGAAACCCTGCGGCGGCTGGCCAGGCTGACCCGGCTGGCCGAAGCCCTGCTGGGGCTGGCCGAAGCCACCCGGCTGACCGGGCTGGCCGTACGCGCCCGGCTGGCCGAAGCCGCCCGGCTGCTGGCCGAACGCCGCGGCCGGGTTGTCGGCCGCGCTCGGCGGCGGGGTGTACGGGATCGCCGGCGGCTGGGAGCCCGGGGGCACCAGCTGCGTGGAGTCCGCGACCGGGGCGTCGCCGCCGCCGACCGGGTTCACCATCTGGGTGGCGTTCGCGTCGACCGGCGGGACCACCTGGGTCGCGCCCGCCCCGCCGTCACCCGGCTGGGCGGGCTGGACGACCTGGGTCGGCTCCGGCGTGTCCCCGAACGGGGATCCGCCCTGGGACTGGCCGGGCTGGCCGGGCTGCACGACCTGGGTCGGCTCGGAAGCGCCGAACGGGCTGTCCTGCTGCGGCTGGGGGCCACTCGGCGGACCCTGAGGTGGCTGGCCGCCACCCCACGGCTGATTCGGTGGCTGCGGTGCACTCATGTGGGTCTTGAACCCCCTTGACGATGACGCGAAAGTGTTCTACTCGCGCCCACGCTATCGGATCACCCGGCGGGGCGCTCGTAACGCCCCTGCCGGGTGAGCCGATCAAACCCCTTCGGGGCTCGGGTCAGCGGCCGGCGAGGAAGCCCAGCAGGTCGTGCCGCGTGACGACACCGGCGGGCTTGCCGTCGATCAGCACCAGCGCGCCGTCGGCGCCCTCCAGCGCCCGCATCGCCGCGCTCACCTGCTCGCTGCCGCCGATCGTCGGCAGCGGCGGGGACATGTGCTGCTCCAGCCGGTCGGCCAGCTGCGCCTTGCCGGTGAACAGCGCGTCGAGCAGGTCGCGCTCGTTGACCGCGCCGACGACCTCGGCCGCCATCACCGGCGGCTCCGCGCTGACCACGGGCATCTGGCTGACGCCGAACTCCGACAGGATCGCGATGGCCTCGGCGACCGTCTCGTTCGGGTGCGAGTGCACCAGGTCGGGCAGCGAGCCGCTCTTCTTCGTCAGCACGTCGGCGACCGTCGCGCCCGAGGAGTCCGGCGGCAGGAAGCCGTAGGAGGACATCCAGGTGTCGTTGAACACCTTCGTCAGGTAGCCGCGGCCGCCGTCGGGCAGCAGCACGACCACGACGTCGTCCTCGGTGAGCCGCTCGGCGAGCTTGAGCGCGGCGGCCACCGCCATCCCGCAGGAGCCGCCGACCAGCAGGCCCTCCTCCAGCGCGAGACGCCGGGTGATCTGGAAGGAGTCGGCGTCGGAGACCGGGATGATCTCGTCGGCGATGTCGCGGTCGTAGGTGTCCGGCCAGAAGTCCTCGCCGACGCCCTCGACCAGGTACGGGCGGCCGGTGCCGCCGGAGTACACCGAGCCCTCCGGGTCGGCGCCGACGACCTGCACGGCGCCACCGCTGACCTCCTTGAGGTACTTGCCGGTGCCGGAGATCGTGCCGCCGGTGCCGACGCCCGCGACGAAGTGCGTGATCTTGCCGTCGGTCTGCTTCCACAGCTCCGGGCCGGTCGAGTGGTAGTGGCTCTCCGGGTTCTGCGGGTTGGCGTACTGGTTGGGCTTCCAGGCGCCGTCGATCTCGCGGACCAGCCGGTCGGAGACGTTGTAGTAGGAGTCCGGGTGCTCGGGCGGGACCGCCGTCGGGCACACCACGACGCGGGCGCCGTAGGCCTTCAGGACGTTCCGCTTGTCCTCGCTGACCTTGTCCGGGCAGACGAACACGCACTGGTAGCCCTTGCGCTGGGCGACCATGGCCAGCCCGACGCCGGTGTTGCCGGACGTCGGCTCCACGATCGTGCCGCCGGGGCGCAGCTCGCCGGAGGCCTCCGCGGCCTCGATCATGCGCAACGCGATGCGGTCCTTGACCGAGCCACCCGGGTTCAGGTACTCGACCTTGGCCAGCACGAGCGGCTTGAGCCCCTGGGTCAACGAGTTCAGCCTGACCAGCGGGGTGTTGCCCACGAGGTCGGCGATGTGCTCTGCGTACTCCACGACCACCAGCCTAAACGGCGCACCGGTGGCGTTGTCCACTCGTGCGCGATCGGGCGCCGGGGGAACTCCGGGTGCGCGCCGGTGATGCCGGGCCGCGAGCGCGAGGCCGGACCGCTCCGGCGAAGACCGCCGTCGGCCACCAAGCCGCTCGTCTACGCCGGTCGCGACCCGGGGGCCGCCGCACGCTGAGCCGTCATCCCGTCCCGGAGGGGTCCCCTGACGCCGTTTCCGATTGCCATCGCCAGTTCACCTCTCTCTCGTGCGGGAATGGCGACGTCCTTGCCTTGATGCGACGATCCTAACGTCCCTCCGGTTGCCCCGGAACGTCCTTTCGTGTCAATTGTGACCTGCCGGGCTCGCCGTCGATCGGCCGTTCTTCCCAGCCCGGTGGCCAGACCCGCGGGAATCCCTGCGTCGCTTCGGCACCGGCGAGCCGGGCCGTGGACTTCCGGCCGAAATCCGCCGGACCTGCGAAAACGGCGCCGTTGAAACTTTCGCGCTCGCCACCGAAAACGGTTCCGCGGAAATCGGCGCGGTCCCGGAACTGTGCCTTGTTGAAGTCGGCCTTGGTCCGGAATTCGGTGCCGCGGAACGTCGTCAGCTCCAGGAACGTCGTCTCGTAGCACGTGATGGACCGGATCGAGCAGTGCGTGAGGGTGAGCCCGACGAGCGTCGCGCCGGAGAAGTCGAGGTCGATGTCCGGCCAGAAGGCCTCGTTCGGCCGGTCTTCGGCGCCGGGCCGCAGGTGCAGCAGCAGGATGCGCTGGGCGGCCTTGCGGACCTGCAGCTCCTCGGCGTTCTTCGGGATGTGCTTGTACGGCATCCGCAGGTAGGCGCAGAGGACGTTGACGATCGTCTGCCGGTGCTCGGGATACCCGGCGGCGAGCCGTTCCAGCGCGTACAGCCCGGCGAGCCGGACCGGTGCCTTGTCGCTGCCGAGCTGGTCGGCGGCCTTGCCGTAGATCTCGGTGACGCGGCGTTCGGTGGCGTCGTGGTCCTTCTGCGCCAGGTCCAGCTCGGCCGACCGCTGCCGCCGCGCGGCCAGCAGCAGGGCGGCGGCACCCCCGGTGCCGACGACGATGTTCGCGGCGGTCCGCAGCGCGTCCAGGCGCGCCGAGTCCTCCGGGCGGCCCCCGCCGAGGAGGATCAGCAGCAGCGCCGCGGCACCCGCGGCGACCACCAGCATCCCGACACTCCAGAGCACGATCGTCCGGGTGCGCAGTACGGACCGGTTCGCCACGACGGTGATCCTTCCACCGGAAGATCGCGCAACAAACCCTCGGCGGCCGCGGGCTGTCCCGGTGGCGCCTCGCTGGAACGGTGGCTCTGGCAAGGGTCCGTTCACCGGAGGTGGCCGTGAAACGCAAGATCGCAGGAATGACCGGAGCCGTGCTGGCCCTGGCCACGGGAGGTCTGATCGCGCTCGGGACGACGCCCGCGAGTGCCGTCGACACCGGGTACTGGATCCGCTCCAGCTTCACCAGCTCGACGCCTCCGCCGTACGACGCGCTGGTGGCGGACACCCGGTCGGCCGCCGACGCGAAGTGCGTCGACACCTACGGGTTCAGGGCGCGCGAGGTCAAGCCGGAGGCCTGGGGCGGCGGTGCCGGAAACTGGCAGCTGTTCTGGAGGTGCTACCGCAACTAGCGGCGCGCTCTGCCAGGATCTCCCCCGTGCCGACGCGCGGGGGAGATCGAATGCGGATTGCGATGACGCTGCTGGTGCGCGACGAGGCCGACATCGTCGCGGCGACCATCGAGCACCACCTCGCCGCCGGTGTGGACATCGTGGTGGCCACGGACAACGGCTCGGTCGACGGGACCGTCGAAATCCTGGAGCGGTACCGCGACGCCGGCGTGCTCGAACTCCACCACGAACCGGCACAGGACTACGAGCAGAGCCGCTGGGTGACGGCCATGGCGCGGCGGGCCGCGCTGGTGCACGGCGCGGACTGGGTGCTCAACGGGGACGCCGACGAGTTCGTGTGGCCGTCGGCGGGAGACGACGTCGGCCGGACCGCGCTTCCCGACGCGCTCGCGGCGATCGGCCCGGAGTCCGGCACCGTGGAGATGGTCCGGGACAACCTGGTCGCCGATCCGGAGCGGACCGGCCTGTGGGTCCACACGCACGTCCTGCGGGACAAGCTGTCGCTGTCCGCGCGCGGTACCCGGATCGGCAACAAGGTGTGCCATCGCGGCGACCCCAAGGTGACGGTCGCCGTGGGCAACCACAGCGCGTCCGGTCCCGCCCTCGGCCCGGGTACCCCGCAGCGGCCGCTGACGATCCTGCACGTGCCCGACCGCGGGCTGGCCCAGTTCACCCGCAAGGTCGCCAACGCCGGCTCGGCGTTCGCCGCCAACGACCGGCTCGACCCCGGCATCGGCTGGCACATGCGGGAGGACTACCAGCGGCTGCTGGCCGGTGAGCTGGCCGCGACCTGGGCCGCGCGGCAGCCGGACGGCGCCGCCGTCGCCGCCGGTCTCGCCGACGGCAGCCTGGTCCGCGACGACCGCCTGGCCCGCCGGCTGACCGACCTCCTGCCGCACGCCGTCGTCCCGGACGCGCTGAAGGCGGTCCTGACCGGCAGCGGCGCCTGAGCAACCTCACAGCAGCTCCGGCTTTCTCCCCGGTGCGGCACGCGGCAGTATGGTGAGCAACCGCTTAGACCGCGATACGAGGATGTGTCACGTCATGCCTGAAGCCGTCATCGTCTCCACCGCGCGCTCGCCGATCGGGCGCGCCAACAAGGGCTCGCTGGTCAGCATGCGGCCCGACGACCTGACCGTGCAGATGGTCCGTGCGGCCCTGGACAAGGTGCCGCAGCTCGATCCCGCCGACATCGACGACCTGATGCTGGGCTGCGGCCTGCCGGGCGGCGAGTCCGGCTTCAACATGGGCCGCGCGGTCGCCGTCGAACTGGGCTACGACCACCTGCCCGGCTGCACCATCACCCGGTACTGCTCCTCCAGCCTGCAGACCACCCGGATGGCCTTCCACGCGATCAAGGCCGGCGAGGGCGACGTCTTCATCTCGGCCGGCGTCGAGACCGTGTCGCGGTTCTCGAAGGGCAGCTCGGACTCCTGGCCCGACACGCACAACCCGCTGTTCGCCGACGCCGAAGCCCGCACCAAGGCGACCGCCGAGTCCGGCAGCGACACCTGGACCGACCCGCGCGAGAACGGGCTCGTCCCCGACGTCTACATCGCGATGGGCCAGACCGCGGAGAACCTGGCCCGGCTCAAGGGCGTCACGCGCGAGGAGATGGACGAGTTCGGCGTCCGCTCGCAGAACCTCGCCGAGAAGGCCATCGCGGACGGCTTCTGGGCCAAGGACATCACCCCGGTGACCCTGCCGGACGGCACGGTCGTCTCGAAGGACGACGGGCCCCGCGCCGGCGTCACCCTCGAAGGCGTCTCCGGGCTGAAGCCGGTGTTCCGCCCGGACGGCCGGGTCACCGCGGGCAACTGCTGCCCGCTCAACGACGGCGCCGCGGCGCTGGTCGTCATGTCCGACACGAAGGCACGCGAGCTGGGCCTGACGCCGCTGGCGCGGATCGTCTCGACCGGCGTCACCGGGCTGTCGCCGGAGATCATGGGCTACGGCCCGGTCGAGGCGTCGAAGCAGGCACTGTCCCGCGCGGGGCTGTCGATCGGCGACATCGACCTCGTCGAGATCAACGAGGCGTTCGCCGCCCAGGTCATCCCGTCCTACCGGGACCTGGGCATCGACCTCGACCGGCTGAACGTCAACGGCGGCGCGATCGCCGTCGGCCACCCGTTCGGCATGACCGGCGCCCGGATCACCACGACGCTGATCAACTCGCTGCAGCACCACGACAAGCAGTTCGGCCTCGAGACGATGTGCGTCGGCGGCGGCCAGGGCATGGCGATGATCCTGGAACGCCTTTCCTGACCCGGAAAAGCGTGAAGGCCACCTTGCGGAAGGACGACTTCCGCAAGGTGGCCTTCCCCGCGTCGACGGCTAGTTCGTCTTGACGCACATCGTCGTCGGGGGCTGCGGGTACACCGCCACGCGCGTGGCCTCGGTGCCGTCGCAGACGCTGTCGCTGGCCTGGCCTTCGACGACCTTCACCAGCTCGCTGTCCTTGGTCGGGTCCGAGCACGGGACCTTCACGTAGCCCTTGGTCTGCGAGCTGAAGTTCGCCAGGCAGTCGCCCTGCTTCGCGTTGATCATCAGGCACAGCTTGTAGGAGCTGCGGCCGGTGACCGAGTAGGTGTCGTAGCCGGCGTTGGAGCCGCCCGGGCAGTCGTCGGAGGCCTTGTCGAGCTTGACGGCGATCTTGACGTTCGCCTTCGGGTCGTTGCAGTCGGCCTTCGTGGGGTCGCTGCCGCGGGTGAACTCGGTGACCGACAGGCAGTCACCGGCGTTGGCGCTGGCGGGCGACTTGGTGAACGAGATGATCCCGATGACGGCGGCGACGATGACGACCACGCCGATCACGGCGAACCGGATGATCGCGCCGGTCTTCGACTTCTTCGGCACCGGCGGCGCGGGCGGGAACTGCCCCGGGACCTGCCCCGGCGGCGGCGGGAACTGCCCCGGCGGCGGGCCGTACTGGCCCTGCGGCGGCTGTCCGGGCTGGCCGGGCTGGCCGGGCTGGCCGGGCTGGCCGAACTGCTGCTGCGGCTGACCGCCGGGAGGCGGCCCGTACGGATCGGGCTGACCCACCGGCTGCTGGCCCCCGGGGGCCGGAGGGGGAACGCTCACTGTGAACCTCACACATGTGAAATGAAGACCGACCGGCACATCCAACACGCAGGGTGAAATCGGTCCGCAGCGGGGTCCACATATGGACGAATTCCGACAGAAAAAGCGCCCCGTTGGTTACGGAGCGCTTTCGCTGTGGAACTGTGAGCCAGGTTACTCGCGAAGGTAGGACAGCAGGCGCAGGATCTCCAGGTACAGCCAGACGAGCGTCGTCATCAGGCCGAACGCGGTGTACCAGGCCCACTTCGACGGCATGCCCTCGCGGATCATCCGGTCGGCCTGGTCGAAGTCGAGCAGGAAACTGAACGCCGCGATCCCGATGCAGACGAGGCTGAAGACGATGGCGAGCGGGCCGCCGTCGCGCAGCGGGTTGAAGCCGAAGGCCAGCGCGCTGATCAGGTTGAACAGCATGAGGACCGCGACACCGACGGTGGCGCCGACGATCCACTTGGTCAGCTTCGGCGTCACCTTGACCGCGCCGGTCTTGTAGACCACGAGCATGCCGATGAAGACACCCGCGGTACCGATGATCGCCTGCAGCGCGATGCCCGGGTACAGCGCTTCGAACACGGCACTCAGCGCACCGAGGAACAGGCCTTCGGCGGCGGAGTACGCCAGCGTCATGGGGCCGCTCGGCTTGCGCCGGAAGATGATCACCAGCGAGAGGACGAGCCCGACGAGCAGGCCGCCGACCATCGCGCCGAGGACCGCGCCGGGCAGCGGGCCGTGCGGGTTCACCTGGGGCAGCGCCCAGACACCCGTGATCACCCCGACGAGCAGCGCGACCCCGAGGGACATGCCGGTCTTGACGACGACGTCGTCCACCGTCATCGGGCGGTCGTCCGCGCCGGAGGCGGTCGGGCCAGGGCCGTACCCGGGCACGCCGCCCTGGGGTTGGTTGAAGCCCACCGGGGGCCCGTACTGCCCGTAAGTCTGGGTTCCGCCGTGGGGCAGGTTGCGGAACGCCGGGTTGCTACTGGAACGCACCTGATCCTCCTGGATCTGCTGCTTTGTGGATCAACGCTGCATCGGGTTCAACGACCGCCGGAGCCGCACGGTTCCCGTCGAGTAAAGACGACTTTACTCGACTTCGCGCCCCTGGCCACGGCCGACACGGTATGGGACGCAGGTCACGAGTCGGCCGCGAGCCAAGTTACCCGTGAGTAACTTCACGTGGCCGGACGGTGGTCCACGCCCCGCGGATGCAGCAGAATGCCCTGAGTCAGGGCGATGCGGCGAGAGGTGATGAGGAAGATGGCGACGTTCTTGGTGACCGGGGCGACCGGACTGATCGGCCGCCAGTTCACCCGGCTTCTGCTCTCCCGTCCGGACGACGACCGCGTGACGCTGCTCGTGCGCGCGTCCTCGAAGGCCAAGCTGGCCGCGCTCGTCGACCAGTGGCCGCACTCCGACCGCGTCGAGCTGGTCACCGGCGACCTGGCCGAGCCGCTGCTCGGCGTGTCCGAAGCCGACCGCGAGAAGCTGCGCGGCAACGTCGACCACGTCGTGCACCTGGCCGCGCTCTACGACCTCACCGCCGACGACGAAGCCAGCATCAAGGCCAACGTCGACGGCACGCGCAACGTCGTCGACCTCGCCGCGGACCTGCGGGCAGGCTGCCTGCACCACGTGTCGTCGGTGGCCGTGGCCGGCGACCACGAAGGCGTGTTCACCGAGGAGATGTTCGACGCCGGGCAGCGGCTGGTCACGCCGTACCACCGGACCAAGTTCGAGGCCGAGAAGATCGTCCGCGAGCAGACCGAGGTGCCGTGGCGGGTGTACCGGCCCGCGGTCGTCGTCGGGCACTCCGAGACCGGCGAGATGGACAAGGTCGACGGCCCGTACTACCTGTTCCCGGCGATCAACCGGCTCGCCGGGCTGCCGGACGTGCTGCCGCTGGTCGGGCCGGACCTCGGCGACACCAACATCGTGCCGGTCGACTACGTCGCCACGGCGCTGCTGGAGCTGGTCGTCAAGCCCGGTCTCGACGGCCACGCCTTCCACCTGGTCAACCCCGAGCCGCAGCCGGTCGTCTCGGTGTACAACGCCTTCGCGCGGGCCGCGGGCGCGCCGACGATCACGGTGCAGCTGCCCGAAGGCGTCTCGAAGCGGATCGTCGGGCTGGTCAAGCTGACCGAGCACATCCCGGGCGTCACCATCGCCCGCGACGCGGTGCTCGAACGGTTCGGCATCCCGCCGGTGCTGCTGGAGACCATGGCGTTCCCGTCGGTGTTCTCCTCGGCCGAGACGCGCAAGGCGCTGGCGGGCACCGTCGACGTCCCGCGGCTGGAGGAGTACGCGCCGACGCTGTGGCGCTACTGGCGCGAGCACCTCGACCCGTTCCGCGCCCGCAAGCACGGCCCGCGCGGCGAGCTGGACGGCCGCCGCGTGATCATCACCGGCGCGTCCTCGGGCATCGGCCGGGCGACGGCGCTCAAAGTCGCGGCGGCGGGCGGTGTCCCGCTGCTCGTCGCGCGCCGCCAGCACGAGCTGGAGGAGGTCCGCGACGAGATCGTCGCCGCGGGCGGGACGGCGTCGGTGTACCCGGCCGACCTGACCGACGAGGACTCGGTGCACAAGGCCGTCGACGCGATGCTGGCCGAGCACGGCCGGATCGACATGCTGGTCAACAACGCGGGCCGGTCGATCCGCCGGTCGATCAAGCTGTCGTACGACCGGATGCACGACTACGAGCGCGCGATGGCGATCAACTACTTCGGCGCGGTGCGGCTGATCCTCGCGGTGCTGCCGCACATGTCCGAGCGGAAGTTCGGGCACATCGTGAACGTGTCGTCGATCGGCGTCCAGGGCATCGCGCCGCGCTTCTCGGCGTACGCGGCGTCGAAGGCGGCGCTGGACTACTTCTCGCGGATCGCGGCGACCGAGACGCACGGCGACGGGATCACCTTCACCACCATCCACATGCCGCTGGTGCGCACGCCGATGATCCGCCCGACGAAGATCTACGACGCGTTCCCGACGAAGTCGCCGGAACAGGCCGCGGACATGGTGATGAAGGCGCTGATCGAGCGGCCGAAGCACATCGGCACCCCGGCGGGGCAGGCGATCGGGCTGGCCTACACGCTCACGCCGGGCCTCACCGACGCGATCGCGTACCAGGGTTACCGGATCTTCCCGGATTCGACCGCGGCGGGCGGTTCGGGCGAACTGAAGATCGGACGTGGCGAGAAACACCTGTCGCGCGCGGCGATGGCGCTGGCCCGGCTTTCGCGCGGCTTCCACTGGTGACTGAGGCTTGTTTCGGTCAGGCCGCCGCGCCCCGAGCGCATACCGCCGGCCAGCACGGATGCCATGCGGCGGCCGACGGCTGAACAAGCCTCACTCTGCGTTCGGTGGGTGAGGCCGTTGAGGCGACACGGCGACACGTGTTGGTGATTCGTTAAGCCGGACGGCGGAGGCGGCGGGTACCCGGGTACGGTCGGGCGCATGGTTCCTGAGCGCGACCCGGCCGCACCCGCCCTCAACGGCCTCCTCCCCCTCCGTCGTGAATACACCCAGGCCTGGCACGGCTTCGACCGCAACGAGGTCCGGCAGTACCTCGACCACGTCGAAGGTCAGCTGCGCCGGGTGCTCAGCGAGCGCGACGCCGCGGTGGCGCAGGCCGCGGCCGCCGCGCGGGAGCTGGAATCGGTCCGGCAGCAGGTGACGTCGCTGGAGGCGCGCGTCGAGGAACTGAAGAAGCCGCCGGAGCGGCTGGAGGACCTCGACGAGCGGATGCAGCGCACGGTGACGCTCGCGCAGGCCCGCGCGGACGAGATCGTCAAGCGCGCCGAGGTCGCCGCGGAGAAGACGTGGGCGTCCTCGACCGAGGCGTCGAAGAAGCTGCGCGAGCGGTACACGAAACTGGTCGCGGAGCTGGACAAGCAGGCCGACCTGCTGCACTCGGAGCACGAGGCGGCACTGGCCGAGACGCGCGCCGAGGTCCAGCGGCTGACCGTCGAGGCGGCCCAGCGGCGCGAGCTGCTGGACAACGAGGCCGAGCGCAAGCGGCGGAAGCTGGAACGCGAGTTCGAGGCGTCCCAGGCGGCCCAGAAGGCGGCACTGGAGAAGCACATCGCCGACCAGCGCACGGCGAGCAAGAACCAGGCCGAGCGCCGCATCGCGGAAGCGACGGCCGAGGCGAAGCGGCGCCTGGACGAAGCAACGGCGGAAGCCAAGCGGCGCCTCGACGAGGCGACGACCCAGGCGGCCCAGCGCACGACGGCGGCCATCCGCAAGGTCGAGCGGCTCGCGGAGATCCGCGAGCAGGCCCGCAAGAGCCTGGCGATGGCGGAGGACATCCTCAACCGCAGCGAGACCCAGCTGGCGGCGCTGCCGGAGGAAGCGGTGATCCCCCAGGCGTCCAAGCTGGTGGGCGGCGACGAGCCCGCGGACTCCCCGACGGCCCCGGCCGCGCCGGTGGTCCCGGTGGTGCAGCCGCAGATCCCGGCTTCTGCCCAGCCCTCGGTCAAGGCAGCGGCTCAGGCACCGGCTCCGGCTTCGGCTTCGGCTTCGGCCAAGGCGGCTCAGGCGGGGAAGCCCGCTCCGCAGCCGGGGAAGCCGGGCAATGCCCCGGCGAAGCAGAACGGCCCGGCAACCAAGCCGGCGAACGGAAACGGCGCAAAGCCCCTGTCCCCGACGGCGAGCAAGCCCGGTTCCTGAGCCCGGTTCCTGAGCCCGGCCCGCTCAACCCGTTCTGAGCAGCCCCCGTTTTCCACGCTACCGGTGGACACCGACAATTCCGGGTCACCGCAGCGAGGGCCCCGGCCGATCTGCACCCGGGTGGTCTGCCGCAGGTCGTCGTGAGTGGTAATTCGCGTTCTAACCCTCATTACCACTCACGACAAGCCGCGGCAGACCACCCGCGCAGGCGAACCCGCAACGCCCCGTCGCCGCTCTACCTCCGGGATGTGCGGGGCCAGGGGTTGGCCGCTTCCAGCTGGGCCGCCAGCCCCAGCAGCAGTGGCTCCCCGCCCGGCTTGGCGATCAGCTGGACCGAAGTCGGCAGGCCCGAGACCGCCGACCGGCCCATCGGGACCGTGATTGCCGGGTAGCCCGCCAGGTTCCACTGGCCCGTGAAACCCGCCAGGCGCGTCGAGGGCAGCACGTTCGCCAGCCAGCGGCGCTCGTGCCAGCGGCCCGCCTTCACCGGCCAGTGGGACAGCGTCGGCGTCAGGAACACCTCGTGGCCCTCGAAGAACTCCTCCGCCCGCTCGATCCAGCGCTGCTTCGTCCGTTCGCGGACCAGGCCCGCTCGCAGGATCAGCCGTCCCGCGCGGACGTGCGCGCGGGTCCGGCGCTGGAGGCGGGTCACGTCGAAGCCGCGGGCCTGGACCGCCGGGCCCGCGCACCAGCGGGCCGTCATGCCCAGGACCATCGTCGGCGGGTAGCGCGGGGCCGCCGGGGTCACCTCGTGGCCCGCCGACGCCAGCAGGCCCGCCGCCGTCGAGACTGCCGCCACCAGCTCCTTGGGGACCGGTGTGTGCAGCAGCGGCACCGTCGTCGACATTCCGATGCGCACTGCGGACGGCGAGGGCACCGACGCCAGCGAAGGCACGTCGGCCAGTACCGACAGCAGCAGCGCCGTGTCGGCCACCGTTGTCGCCATCGGGCCGTGGACCGACATGCCGAACCAGCCGCCTTCGGCCAGCAGGTCCGCTCCCGGCTTGAGGCCGACCAGGCCGCACATCGCCGCCGGGAGGCGGATCGAGCCGAGGCCGTCGGAGCCGTGGGCGAGCGGGACCATGCCCGCCGCCACCGCCGCCGCGCTGCCGCCGGACGAGCCGCCCGAGGCGTACGTCGGGTCCCACGGGTTGCGGGCGATGCCGTCCGGGGTGTCGCTCATCGGCCAGATGCACAGCTCCGGCACCCGCGTCAGCCCCACCAGCACCGCGCCAGCCGCCCGCAGCCGGGCCGCGATCACGCCGTCGGTCTCCCCCGGGGTGGACGGCCCGGCCTGCGAGCCGTGCGAAGCGAACTCGCCGGTGACCTCGGTGACGTCCTTGACCGCGACGGGCACCCCGGCCAGCGGCAGCGACGCGAGATCCGGCCGCGCGGCGACCTCGGCGGCCTCCCGCAACGCCTCCTCGGCGCGTACCCGGCGGAAGGCGCCGACCACGCCGTCCGCCGCGGCGATCCGGTCCAGTGCCTCCCGCGTCACCTGCACCGGGTCCAGCGCACCGGCCCGGACGGACGCCGCGATCTCTGCTGCGGTCAACACCATGATCGAGACCCTAGCCCCAGGCACGGGCCGGGGAAACGGCTCAGATCGCGCCCGCCCGCAACGCGTAGGCGACGGCGTGGGCGCGGTTGTTGAGCCCGCAGCGCGTCATCAGGCCGTAGAGGACGTTCTTCACCGTCCGCTCGGAGTAGCACAGCTTCGCCGCGATCTCCTCGGTCCCGAAGCCCTCGGCGACCAGCCGCAGCACGTCGCACTCGCGGGCGGCGAGCCCGGACAGCGTGAGCCCGTTCGGCTCCAGGACGTCCTTGCGCATCCGCTGCACCTGCGCGAGCAGCGCGCCCTGCAGCCGCGGCGGCAGGTTGGCCGTGCCGTCGCCCGCGGCGAGCACCGCCGTCACCAGCTCGGCGCCGCCGGTCTCGCGGCGCGGCAGGATCGCCACCACCCCGCACTCCAGCGCCGCCATCAGGTCGCTCTCGCGGAAGTGCTCGACGACCAGCACGACGTGGGACGCCTTGGCCGCGCGGATCTCGCCCAGCACGGCTTCGGTGACGTGGTCCTCCATCACCAGCAGCACGTCGGGCACGAGGTCGGTGACCCGGACGTCCGGATGCGCTTCCAGGAGGCTCACCGCGCCGGCGTACGTGATCGGGTCCGAGGCGAGGACGGCGACTTCGACGGGCTTCATGACGGCAGTGTGGACGGCGGGACTTCACGCCTTCCCTATTCCGTCTTCACGCGCGTGAAGACGGGCTTCCCCGAGCGTCGCGCACGCGGCGCCGCAGCGGAACCCCGGCCGCCGCCCGTTGCCCGAATGTCCGCCATCCTTGCCTGCCGGTTCACGGCGGCCGCGTATGCTCACGGGAGGCATCCGGCGCGTGACCGTTCGTCGCGCACGAAGGGAGACCGATGTCGGCCGCGGACGGCTCCGCACCGAGACTCCGGCTGCTGGGCCCGGTCAAGGCCTGGCGGGGTGAAACGGAGCTGGACCTCGGCTCCGCGCACCGGCGGACGGTCCTCGCCGCGCTGGCGATGCAGCCCGGCCGCACGGTTTCGCGCGAGGAGCTGATCGACGCCGTCTGGGGCGAGACGCCGCCGCAGAGCGCGCAGGGTTCCATCTACACCTACGTTTCCGGGCTGCGGCGGGCACTCGAACCCGGCCGCGCCAAGGGCGAGGGCCCGCAGCTGCTCGCCTCGACCGGCTCCGGCTATTCGCTGCGCCTGGACCCCGAAGCAATCGACGTCCATCGCTTCGAAACCCTGCGCGAGCAGGCACAGCGGCGGCAGTCGGCCGGTGATCTGCGCGGTGCCCGCGAGGCCCTCGACGAAGCACTGGCGCTCTGGCACGGCATTCCCCTGTCCGGGCTGCCCGGCCCGTTCGCCGCCGCGCAGCGCCTGCGGCTGGCCGAACTGCGGCTGGCGACCGTCGAACGCCGCGCCGAGGTCGTCCTGGAGTCCGGCGGGCACAGCGAGCTGATCGCCGAGCTGACCGCGTTGACGCGCGAGCACCCGTTCCGGGAAACGTTGCGCGGGCTGCTCATGCGCGCGCTGGTCCAGGCCGGGCGGCGCACCGAGGCGATCGCGGTGTACACCGACGTCCGCGACAGGCTCGTCGAAGCCTCGGGTACCGAGCCCGGCCCGGCACTGCGGCGGCTGTACGACCGGCTGCTGGAGAAGCCCGCCGCCGCACCGGAACCGCCGTCGCCCGCGCGGCTGCCCCGGGTTCCGGCGGCGGCGCGGCCGGACCGGGCGGAGATCTTCGTCGGCCGGGACGCCGAGCTGGCGCGGCTGCGCGAAGCCGTCGACGATGTCGCGGCGGGAACCGGCCGGTCGGTGTGGATCGACGGCGAACCGGGCAGCGGCCGGACCGCGCTGCTGGCCGAAGTGCTCGCCATGGCGCAGCACCTCAACCCCGCGTTCGCCGCCGCGGACGCGCTGGACCAGCGGTTCGCGCTGCGGCCGTTGCTCGACGCGCTGGGCCCGCGGGCCGCCCGGCTCGCCGTCCCGGGCGCGGACCCGGTCGACGCCGTGCTCGGGCTGGTCCGCGAGCTGTGCGCGGAGGCGCCGCTGGTGCTCGTGGTCGACGACCTGCAGTGGGCCGACGACGGCACCCTGCGGCTCTGGCGGTACCTGAGCCGGGAGACGCGGCAGCTGCCGCTGCTGCTCGTCGGCGCGTGCCGTCCGGTACCGCGGCCACCGGCACTCGACGACCTGCGTGCCGGGTTCGACATCGATGACATCACCGTGCTCACGCTGCCGCCGCTGGCCGAGCCCGCCACGCACGAGCTGGCCACCGAGCTGACCGGCGCGCCACCCGGGCCGGGCCTGCAGCTGCTGGTCTCGTACGCGGCCGGAAATCCGCGCTACACCAGGGAAATCGTCGAGACGCTGCTGGCGCAGGGGATGATCGTGCTCGACGGCGTCCACGCGCACCTGGACGGCAACTCGTGCCAGAGCATCCCGGCGCCGCTGGGGTCGCGGGTCACGCAGTACCTGAGCTTCCTCTCCAGCGGCACCCGCGACACCCTGCGCTGGGCCGCGCTGCTGGGCCGCGAGTTCTCGCTGTCGGACATTGCGGTCGCCACCGAGCGGCCACCGACGGCGCTGGTCGGCGCGGTCGACGAGGCGATCACCGCGGGCGTGCTGGCCGAGTCGGGCGACCGGCTGACGTTCCGGCACCCGCTGATCCGCCGCGTGCTCTACGAAAAGTCTCCCGCGGCCATGCGCGTCGCGCTGCACCGCCAGCTGGCCGAGGCGTTCGCCGGCGCGGGCGCCCCGGCAGGCCGCGTCGCCGAGCAGCTCGCCGCGGCACCCGCGCTGGTGGACCCGTGGGTGACCGCGTGGCTGGTGGCGCACATCGGCGAGGTCGCCGCCGAGACCCCGCGGATCGCGGTGGAACTGCTGCGCCACGCCGTCACCCAGGGCACGCCGTCCCCGGACGCGAAGGAGACACTCACCGCGGTACTGGCCCGGCTGCTGTTCTGGCTGGGCCGCGAGCCGGAGGCCGAAGCGCGTTCGGTGGCGGCACGGACGGCCGACCGCGCCCGCGCGGCGGAAATGCGCTGGATCCTGGCCTACGTCCACTACCGCCGCGGCGACTTCGCCGAGGCGACCGCCGAGCTGAAGCGGACCCTGGACGACCCCGGCGTGCCGGAGCCGTGGCGCGGGCGGCACGAAACGTTGCTGGCCACGGTGGAACGGCTCGGCGAGGACACGGCCCTGCGCCCGGTGGGCCTGCACCCGCTGGACGACGCGGCGCTGGCCGTGCCGGACCTCGGCAGCCTCGGCGAAGCCGCCGAACCGCTCGAAGCGGCCCGGCGGATCGCCGCGACCCGCGCGGTGCCGGGCGAGACCCACCTCGCCGGCGCGGTGCACTGCTACTGGCTGGGCCGCTGGCCCGAGGCGCTGGACGAGCTGGACGCGATCCTGCGCGACGGCGCGGAAACGACGTCGTACGTCCTGCGCGGCCCGGGCCCGGCGCTGCTGGTGCACGGCGTGGGCGCGCTGATCGCCGGGCACCGCGGCGAGCCGGCACTGGCGCGGACGCGCCTGGACGCGGTCGGCCTGCGGGCGGAGGGCTTCGACGGCGGTGGTTTCGTGCTCGCGGCGCGGGCGTTGCTGGCCGAGCAGGAAGGCAGGCCGGAAGCGGCACTGGACGCGCTTCTGCCGCTGCTGGCCGAAGACTGCCCGCCTGCCGCCCGCACGCCGTGGCTGCCCGACCTGGTGCGGCTCGCCTGCCTGGTCGGCGCGCCGGAACGGGCCCACGAGGCACTGCGCCTGCTCGACGACGGCGTGGTGGCCGCGCACTGCCGCGGCCTGGCAGGCCGCGATCCGGGGCCGGTGCTTTCGGCGGCCGCGCAGTACGGCGCCGCGGGCCGGGTGCTCAGGCAGGCCAGGGCGACCGAGGACGCGGCGATCCTGCTGGCCGAGGCGGGTGAGCTGGCCGAGGCGCGAACGGCGTTCCGCACGGCACTGACCGCGTACACCGGGATGGGCGCGGTGTGGGATGTCCGGCGCGCGGAGGAGCGGATGCAGCCGTTCGGCATCCGCCGCGCCCGCCGGACGGCCTGACCGGCTCGTTGACCGGCCTCCGGTGTCACGGCTCCGGCGAGTCCGGCTCGGGCTGGGTGTCCCGCGGGCGCGGTGGGTGAACGCGCAACCTTTCCCCGGCTTGCCGCGTCAGTAAGCTCGCGGAGTAGTCGGCACCGAACTGTCCGGACGGAACGACATGCCAGGGGAAGCGGACACCGGTCTGCGGGTGGGCGTGCTCGGCCCGCTGCGGGCCTGGCGCGGGGCGGCCGAGATCGGCCTCGGCCCCGCCCGTCAGCGCGCGATCTTCGCGGTGCTGGCGGTCAACGCCGGCCGTCCGGTGCCGCGCGCCGAGCTGATCGCCGGGGTGTGGGGCGATTCCGCGCCGGCCAGTGTCGAGGGCAGTGTCCACACCTACGTCTCGGGGCTGCGGCGGGCGCTCGAACCCGGCCGTTCGCGCTGGTCCGCGGCCAGCGTCCTGGTCTCCGATCCCGCGGGCTACTCCCTGCTGCTCGGCGACGACGCGCTCGACGCCGCCGTGTTCGAGCGGCACCGCGACCGCGCGCAGCGGCTGCTCGACCAGGGTGATCCGCGGGCGGCCGTCGCCGAGCTGGACGCCGCTCTCGCGCTCTGGCAGGGCGAAGCGCTCTCCGGCGTGCCCGGCGGGTTCGCCGAGCGGCACCGCGAATACCTCGCCGAGCTGCGGCTCGACACGCTCGAACGGCGGGCCGCGGCGCTGCTGGCGCTCGGCGAGCACCTCGACCTCGCACCCGAGCTGGCGGTGCTGGCCGGGGAGCACCCCCTGCGGGAGTCCCTGCGCGAGTCGCTCATGCTCGCCCTCTACCGCAGCGGACGGCACGCCGAAGCCCTCGACGTCTTCCGCGACGCCCGCGCCACGCTCGTCGCGGAACTCGGCGTCGAACCCGGTCCCGCGCTGCAGCGCCTCCAGCAGCAGATCCTCGCCCAGGACCCGGCACTCGACGCGCCCGCGGCGCCGGTCGAGATCGCCGGGAGGCGGCTGTTCGGCCGGGAAGCCGAGACGCGGCGGCTCGCCGAACTCGTCGCCGACGTGCGCGCCGGGCGTGGCCGGGCGGTCTGGATCGAGGGCGAGGCCGGCATCGGGAAGTCCGCGCTGCTCGCCGGCTCGCTGCCGGACGGCCCCGGCTTCCAGCGGCTCTGGGCGGCCGCGGACGAGCTGAGCACGCGGTTCCCGCTGCAGGTCGTGCTGGAGTGCCTGGCCATCGACGTCCATTCGCCCGATCCGCGGCGCGCGCGGGTGGCCAAGGAGCTGGCGGGTGAGAGCCCGGTGCGGCGCAGCTGGGGCCCGGCCGACCCGGTGCTCGGCGCCGTCGACCGGCTGCTGGCCCTGGTCGACGAGCTGTGCGCGCACTCGCCGCAGGTGCTGGTGATCGACGACCTCCAGTGGGCGGACGAGGCGTCCGTGCTGGTCTGGCACCGGCTCTGCGCGGCGACCCGGCAGCTGCCGCTGCTGCTGGTGGCCGCCACCCGGCCGGCGCCCGACCGCGCGGAACTGGCCCAGCTGCGGCGCGGGGTCCAGGCGCGGGACGGCGTGATCCTCGACCTCGGGCCGCTGACCGGTGAGGACGTCGACCGGCTGATCGAGGACCAGATCGGCGCGCCGCCCGGGCCGGGCCTGCGCGAGCTGGCCGCCCGCGGTGCCGGGAACCCGTTGTACGTCAAGGAAATGGTCGACGTCCTGCTGCGGGCGGGTGCGGTCGAGGTGACCGGCGGCGAGGCCGACGTCGACGACCCGGCGGAGTTCGAGGCACCGCGGTCGCTGGTCGCCGCGGTCGACCGGCGGCTGGACTTCCTGACGGCGCGGACCCAGGAAGTGCTGCGCTGGGGTGCCTTGCTGGGCATGGAGTTCGCCGTCGGCGACATCGCCGCGGTGCTCGGCACGCGGCCGTCGGACCTGCTGGCGCCGCTGGAAGAGGCCCTCGCGGCGAACGTGCTGATCGACACCGGGACGCAGCTGGCGTTCCGGCATCCCCTGCTGCGCCAGGCCCTCTACGACCGGCTGCCGTCCGGAACGCGGGCGGCACTGCACCGGCAGGCGGCCGAGGCGCTCGCCGGGATCGGCGCGCCGGTCAAGCGCGTCGCCGAGCAGCTGGTCGCCGCACCGGCCACAGTGGACGAATGGGTGCTGGACTGGCTGGCCGCGCACCACGCGGCCGTGTCGAACCGGGCCCCGCTGATCGCCGTCGAACTGCTGGAGCGCGCGCTGGCCGCGGGTGCCGGAGCACGCCGGGAGACGCTGCTCGTCGCGCTGGTCAAGGTGCTGTTCCGGCTCGAACGCAACCCGGAAACCCTGGCGCGGCAGGCACTCGAGGTCGCGACCGATCCGGACGCCGCCGAGGAGATGCGGCACGTCCTCGCGGCGCTGCAGCACCGCCGTGGCGACACCGAAGGCGCGGTCGCGACGCTCGGCGCGTCGGTCGACGACCCGGCCGTGCCGGAGCTGTGGCGGGTCAAGCACCGGCAGCTGCTGGCCAACTTCCGCCGTGGCGACCTGTCCGATTTGGACGCCGCGGAGAAGGCGGCTCACGAGACGAAGGCACTGGCAGGCGGCGACCGTTACCTGACCGCGCACGCGCTGCAGACGTTGTGGCTGGTCGATTCGGTGCGCCGCGAGCACGACAGCGCGCTCGTCCACATCGACGCGGCGATCGAGGCCGTCGGTGACGAGCACGAGCTGGCCGACCTGCACCTCGACCTGCTCGACAACCGCGTGTTCACGCTGCAGAACCTCGACCGCCTCGCCGAAGCGGGCGACACACTGCGCGCGGCGGGGGAAGTCGCGGCCCGGCACGCGCTGCCGGTCGGGCTGCAGGTGTCCGCCGCGGTGCACCGGTACTGGGAAGGCCGCTGGGACGAGGCCGTGGTCGAGCTGGACACGGTCATCGAGGACGGCCCGGCGATCACGTTCTACGGCCTGCGCGAGCCCGGCCCGGCGGCGCTGCTGCTGCACGGCGTCGCGGCGCTGATCGCGGGCCGCCGCGACGACCGGGCACAGGCGGCGGCCCACCTCGACGCGGCGGAGGAGTACGCCCCGGCGACCGGCGCCGAGCGCGAGAGCTTCGACTTCCTGCTGGTCGCGGACGCACTGGCGGCGGAGCAGCGCGGCGACCGCGCCCGCGCGATGGCCGTCCTCGAGCCGATCCTGAACCCGACGTACGCGCAGATGATGCTGCGCCACCAGTGGCTCCCGGCGTTCGTGCGGCTGGCGATGGAGCAGGACGACGTCGTCCGCGCCCGCCGCGCGCTGGCGGTGTGCGAAGAGGAGGCGGCGAAGGAGCGACGTCCGGCACGGGCCCACGCGGCGGCGGCGTGGTGCCGCGGCCTGATCGAGGAGGACCCGGCCCCGGTCCTGGCGACGGCGGAGCACTTCCGCGCGGTCGGCCGCCGCCCGGAACTGGCCACGGCCCTGGAGGACGCGGCGGTGCTGCTGGCCAGGTCGGGCAGCCTGGATGCGGCACACGCGGCGTTCGAGGAGGCGGCGGAGCTGTACACGGCACTGGCGGCCCGCTGGGACCTGCGCCGCGCGGAGACGCGCCTGCGCAGGCTGGGCGTCCGCCGCGGCGCGCTGTTCGCCCCGATCCGCCCGGGCCACGGCTGGGACTCGTTGACCCCGATCGAGGTCCGCATCGCCAGCCTGGTCGCGGAGGGCCGGTCCAACCCGGACATCGCGGCCGAGCTGTCCCTGCCCCGCCGCACGGTCCAGGCCCACGTGGCACGCCTGCTGGGCAAGCTGGAGACACCGTCCCGCTCGGGCGTCGCCGACGCCGTCCGCCGCCTCGGCTGACCGGTCGTGTCGTCCCTTCAATCACGCGTGTCGGCTTCCTGATCACGCGTGTCGGCTCTTCGATCACAAGCTCGGCTACGGCTCGTGTGCTCGAAACGCCAACACGCGTGGCAGGGAGGTCGACACGCGTGATCAGGGGGTCGACACGGCTAGTCCACCAGGGCGTTGGCCTTCGCGACCCGGCCCAGGTACCTGCCGGAGTCCTTGACCGTGCGGACCTGGGTCTCGAAGTCGACGTGGACCAGGCCGAACCGTTGCGTGTACCCCATTGCCCACTCGAAGTTGTCCAGCAGCGACCAGGCGAAGTACCCGCGCACGTCGACTCCCGCCCGGATCGCGTCGTGGACCGCGCGCAGGTGGTCGGCGAAGTAGGCCGTGCGTTCCGTGTCGCGGACCCGGCCGTCGACCACTTTGTCCACAAAGGACGCTCCGTTCTCGGCCACCACCAGCGGCAGCCCGCCCGTCTGGGCGTCGAGCCGGCGCAGCAGGTCCGTGAGCGTGCCGGGTGCCTGTTCCCAGCCGAACGCCGTCAGCGGCGGCGGGGCGGGCAGCACGTCCAAGCCCCGCAGCCCCGGCAGCGGGCAGTTGCCCGGCCCGAGCGGGTCGTCGAGCGGGGTGACGCGCGCCGGGGCGTAGTAGTTCACGCCCAGCCAGTCGATCGCCGCCGCGATGACGTCGGTGTCGCCGTCGCGGACCGCGGCCGCGAACCGGCCGCCGTGGTGCTCGACGTCCGCCATCACGTCCGGCGGATATCCCTTGCCCAGCACCGGGTCCAGGAAGAACCGGTTGTGGATGCCGTCGAACTTCCGTGCCGCCTCGGCGTGGGCCGGGGAGTCGCCGTCGGGGATCGCCGGGGCGAAGTTCAGTGCCAGCGAGAACTCGTGGCCCGGCCGCGCCTGCGCGGTGAGCGCGCGCGTCGCGAGGCCGTGGGCGAGCAGCAGGTGGTGCGCCGCGACCAGCGCCGTGTCCTTGTCCTGGATCCCTGGCGCGTGCACGCCGCTGCCGTAGCCGAGGAACGCCGCGCAGAACGGCTCGTTGATCGTCGTCCACTGGCCGACGCGGTCGCCGAGCGCGTCGTGCACGACCGTCGCGTAGTCGGCGAACCGTGCGGCCGTGTCGCGCTCCGGCCAGCCGCCCGCGTCCTGCAGCGCCTGCGGCAGATCCCAGTGGTACAGCGTCAGCACCGGGACGACGTCGCGGCGCAGCAGCTCGTCGACCAGCTGGTCGTAGAAAGCGAGCCCGGCCGCGCAGGTCGTCCGGCCGTCCGGCATCACGCGCGGCCAGGCGACCGAGAAGCGGTAGGCGTTCAGGCCGAGGCCGGCCAGCAGCCCGATGTCCTCGCGGTAGCGGTGGTAGTGGTCGCAGGCGACGTCGCCGGTCGCGCCGCCGAGCACCTTGCCGCCGTCCGCCGCGAAGGTGTCCCAGATGGACCGTCCGCGGCCGCCTTCGGTGACACCGCCCTCGATCTGGTACGACGCGGTCGCCGCACCCCACCAGAAACCCGTCGGGAAGGTCATACCGGCGCCCCTTTCAGGATTCCCCGCACGATGTGGCGGCCCAGCAGCAGGAACAGCGCGATGACGGGCACGACGGCGACCGTCGCGCCGGTCAGCATGAGCGCGTAGTCGGTGTAGTACCCGCTGGCCAGCTGGGACAGGGCGACCTGCACGGTCGGCGTCTCGTTGGGGTCGAGGACGACCAGCGGCCAGAAGTAGTCGTTCCAGGTGGCCATGAAGGTGAGCATCGCGAGCACCACGGCAGGCGCGCGCAGCGCGGGCACGGCCACGTGCCAGTAGGTGCGCAGCACCGAGCAGCCGTCGACGGTCGCGGCGTCGACCAGGTCAGCGCTGATCGCGTTCTCGCAGGCCTGCCGCATCCAGAACACGCTGAACGCGCTGACCAGCGCGGGCACGATCACCGCCTCGAGCCGCCCGTACCAGCCGAGGTCGCCGACGACGAGGTACAGCGGGATGACCCCGAGCTGCGCCGGCACCATCGCCGAGCCGACGACCAGCAGGAACAGCGTGTTGCGGCCGGGGAACCGCAGCCGCGCGAAGGCGAACCCGGCGAGGCTGGCCAGCACGACGTTGGACACCATGACGGTGCTCGCGACGATCAGCGAGTTCCCGATGGCGAGCCAGAAGTCCACGGTCGTGAAGACCCGCCGCACGTTGCCGGCGAGGTGCCCGCCCGGCACCAGCAGCAGCGACGTTTCGCCGATCGCCGAGTTGTCGCGCGTGGCCACGACGAACGACCAGTACAGCGGGAACACCGACGCCCCGAGCACCCCGGTGAGCACGGCGTACACCCAGCCGCCCGGCCGCCGCCGCGCCGTCACGCCGCCCTCACGAACCGGCGCACCAGCCGGTAGTTGACCAGCGCGAACACCGCGCAGAGCACGAACAGCACCCAGGTCAGCGCGGCCGCGTACCCGGCGTCGAAGTGCGTGAAGCCCTTTTCGTACAGGTACATCACCAGCGTCTGGAACTGCCGGTCGTTGCCGCCGGTGCCGCCGGCCCCACCGGCGTCGAACAGCTGCGGCTCGGCGAACAGCTGGAGCCCGTTGACCGTGCCGGCGATGGCGGTGAAGGCCAGCGCGGGCCGGATGCCGGGCACGGTGACCGACCAGAACGTCTGCCACCGCGAAGCGCCGTCGAGTTCCGCGGCCTCGTACAGGACACTCGGGACGCCCTGCATCGCGGCCAGGTAGATGAGGGCGTTGTAGCCGGTCCAGCGCCAGAGCACCATGCTCGCGACGGCAATGTGCGACGTCCAGGTCCCCGCCTGCCAGTTGACCGGGGCGACGCCGAACCAGCCGAGCACCTCGTTGACGACGCCGTAGTCGCGGCTGAACAGCTGCCCGAACACCAGGCCGATCGCGACGACGGAAACGACGTTCGGCAGCAGTACGCCGGTGCGCCACCAGGTCGCGCCGCGCAGCGGCCGGTCCAGCAGCGCCGCGATGCCCAGTGCCAGCAGGAATTCCGGGACCGCGGCGAGCAGGAAGATGCCGACGGTGTTGGCCAGCGCGTTGTAGAACCGCGGGTCGGCGAGCAGGTCGCGGTAGTTGGCGAGGCCGAGGTAGCCCTGGTCGCCGTCGAGGAGGTTCCAGCCGTGCAGCGAAACCCACGCGGTGTAGAGCAGCGGGAAGGCGCCGAACACGACGAACAGGGCGAAGAACGGCGCGACGAGCAGCAGCGGCGTGACCGCGCGGTCGAGACGGTGCCGCACGCTACTTCAGGGCGGCGCGGGCCTGCCGGACGGCGTCCGCCCAGGCCTGGTCGACGGTCTGCGTCCCGTCCTCGACCCGCCCGAGTGCGCGGCCGAACTCCGGCCGGACGTCGGCGTCGCGCAGCCCGCGGTAGTTCGGGCGCAGCCGGTCGGCCGACGCGGCGAAGATCCGCCCGATCGGCGCGTCGCCGAAGTACGGGTCGGTGTGCGCGACGACCTGCGGATCCTCGTAGACGGACGGTTCGCTGGGCAGGATCCCGTCGGAGAGGAAGAGCTTCTTCTGCTGCTCCGGCGCGGTCAGCCAGCGGGCGAGCTCGTAGGCCTCTTTCTGGTGGGCACCCTGTTTCGGCACGGTGAGGAACGAGCCGCCCTGGTTGCCGCTCGCGCCCGGGACGGTCGTGACGTCCCACTTCCCGCGGTTGCCGTCGCCGCCGGCTTCCTTGATCTGGCTGAGCATCCACGCGGGACACGCGACGGTGGCGAAGGAACCCTGCTTGATCGCGACGTTCCACGCCTGGGTGAAGGTCGTCGCCGCCGCGGTCTGGCCCTTGGCGGCGAGGCCGCCGGAGAGGTAGAAGGCCGCGTGCACGCTCGGGTTGCGGTCGGCGATGAAGGAGTCGTCCTGCGCGGAGAAGTAGTTCTCCGGCGACTGGTTGAGCATCGCCGTGTAGACGGTGCCGGCGGAGTCGGCGAACTTGACGCCCGGGGTCCTGCTGGTGAACCGCTCGGCGACGGCGGCGTAGGCGGTCCAGTCGGGTATCAGCTTCGCGACCTCGTCGCGGTCGGCGGGCAGGCCCGCGGCCTGGAACAGGTCGCGCCGGTAGCAGAGGGCGAGGCTGCCCATGTCGGTGCCGAGCCCCAGGACGAAGGCACCGTCGGTGCCCTGCGCCCACTTCCACGGCACCCACTGGCGTTCGAGGTCGCGCGCGCCGAAGGCGGCGAGGTCGGCGAACTTGTCCTTCGCCCGCCGGTACTGCGGCATGTACTGCTCTTCGATCGCGACGACGTCCGCGGCACCGTGGCCGGTCGCCAGCTGCGTCGCGAGCCCCTTGTGGTGGGTGTCGAAGTCGGTGACGCGGTTCTGGACGGTGATGTCCGGGTGCAGCTTCTCGTACTCGGCGATCAGGGGCGCGTACCCGAACTCGCCGAAGGTCGCGATGGTGAGCTTCGTCCGCCCACCGGCGTCACCCGGGCTGCAGGCGGCGAGCAGGACCAGCGCGGCGACCGCGGCAACGGTCCGGCGGGTGATCGTTCGCAACGGCCTTTCCTCAGATCACACCGGCCCGCACGGCGTACGCGACCGCGTGCGGCCGGTTGCGCAGGTTGAGCCGGTTGGTCATGGCGTAGATGACGTTCTTCACGGTCCGCTCCGAGTAGCAGAGCTTGCCCGCGATCTCGGCAGTGTCCCAGCCCTCGGCCATCAAGCGAAGCACATCCACCTCGCGTGCCGTCAGCGCCGCCCGGCCGCTCTCGCCGGAGAGCGCCTCGACCTGCTCGCGCAGCGACGCCGAACGCCCCCGCGCGGCGGCGAGCACGCTTTCGGTCAGCCGGTCGAGTGCCGTCCGCGGCAGCACTGCCGACACGTGGCAGTCGGCGAGCAGGTCCACGTGCGCGGGATCGACCTGCCCGGCGACCAGCACGATCGCGGCGGGCGACTCGGCGGCCGCGGCCCGCAGCGCGGCGACGGCCTCCCGGTCGACCTGCCCGACGGCGAACACCAGCACCGCCGCCTCCCCCCGCCGGGCACGCGGGACGACCAGCAGTTCCGGCCGGGACTTCAGGTGGTTGATCAGCCCGGTCAGGGCGATCGGGTCAGACGCCCACGCCGCCACTCGCACCTGGTCCATCGAGCCCCTCCTCTGCCCACGTCGATTCCTGACTGCCATCAGTGTGCTGAGGACGTCTTCACGATTTCTCTAAGGAACGCCCACCCCTTCTTCACATCGTGAAGTGAGGCCGTCCACTACGGTCGGGGTGCACACCGACGCGTGAAGGGACCGATGAACCGCCGACGTCTGGCCGCCCTCGGGGCGGCGCTCTGCATCGTGACCGGGTGTCTGCTGGTCGTGGGGTTGCGCCCGCGGGCCGTGTCCGGGCTGGCGCTGCCGTTGGCTTCTGTTCCTTCGTCGTCTCCTTCCTCGTCTTCGTTCTCGCCGAGTGCTCCTCTTCCGGCGCCCACGTCCCGCCTCGCCCGCCCGGGCGACTGCGCTCCGGCGGCGGACGGCCTCGACGTCCGCAGCCAGGTCGCCCAGCTGGTCGTCGTCGGCGTGTCCGGCGCCGACCCGGCCGCCGCGGTGACGCTGGTCCGCGACCACCAGGTCGGCGGAATCTTCGTCGGCGGTAACGCCACGGCGTTGCTGAAAGACCACAACCTGGAAGCGGTCCAGGCCGCGGCCCACGTGCCGGTCGCGATCTCGGTCGACGAAGAGGGCGGCCGCGTCCAGCGCATCGACGACCTCGACGGCGACCTGCCGTCGGCCCGCACGATGGCCGCAACGAAGTCCCCGGGCGAGGTCCGCGCCCTGGCCGCGGAGCGTGGCCGCCAGCTGCGTGCCCGCGGGGTGACGGTCGACTTCGCCCCGGACACCGACGTCACGGACGCCCCGGACGACGACGTCATCGGCGACCGGTCGTTCAGCCCGGACCCGGTCCGGGTGAAGACGTACGCCAAGGCGTTCGCCGCAGGTCTCCGCGAAGCGGGTGTCCAGCCGGTGCTGAAGCACTTCCCGGGCCACGGTCACGGCTCGGGCGACTCCCACAAGGGCACAGTGGTGACGCCCCCGCTCGCCCAGCTGCGGGCGGTGGATCTGGTGCCGTACCGCGACATCGCCGACTACGGTCCGGTCGCGGTCATGGTCGGCCACCTGGACGTGCCCGACCTGACCGGCGGGGTACCGGCTTCCCTTTCGCCCGCCGCGTATCAGCTGCTACGCGGCGAGTTCGGGTTCACCGGGCCCGTCCTGACGGACGATCTCGGGGCGATGAAGGCGATCACCGCCCAGTATCCGTTGCCGGAAGCGGTGTTGAAGGCCTTGCAGGCCGGGGCTGATCAGGCGTTGTGGTCCTCCGGGGGCCGGGTCGACGAGGTTTTGGACCGGCTGGTCAAGGCGGTGCAGTCCGGGGAGCTGAGCGAGAACCGGGTGCGGGAGTCGGTGGCGCGGGTACTGCGAGGCAAGGGGCTCTGCTGAATTCGGGGCGCACCGGGAACTGTCCGCGGGGCGCCGCGCCGGCGTGCACCCGGCCATGGTCCACCTGGCGACGCAGTGCCTGCCCGACGGGTCTTCGCGGGCCCGCACAACCCGGCTCACGGAACGGCCGCGAGGCTTCACCCTGCCATCTCCGCGGACGAAGGAACGTTTTCTGTTGGAACTCAACGAAAATCGACGTGGTTGTGGTCATGCCAATCACGCTACCCGAACACAGGTTCGAAGGTCACCACCGAATCGGGTGAAAGTAGAGGAGCGAGATTTCCCTTGTGCCACAAAGGAAACAGCAGGTAGGCGATGTTCGACGACCGACAGGTTCGCGCGGGCCCTAGACTCCCGAGGAGAGCACCCCCAAACTCGAGGAGCAGCAGAGTGAACCTGGGCGGCACCTTCCCCCTCGGCGGCGACCTTCCCGTGACGCGCATGGGATACGGCGCGATGCAGCTGGCCGGTCCCGGTGTCTGGGGGCCGCCGCGGGATCACGACACCGCCGTTGCCGTTCTGCGGGAGGCCGTCGAATGCGGCGTCACCCACATCGACACCAGTGACTTCTACGGCCCGCACACCGTGAACGCCCTCATCAAGGAAGCGCTGCATCCCTACCCCGAGGAACTCGTCATCGTGACGAAAGTGGGTGCGCGGCGCAGCGAGGACAAGGGCTGGCCGCCCGCGTTGTCCGCGCAGGAACTCACCGAGGCTGTGCACGACAACCTGCGGCATCTCGGCGTCGACGCACTGGACGTCGTCAACCTGCGGCTCAGCAACGCCGCCCATGACTATCCCGTGCCCATGTCCGTCGCCGAGCCCTTCGGGGTGCTTGCCGAGCTGCGGGAACAGGGGCTGATCCGGCATCTCGGCCTCAGCCACGTCAGTGCCGCGCAGGTCGAGGAGGCGCAGGCGATCGCTCCGGTCGTCTGCGTTCAGAACCACTACAACGTCGCCCACCGCGAAGACGACGATCTTGTCGGCAAGTGCGCTGCCGAAGGGATCGCCTTCGTGCCATACTTCCCGCTCGGCGGGTTCAGCCCGCTGCAGTCCGGGCTGCTCGACGACTGCGCCGCACGAACCGGGGCCACGCCGATGCAGGTTGCGCTCGCCTGGCTGCTGCAGCGGTCGCCGTCGATGCTGCTGATTCCCGGTACCTCCTCGCTCGGGCACCTGCGCGAGAACCTCGCCGCCGCCGGACTCGAGCTGCCTGCCGATGTTCTCGCCGATCTCGATCGGATCGGCGCGGCCTGATCGCTACGCTGAGCGCGCACACCAGCACGAGAACGGAGAACCGCGTGGCGGAATGGGGCGATCTGGTCGCTTACGTCAGGGAGTCGTACCGGGTGGTGCGCGACGAACCCGACGAGATCCGCATCCGCCTGGTGTTCGGCGACGAGCCCGACACCGAGCAGCGCGCGCAGATCGTCGTGATCGCCCGCGAGATCCTCGACCAGCGCGAGGACTGGGTGCAGATCGCGACGCCGTTCGCCCGCCACGACGAGGTCGACCTCCTCGACGTGCTCACCGAGGTCGGCAACTCGATCGTCGTGGGCGGGCTCGCCGTGATGGGCGAACACCTCGTGCTGCGCCATTCGCTGCCGCTGATCAACCTCGACATCAACGAGTTCACCGACCCGCTCGAGCTCGTCGCCGGCGCGGCCGAGCTGCTGGAACAGCAGTTCACCGGCCGCGACGACTACTGAGCGGCAGCACGGCCACGGCGGCGGCCACGGTCAGCGCGGCGCCGAGGCCGAGCGCGGCGGTGGCCGTCCCGCTGCTCAGGAAGAGCCCGCCGAACAGGGCGACGCCGACCGTGCCGCCGAGCTGCTGGACGGCGTTGAGCAGGCCGGCCGCCGAGCCCGTCTCGTGCGGCCGGACGCGGTGCAGGGCCGCGGTGAAGAACGGCACCGTGAACGTTCCCATCCCGAGCCCGCACACCGCCAGCGCCCACGGGTAGGCGTGCACCCCGGCGGCGATCGCGGCGAGCATCCCGGCCGTCAGCAGCGCCAGCCCGGCGAACATCACGCGCGGGCCGTACTTCGGCACCAGCCGGGTGCCGGCCAGCCATGACGACACCGCGAGCCCGGCCGACAGCGGCAGCAGCGTCAGGCCCGCCGTGCGGACGTCGGCGCCGAGCCCGAGCTGCAGCTGCATCGGCACCACCTGGGTCAGCCCGGTCGTCGCCCCGAAGAACAGCAGCGACCCGGCGAGG
Source organism: Amycolatopsis melonis (assembly GCF_040064235.1). Taxonomy (NCBI): domain Bacteria; kingdom Bacillati; phylum Actinomycetota; class Actinomycetes; order Pseudonocardiales; family Pseudonocardiaceae; genus Amycolatopsis; species Amycolatopsis melonis. The sequence goes on from NZ_JBDZYD010000005.1 coordinate 226,022, forward strand.
GCCGCGGGGAATCCGCGGTGGGTGAACAGGCTCGGCTCGACCAGCGGTGCGGCCGAACGGCGCTGGTGGAAGCCGAACGTCACCAGCAGCGCGGCGCCCGCCGCGAGCAGCCACCAGTTCGTCCCGGCGGGGTCGATCAGCGGATACACCAGCAACGCGGTCCCGGCGACGGCGAGCGCGGTGCCTGCCAGGTCGAGCCGCGGGCGCGTGGCGGCGCGGTCCTCGCGCAGCAGCCGCGCGGCCGCCAGCACCGCGAGCCCGAGCGGGACGTTCACCAGGAACACCGCCCGCCACGACAGCGCGTGCGTCAGCAGGCCGCCGAGCAACGGCCCGGTGACCGCGGACAGGCCCATCACCGGGCCGATGCTGCCCATGGCCTTCGCGAGCTCGTCGCCGTCGAAGAGGGCGCGGATGAGGCCGATCGTCTGCGGGATGACCAGCGCGGCCGCCGCGCCCTGCACCGCCCGCGCCCCGATCAGCAGGCCGGTCGTGCCGCAGACCGCGCAGGCCAGTGACGCGAGCACGAAGCCCGCCACGCCGATCCGGAACACCCGCGCCCGGCCGAAGAGGTCGCCGAGGCGGCCGCCGGTGATCAGGAAGACCGCGAACGGCAGCGTGTAGACCGCGCCGAACCACGGGATGGCGGTCGCCGGGCCACCCAGTGCGGCGTGGATCGCCGGACCCGCGACCTGCACGATCGTGGCGTCGAGCAGGTTCATCGCCTCGGCGGTGAGCAGGACGGCCAGTGCGGCCCAGCGGTGGCGGTGGAGTGTCGTCGTCGGCAAGAGGTGCCCCCTTTCGGTTCGTCGCCGACCTTGACGGCTGACCGTCCGCCACTTCCAGCCATAGGGATAATCTGGCAGATTTCTTCCATGAGATGCGCTTGAATGAGGGATATGACCACTCTGGACGCGGTCGATCGCGCGTTGATCCATGCGCTGCACCTCGACGGGCGGGCGCCGTTCACCAAGATCGGTGAGGTCCTCGGCGTCTCGACGCAGACGGTGGCGCGGCGCTATCGCCGTCTACGCGCCGAAGCGTCGCTTCGCGTCGTGGGCGTGCCGGATCCGCAACGTGCCGGGCAGGCCGAGTGGATGGTGCGGCTGACCGCGACGCCGCACACCGCGCAGGACCTCGCCCACGCGCTCGCCCGCCGGAGTGACACGGCGTGGATCAAGCTGATGTCGGGCGGCACGGAGATCTGCGTGAACGTCCAGACGCCCGCCGCGAGCGACCATTCGCTGCTGCTGCGGGACATCCCGCGCACGGCGAGCATCACGGCGGTGTCGGCGCACCAACTGCTGCACCGGTACTTCGGCGGCCCGACGGCGTGGCTCGGCCGGGCACACGCCCTCGACGCGGCACAGATCGCGGCGCTCACGCCGGTGCTCACGGGCCCGGGCAAGCCGCTGACCGGCGAGGACGACGCGCTGCTTGCCGCACTGCAGCGGGACGGCCGGGCGAGCCTGGCCGAGCTGGCGGCGGCGACCGGCTGGTCCGCGGCGACCGTCGCGCGCCGGCTGGCCGACCTCCAGGCAGGCGGCACGGTGTTCTTCGACCTGGAGATCGACCCGGCCCTGCTGGGTGCGACGACGCAGGCGCTGCTGTGGATGGCCGTGGCACCGGCGCACCTCGACGAGGTTGCCCGCGAGCTGGCGACGCACCCGGAACTGGCGCTGGTCGCGGCGACGACCGGGACGGCGAACCTGGTCGCCCAGGCCCTCTGCCCGGACGCGGCCGCGCTGCACCGTTACCTGACCGAGCGACTGGGCGCGCTGGATGCCGTGCGGACGCTGGAGACCGCGCCGGTACTGCGGACGATCAAGGCCGCGGCGTCGCGCTGAACCCCAGCCTCTGAAGGCGGCCGTCCTAACGGGACTTGACGTCGGCGAGGTGGTCGAGCAGGGACCGGACGGCTTCGAACTCCCGGACCTCCTGGCGGCAGTCCGGGCAGGCCGCGAGGTGCCGCTCGACCCGTGCCGTCTCGGCGGCGTCGAGCAGCCCGAGGCTGTAGGCCCCGAGGTCGGTCCGGTCATACCGGCCCATGGGTCGCGTCTCCGTTTCCGCATTCCGTGCGGGAATGCCCGTGCTGTGGGACGTCTCCAGGGTCCTGAGACGGACGCGCGACCGGCGAAGTTCCGCGGTTTTCCACCCGATCGGCCGACAACTTCGGACGGCAGACGCCCCATGTGAGTGAACCGCGGCCGTCACGGATTTCACTTGTCCGGACACGGAAAGCTTTTGTGCGCACCAGTTCGTCATTTCCGCGTCATGGCTCGGCCACTCGCCCGTCGGAGCTGCGTCAGGCGGATTTTTCCGCCACGACCTTGGCAAGAAGGCGATCCGAAACGAGGAGAGCAATGACCGTACGGAGCCACCGGGCGGACGACGTCGTGGACGAGGTCGGGGTGTGGCTGGCCGGAGAGTTCGCGGGGCGGCTCCCCGCCTCGGAGATCGACCGCGTCGTCCGGGCGACGCGGCTCGACCTCGAAGGAAGCATCGCGCCGGAGGAACTCGGGGAGATGCTGCACCGGCTGGGCCGCGCCCGGCTGCTGCGGATCCTGCAGCTCACCCCGACGCGGGTACGGATTCCGCAGGCACGGTGACCAGGGCTCGCCTGCTCAGCGGGCGAGCCGCTCCCGCAGCAGCCGGATGACGTCGGTGGCGTGGTCGTTGAGGTAGAAGTGACCGCCTGGGTACGTCTTCAGCTCGAAGCCGCCCGAAGTGCGCTCCGCCCACGGGCGCGCTTCGGCCTCGGTGACCTTCGGGTCGCTGTCGCCGATCAGCGCCGTCACCGGGCAGCTGACGTCGGGACCCGGGCGGTAGCGGTACAGCTCCGCGGCCTTGTAGTCGTTGCGCAGCGTCGGCAGCACCAGCCGGACCAGTTCTTCGTCGTCCAGCACCCACGCCTGCGTGCCGCCGAGCCGTTTGACCTCGGCCAGCAGGGCGGCGTCCGCCTTCTCGTGTGCCCGTTCGTCGCGGACCGCCGTCGGCGCGCGCCGGGCCGAGACGAACAGTTCCAGCAACCGCGTGCCCCGCGGCTCGAGCCGCCGCGCGACCTCGAACGCCAGGCTGGCGCCCATGCTGTGGCCGAAGAAGGCCAGCGGCCCGCGTACCTCCTCGGCGAGCACGTCCGCCAGCCGGTCGGCGAGCACGAACAGGTCGTCCACCAGCGGCTCGGCGTGCCGGTCCTGCCGGCCGGGGTACTGCACGGCCAGCACTTCCACCGCGGGCGACAGCGCGGCCGAAACCGGGTGGAAGTAGCTGGCCGCTCCCCCCGCGTGCGGGAAACACACCAGCCGCGCGGCCGCGGCGGGCGCCGGGTGGAAGCGCCGGATCCACGGCGAGGCCTTCAGAGAACTCGTCATACCTGAGAATCTGGCAGGCCGCCACGGCCGCGTCGACCCCTAACGTGCGCAGGTTCGGCGGATCACTCCGCCCGCCACAGCGCGGGCACGGACGGCGGTTCCCAGCCCGGCTGGGCGGTGTGCGCCTGCAGGCACACGTAGGCGCGGCTGGCGTAGGTGACGCGGTTGCCCGGCGCATACGCGGTGCCCGCCGTCCAGGTGGTGCCGCCGGGCGAGGGCGTCGACGTCTGCGTCGACGTCGGTGCCTGCGTCGACGTCGGCGTCTGCGGCACGTCGAGGACGAAGTCGAAGGCCGCTTCCTTCGCCGTGCCGTTGTCCCGGACGGTCATCAGCAGCCGCGCGTCGAAGATGGTGTCGGTGTTGTTGCGCGGCTCGTTCGGGAAGTAGAGCTGCGTGGTCAGGACCGGCCTGCCGGGCGCCTGCACCTTCACGTGGATGTGCCGGGTCCGGCCGGGGTAGAGGCCGGGCACGATCGTCGACAGCGTGAACGCGCCCTGCGCGTCGGTGTACTGGTGGCCGCGCAGGGTGTAGCCCACGTTGTCGTACGCGCCGTTGACGTCCGCCTGCCAGAAGTCCAGCAGCGCGCGGCTCACCGGACGGCAGGCGAGCCCGAAGACGTAGCCGGTCACGGTCAGCCGCGTGCCCTGGGTGCCCGGGGTGACGAGGTTGGTCCGTTCCGGTGAATTCGGCTTGAAGTACGGGCCTTCGGTCTGCGGCGGCGTCGGATCGTCGTCGTCGTGGCACGACGGCGTCAGTTCGGGGACGCCGCCCGCGGCGGTCGCGCGGGCGAGCGCCGGGCCGCCGAGCAGCGCGACCGGCGCCGCGACACCCGCGGCGAGCGCGGCCTTCAGCACCGTCTTGCGGCTGAGCTGGGTTTCCTCGTCCATGCCTGCTCCTCGTGGGGGCTTCGGGAATCCCCTCGAACGTAGGCAGCGCACCCGGCGGGCGGCGATGGACGGGACCGGTCAGTCGTGGTGATTCTCCCCGCCACGCCGGAATTCACCGGGACTGACCCCGGTCTCCCGCCGGAAGAACCGGCAGAAGTACGCCGGATCGGCGAACCCCGTGCGGCGCGCCACCTGCCGCACGGTCAGGTCCGTACGCAGCAGGAACCGCTGGGCCTCCCGGATCCGCGCCTCGCGCACCAGTTGCGCCGCGGTCCGGCCGGTCGCGGTCTTCACCGCCTCGGTGAGGTGGCCGGGGGTGACGCCGAGGCGGTCGGCGTAGGCGCGGACCGACCACAGCCCGGGTTCGGGGCGGGAGGCGAGGCGGGCGAACCCGGCCGCCACGGCTCCGGCGGGTGCGGGCGGCGGTGTGCCCAGCAGCCGTCCCGCTCGCACGACGAGGACGTGCACCAGCGCCCGCAGCACCGATTCGGCGCCGTCTTCGGCGCGGCGGAACTCGTCCTCGAGGTCGGCGATCAGCCGCGTGACGACGGCGTCGGCCCGTGCGTCCAGTTCCAGCCACGGCCGTTCGCTCAGCCGCCGCAGCAGTGCGCCGTCGGCCGGGTGGTCGAGGAGGAAGTCGTCGGTGAACAGCACGACGTGCCCGGTCAGCCCGCGCACCCCGGCCCACTGGTGCACCTGGCCGGGCGCGATGATGCCGAGGTTCGGCGGCCGCAGCGGCCAGCGCGCGAGGTCGACGACGTGCGTGCCGGTGCCGCCGGTGACGTGCACGATCTCGTGAAACGTGTGCCGGTGCGGGAAGTCCGCGCGGGACAGCGGCCCGATCGTGTCGAACGTGCCGACCGCGAACGGCAGGACGCCTTCCGGGGGCCCGGCAGGCACCTCCAGCCGGTGCATCGGCAGCTCCCCCGGCGGCGGTGCCGGGCAGGGCGTCCCTGGCGGGACGGTCGTACCGCGCATGACCGAAAAGTCTAGACCACTGCGGCGGGCGGGCCGCCGGATTCGCCCCGAAGGGCGCAATCCGTTCGTCGGGCACGAAAACGGGGCCGGTCCACAGTGGACCGGCCCCGTCTCGGGTACTTCGATCAGGCGCGGCTGCGGCGGCGGTTCAGCAGCAGCATCAGCGCGCCACCCCCGAGCAGCAGGCCACCGGCGGCGAACGGAACCGCGGCGTCGACACCGGTGTTGGCCAGGTCGCCACCACCGGACTGCGCGCCACCCGGCGTGCTCGGCGCGGTGGTCGGGGCGGCACCCGCCTCGGTCCAGCTCGCGGCCGCCTTCGCGGTCACCTGGGTCTTCTCCGAGTCGGCGACGATCAGCGACTGCGCCGGCTTCTGCGCGTAGTTCTCGGCGACGAACAGGCGGCCGGTCTCCAGCTCGCCGGTGACCTTCAGCGCGAACGAGCCGTTGCCCGGCTTGGCGCCCGCCGGGACGTCGACGTACAGCTTGCTGCCGTCCTTGACTTCCGAGGACTTGACCTCCTTGCCGTCGGCGTCGGTGATCTTGACGCCTTCGGGCAGCTCGGTGGTGAGCGAGGTGATGTCACCGGAGGTGGCGACCTCGAACGGGCCGATCCGGGTGCCGATCTTGCCCTCGCCCTTCGGCGACGCGATGTTCAGCGTCGGCTTGGGCTGCGCGCCCATGCCCTTGTTCTGGTCGCCGGTCAGGTAGGTGTAGAGCGCGGCGACGTCGGCGTTGTCCTCGGCCGGGTTCTTCTCGGCCAGCGGCTTCTGCAGGTTCAGCTTGACGCCGTCGCTGAAGTGCCACACCGCGGCCTGCGTCGCGGTGATCGCCTCGCGCTCGGAGATGCCGTCGTGGACCTTGACGCCCTGCTTGTCGAGCGCGTCGGCCAGCGCGTCCGGCTTCACGCCCGGGTAGCCGTGGTGCAGCACCCAGTTGATCTTGTCGCTGTTCGCGGTGAACGGCGAGTTCGCGGCGGGGTACTTGGTCCACGGCCGCTCGACCATGTCGACGTCGGTGCGCATGCCGACGGTGATCTGGACGCAGTAGAGCTTGAGCGAGCTGCCGTCCGAGAGTTTGAACCCGAACAGCTTGGTGATGTAGTCACCGCCGCCTTCGAGGTTGATCCGGTAGCCCAGCGTGCCCGCGTTTTCGCTGACCCGGCCGCGCGCGGCGCCGTCGTCGGCCAGCGCCGAGGGAGCACCGACCATGACCGCGGCGGCCGCGGCGAGTGCCGCGATCCCGCCACGCACGAGAGTGGACCTGACCTGCATAAATCTCCTATCCGAGCCCGAACCACGACGTGAGGACCGCGTGATGACAATTCATGACCACGTCGGCCACCGATTCGGGTGAGTGATCACCCGGTCAAGCGAGACCGGAGCTTACACAGACCCCACAAGGGCTACTGAGGGTGCCCCCGCAAACACGATTGCGTGGGAAAAGCCGCTGAATGCGGGCCCAGGAAAGGGATCGAGCGTTGTTTTTCCGGCGCGATCGGCAGGGCCTCGGCGAATCCACGCCGGGCCCTGCCGCCGGAGGGCGTCACGCGCCGAAGTACCCCTTGAAGAGGATTTCGCTGATCCGGGTGGTGGTCTCCTTGCCGACCTCGTAGCCGTCCTGGATGACCATGGTGTTGTTCATCAGCGCCAGGGTGTAGCGCTCGTGCGGGCCGACGAAGCCGACGGAGTTCATGATCCAGGAGCCGTCGTCGTTGTCGTCGGACCAGCCGTCCTTGTTGCCCGGCCGCGCGGCCGGGCCGGCACCCCAGACACCCCACTGCTGGTTGACGTCCACGGCACGCATCTCGCGGACGATGTAGTCGCGGTGCTGCCGCGGCAGGCGGGTCAGCACGTAGTTGACCAGCCGGTCCAGGTCGTCCGCGGTGGTGAGGATCCAGCCCCAGTGGTGCGGGTGCTGGTCGGTGAACCGCATGTCGGTCATGCCGTAGGAGGGAAACCGCTTGGCGAACTCCGCCTCGCCGCCGTAGCGGGTCCAGAGCTTGTGGGCGGCCGCGTCGTCACTGGAGTTGAGCATCCGGTGCATCAGGTCGCGGTCTTCGGCGGTCAGCGTGACCGCGCCGGAGTCGTTGCGCAGCAGCAGGTCCACGACCATGGCCAGCTTCGGCGTCGAGCACGCCCAGATCAGCGTGCCCGAGGCCGCACTGCGGTAGACGGCACCGGTCCACCGGTCCCGCAGCACGATGCCGGTCACGCCGGGACGGCTGTCGGCGTAGGCCTGCGCCTGTGCGATCCGCGTCCGCAGTTCCCGGTCGAACCGGCCGGCGGCACCGGCCTCCGCGGCCGGCGCCAGCACGAGCGCGGCGAGCACCGCACCCAGCACGGCGAAGAGTCTTTTCCCCATGGATCCCCCAGGCGAAGGTAAAGGTTGCTTTCCACTCTGAAGGCGCGGCCGGACGATCAAGGTTGCGATCAGTGACCGGCGTCACATCCGGGGTCCGGGCGCAGGGCCGAGACCATCCGGTCGATGACGGCGGCGTACTCGGCCTTCAGCCGCGGTTTGTCCACATCGGACGCTTCGGCCAGCGCGATCCCTGCCGTGCCGAGCATGCCGAACACCAGCCGCGTCGTGGTTTCCAGTGGCTGGGGTTGCAGGTCGCCGCCGTCCATCAGCGCCTTGATCAGCCGTTCGACCAGGCCGTAGGCGAACTTCTCCTCGGCGGCCTGCCAGCGCAGCCAGCCGAGCGCGAGCGGTGCCTCCAGGCAGACGATCTTGCCGTAAACCGGGTCGCAGCAGCGGTCGAGGAAGACCTCCAACGCCGCCTCGGCCGCCTCACGCGGGCCGGCCGCCCGCGCCGCCGCGTCCGCGCAGAGCGCCATCGCGTCCCCTTCGAGCTGCTCGAAGACCGCTTCGAACAACGCGCCCTTGCCGGCGAAGTGGTGGTAGATCGCCCCGCGCGTGGCCTGGATGTCGGCCGCGACGTCCTCCAGTGCCGTGCCCGCGAAGCCGTGCTCGGCGAACCGGCGGGTGGCCGCGGCCAGCAGGGCGGCCCGGGTGGCCTCGGAGTACTGCTCCCGCCGGCTCTTGGCAGTCGACATGCGCAGAGCATAGGACATACACTGCGTATGTCACCAACGCCGTGTAGGTAAACCCGTCTGGGGGTTTGGCATGACCGACCTGATCGATCCCGGCGAACTGCTGTTCAACCCGTTCGCGCCCGGCTACTTCGAAGACCCGTACCCGCACTACAAGATGCTGCGCGACCGGGACCCGGTGCAGGACCACCCGCTGGGCTTCTGGTTCGTGTCCCGCTTCGAAGACGTCTCGCGCGTGCTGAAGGCGGGGTTGTCGGTCGAAGTCGGCAACCTGGCCCCCGGGCCGTTCAGCCAGCAGATCGAATACTTCGGCGAGGAAGGCAACGCCGGCGCGCTGAACCTGTCGATGCTCGACCGCGACCCGCCCGATCACACGCGGCTGCGGTCGCTGGTGACCAAGGTGTTCACCCGCCGGGCGGTGGCCGCGCTCGAACCGCAGATCGTCCGGCTCGTCGACGAGGCACTGGACCGGATGGCCGCGAAGGGGACGTCGGACCTGGTCGAGGAACTGGCGTTCCCGCTGCCGTTCGCGGTGATCTCGGAGATGCTCGGCATGCCGCCGACCGACCACGCGCGCATCCGGGAGCTGAGCGGGACGCTGGTGCGGTCCCTGGAAATCGTGGCGGACGAGGAAACCGCGCGGGCGATCATGGCGGCGGACGCGGAGCTGACGGCGATCACCCGCGACCTGATCGCGTGGAAGCGCGAGCACCCGGCCGACGACCTGCTCACGGCGTTGATCGCGGCCGAGCACGACGGCCAGGTCCTCGACGGCGACGAGCTGGTGGCCCAGGTGGTCCTGCTGTACGTGGCGGGCCACGAGACGACGGTCAACCTGATCGCCAACGGCGTGAACGCGTTGCTGCACAACCGCGACCAGCTGGAGCTGCTGCGGTCCCACCCGGACCTGGCGGCGAACGCGGTCGAGGAGTTCCTGCGGTTCGATTCGCCGGTGCAGCAGACGCGCCGCATCACGACGTCGCCGTACGAAGTGGCGGGCAAGGAGATCCCGGCGGGCACGTTCGTGCTGGCCTGCCTGGCCTCGGCCAACCGCGACGAGCGCTTCTTCGGCCCGGACGCCGACCGCCTCCGCATCGACCGCCCCGAGGCCCGCCACCAGGTGTCCTTCGGCGCGGGCCCCCACCACTGCCTCGGCGCGGCACTGGCCAGGCTGGAGGGCCAGGTGGCGATCAGCCGCCTGGTACAGCGGTTCCCGGACCTGGACTTCGCGGGGCGGGTGGAGTGGAACGGCCGGATCAACCTGCGGGGACCGGCGAAGTTCCCGGTCACCGTGCAGGCGGCCTGAGCCGTCAGCGACGGATCTCGGCGGGCTTGTGGCTGTAGTGCGGCGCACCGCGCTCGAGGGCCACGCTCTCCACGGCGGGCAGCTCCAGCAGCGCGCCGAGATCACCGTCGCGGAACGTCGTCCGGCCCGCGAACGCCAGCAGGCGCAGTGCCGGATGGCCCCGCAGCGGGTCGGCACTTTCGACTTCGCCCGCGTTCTCCACGAAAAGGTCCCGCAACCGCGGGAGGTCACGGACGAAGTCGAGTGACGCCACTTTGGTGCTGTTCAGGTGCAGGACCTCCAGCTCGGGGAACGCCGCCGCGAACGACACCCTGCCGTCGTAGAGCCACAACGTACGCAGCTTCGGCGCGACGAGCCCGGCCGTCGTGAGCACCGTGGTCCGCTTGAGTTCCAGCCGCAGGAACTCCAGCTCCGGCTTGTCCCCCAGCACCTCGAGGGTCGGCGACGACTTGGGCCAGCCCCACACCGCCAGCACACGCAGCTCACCCAGCTTCGCCAGGTCCGCGACCGCCGGCAGGAAGGGCATCGCCAGCGTCCGCAGCCGCGGCAGGCTCCCGAGGGTGAGCGGCCCCCGGTAGTCCGAGGCCAGCGTCAGCTCCTCCAGGCCGGGGACGTCCGCCACCGCCGAGCAGTCCCGCACGCCACGCAGCAGCCGGACCCGGGTCAGCCCGGGCAGGTCACGGACGAACCCGAGGTCCGGCATCGCCGGGCCGTCCGGCGCACCGACGAGCAGTCCCGTGCATCCCTCGGCCACGAAGCGCTCACCGAGATCGGGCGTCCACGCGACGTCCTCGACCTCGAGCTGCTTCGCGCCATTGACCGTGCGGACCTTCACGACCACGCCGCGCCTCCTCGGATCCCGCTCACCGTAAGCGCGCGTTCCAGCGGTCCGCGAGATAGTCGCGCAGCCGGGCGTGGCGGAACTGGTAGACCCCGCCCGCCGCCCTCAGGACGCCGCGCTCGTGGGCGTCGGACAGGAATGGCATCACGCGCCATGGCAGGCGGCCGGTCAGCGGGAGCCACAGGCGGGCCACCAGCCAGGGACCCCAGACCGTCACGAACAGCATCCAGATCACCAGCCCCGCCGCGGCCATGGTCAGGAAGCCGGGAATCCAGCGGCCGCCGGCGAAGACGACGTCGAAGGGTACGCCGAACGCCGGCTCGAAGGCGAAGCCCAGCATCGTCCAGAACACCGTCCCCCCGCCGAGGCCGACGGCCATGCCCTGGCGCAGCGCGGCCCGCCGGTCGGTGCGCAGCAGCTCGGCCGGGCTGGTCGTCTCGGTCGGGTCGACCGGGGTTCCGAGCGCGCGGACGAACGACACCACGAACCACGTGCCGAGGCCGGCGAACAGGCCGGCGGCGAACCCGACGAGGACGACGTTGCCGCCGTGGCCGAACACCGACGCCGCGGTGCCGAACAGCACCCCGCCGCCGGTCCACACGAGCAGCCACGCGATGGTGCGCCAGCCGCGCAGGCTGACGGCCAGCTGTCCGGCGATCTGCCCGAGCCTGCCGAGCATCTGCAGCCGGATGCGCGCCGGCGCGGGCCGGATGCCGCGGGCCTGGCCCACGATCGTCCCGCCGGCGATCCCGGTGACCAGGCCGGCCACCAGGGTCGCAAGGACCCACGCGCGCTGCGGGACGGGATCGGGCCAGCTGCCGGCCCAGCCGGGGTAGCCGGCGGCGAGCCAGGCCGCCGCCGTGATCACCGCGCCCGCCACGGCGCCCACCACGACCCGCGGCACGGCCAGCACGAACTGCCACCAGGCGATGTCGTAGGTCCCCCGCCGCCGGATCTGCCAGGCCAGGAACTGCAGCCGCCGCTCCACCCGGCCGGCGTGAGCATCCCCGGAGTACACCGCGGGCACGAAACCGGCGAGCAGCAGGTCTTCGAGGACTTCCCGGGTGGTCCGGGAATCCGGACTGTCCACAGTGAGCAGTGCCGCCGGATCCGCGTCGGTGTCGCTGAACACGGCACGGGCCAGCGCGACCATCAGCGGGGTCGAGAGCACCTCGAACAACGCGCTGTCGACGCCGGAGCGGCGGGTGTGTTCCAGGACCGGGTGCCACTTCGTCCCGGGCCCGCGCCCCTTGCGGGTCGTCAGCGGCAGGTAGCGGTCGAGGTCGTCGAGGGTGAGCGTCTCGAGCCGCACCACGGCCGCGGCGGTCAGCACGTCGGTGGCCTCGACGGCCTCGCGGAATTCGCGTGGCCTGCTGGTCAGCAGGTATTCGTCGCCCGGCCGCAGGCCCGCGTTGATCCGGGTGACGACGTCCCCGCGCAGTCCCTCGGTGACCTCGTCGAGGCCGTCGAGCACGGGCAGGATCCGCCGGTCGGCGAGCAGCCGCGCGGCGACGGTCCCGCCTGTGGCGTCGGGCCGTCCGAGCACGGGATAGGTGGTGACGAGCTGTTCGGTCAGCCAGTCCCGCAGGGACGCGCGGGCGGGATCCCACGACCCGAGCGAGAAGATCACCGGCACCGGCTGGGAGCTGCCGCGTTCGCGCCCGGCCAGCAGGGTGAGCGCGAACCGGGACGTCAGGATCGTCTTGCCGGCCCCGGCTTCGCCCAGCACCACGAGCCGCCGGGACGGAATCCGCGCGAAGACGGCGGCGACGTGCTCGCCCTGGCCGTCGAGGTCGAGGACGGTGCCGTCGTCCGGGCTGCCGTTGATGTTCTCCCAGTGGTCGGTGAGTTCGCCGTCGACGGTGCTCCACCGGAACGGCAGCGGGAACGGGTCGTGCACCCGCCGGATCTGTTCCTCCGCTTCCCACTGCGTCCGTACGGCGTCGGCGAGGATGTCGGCGAAATCGTCGAGGCTGCCGGGCGGCGCCTGCCGTTCCTGCCGGGCCGACAGGGCGACGGCGTAGATCGTGATCGGCAGGCTGATCGCGGCGATCACCATGCTGACGATGCTCGCGACCTTGTCGCCCTGGTCCAGCCCGCCCTCGGCCAGCAGCAGCACGAGGCCGGCGACGAGCGCCACGCAGAACACGGCACCGCTGACGATGCCCACTCGCCGCCGGGCAGAGGATCGCCGCACTTCGCCTCAACTCGCTTCCGCCGAACCAACGCGCCGCGAGCCATGATGCACCGCCACCGCGGTTCGCGGGCCCGAACCGCGGAACCGGGTGGCGGTGGTGCACGTCGTAGCCTGAGGACGATCTTCTGGAGGGAGTTTGCCGGTGCCGAACGAATCGGGCGGCTGGCGGGTGGTGTCCGGGCCGGCACCCGGACCGACGCCATCTCCGCCGCCACCTGGGGGCGAGGGCCCGTCGCCCGAGCCGACGCCGTCGCCGTCCCCGGGACCGCCGCCGAAGCGTGTGCCGCCGTGGGGTGGCGGCGCGGACCTCGGGGTCACGCCGTCCTGGCTGCGGCAGCGCGCCGACGCGTGCGACGAGACGTCGGTGGCGGTGAACGCACTGTGCGGCGCGGCGGACGACACGTTCGAGCCGCTGCGCCGGGCGGCTCCCGGCTGGGAGTTCGTGAACAGCGTCGACGACATGCAGGGCCGGTGGGACGACCTCAACGCGCTGCTGCGGCAACGGCTCGGCGAAGCCGCGGAGAACTTCCGGCTGAGCGCCGACGCGTACTCGGACACCGAGACGGCCGCCGCCCGTGCCGTGGGAACGGAGCTGCCCCGTGGTTGATTTCAAGCAGCTGACGGAGCTGGACGTCGCCGGGCTGGAGACGTTCGCCGAGCAGTGGGCGCTGGTCCACCAGAGGCTCCACCGGATCCGCGACGGGTACGAGTCGGCCGTCGTGACCCCGCTGGAGGACGGCGAATGGGAGGGCAAGGGCGGCGCGGCGGCGACGAAGTACTGCGCGCGCATCCGCTGGGACTTCGACGCCGTCGACGCCGAGGTCAAGGCCCTGCGGAGGTACATCGACACCGAAGCCGACGGCGCCGAGGGAACCGCGGGGCTCAAGGGTCTGGAAGGCCACCAGCGAGCCGTGCTGGACCTGCAGCGGCAGGCGCGGGAGCACGGCATGACGGTCACGGCCGAGGGCAAGGTCACCCACGACGACACTGCGGGCTACTTCGACGCGCTCGGTGAGCAGGCCGCCCTCGCGGACGAGCTGGAGCGGAAGATCCAGGCGCATCTGAAGCAGGCCACCGAAATCGACCAGGAACTCGCCCGCAACCTCAAGGTCGTCTTCGGCACGCGGGACAACTTCGAGACCGAGGACCGCCGCTACGGCGTCCTCCCGCCCACCGAGCACGACCGCAGGGTGTGGAACCAGCTGCACAACGTCGTCCTGCTGGGCCTGGTCCGGCAGGGCAACGACCACGCGGCCTGGCTGCTGCAGCACTATCTCGACGGCGACGGCACCACGGTCGAGGCACCGGTCCAGGACATGCTGGACGACATGCCGTCGTTCCGCGAGCGCGTCGACAAGGAAGTGGCCCAGCTCGGCAAGCGCCCGGACGGCCCGTTCACCACGGAGTGGACGACGACTGCCCCGGACCTGGACCGCGACGGCAAGGGCGGTCAGGACTGGTACTACTCGTTCAACCACTTCCAGTACCGGCTGGTCGGCGAGAAACACGGCGACGAGGTCGTCTACCACGTCGAGATCCAGAAGCGTTACGACTGGGGCATCCCCAGCGAGCACCGGCGCGACCTGGAGAAGAGCACCCCGCTGCTGGACGTCGACTTCGAGCAGGCCGACATCGCCCACCTCAACACGACGGGCATGGCCCGCGACTTCGACGTCGTCGGCAGCTCGGCCCAGAAGACGGCACGGGTGTAGCACCGGGTCACGCGCCGAAAACCGCGGCCATGGCGACGACGGCGAATACCGGCACCGGCTGGAAAGTGTCCACCACGGACCGGCGGGGCGGATCGGCGGTGCGGATCGAGACGAGCACTCCCACCAGCCCCGCCCCGGCTCCGAGCGCCGCCACGAGCAGGAGGAGGGAATCGCCCGTGCCGGCGGGTGGTCCCTCCGGAGCGTCGTCCAGCGTCACGGCGGCGCCCCAGAGGCCGGCGAACATGCTCGGGATCCCGGCGAGGCCGACCAGAAAGCTGCCCGTTTCGAGTTTCAGCGAAGTCCATCGGCAAAACGCCCGGTACCGGCTCCCCGGAGCAACGGGCGCCGCGTCGCCGAGTGTCAACGAAGCCGGCCCCTGTGCAGCCACTCGGCGAGGTCGGGCGGCGCCAGCTCGGCGACGCGCCGCTGGTAGTGCTCGATCGTCGCGTGGTCGAGCAGGTCGCGCCACTGCCCGCTGGTGCCGGACCGGAAGAAGTCCTTGTTGCTGCGCCAGAGGTTCGCGTCGACGCCGGGGGCCAGCTCGTCGGCCCGGTTGCGCATGCGGTCGAAAGTCGCCGCGGTGGCGAGTTCTTCCAGCCGCTGCCGCGCGATGTCGATCGAGAGCGCGGTGGCCAACCGCCCCAGCTGGCCGGGCAGGTCGGCTTTGAGGTCGGCGTAGTGGAACAAGACGACCTGCGGCGAATCGCGCCGGTCCCAGAACGTCCGCACGTGGTGGACCAGGTTGGCCAGTGACACCCCGAACCACGCCGACTCGGGGGTGAACTCCGCGTCCGCCCACTCCCGGAACCGTTCGAGCGGATCCTCAGCGGGCGGCGGGCCGTCGTGCTGGTCGAGCCCGCCCGCGGCGATGGCGTCGGGGTGGATGTTGGCGGTGGCGTGCTCGAACGACAGCATCGCGTCGCGCGGGTCACGGCCGACGCAGACGTACGTCACCCCTGCTTCGAACGGCAAGCCGTCGAGCGGTGTGTGCGTCTTGACGAACCGCCGGTGCCGCTGGCTTTCGAGCCCGGCTATGACCGCCTCGGTGTCATAGGTGGTCGCGTCCAGCCAGGGAGAGATTTCGGTGAGCGGACGGGGAAGCTCGGCGCTGTCGAAGATCAGCAACGCGCACAGCATCTGCATCCACGTCGTGCCGCACTTCGGCGGCGTGCTGATCACGACGTCGCCGTCACGGAACCGGAAGCCCGCCCACAACGCACTGTCGGACACCACCGTGCGATACCGCCGCAGTCCGGTCATCGTCAGGACCCCCGCCCGTCGAGGTCCCAGAATGCCACGCTCACCCCGGCCAGGCTATCCGCCGGTTCGGCGCGGTAACCGTCAGACGCCGCCGGACTGCGGTCCTGGCGGTGGGTAGGGCATGCCGTACGAGACGGGCGGTGCCGGGCGCTTGGCCGTGCTGAGCCGGACGAGACCGATCACCCCGGTGACGACCAGCGCGATGAGCAGCAACGGAATCGCGGCCAGCTGGACCACCCGGAACCCCACCGCCTCGGAGATCAGCTGGCCGATGACCGGCCCGAGGACCAACGAGAGCACGGCGAGCGCCGCGAACACCCCGGCGATGGCAGCACGCAGTTGGCGCAGCTTCAGTGTCAGCGCGACCGTCGCCCCGGCGGCCGCGCCCGTGCCCAGCCCCGAAAGAACGCGGCCGATCGCCAGCACACCGCCGGCGGGCGCGAAGGCGGCGAGCGCGACACCCAGGAGCAGGAAACAGGCCGCGGGCACGGCCACCGCCGTCGGGAAGCGGGCGCCGAGCAGGAGCCCGGCAGGCGCCGCGAGCGCCGCGCCGGCGAGGTAGGCGACCAACCCGATCAGGAGCAGGCTCACGTCGGACAGGCCGAAGTCGCGCTGGATCTCCGACATACCGTCGAACCGGTAGATCGCGGTCAGCATGAACAGCCCGATCAGCGCGGTCAACCCGGGCCCGAAGACCTGCCACCAAACCGGCGCGGCAACAGGGCGAGTGACAGGCGGCGTCGGCGGCGTCACGTACATGCGCACACCGTATAGCGCCGGAGCAGCCTCGGGGACCAGGTTGGCGCATCCTCGTCCACGCAGTATGTGCCCCCGACGGGACTCGAACCCGCACTCGATCGATTTTAAGTCGACTGCCTCTGCCGATTGGGCTACGGGGGCACCGCCCACTCTAGTCATGCCCGGGAACGCCGAAAGCCCCCGGCCGTAGCGACCAGGGGCTCTCGACAACGTCAAATCAGGACTTGGACACCCGGGTGAACTCGTCCTTCGGGTTGTTGATCTGGCCGAGCGAAATCACCTCGCGCCGGAACAACCCACCCAGGATCCAGTCGAACAAGATGCGGATGCGGCGGTTCCAGGTCGGCATTGCCTTGAGGTGGTACGCGCGGTGGAACAGCCACGCCGGGAAGCCCTTGATCTTCAGGTTCAGTGCGTCCGCCACGCCCTTGTGCAGGCCGAGGCTGGCCACTGCGCCCAGGTTCTTGTGGTAGTAGTCCTTCGGCTTGCCGCCGCGGAGGACCTTGATGATGTTCTTGGCCAGGAGGCGGGCCTGGCGGACCGCGTGCTGGGCGTTCGGCGGGCACGTTGCCGTCGGGTCCTGCTCCGTGCGGGACAGGTCCGGGATTGCCGCGTTGTCGCCCGCCGTCCACACGTCCGGGTGGCCCACCACCTGCATGGCCGCCGTGGCCTCCAGGCGGCCGCGCTTGTCGAGGGGGAGGTCCGAGTTCGCCAGGACCGGGTTGGCCTTCACGCCCGCGGTCCAGATGATCGTGTCCGTGTCGAACTCCGTGCCGTCCGACAGGACCACGTGGCCGTTCTCGAACGACTTCGCCGCCGTCGACAGGTACACCTCGATGCCGCGCTTCTCCAGCTGCTCGACCGTGTACACACCCAGCGTCTCGCGGACCTCGGGGAGGATCCGGCCCGCCGCCTCGACGAGGACCCAGCGGATGTCCGACACCTTGATGTTCGGGTAGTAGTTCTCCACCGCGAACCGGGTCATGTCCTCCAGCTCGGCCAGCGCCTCGATGCCGGCGAAGCCGCCGCCGACGACCGTGAACGTCAGCAGGCGCTTGCGCAGCTCGGGGTCGAGCGTGCTGGCCGCCTCGTCGAGCTTGGTCATGATGTGGTTGCGCAGGTAGATCGCCTCGCCGATGGTCTTGAAGGCGATGCCCTCCTCGACCAGGCCGGGGATCGGCAGGATCCGGGCGACGGCGCCCAGCGCGACGACCAGGATGTCGTAGCCCAGCTGCTCGATGTGGCCGTCGGCCGCCTCGACCGTGACCGACTTCTTCTCGTTCTCGATCTTGGTGACGCGCGCGGTCAGCACGTGGCAGCGCTTGAGGACCCGCCGCAGCGGCACGACCACGTGCCGGGGCTCGATCGCGCCTGCCGCGGCCTCCGGGAGGAACGGCGCGTAGGTCATGTGGGGCTGCGGGTCAACGACCGTCACGGACGCCTCGTTGGCCCGGAGCATCTTCTGCAGGCCGTAGGCCGTGTAGAGCCCGACGTACCCACCACCGAGGACGAGGATCCGAGTCGGTTCCGACTTCGACTTCGCAGCAGCCATGTCCCCATGTTCGCACCTTCGCCGCGACCTCGCTCGGGGGCCCCATCCGGCTGTGACCAGCGTCGCTGCGGTTTCCGTAACGATTCAGTCCGGTGCTGTCACCGAGGTCGCGGCGCGGAAGACGTCCGCCACCATGGCATGGGTCACGCGGTGTGTCTGGACATTGCGTGGCGAGACGTGATAACAGCCGAAAACCCGCAGGTCGCCCAGCTCCAGCACGGCACCGTGGGTGAACGCGGGACGCGGCCGCGGCACCGCCCAGCCCGCCGCTTCGAGCACCGGCAGCAGCGCCTGCCACCCGAACGCGCCGAGCACCACGATCGCCCGCAGTGTCGGACGTAACAGTGCCAGTTCCTCGGCCAGCCACGGACGGCAGGTGTCCCGCTCCGCGGGGGTCGGCTTGTTGGCGGGCGGGGCGCAGCGGACCGGCGACACCAGCCGGGTCCCGTACAGCTCCAGCCCGTCGCCGACGGCCGTCGACGTCGGTTGCGAAGCGAGCCCGACCTCGTACAGGACCTGGAAGAGGAAGTCGCCAGACGGGTCGCCGGTGAACATCCGGCCGGTGCGGTTGCCGCCGTGCGCCGAGGGGGCCAGGCCGACCACGGCGAGCGAGGCGTCCGGCGGCCCGAACCCCGGCACCGGGCGCGCCCAGTACTCCTGGCCGCGGAACGCCGCCTTCGTGCCCGCGACGCCCTCCCGCCAGGCCACCAGCCGCGGGCAGGCGCGGCACCCGGCGACCGCGGCGTCCAGCTCGTCCAGCGACCTCATCGCAGCGCCGCCCGGGACAGCCGGTCGGCGTGCCGGGTGGTCTCCGGCAGCCGGTAGCGCGGGGTCAGCGCCAGCGTCAGCCGGCAGGCGTGCGCGAGACCGATGCGGTGCCCGGCCGAGACGTACACCGGCTTGACGCCGTCCTGGGTCCGCAGCACCGCGCCGACCTCTTCCCCGGCGTCGACCAGCGGGACGGACGAGCCCCTGGCGGCGCCGGGAGTGCCGTGCGTGCCGACGAACCGCGTCTTGCCGACGCCGAACGCGGGCAGCCCGGTCAGCACGCCCACGTGGCAGGCCAGGCCGAACCGCCGCGGGTGGGCCAGGCCGTAGCCGTCGCAGACCAGGACGTCGGGGGTGTGCTCCAGCGCGCCGAGTGCGGCCAGCAGCGGCGGCAGCTCGCGGAAGGCGAACAGGCCCGGCTCGTACGGGAAGACGGCCTCGGCGCGGTGGGTCCGCTGCTCGACGACGGTGAGCCCGGCGGTTTCGAGGGTGACGACGGCCGCGGCGATGCCGCCGGCGTCGTCGTAGGCGACGTCGAGGCCGGTCACCGTCGGCGGCAGCTCGGGGCAGTCGTCGGTCAGGTCCACCCGGCCGCGGAGCCGCTCCTGGACCGCGAGCGCCTCCTCGGCCGTCGACGGCCAGTCCCCGGTGTGCACCAGGTCACCCTGCCACATCTAAGTTGGGCCCCATGGCGGACACGACCCCCGAAGAGGCTCCCGAGACGAAGGCCCCGGCCACCACGGAGATCCCGGCCGAGCCGACCGACGACATCGTCACGACCCAGCACACACTGACCGTGAAGCGGAAGAAGCTCGCGTACACGGCGAAGGCCGGGCGGATCGTCCTCCGCAAGGAGATCGTGAAGGACGGCAAGTCCGAGGGCTTCAAGCCCAAGGCGGAGGTGTTCATCACCTCCTACACCCTCGACGACGCCGATCCGGGGACGCGGCCGGTGACGTTCGCCTTCAACGGCGGCCCCGGCTCGTCGAGCATCTGGCTGCACATGGGCCTGCTGGGGCCGCGCCGGGTGCTCTCCGGCGACGTCGACGACCTGGTGCCGCCGCCGTACGGGCTGGCCGACAACCCGGAGACGCTGCTGGCGCACAGCGACCTGGTGTTCATCGACCCGGTGTCGACCGGGTACTCGCGGGTCGCCGGCGGCGAGGAGAGCAAGGACTTCCACGGCTTCAAGGGCGACATCGAGTCGGTCGGCGAGATCATCCGGCTGTGGGTGTCACGGCACCAGCGCTGGCTGTCGCCGAAGTTCCTGGCCGGCGAGTCCTACGGCACGCTGCGCGCCGCCGGGCTGGCCGCGCACCTGCAGGACCGGCACGGGCTGTACCTCAACGGCCTGCTGCTCATCTCGTCGGTGCTCGACCTGGGCACGCTGCAGTTCACCGAGGGCAACGACCTGCCGTACTCGCTGTACGTGCCGACGTACGCGGCGATCGCGCACTACCACGGCCTGCACGGCGACCGCCCGCTCGACGACGTCCTCGCCGACGCCGAGGACTTCGCGGCGAAGGAGCTGCCGTGGGCACTGGCCCGCGGCGCTCGTCTGTCCACTCAGGACCGGACGGAGGCGGTGGCGACACTGGCGTCGCTGACCGGGCTGAGCGAGTCCTATGTGGACCGGGTGAACCTGCGGATCGAGCACGTCCGGTTCTTCACCGAGCTGCTGCGCGACCGCGGCCTGGTGGTCGGCCGGATGGACGGCCGGTTCACGACGTGGGAGCCCGACGGCGGCCGCGAGCACATGAGCGACGACCCGTCGATCTCGCGGGTGGTGGGCGCGTACGCGGCGTCGTTCAACCACTACGTGCGGGCCGAGCTGGGCTACGAGAACGACCTGCCGTACGAGATCATCAACGAGGACACGTTCAAGGCGTGGTCGTACGCGGACTTCGAGGGCCGCTCGGTGTCGGTGGTGGACTCGCTCAGCGCGGCGATGCGGGCGAACCCGCACCTGAAGGTGCACGTGGCATTCGGCCACTACGACGGCGCGACGGCGTACTTCGCGGCCGAGCACGTGCTGGCCCACCTGCAGATCCCGGAGGAGCTGCGCGACAACATCGACACGGCGTACTACCCGGCGGGCCACATGATGTACATCCACGAGCCGACGCGGCTGCAGCAGGCGAAGGACCTGGCGAAGTTCGTCAAGAAGGCGTCGAACCGCTGACACCCGGCCCGCCGCCTGCCGGAGCAGCAACCGGCAGGCGACGGCACCGGACCTGGGCGGCGAACCCGGTCCCCAGTGCCAGCACGACGTAGCCCACCCGCACCGGAAACCACGGCGGCACGGACGGCCACGTCTCGGCGAAGTCGACGCAGGCCAGGAGCGCGAAGACCGCCGACGGCGCGAACATCACGACGTCCTGGGCCCGCAGCACCGCGTCGGCGGCGAGCGACGTCGGGTCCTCGGCGATCACCGGGGCTCGCAGGGCCGGGCCGAGCACCAGCGCCGTGCTTCCGGCGCCGACCGCCAGTGCCGCCGCCCAGCTCACGGCCGCCACGGGGCTGGTGGAGAACCTCGCCACGCACAGCACCACGCCACCGCCGAAGGTGACCAGTACCGAAGCAAGCGACCACCAGCCGACCTGCCGGGCGGTCACCCGCAGCGGCAGCCGGTCCCCGGCGGGCGCCAGGCGCGCGGCGGCACGTTCGCGCGGGCGGACCCGCCGCCACTGCAGCAGCGGCACGACCGCGAAGACGGCGCTGACCAGCAGGAACCGGACGGGGACGGGTAACTCGGCGAGCGCGACGATCACCCAGACCCCGCCGTAGAGCCCGAAAAGAACCTGGTAGGAGCGCCGGGCCTGCTCCCGGGATCCGACCCGCAGCGCGAGCAGCCGGGTCTGCCGGTCCGCCGTGATGCCGTGGCGGCCCAGCCACGCCCGCGTGAAGCCGGCCTCCGCGGCCGTCGGCTCGTCCGGCAAGGATCTTCGCGCCATCGTCGGCACCCCCCTCGTCCCGTCATACACGCCGGGGAAGCCGGAAAGGTTTACTCATCGCGCGAAACGGCCCACCTCCCCCAGGGAGATGGGCCGTTCCGTGGCGAAGAACCTACTTCAGGAACTGCGAGCCGCGCGTCACCGCCGCGTAGGCGTCGACCGCGCCGTGGCCGTAGAAGCCGTTGAACGACGGGTCACCTTCGCAGGTTGCCGTGAACGTCGCGTCGCGGCCTTCCTTCAGGTAGTCCACCGTGCGGGGCACCGGGCAGGCGATCTGGGCCGCCGTGCCCTCGAGGACGCGCTGGACCTTGTCCGGGTCCATGCCGAACTCGCCGTGCGTCTTCTTGCCGTACTGCGAGATGATCAGCGCCACCACGCCGGTCGCGTGCGGGGTCGCCATCGACGTGCCCTGCAGCCACTGGTAGTAGCCGACGCGGCCGTCGGGGGCCGTCGCCTTCTTGATGCCCGCGGCCAGGCCCGCCTCGGTGATGTTGCCGTCCGCGTCGATGTTGCCTTCGGCGACGCCGACGTTCTTCGGGTACGTCGAGAGGATCTCGTTCTCGACCGTGCGGTACCACGGCGTGCCGAAGCCGTCGCGGAAGAAGCCGCCCGGTGCCGAGACCGAGATCTGCTCCAGGCCGTAGTTGGAGTAGTCCGCCTTCTTCTGCGACGGGCCGAACGAG
This sequence comes from Amycolatopsis melonis, assembly GCF_040064235.1. NCBI lineage: Bacteria > Bacillati > Actinomycetota > Actinomycetes > Pseudonocardiales > Pseudonocardiaceae > Amycolatopsis > Amycolatopsis melonis. The sequence continues at coordinate 248,343 of NZ_JBDZYD010000005.1, forward strand.
CTGACGCCGATCGTGTGGTTGCCCTCGACCGGCAGGCTGAGGCAGGTCGAGTTGTCGATCGTGCGCGGGTGGGTGCCGTTGGCCGGGTAGTCCGGGCTGGTGGTGTCCGGCTGCGGCTTGCCGAGGTCGGTGTGCTGGTTGCCCAGCGCGACCACCATCGTGACGCCCTTGCGGTGCGCGTAGTTCAGCGCCCGCTGCGTCGCCTCGATGATCGTGCGCTGCTCAGCCTGCTCGGCGGGCGAGTCCGCCGGGTTCGCGGCACAGTTGTAGAGCCAAGGATCTGTGTAGAAGCTCATGTTGACCACGTCGATGCCCGCGTCGCCGGCGTAGGTGATCGCGTCGACGGTCGGCTGCAGGAAGAAGAAGCCCGAGTCCTGGCCGGCGCGGATGTTCACCAGCGTCACGTTCGGCGCGACGCCGGAGACGCCGAAGCCGTTCGCCGCGGCGGCGATGGTGCCGGCGACGTGCGTGCCGTGGCCGCCGTCGTCGTGGTTGACCGGGTCGACGCAGCCGCGGAACTCGCAGGGCCCGTCGACTTCGGCGCCGTTGACGTCGGTCGGGATGTCGCGGGTGAAGTTGCGGGAGTCGGCCTCGTCGAAGTTCGGCGCGATGTCCGGGTGCGTGCCGTCGATGCCGGTGTCGATGACGCCGACCTTGACCTGCTTGCTGCCCGGCTGCTTGGTGCGCGAGAGGTCCGAGCGGACGGACTTGAGGCCCCAGAGCTGGTCGTCCAGCGGGTCCATGCCCACCGGCGCGGCCTGCTTCTTCGCCGTGGCGGCGGCGGTGCCACGGCCTTCCTTCTCGACGTGGGCGTCGCTCTTGCTCTTCTTGGCCAGCTTCGGCACCGAGCCGATGACCTGCGCCTTCGCGGCGCCGAACACGGCACGGCTGGCCGTCACGCGCTCGGTGAACCCGGTGGCCGGGGCGCTGGCCTTGATGAGGCCGACCGCGGTGTTGGTCTCCAGGATCGTGCCGCCCGCGGCCTTGATCGCCTGCTGGGCACTGCCGATGCTCTGGACGTCCTTGGCGAGCACGGTGAACTCGGTCGCCGGGCCGGCCAGTGCGGGCTGGGCCGACGCGGCAGGCACCGCGACCGCCGAAACCGCGCCGAACAGCGGCACGGCGAGCACGGCGGCGAGAAGCCTTGGTCTCTTCACGTTTCTCCTCCTCCGGAATGCGGTTCCTGCACCGTATAGATCGGACAATGCGCAAACAACGGCCAAACGTACGTTACGGAACAACCGACTTCTGCTCCGCGAAGTGACAAGCTGACGGATGCCCGTCCGTCCTGGGCACCAGCTCGGGCACCTCCTCGGCGCACCTGTCCTGCGCCTTCCAGCACCGCGTGCGGAACCGGCACCCGGACGGGGGATCCAGGGGACTCGGGACGTCGCCGGTCAGCCGGATCACCTGGCGGCGGCCGCGCACCGCCGGGTCCGCGACCGGCACCGCGGACAGCAGTGCCTGGGTGTACGGATGGGACGGTCGTTCGTAGATCTCCTCCTCGGTGCCGATCTCGACGATCTTGCCGAGGTACATGACCGCCACGCGGCTGGACAGGTGCCGCACCACCGACAGGTCGTGCGCGATGAACACATAGGACAGTCCGAACTCGCCCTGCAGGTCGCCGAGCAGGTTCATCACCTGCGCCTGGATCGAGACGTCCAGCGCGGACACCGGCTCGTCGCAGATGATCACCTTGGGCCGCAGGGCCAGCGCGCGGGCGATGCCGATGCGCTGGCGCTGGCCGCCGGAGAACTGGTGCGGGTAGCGGTTGAGGTGCTCGGGGTTGAGGCCGACGACGTCCAGCAGCTCCCGGACCTTGCCCGCCCGCGAGCCCTTCGGCGCGACCTCGGGGTGGATTTCGAACGGCTCGCCGACGATGTCGCCGACGGTCATCCGCGGGTTGAGTGAGGTGTACGGGTCCTGCAGCACGATCTGGATTTCCCGCCGCAGCTTGCGCAGTTCGGCGCCGCGCAGGCCGAAGATGTCCCGGCCCTCGAACTGCGCGGTGCCGCTCGTCGGTTCCTCCAGGCGCATCAGGACCTGGGCGAGCGTCGACTTCCCGCAGCCGGACTCGCCGACGACGCCGAGCGTCTCGCCCGGCATCAGGTCGAACGAGACGCCGTCGACGGCCTTGACCTGCCCGATCGTGCGCTTGAACAGGATGCCGGTGCGGACCGGGAAATACTTCTTCAGGTCGCGGACGGAAAGAATGGGATCAGGCACGGGAACTCACCACCTCTTCGGCGAAGTGGCACGCGCTGGTCCGGCCGAACCCGATCGCGTGCTGCGGCGGGACTTCGGTGCTGCACTTGGCTTCGGCCCGCTTGCAGCGCGGGTGGAACGGGCAGCCGGGCGGGATGTCGAGCAGGCTCGGCGGCAGGCCCTTGATGGTTTCCAGCGTCTGTCCTTTGAGGTCCAGCCGCGGCAGCGAGTCCATCAGCGCGGCGGTGTAGGGGTGGGCGGGCGCGCGGAACAGCTCGCCGACGTCGGCCTGCTCGACGATCCGGCCCGCGTACATGACCGCGATCCGGTCGGCGACCTCGGCGACCACGCCGAGGTCGTGGGTGATGAGGACCAGCCCCATCTTCCGCTCGGCCTGGATCTCGGCGAGCAGGTCCATGATCTGGGCCTGCACGGTGACGTCGAGCGCGGTGGTCGGCTCGTCGGCGATGAGCAGGTCCGGGTCCAGCGCCAGGGACATCGCGATCATCGCGCGCTGGCGCATGCCGCCGGAGAACTGGTGCGGATAGTCCCTGACCCGGCGTTCCGCGGCCGGGATCCGGACCGTGTCCAGCAGTTCGATCGCCCGCTTCCGCGCGTCCTTTTTGGACATCCCGAGCCGGACGCGCAGCTGCTCCTCGATCTGGAACCCCACGGTGAACACCGGGTTCAGCGCCGACAGCGCGTCCTGGAAGATCATCGCGATCTCGCTGCCGCGGACTTCGCGGCGGCGTTCGGCGGACGCGGTCAGCAGGTCCTCGCCGCGCCAGCGCACGGCACCGGCGGTGACGACACCCGGTGGCATGTCGAGGATGCCCATCACCGTCTGCGCCGTGACGCTCTTCCCGGAGCCGGATTCGCCGAGCACGGCCAGTGTTTCCCCGGCGTGCACCGCGTAGCCGACGCCGTTGAGCACGTTCGCGACGCCGTCGGACGTCCGGAACTCGACGTGCAGGTCCTCTACTTCGAGCAGGAGTTCGTTGTCGGACAAGGACTTACCTCGACTTCGGATCGAGCGCGTCGCGGATGCCGTCGCCCAGCATCACGAAGGCCAGCACGGTCAGGGTGACGAAGGCGCCGGGGAACAGCAGCATGTGCGGGTCCACCCGGAAGTAGTCCCGCGAGTCGCTGATCATCACGCCCCACGAGATCACCGGCGGGCGCACGCCGATGCCGAGGTAGGCCAGCGTCGCCTCGGCACCGATGAACGCGCCGAGCGCGATGGTCGCGTACACGAGCACCGGCGCGATCGTGTTCGGCAGCAGGTGCCGGAAGATGATCCGCGGGGTGCTCGCGCCGAGGCCGCGCGCGGCCTTGACGTAGTCGAGCTGCTTGGCGACCAGCGTCGCCGAGCGCATGATGCGCATGGCCACCGGCCAGCTCAGCACCGCGATCGAGCAGACCACCTGCACGATGATCGTGACACCGCCGGGGTTCGAGCCCGGCGCGTTGAACGTCGTCAGGATGACGATCGCGCCGAGCACGAACGGCAGGCCGGCGAAGATGTCGCCGAAGCGGGACAGGACGCTGTCGACGATCCGGCCGTAGTAGCCGGCGAGGATGCCGACGACCGATCCGATGAGGACGGTCAGCAACGTCGAGAACACCCCGACCAGCAGCGACGCGCGGGCGCCGTAGATCGTCCGCGCGTAGACGTCGTACCCCTGGTTGTCGTAGCCGAACCAGGCGTCCGCGGACGGGCCTTCGTTGGCGTGCGCGAGATCGCTGAAGCCCGCGTCGCGCGAGCTGAACAGGCCGGGCGCGATCGCGATCAGCACGATGAGCGCGATGATCACCGCGGAGGCGACGAACGCGGGCTTGCGCCGCAGCTGGCGCCACGCGTCGCTCCACAGGCTGCGGGGCTTGTGCGGGCCGGTGGCGGAGTCGTCGACGCGGGACAGCTCGGCCGCGCCGGCCCCGCCGCCGCCCACCAGGTTCGGGTCAGTCATAGCGGATCCTCGGGTCGAGAACGGCGTAGAGCAGGTCGACGACCAGGCTCATCAGCAGGTACACCAGCACCAGCAGCACGACGACGCCGACGACGGTCGCGCTCTCGCGGTTCTGGATGCCGCGGAAGATGAGCCCGCCCAGTCCGTTGATGTTGAACACGCCTTCGGTGACGATCGCGCCGCCCATCAGGGCGCCGAGGTCGGTGCCGAGGAAGGTCAGCACCGGGATCACCGAGTTGCGCAGCAGGTGCACGCCGACGACTCGGCTGGTCGGCTGCCCCTTCGCGATCGCCGTCCGGACGTAGTCGGCGCGGCGGTTCTCGGCGATGCTCGTCCTCGCCAGCCGGGCCACGTACGCCATCGAGAGGCTGCCGAGGGCGATGCCGGGGACGATCAGCTCGCCGATGCCCGGGTTGTCGGACACGCTCGCCTCGATCAGCCCGAGCCCGTTGCTGCCCAGTGCCAGCTGCAGCACGATCGCGGTGACGAACACCGGCAGCGAGATCAGGAAGGTGGTCGAGACCAGGACGAGGTTGTCGAGGAAACCCTTGCCCCGCAACCCGGTCAGCACCCCGGCGGTGAGGCCGATGACCGCCTCGATGACCACCGCGACCACGGCGAGGCGCAGCGTGATCGGGTAGGACGTGGCGATCAGCTCGCCGACCGAGGTGCCGTTGAAGGTCTCGCCCCAGTCACCGGTGAACAGGCTTCCGAGGTACTTGAAGTACTGCACGAAGACGTTGTCGTTGAGGTTGAACTTCTCGGTCATCTGGGCGACGTAGGCCGGCGGGCAGGCGGTCTGGCCGCACTTGCCGGAGAACGGGTCGCCGGGAACGGCCCAGACGAGGATGTAGATCAGGAACGTGGTGCCGAAGAAGACCGGGATCAGCTGGAGCAGCCGTCGCAGGACATAGCGGGTCATGACGAGTTCCTAGTGCGCGCCGGGGGGGGGGGGGGGGGGGTGGGGGGGGGGGACCACTTTGTGTCTGAACACCCCCCGGGGGGTGGGGGGGGGGGGCGCTAG
>NZ_JBDZYD010000005.1:253551-609090 GCF_040064235.1 Amycolatopsis melonis
TGTCGGCCGGGGTGGTCTGATTTTAAGTCACGCACCCCACCCCCCGCCCCCCCCCCCCCCCCCCCCCCACGCCGTGGTGGTGGGTGCGGCAGCTACTTCTTCAGGACCTCGATGGACGGGTAGTCCGGCATGCGCCGGAAGTCCAGGCCCGCGGTCTTGAGGTTCTTCGACTTCGCCGCGGTGCCCTTCTCGTCCCACACCGGGATCGACGGCAGGTCCTTGGCGATCAGGTCCTCGGCCTGCTGGTACAGCTTGACCGCGGCGTCCTTGTCGGCGGACGCGTCCGCCCGGGCGAGGATCGCGTCGACCTGCGGGTTCGAGTAGCTGGAGTCGTTCGAGGAGCCGCCGGTCTTGTAGATCGGGTTGAGGAAGTCCTCGATGGACGGGTAGTCCGCCGACCAGTCCGAGCGGCCCATGCCGGTCAGCTTCTTGCCGGTCACGATGCTGCGCCACTGACCGAAGTCGGTGGCCGGCACGAAGTCACACTCGACGCCGAGGGTGTTCTTGATGCTGTTGCACGCCGCGACCAGCGGTTCCTTGCGGCCACCGTCCGCATTGGACGCAATCGTCAGCTTGCCCTTGAAGCCGGACTTCGCGAAGGCCTCCTTGGCCGCCGCCGGGTCGAACTTGCAGAACTGGCAGACACCCGGCCGGTAGCCGGGGATGCCCTGCGAGATGTAGCCGTCCGCCGGCACGTAGGTGTCGTTCATGACGGTCTTGGTGATCTGCGCGCGGTCGATGGACATCGAGATCGCCTTGCGCAGTTCGAGGTTGTTGTAGCCGGGCACGTAGTACGGCACGGCGATGGTGCTGATGCCGAGCAGGTGGCCGGTGACCAGCCGGTCGCCGAGGTCGGCCTTGTACTTGCCGCCCGCGACCGCCGACGGCGGCAGCGCCTCCATGAAGTCCAGCCTGCCGCTGAGCAGGTCCTGGTAGGCCGTTTCCTGGCTGGCGTAGATCTTGATGTCGAGGTTCTTGAACTTGACCTTGTCCTCACCCTTGTAGTCGTCGAAGCGGGTGAGCTTGATGTCCTGGTTGGGCGTGCGCGAGACGAACTTCAGCGGGCCGTTGCCGATCGGGTGCTGCTCGAAGGCCTTGGGGTCCTTGAAGAACGAGTCGGGCAGCGGCGCGAAGGCCTGGTAGCCGACCTTGATGTCGAAGACGGAGAACGGCGCGTTGAGCGTCACTTGGAACTCGTAGTCGTTCTTCTGGACAAGGCCGGACATCTTGTCGGTGGCAGGCTTGGCGTTCTCGTCCTCGGGGTGGACGTCGGCGTAGCCCTGGATGTTCGAGAAGAAGTCGGTGTTGAGCTGGCCGTTGGGCGCGTAGGCGCCGTAGTTCCAGGCGTCGATGAAGTTGTGCGCCTTCACCTCGGTGCCGTCGTGGAACTTCCAGCCCTGCTTGATCTTGATGTCGTAGACCTTGGAGTCGGTCGTGGTGATCGACTCGGCCATCAGGTTGAACGGCTTGGCGTCCGCACCCTTGAAGCCGACCAGCGTGGCGAACATCGGCTGGATCGCCTTGGTGCCGCCCAGGTCGTTGATATTGGTCGGGACCAGCGCGTTCTGCGGCTCGGTGCCGTAGACGCTGACCGTGCCGTCCGGGTCCGTGCCGCCGGCCCCCGCGGAGCTGCCCGAGCCGCCACCGCACGCGGTGAGCGCCAGCGCCAGCGAGGTCATCACCACCGTGGGTCCCCAGAGCCTGCGCGAACGACGCATGATCCCCTCCATTTCCGGTGTGTCCGAAAGGTGAGACGCACGCTAGCGGGGTCGGTGAAGCCGATCACAGGACTGCGGTGTTGCAAATGTGTGACGGTCGTCGGGACCACCTGGTTGGAGCACAACCAAGGGAGGAATTCGGATACTCCGGACGGCCTAGCGCGGACAGGTGGTCATCACGCGCTCACCCTCGGTTTTCCTTGCGCCCCAAGCCCTTTCGGGCGGCCGAACGGTCGGTCGGCTCCGGCGTGCCGCACTGAAGGGCACCTTCGTCACATCTGACGCGCTGGCTCGGTTCAGGCCAGCGACAGGGCGATGCCGTCGAGGATGTCGTGCTCGCTGACCACCAGCTCGGTCGGCCCGCCGCGGGCGGCGAGCTGCTCGGCCAGGGTCTGGACCACCACGGCACCGCCGCCGATGACGTCCACCCGGCCGGGGTGGATCACCGGGTTCGCGGCACGGGTGGCGTGGTCCTCGCTCAGCAGGCGCGCGGCGAGCCGGTCGATGTCCGCCGGGCTCAGCCGGGACAGGTGCACGCGGTCGCGGTCGTACTCCGGCAGCTCCTGGGCGATCGCCGACAGCGTGGTCACCGTGCCGGCGACCCCGACCCAGGTACGGGCGCGCGAGACGTCGACGACGTCGAACGCCTCGGTGAGGACCTTGCCGGCGAGGTCGCGCGCGGCGGCGATCTCCTCGGCGGTCGGGGGGTCGCTCTTGAGCGCACGCTCGGTGATCCGGACGCAGCCGATGTCGACGGACTTCGCGGCGAGCACCTCGGCCTGCCTGCCGTCCCAGGTGCCGAGGACCAGCTCGGTGGAGCCGCCGCCGACGTCGACCACGACGAACGGGCCGTCGTCGGGGTCCTGCTCCCCGACCGCGCCGGTGAAGCTGAGCCGGGCTTCCTCGTCGCCGCTGATGACCTCGGCCTCGACGCCGAGGGTCTCGCGCGTCATGCGGAAGAAGTCGTCCCGGTTCCGGGCGTCGCGGGTGGCGGAGGTGGCGACCATGCGCACCTTCTCGACGCCCTTGCGCCGGGCCGCGACGGTGTAGTCGGCGAGGGCGGCCCGCGTGCGTTCGAGCGCTTCGGGCGCGAGCGTCCCGGTGGCGTCGACGCCCTGGCCGAGCCGCACGATCCGCATCTCGCGGTGCAGGTCGCGCAGGTCGACCGTGCCGTCGTGGCGCGGCGTCAGCTCGGCGACGAGCAGGCGGATGGAGTTGGTCCCACAGTCGATCGCGGCAACACGAGGCATGCGATCACCCTAACCGCGCACCGCACAGCGCCTGAGCGCCGGTTCCGGCAGGCCCGGCTGTCCGCCGGGGTCAGGGCGTAGGGGCCGTCCCTGCGGTTGTGGGTGTCGTCGTGGTGGTCGTGGTGGTCACCGAGGTGACCGTGGCGCCACAGGGCGGCTTCGGCGGCGTGGTCGTCGCCTTTGTCGGCGTGGTGCTTTGCGACGGCGGAGAGGTCGGCGACGTTTCGGTCACGGTCTCCGTCGTCGTGGTCACCGTCGTCGTCGGTGAGGCGCAGGGTGGCGGCGAGGTCGGCTTCGTGCTCGGCGGGCCCGACGTGGTCGGCGGGCTGGTCGGCGTCGTCGTGGGGACCGGGGGTGGCGGGACCGGCGGCGGGGCCGGGAGCGCGGCCGCGTTGGGGGCGCCGATCGGGACCGTGCTGTCCGGGACCTGCATGATCCCGTTGCGGTAGGCGTCGGCCCAGAGGATCACCGTGTTCACGTAGGTGTCCGAGTTGTTGTACCGGTAGATCGCCCCGCGCAGCTGGTCCGGCTTCGCGAGGTCGAACCCGCCGGAGCACAGGTACCGGCCGGTGGCCAGTGCCGCGTCGAAGATGTTGTTCGGGTCGGACTTCCCGTCGCCGTTCCCGTCGGAGGCGTAGGCCTTCCACGTGGCGGGGATGAACTGCGTCGGGCCGACCGCGCGGTCCCACACCGGGTCGGTGTCGAGCACGCCTTGGTCGGTGTCCGGGATGGCGGCGAACCCGCCCTGGCCGTTGAGCTGCGGCCCGAGGATGGGTTCCCGGGTGGTGCCGAACGCGTCGACGTAGCCACCGCGGGCATGGTTGGACTCGATCCGGCCGATGCTGGCGATCAGGGCCCAGTCGATGTGACAGGCGGGCAGCTCGCGGCCGAGGATGTCGGCGGCGTTGTGGTACGCGGCGAGCGCCGTGGTGGGGATGCCGAGCGGACCGTCCGGCAGTTCGTAGGCGGGAAGCGGGAGGGGTGTGGGGGCTCCCGGCAGCGTGCCGTCGACGGCGATCTGCTGGATCGCCGCGTGGCCCGGGTCGTAACCCTGGCCGAGGGCGGCTTCGCGGGGATGGTCACCGCCGGCACCGAGCCAGCCGAGGGTGCCGCCGCCGGCGACGAGCGCCGGGACCACCGCGAGGATGCCGGTGACCAGCGGGTAGGCGGCGCGGTGGCGGATCCCGAATCTCCGGGCTGCGCTGGGCAGCCGCCACACACGCATGATTCAGAGCCCTCCTGGCCGGATCGGTCACCGTCCCTCGGGTCACAGCCTGCCGTACCCGCGGCGAGGTTTCACCCCTTCGAAAGACCTGATCGAGGTTTTCGCTCACCCAGCTCAGTTATCTCTTCACGCCGTGCGTGTGTTACGCGGCGCAGTCCCCGGAGGGCCACCCGTTCGCCTTGAGCATGGCCAACGTCTCGTCACCGAACGGATTCACCCCGGGGCCGACGGCCAGCGCGTGGGCGACGTGCACGTGCAGGCACTTGACCCGGCCCGGCATGCCCCCGGCGGTGACCTGGTGACCGAGCGGCTCGATGGCGTCCCGCTCGGCGAGGTACGTCTCGTGGGTGCGCTGGTACTGCGCGGCCAGCTCGGGATCGGTGGCCAGCCGCTCGGTCATTTCCTTCATGATCCCGGAGGCTTCGATGGTGCCGATCATCGAGTTCAGCTTCGGGCAGGTCAGGTAGTAGAGCGTCGGGAACGGCGTGCCGTTCTCCAGCCGCGGGCTGGTCTGCACCACGGAGGGATGCCCGCTCGGGCACCGCGCGGCAATGGCCCGCAACGCCCGCGGCGGCCGCCCGAGCTGCTCCGCGATGACCTCGCGGTCGGCGTCGGTGACGGGCTCGAACCGGTGCTGCTGCGCGCTGTTCACGCGGACAAGGTTAGTGCGTGAGGCGCACCACCCGGCCCGCGCCCCAAGCGTCTTGAATGACCCATTCAGGACCTCCGAAGACCTGAATGAGTCATTCAGGACAGCCGGCGATCAGCCGCCGGAAACCTGGTTCCAGAGGTTCTCGTACCAGGAGCTGCCGACCGGCTGCTGCTGTCCCGGCGGCGGGGCCGCGTCCGGGGCCTTGTCCTCCGGCAGCTGGACGATGTACGGCGTCTCGCCCGGCTTCACGTACCGCAGCCGCCGCCGGGCTTCCGCCTCGATCTGGGCCGGGTCGCTCAGCTCCGCCTTGCGGCCCTGGAGCTGGGCGACCTCCTGCTGGAGCTGGGCCTGCTGGGCCTGCTGCTCGCGGACCTCCGTGCGCTGGGCGAGGTACGTGCGCAACGGCACGGCGATGGTGAACGCCAGCGCGCACACCACGATCACCAGCACCGCCGCGCGGCGGGTGGTGGACATGCCGAGCACCTTCGCCGCGCCGGACGCGCGCTTGGCCGCCAGGCTCCGGCGCAGCCGGGCCCTGGTCGTCTCCGCGTCGCCTGCCCGGCGGCGGGCCGGCGACGTCTCGCCGGTGCGGCGGCGGGCCGCTTCGGGACGGCGGGCCGTCGCGGGCCGCCCGGCCCGCGATGCCCCGCCGCCACCGCGGCGGTTGCGCGACGTCCTCCCCCGGTCCGCCACCGGTCTCAGGCCTCGGCGCTGAACCGCGGGAAGGCCAGCTCGCCGGCGTAGCGGGCCGCGTCGCCGAGGGTTTCCTCGATGCGCAGCAGCTGGTTGTACTTGGCGATCCGCTCGCCGCGGGCCGGGGCGCCCGTCTTGATCTGGCCGACGCCGGTCGCGACCGCCAGGTCCGCGATGAACGTGTCCTCGGTCTCGCCGGAGCGGTGGCTCATCATCGACTTGTAGCCGAACGACGTGGCCAGCGAGATCGCGTCGAGCGTCTCGGACAGGGTGCCGATCTGGTTGACCTTCACCAGCAGCGCGTTGGCCGCGCGGCGGGTGATGCCCTCCTCGAGGCGGTCCGGGTTGGTGACGAACAGGTCGTCGCCGACGATCTGGACCTTGTCGCCGATCTCGGCGGTCAGGGTGACCCAGCCGTCCCAGTCGTCCTCGCTCAGCGGGTCCTCGATCGACACGAGCGGGTAGTTCGCCAGCAGCTCGCCGTAGTAGGCCGACATCTGCTCGGCGCTCTTCTTCGCGCCTTCGAAGGTGTACGCGCCGTCGCCGAAGAACTCGGTCGCGGCCACGTCGAGCGCCAGCGCGACGTCGCGGCCCGGGGTGTAGCCGGCCTTCTCGATGGCCTGGACGATCAGGTCGAGCGCCTCGCGGTTGTTGCCGAGGTTCGGCGCGAAGCCGCCCTCGTCGCCGAGGCCGGTGGCCAGGCCGCGGCCCTTCAGCACCGACTTGAGCGAGTGGTAGACCTCGGTGCCCCAGCGCAGGGCCTCGCGGAAGGTCTCCGCGCCGATCGGCGCGATCATGAACTCCTGGACATCGACGTTGCTGTCGGCGTGCGACCCGCCGTTGAGGATGTTCAGCATCGGCACCGGCAGCACGTGCGCGTTCGGGCCGCCCAGGTACCGGAACAGCTCCAGCTCGGCCGACTCCGCGGCGGCCTTCGCCACGGCCAGCGAGACGCCGAGGATGGCGTTCGCGCCGAGGCGGGACTTGGCGGGCGTGCCGTCGAGGTCGACCAGCTTCTGGTCGACGATCCGCTGGTCGACGGCCTCGATGCCGACCATCTCCGGGCCGATCTCGTCGAGCACCGCGGCGACCGCACGCTCGACGCCCTTGCCGTTGTAGCGGCCGGTGTCGCCGTCCCGCAGCTCGACCGCCTCGTGCTCACCGGTCGACGCCCCCGACGGGACCGCGGCCCGCGCCAGGGTGCCGTCGTCGAGAGCCACCTCCACCTCGACCGTCGGGTTGCCACGCGAGTCCAGAATCTCGCGCGCGCCTACCTGCTCGATGAGAGCCACGCCATGCTCCTCGGTGCGTCAGTGCTGCCTGCGGTAACGGGCCCCAGCCTAGCCGTCGCCGCAGTTCACCCGTTGGAGGACTCACCGCCCGCCCGGACCTCCTGCCAGCCCGGCGGCAGCTCCACGGTCTCGGACGTCTGCTGCCAGAACGTCCAGCTGTTGCCGCCGGGGTCGGCGACGGTGAACACCCGGGCGCCGTACGGCTGGTCCTGCGGCGGGTCCAGCTCGCACTCGTCGCCGAGTGCCGCGGAGATCCGCTCGTAGTGCTCGTCGACGTCGTCGACGTAGAGGATGTTGAGCTGGCCGACCGGGCCGTCGACGCCCTTGGCCTGCCAGTAGTCCGGCCCGACGCCGGCGAGCTGGATCCGCGCGTCGCCCGCGCGCAGCGTCGCCTGAAAGACCTCGCCGGCCCCGTCGCAGAACCGGACCTCCTCGGCGAAGCCGAAGACCCTGGTCAGCCAGGCCAGCGCCGCCGTGGCGTCGGAGTAGTAGAGGTAGGGCGCCAGGCCCCGGTACCCGCTGCTCATGGCGGCACAGTCCATCACGTCCCGTTCGGCGGCGTGTGCATCCCCCTCCTCCGGGGGTAACGTGGGAGTGACCATGACGGACGCCGCAGCTGCTTCGCAGCCTCCCGAGGAGTCGCGGTTCCATGCCTTCCGCCAGGCCGAAGACCTGGTCGGCCGCCGTCGCCCGCTCGACGCGCTGAAGGCGCTGCAGCCGCTGCTGGAGTCCGAAGCGGACAAGCCGTCGGTGCACCTGCTGGCCGGGCGCGCGTACTTCCACTCCGCTCAGTTGCGGCGCGCCGAAGCGGCGTTCACCCGGGTGCTGGAGCTGGACCCCACCGACCACTACGCGCGGTTCGTCCTGGGCCGGACCCTGCAGCGCCTCGGCCGGTTCGCCGAGGCGCTGGCGCAGCTGCGGATGGCCTCGGCGATGAACCCGGTGCCCGAGTACCTCGAGGCGATCGGCGAGGTCAAGGCGCACATCACCCTGCGCGACACCTGAGCCAGGGCCGAACGGCCCGGAAGATGCCGGACTTTCGGCTGATCCCGGCGGGCCGCTCGGCCGATCCGCGGCACCCCCTCCGCGGGCGAAGCTGGTTCCGGACCGAATCAGGGAGGAACCACCATGTCGCTCATCACCACACTGGGTGCCTACGCCGGCTTGCTGCTGCTGGTGCTGACGGCCGTCACCCCGCTGTTCGCCGACCGCGAGCTGTGACTCACGGCGCGACGCTGGCCTCCGCGTAGGCGTCGGCCGCGCTGAACACGTCCTGGCCGTACTCCACGGCCTGGTTGTAGAACAGGACCGCCCGCCACCAGCCCGCCGGCGTGCCCAGGTCGTCGCCGCCGGAGCAGAGGAAACGGGCCGCCGTGAACGCCGCGTCGTCGACGTTCTGCGGGTCCGGGGCGCCGCCGTCGCCGTTCGCGCGCTCCTGGTACTTCTTCCACGTCGACGGCAGGAACTGCATCGGGCCGATCGCGTGGTCCCACGCCTTGTCGCCGTCGAGCCTGCCGCCGTCGGTGTCGTGCACCGCGGGCACGCCGGGCGAACCGTCCAGTGGCGGCCCGACCACCGGCTTCACGACCCGGCCGTCCGCGCGGACGGCCGAGAGGTCGAACTGGCCGCGCTCGGTCTCCACCCGGCCGATGCCCGCGAGCGTCGCCCACGAGAGGTGGCACGCCGGTTTCTGGCGCTGCATCCACATTTCCGCCCGGCCGTACGCGGCGAGCACGCGCGTCGCGACGTGCGTCTTGCCCGCGACGCGGGCCGCCCACGCGTCCAGCTCGGCCTGGTCGGACACCTGCGGCCGGTCGACCGGCGCGGCGAGCCCGGCCCGCGGGGCTTCGGCGCCGGGCTGCGGCCGCTGCTGCGGGATGGCCAGCGCGGGCTGCACCGGCGGCGGCGCGGCCGGGGCGTCCGGGTTCCGGACACCGATGGTGACGACGAGGATCACGCCGGTGAGCACCAGGCCCAGCGCGAACGCCGCCCGGCCGAGATACCGCCGCGGCGGACCGCCGGACGGCGGTGACGGAGGCGTGACGGTCGGCTGAGCGGTATCGGCCACTCGAACAGGTTACGGAGGCACTCAAGGGGGTCCCCCGGACGCGTGATCAGGCAAGCGGAAGGTAAAAACAATCCCCCTGCCAGCGACGTCACAGATTTCGTTATGGAGTCGACGCGCAGGCCCCTGACCTGCGGTTACCCTAACCTAACTTCGCATCTGCATCCCTTTTGCCCGGTTCCACCGTCTCGCGCGGGCGTACGCTCACTGGACTTACAGGTGAGCCTTACCTAAAAACTTCACGGACCCCGGAGAAAACAGGGAGGCGGACCGGTGTTGTTCTCGAGCGCGCTGATCGGGCTGCGCGAAGGCCTGGAGGCCGCGCTGGTCGTCAGCATCCTCGTGGCCTTCCTCGTCAAGACCGACCGGCGGCACGCGCTGCGCTGGGTGTGGCCCGGCGTCGGCACCGCGGTGCTGCTGTCGGTGGCGGTCGGCGCGATCCTCACCTACACGACCGCGCAGCTGTCGTTCGAGCACCAGGAACTGCTCGGCGGGAGCCTGTCGATCGTCGCGGTCGTGTTCGTCACCGCGATGATCTTCTGGATGCGCAAGGCGGCCAAGAGCATCGCGGCCGAGCTTCGCGGGAAGATGGACGACGCGCTGGACGTCGGCCCGATGGCCGTGCTGCTGCTGTCGTTCCTCGCGGTCGGGCGCGAAGGCCTGGAAACCGCGGTGTTCTTCTACTCCGCCGTCCAGGCCGCGCAGTCGAACACCGTGCAGCCGCTGGTCGGCTTCGCCATCGGCATCGCGGCCGCCGTCGTGCTCGCCTGGCTGCTCTACAAGGGCGCCGTCCGGTTCAACCTGACGAAGTTCTTCACGATCACCGGCGTCCTGCTGGTGTTCGTCGCCGCGGGCGTGCTCGGCTACGGCCTGCACGACCTGCAGGAAGCCGCGTTCCTGCCCGGCATCGGCACGCTGGCCTTCGACGCGACGGCGACGCTGCCCGAGACGTCCTGGTACGGCGCACTGCTCAAGGGCATCTTCAACTACTCGCAGCAGACGACCGTGCTGCAGGCCGTCGCCTGGGTCGCCTACGTCGCGATCGTGCTGCCTCTGTTCCTCAAGCCCAGCAAGAAGACCGTGGCGGCGCCCGCCGCCGCGGCCGCCTCGAAGGAGTGACCGTGCGCAAGACTGCCCCGCTGGCCCTGCTGGCCGGCGCCACCACCCTGGTGGCGCTCGCCGCGTGCGACGGCAAGAGCGACACCGCCGCGGCCGGTGGCCCGATCAAGGTCGAGGCGTCCGACACCGCCTGCACCGTCTCGGCGACGACGGCGAACGCGGGCAACCTGACGTTCGAGATCACCAACAAGGGCACCAAGGTCACCGAGTTCTACCTCTACGCCGAGGGCGACCGGATCATGGGCGAGGTCGAGAACATCGCGCCGGGGCTGAACCGGCGGCTGATCGTCGAGGTCGCCGACGCGGGCAAGTACCAGACCGCGTGCAAGCCCGGCATGTCCGGCACCGGCATCCGCGGCGACTTCACCGTCACCGGCGGCGCCGCGAAGCAGAACGACACGAACGCGCAGAAGGCGCAGGCCACCAAGAGCTACAACGACTACATCGCCAACAACACCGCCGCCCTGCAGGACGAGACGGTGAAGTTCGCCGATCTGGTCAAGGCGGGCAAGGTCGACGAGGCGAAGGCCGCGTACGCGCGCACCCGCGTCTACTACGAGCGGATCGAGCCGGTGGCCGAGAAGTTCGGCGACCTGGACCCGGCCGTCGACGTCCGCGAGGCCGACCTGGAGCAGGGTCAGCAGTTCACCGGCTTCCACCGGCTGGAGAAGGACCTGTTCAAGACCGGCCTGCAGCCCGACAGCGCGCAGATCGCCGACAAGCTGGTGACCGACGTCAAGGACCTGGTCGCGAAGTCCAAGACCCTGCAGCTGACCGCGCTCGACCTGGCCAACGGCGCGAAGGAACTGCTCGACGAGGTCGCCACCGGCAAGATCACCGGCGAGGAGGAGACCTTCTCGCACACCGACCTGTGGGACTTCCAGGCGAACCTGGACGGCTCGAAGGGCGCGATCACCGCGCTGCGGCCGATCCTGCAGGCGAAGGACGCCGCCCTGGTGTCCACATTGGACAAGGAGTTCGCGAACGTGCAGAGCCTGCTGGACAAGCAGCGCGCGGGCGACGGTTTCAAGCTGTACAACGAGCTGTCCCAGGACCAGGTCAAGGAGTTCGCCTCGGCCGTCGACGCCCTGAGCGAACCGCTGAGCAAGGTTGCGGAGGTCGTGTCGAAGTGACGGCGGCAGAGGGCACGCGGGTCTCGCGGCGGAAGCTGTTCGGCCTGGCGGGCGCGGGCGTCGCGCTCGCCGGCGCGGGCGCCGCCGCGGGCATCGGGATCGACAAGGCGACGAGCGGCAACGCCGAAGCGTCGACGAACACCGTCGACTTCCACGGCGAGCACCAGGCCGGGATCGTCACGCCGGCACAGGCGAACCTGCACTTCGCGGCCCTCGACGTCACGACGAAGGACCGCGAGAAGCTGCGGGCCCTGCTCCGGACGTGGACCGACGCGGCCCGCCGGATGACCGCGGGCCAGGAGGTCGTCGCGAACGGCGCGGTCGGCGGCGGCGCCTTCGCCCCGCCCGGCGACACCGGCGAGGCGCTCGACCTGCCCGCGTCGAACCTGACGCTGACCATCGGCTTCGGCCCGTCGCTGTTCGACGGCCGGTTCGGCCTGGCGGGCAAGCGCCCGCCGCAGCTGATCGACCTGCCGCTGTTCCCTAAGGACAAGCTCGACCCGGCCCGCAGCGGCGGCGACCTGTGCATCCAGGCGTGCGCGGACGACCCGCAGGTGGCGGTGCACGCGGTCCGCAACCTGGTGCGGCTCGGCTTCGGCGTCACCGAGGTCCGCTGGTCGCAGCTGGGCTTCGGCCGCAGCTCGTCGACGTCGCGGACGCAGGCGACGCCGCGGAACCTGTTCGGCTTCAAGGACGGCACGAACAACATCAAGTCCGAGGACACCGACATCCTGCGCGACCAGGTGTGGGCCGAGGCAGGCGACGGCCAGGCGTGGATGGCGGGCGGCACCTACCTGGTGGCGCGCCGCATCCGGATGCACATCGAGACGTGGGACCGCGAGAGCCTCGACGGTCAGGAGAAGATCATCGGCCGCACGAAGGGCACCGGCGCGCCGCTGGGCCAGACCGCGGAGTTCGACGAGCTGGACCTCGACGTCGGCGGCGCGGACGGCGAGAAGCTCATCCCCGAGGACGCGCACGTCCGGCTGGCCTCGCGCCAGGCACGCGACGGCGTGCGGATCCTGCGGCGCGGCTACAACTTCGTCGACGGTTCCGACGGCGTCGGCCACCTCGAAGCGGGGTTGTTCTTCCTGGCGTTCAACCGGGACACGCGCAAGCAGTACGTGCCGATGCAGCAGGCGCTGTCGGCGAAGGACGCGATGATGGAGTACGTCCAGCACACGGGCTCGGCGCACTTCGCCATCCCGCCGGGGCTGACCCCCGAGTCGAGCTGGGCGGACGCCCTGTTCTCCTGAACCCGGTTGCCTAAAGCCTTTAGGTTGATCTAGCCTGGCTTTAGACAACAGGGAGAAGGTTGATGTCACGTGCCGGGTTGACCACGGAACGCGTGGTCCGTGCCGGGGCGGAGCTGGCCGACGAGGCGGGCTTCGACCGGGTGACGCCGTCGGAGCTGGCGCGGCGGTTCGACGTCAAGGTCGCCAGCCTGTATTCGCACGTCCGCAACGCCGGCGACCTGCGGGTCAAGATCGCGTTGCTGGCACTGGAGGAACTCGCCGACCGGGCCGCCGCCGCGCTCGCCGGGCGGTCCGGGCGGGACGCGCTCGTCGCGTTCGCCGCCGTCTACCGCGACTACGCGCGCGAACACCCCGGCCGCTACGCCGCCGCGCAGCTGCGGCTCGATCCGGAGACCGCCGCGGCGAGCGCCGGCCCGCGGCACGCCGCGATGATGCGCGCGATCCTCCGCGGCTACGCCCTCACGGAACCGGACGAGACGCACGCCGTCCGGCTGCTGGGCAGCTTCTTCCACGGGTTCGTCAGCCTGGAGGCCGGCGGCGGGTTCGACCACAGCTCCCCCGCCGCCGCCGAAAGCTGGACCCGCCTGCTCGACGTCCTCGATTCCCTCCTGCGCGATTGGCCACGCCCGTGATCGACGTTCCCCTCACCCCCGAACTGATCCGGGGCGCCCTCGAACTCGAGCACACCGGACGCGGGCTGGTGCCGCACCGGCTGCCCGCCCGCGCCCGGGCGCAGAACAACGACCCGCGAATGGCCATGGCCGAGGCGCAGCCGGCCGGCGTCCGGCTGCGGTTCCGGACCCGGGCCGACGTCGTCGAGCTGGAGACGTTGCCGACCAAGCTGGTGTACCCGGGTGCGCCGCCCCGGCCGGACGGCGTGTACGACCTGCTCGTCGACGGCGAGCCGACGGCACAGGCGAGCCTGCCCGGCGGTAACCGGCTGACCGTCGACATGGCCACCGGGGCGGTCACGCGGACCGACGGACCGACGGGCACCGTCCGGTTCGCCGGGCTGGGCGGGCATGAGAAGGACGTCGAAATCTGGTTGCCGCACAACGAGATCACCGAGCTGATCGCCCTGCGCGCGGACGCCCCGGCCGAAGCCGTGCCCGCCAGGGACCGCGTGTGGCTGCACCACGGCAGCTCGATCAGCCACGGCTCGAACGCCACGAGCCCGGCCACGACGTGGCCCGCGCTGGCCGCCCTGGCAAGCGGCGTCGACCTGGTGAACCTCGGCTTCAGTGGCAACGCGCTGCTCGACCCGTTCACCGCGCGGGCCCTGCGCGACACCCCGGCCGACCTGATCACCCTCAAGCTGGGCATCAACCTGGTCAACGCCGACCTGATGCGCCTGCGCGCGTTCGGCCCGGCGGTGCACGGGTTCCTCGACACCGTCCGCGAGGGGCACCCGGACACGCCGCTGGTGGTCGTCTCGCCGCTGTACTGCCCGATCCACGAGCAGACACCAGGGCCGGGCGACTTCGACCACGAGGCGCTGGCCGCGGGCGAGGTCCGGTTCCGGGCGACCGGCGACCCGGCCGAGCGGGCCGCGGGCAAGCTGACCCTGGAGGTGATCCGGGCCGAGCTGGCCCGGATCGTGACCCAGCGGCAGGCGGAGGACCCGAACCTGCGTTACCTCGACGGCCGCGAGCTGTACGGCGACGCGGACTTCGCCGACCTCCCGCTGCCGGACGACCTCCACCCCGGCCCGGAGGCCCACCGCCGGATCGCCGGGCGGTTCGCCTCGCTGGTGCTTGACTTCAAGTCCTCTTGAAGTTGGAGGCTTCGGGCATGTTCACCGAAGCCGAGCTCGCCTACCTCGCCGCCCAGCCGCTGGGCCGCCTGGCGACCCAGCAGCCGAACGGCACCCTCCAGGTCAACCCGGTCGGGTTCAGCTACAACCCGGACGAGAAGACGATCGACATCACCGGGCACAACCTCCGCAACAGCAAGAAGTTCCGCAACATCGCCACGCACGACCAGGTGGCGTTCGTGGTCGACGACCTGCCGTCGACGAACCCCTGGCGCGTCCGCTGCCTGGAGATCCGCGGCCGCGCGGAGGCACTGGCCGACGTGGGTCTCGGCGACGCCCGCGGCTTCGACGACGCGGTGATCCGCATCCACCCGCAGCGCATCCTCGCCTTCGGCGTCGAGGACTGGGACAAGGAACCCCTGGAGCTGGAGACGAACGTCCGCAACGTGTGACCCCCCAACGGGCGGACCGGTACCGGAGCCGGTCAGCGGCGGCCGCCCCAGGCGGTGTAGGCCGCCGCTCCCATGACCGCCAGGGTCACCGCCGTCCAGGTGGCCGCCGGGGTCTCCCGCGGCTGGAGCAGCCAGGCCGCGATGTGGCTGGTTGCCGAGCCGTCCTGCGGGACGAACGGGCTGATCGCGCACCACAGCAGCGGGAGCGTCCAGCCGAACTGGCCGCCCGCCGTCGTCGCCGCCAGGCCCGCCAAGCCCGTCAAGCCCGCCGCGTCGCGCAGGATCACTCCCGTGTCCACAGTGGACAAGCCAAGCTCCTGGACGCCGAGGACCAAGGCCCCGGCCAGGACGCCGATCAGCGCGAGGTGCGCGAACCGCCGGACCGGCCACGGCAGGGCCGCCGTCCGGTCGAGGCCGGGGTCCTGGCCGCTCAGGCCGATTGCCGCCACCGCGACCGCCGCGGCCAAGGCCAGCAGGGCCTGGGGCAACGTCCAGTCGTCGCCGGACAGCAGCCACACCGCGACCGTGCTCACCACCACCGCCGTGACCGCGGCCGGGACCTGCCGAGAACGCGCGTAGAGCACCGCCCACCTCATCGCATCGTCCCCGGCACCAGCGTGTTGAGCGGGTCTCCCTGACACGTCAGCAACGCCTGCCGCAGCGCGACGATCCGCGCGAACTGCACGTCCGGTGGCAGCGCGCGGAACTTCGCCCACGCCTGCTCGATTTCCCCGCCCTGCCGGAGGAACCAGTTCCGGGAGAACTCGGGCAGCGGCCGCAGCTCCCCGGTGAAGTACGCCGCCGCGATCATCCGGGCCCCCATGTCGGACACGCTGCCGGTGTTCACCGCTTCGCAGGACGGCACCCCCGCGCCGGACAGCACCGCCGTCTTCAGGTCGCTCGCGTCCGCCGTCAGCAGGGCTTCATGGCGCTGGAAGTCCAGGTAGACGACCTCGGGGTCGCGCCGCGGCACGGCGCGGGGCAACGTCGGTTCCGTCTGCTCCTCGATGCGCTTCGGCGCGCCGGGCAGTTTCGCCAGCAGTGCCAGGGCTTCCCGGCCCGGACCGGCCAGCGCCGTCATGCGGTCCGCGTGCATGCGGCTGAGGCAGATCGGGCCGTCGCACTGCTTCCCGGCCGCGAACTCGTCCAGCGTGAGCGCGTCCGCGGGCACCGGCGGGAACAGCGGCAGCGCGATCGCCGCCCCCGCAACCAGTGGCAGCAGGCTCAGCAGCCGGGCCCGGACCGAGTCCGCGGCCAGCAGGAGGAACGCGGTCGCGGCCAGGCCCAGGAACCACACGAGTTGGCCGACGTCCAGCGACGTCGTCGTGGTCGTCATCGCGCCCCGCGGTTCGGCGAGGGCCGGTGCCAGCGGACCCATCCGGGTGGGCAGGACCGAGTGCAGGCCTGGTTCGAGTGCCATCCAGCACAGCATCGACGCGACCAGCGTCAGCACGGCCACCGCGGGCGCCGCCAGCGGGTGCGGCACCAGCCGTCCGATCGCGAGGCCGAGCCAGCTTCCGGCGACGACGGCGAGCAGCCCGACGGCGAGCACCGGCACGAAACCCGCCGAGAAGTACCCGCCGTGCGCGAGCACCTCGACCACGCCGACGGCGAACACCACCAGCAGGCCCAGCGCGCTCAGCCCGCCGACCGCGACGGCGAGCCGCGCCGTGCGGTGCCAGGCGGGCCGGGACGTCGTCGCCAGCAGCTCGGTCATGCCCGACCGGCTGTCGCGCATGCCCTGGATCGCCCCGGCGCCGACCACGATCGGCCACAGGAACACCATCGTGTTCCGCTGCCACAGGACCGCGGTCGTGGTGTACCCCGTCCACGGCGCCGGCACCTTCCACCACGGCCCGGACAGCAGGAACAGGAAGCCGAGCGCCACCCCGGCCACCGCCAGCCCGGCCCAGGGCGCGATCGAGCGCCGGAGTTCGGTGCGCAGGATCATCACCACGCCCCCTTGCCCGGTTCGTGGTGCAGCAGCGCCGAATATCCGCGTTCGATCGGGCTGTCGCCGACGTGCTCCGCGGTGCCCGCCGCCGCCAGCTCGTCCGGCGTGCCCTGGAACACCAGCTTTCCCTCGGCGAACAACACGACGTCCGAGCACGCCGTGGCGACGTCTTCGACCAGGTGCGTCGAGATCAGCACGCACGAGTCCCGGCCCAGTTCCCCGACGAGTTCCCGGAACCGCACGCGCTGCGCCGGGTCGAGCCCGGCCGTCGGCTCGTCGAGCAGCAGGATGTCCGGGTCGTTGACGATCGCCTGTGCGATCCCGACGCGCCGCACCATGCCGCCGGAGAGCGTCTTCATGCGGTCGTCGGCCCGGTCGGCCAGCCCGACGCGTTCCACCGCCCGCTGCACCGCACCCGGGATGTCCTCTTTGGACACTTCCTTGAGCCACGCCATGTACTCGACGAACTCCCGGACGGTGAACCGCTTGTAGTACCCGAAGTTCTGCGGCAGGTACCCGATCCGGCGGCGCAGCGCGCGCTGCCCGCCGGGCGGCGTGCCGAGCAGCGTCAGCCTGCCCTCGGCCGGGCGCAGGACCGTCGCCAGCGCCCGGATCAGCGTCGTCTTGCCCGCGCCGTTGGGCCCGAGCAGGCCGTGCACTCCCTTGCCGAGGGTCAGGTCCAGCCCGTCCACGGCCATCTTCCGGCGCCCGGCCCGCACCTTCAGTCCCTCCGCCTGGATTTCCCAGGCGTAGGTCGTCGGCGCGACTTCGGCGGCCCCCACTGCGCGCATGTCATTCCTCCCTAGTGATGGGCGCCGAGCCGGGTGAAGGCCGTCCTGCGCAGGACGACGACCACCGTGGTCAGCGCGAAGATCCCCGCCCACACCGGCAGGGCACCGGCACCGAGCGCGAACGTCCGTCCGGGATCGGCAAAAGTCGGCAGCACGACGACGGCCGCCCACACCGCGATCAGCGCGTACGCCGCCCGGCTGATCCCCACCAGCCCGCCGAGCGCGAGCGTGCCGGTGGTGAACGCCAGGCTCGGCAGCAGCCACAACGCGGGCGCGGTGCCGGTCAGCCACCCGGCCACGCCGAGCACCGGCAGGACAACGGCGAGCACGGCAACCGTCCGCCGCACGACCAGGTAGAGCCCGGCCCGCGGAGTGGCGGTGACGACCTCGTAGGCCGGATCGAGCCCCCGCGCCCACGACGCGGCAACCCCGAGCACCGGCAGGACGGGGGCGAACAGCTGCACAGCGGTGACGTCGAGCACCGACCGCCAGACCTGATCGAGCAGGACGGCGGCGAGCATGACGAGCGCGATCATCGCCAGCCACGGCGCCATCGCGGGCGTGACCCAGCCGACGGGCCACCGGGACCGGCGACGCGCCTGGGTCACGGGCAACTCGGCCGCGAGCCGGGTCCAGACGACGTCGACCACGGGCCCGACGGGAGCGACGTCGGCCAGCCGCGCCCGGCACGGCGCGCAGGTCTCGAGGTGGGCTTCGAGCGCCCACAGCTCGTCGCCCGGGAGGTCGGCTCCTGTCGCGTACGCGGCAATCAGCCGCTCCGATGCATGGCTCACGACAATGCCTCCCGCATCGCGATCCGCGCCCGGCGGGCGCGGGTCTTGACGGTTCCTTCCGGCAACCCCAGCAGGACAGCGGTTTCCCGGACCGTCAGCCCGTCGAGCACCATCGCCTGCAGCACCGCCCGCAGCTCCGGCGCAAGCTCGCGCAGCGCGGCGCCGACCTCGTCACCGACCGTCTCGGCCAGTGCCTCCTCTTCGGCCGCCGGTGCCACGTCGAAGGCCACCTCCGGGGGTGGCTGGGCGTGGTGTGCCCGCCGCCGGAAGGCGTCGACCAGCCGGCGCGCCGCGATCGTCCACAGCCAGCCCACCGCGCTCCCGCCGGTGGCGGCCCCGGCGAAGGAGCCTGCCGCCCGCCAGACCGCCAGGTATGTCTCCTGCATGACCTCGGCGACGACCTGCTCGTCCGCGCACCGGCGGCGCAGGCGCACGGCCAGCCACGGCGACGTGCGGCGGTAGAGCTCCTCGAACGCCGCGCGGTCACCCTTGGCCGTGCGGCGGACGAGATACTCCTCGTCGGGCTCGTGTCTCACACCAGGCAAGACGCCGGATGATCCGGAACGGTTCTCACCCGGATGTGTGCTGCGTCACACCTACCGCGACGGCCAGAACTTCCGCCAGCCGTCGGCTTCCAGGGTCGTCGGCTCCAGCCCGGCGTCCCGGGCGGCCTGCTCGGCGGCCCGGACGTCGCTCGCGAACTGCTTCGCCAGCGCCCGCAGCTCACCTTCGGGGTCGACACCCGCGCGGCGTGCCGTCGCCGCGATGCGGAACAGCTGCGCGGCCGCCCCGGTGCCTTCGGGGAACAGGTCGAGCGGGATGCCCGCGCGGCCGGACCGCTGGCCCAGCTTGCCCGCCAGCGCGACGGCGGGCTGGCCGAGCGCCACGCCGTCCACAATGGACATCCGTTGCTTCTCGCGCTGCTTCTGCTCTTCCCAGTTGACGTTCTGGTGCTCGACGGTGTGCACCTTGTCCGCGCCGGCGAACACGTGCGGGTGCCGTCCGACCAGCTTCGTGACGAGCGCGGCCGCGACGTCGTCGATGCCGAACGGGTCCGCGGGGTCCTCGGTGGCCAGTCGCGCGTGGAAGAGCACCTGCAGGAGGACGTCGCCCAGCTCCTCGCGCAGGGCTTCGCGGTCGCCGTCCTCGATGGCGTCCAGCAGCTCGTAGGTCTCCTCGACCAGGTACTGCTTCAGCGATTCGTGCGTCTGGGCCGCGTCCCACGGGCAGCCGCCCGGCGAACGCAGCCGGTCCATCACCTCGGCCGCCTCGACCAGCGGCGGCGCCGGGGTCTCGATGACCACCGCGCCGGTCGCGATGAGCAGCGACGCCGCCGGCTCGTCCGTCGACCCGGCGAGCAGCACGACGTCCTTGAGCGACGGCGCTTCGGTGATGGCCGGGACGCCGAACGCGGCCGGGTCGACGTCCGTGGCCGCGTAGACCTCGGAGGACTCGCGCAGGATCTTGAGCGCCGCGCCGGGCAGCGTCGTCCCGCGGACGACTACGACAACCCCCGTGCTCACTGCTGCGCGGGTGCGGCACCCCGCAAGGGCAGCACGAGGCCCTTGGTGGCGTCCTGGTTCGGCGCGAGGTTCATGCTCACAACATCCCACACGCCGTACCGGGGGTTGACGCGCAGCCCGGTCTCGGCGAGGTACGGCTGGAGCAGCCGGGTGCCGATCGAGGTCAGCTGGGTGGCCGACGGCGTCTGCGGCTTGTCGTCGGACGGCACCGCCTGGTCGGTGCCGCGGGCCCGGATGACGAAGACGAACCAGTCCGGGCGCTGCGGCTGCTGCGCCTGGAACACGAGGATGCTGTTCTTCTCCGTGCCGAACAACGGCGTCTGCGCCAGGCCGAGGTACTGCGAAGCACCGAAGAGCTCGGACGCCTGCCCGGCGGTGAAGCTGCCCGGCGCGGCAGGCATGCCCATCTGCTGGGCCTGCTGCGCCTGCTGGGCTTCCTGGTTCGCCTGCTGGATGGTCGCCGGGATCTTGCCCGGGTCGGCAGCGAACTGCTTCGCGAGGTCGAAGGCCCGGGCGCGCGCGTCGGCGTCGGTGTCGCTCGCGGCGCTGATGCCGACGTAGTCCGCGCCGACGGTGAGCTTGGGCAGGTACTTCTGGGCGAGCTGCTGTTCGAGGGCGACGTCGCTCGCGACCTCGGTGCGGTCACGCAGCTTCGCGACGATCTGGGTGACGGCGACCTGGTCGCCCTGCCCGGTGTCGGTCACCGGAGCGGAGGACTCCTGCGCGACGAACCCGGCAACCTTCGCCGGGTCGGCGACGAGGCCTTCCTTCTCCGCGGCGCGCGCGGTCAGCTCGTGCAGCACCGTCTGCCGAACGATCTCCCGGCCGAGCAGGTCGAGCTTGTGCTCACGGGCGAGCTTCTGCGCATACGGGTCCTGGCGGACGGCCTGGTCGATCATCGACTGGACCTGGTCGAGGCCCACCGAGTGGTCGCCGACGATGACGGCACTGCCGACCTGGCTGGGACCCGAGCCACACCCGGCGAGCAGAAGTGCACCGGCAACGACCGCGACCAGCGCGCGAGGGCGCCCCATGATCCGCATCACAGCGCATACCCTCTCACATCATCGCCCCCGAAACGCAACACCCATGCGGTGTCGGCGGCAGTAATGTCGACATATGGACCAGTGGCTGACGATCGAGGTGTTCGACGGCGAGCACTCGGCGTCGCGGTGGCGGCTTTCCCACGGTGACGCGCTCACCGAAGCAGCGCTGACGAACGGGGCGGAGCAGTGGGTCTGGCACGAGCACCGGTGGGGTGTGGTGCTGGAGATCGAGTTCGCGACCGAGGAACGCCGGGACGCGTTCCGGGCATTGCCGGTGGTGACGGCGGCCTTGGACGCCGTCCCGGACCCGGTGCTCGGACTGCTGGTGTACTCCGGACGCGGCGGCGGGGCGGGATCGCGCATGCCGCGCCGTCCCCGGCCGCTGCCGATGGCCGGGGCCGGCGCGGTGCCGGTTCCCGCGGAACGGGTGCGGATAGGGCTGGCCGAGGCGCTGCCGCCGATGTTCGGCTGAGCGGGTCTGCCGTGGGTTGTCGTGAGTGGTAATTCGGGTTAGAACCCTCATTACCACTCACGACGAGCTGCGGCAGACCACGCACCGCCCGGCTACACGGCAGCCGGTTTCTTCGTCAGCTGGACCAGCAGCTTCGTGCACCAGTCCAGGAGCTGCTCGTCCCGCAGCGTCGGCGCGCCCATCCGGCCGCCCGCCGGGCCCTCCGTGGGCTTCGGCACCGACACCGTGTTCGTCACCGCCTTGAACACCGCCTTCGGGTACAGCCGCTTCAGGCGCACCAGCTGCGAGTCGGCCAGGGGCAGCGGGGCGAACCGGATCGTGGTGCCCTGGACCGCCACCTCCGTCACCCCGGCCTCGCGGCACGTGTGCCGGAACTTCGCCACCGCCAGCAGGCGGTTGACCGGCGCGGGCGGCTGGCCGTAGCGGTCGATCAGCTCTTCGCGGACCGCGTCGAGGCCTTCCGTGTCCGGTGCCGCCGCGATCTTGCGGTACGCCTCCAGCCGCAGCCGCTCGCCCGGGACGTAGTCGTGCGGGATGTGCGCGTCGATCGGGAGGTCGACGCGGACCTCGGCCAGTTCCTCGTCCTCCGCGGGCTCCGCGCCCGCGTGCCGCCGGAACGCGTCGACGGCCTCGCCGACCAGCCGCACGTAGAGGTCGAAGCCGACGCCCGCGATGTGCCCGGACTGCTCCGCGCCGAGGATGTTGCCCGCGCCGCGGATCTCGAGGTCCTTCATCGCGACCGCCATGCCCGCGCCCAGCTCGGTGTTCTGCGCGATCGTCGCGAGCCGGTCGTGCGCGGTCTCGGTCAGCGGCGTCTCCGGCGGGTACAGGAAGTACGCGTACCCGCGCTCGCGCCCGCGCCCGACCCGGCCGCGCAGCTGGTGCAGCTGGGCCAGGCCCAGCAGGTCGCCGCGCTCGACGAGCAGCGTGTTCGCGTTCGAGATGTCCAGCCCGGTCTCGACGATCGTGGTGCACACCAGGACGTCGTACTCGTTCTCCCAGAAGCCCTGGATGATCTTTTCGAGCTTCTCCTCGTTCATCTGCCCGTGCGCGGTGACGACCCGCGCCTCCGGCACCAGCTCGCGGATCCGCCGCGCCGCCTTCTCGATCGAGGAGACCCGGTTGTGGACGTAGAAGACCTGGCCGTCGCGCAGCAGCTCGCGCCGGATCGCCGCGGCGACCTGCTTGTCGTCGTACGCGCCGACGTAGGTCAGGATCGGGTGGCGGTCCTCCGGCGGGGTCAGGATCGTCGACATCTCGCGGATGCCCGCCAGCGACATCTCCAGCGTGCGCGGGATCGGCGTCGCCGACATCGTCAGCACGTCGACGTGCGTGCGCAGCGCCTTGATGTGCTCCTTGTGCTCGACGCCGAAGCGCTGCTCCTCGTCGACGATGACCAGGCCGAGGTCCTTGTAGCGGATGCCGGTCTGCAGCAGGCGGTGCGTGCCGATCACGATGTCGACGTCGCCGCTGGCGAGCTGTTCCAGGATCGCGTCGGACTCGGCCTTGTTCGTGAACCGCGACAGGCCCTTGATCTTCACCGGGAAGGAGCGCATGCGCTCGGTGAAGGTGTTCAGGTGCTGCTGGGCGAGCAGCGTCGTCGGCACGAGCACCGCGACCTGCTTGCCGTCCTGGACCGCCTTGAACGCCGCCCGCACGGCGATCTCCGTCTTGCCGTAGCCGACGTCGCCGCAGATCACGCGGTCCATCGGGACGCCGCGCTCCATGTCCGCCTTGACCTCGTCGATCGCGGCGAGCTGGTCGTTCGTCTCGGTGAACGGGAAGGCGTCCTCCAGCTCGTGCTGCCACGGCGTGTCCGGGCCGAACGCGTGGCCCGGCGCGGCCTGGCGCGCGGCGTACAGCTGGACCAGCTCCGCGGCGATCTCCTTGACCGCCTTCTTGGCCTTGGCCTTGGTGTTCTTCCAGTCGGAGCCGCCCAGCTTGTTGAGCGTGGGCAGCTCGCCGCCGACGTACCGGGAGACCTCGTCGAGCTGGTCGGTGGGCACGAACAGCCGGTCGCCGGGGTGGCCGCGCTTCGACGACGCGTACTCCAGCACCAGGTACTCGCGGGTGGCGCCGGCGACCGTGCGCTGGACCATCTCCACGAACCGGCCGATGCCGTGCTGGTCGTGCACGACGTAGTCGCCCGCCTTGAGCGCCAGCGGGTCGACCGCGTTGCGCCGCCGGGACGGCATCTTCGTGTTGAGGTCCTTTGTGGACGTTCCGGCGCCCGCGCCGCGGCCGGTCAGGTCCGACTCGCTGAGCACGACGAGCGCGCGCTCCGGCGAGACGAACCCGTCGGTGAGGCCGCCGCAGGTGACCGTGACCATGCCCGGCGCCGGTGGGGTGGCCAGCCCGTCCGCGGCCTGCGTTGCCGGGACGTCGGCGCCCGTCAGCTGCTCGACGGCCCGCGCCGCGGTGCCCTGGCCGGCGACCACGAGCACCGCCGTGCCGCCCGCCGCGGTGTGCGCGCGCAGGTCCGTCGTCGCGCGCTCGAGCTCACCGCGGTACGCGGGCGCGGCCTCGACCGAGACGCGGTAGGTGTCGGGGTCTTCGCTGGTCAGCTGGGTGAGCGTCCACCAGGCACGCTTGGTGTCCTGTGCGTGCGAGGCGATCTCGTCGAGCCCGCGGTACGCGGACGCGCCGAGGTCGATCGGCGCCTGCCCGCCCGCGGCGGCCGTCGTCCAGGACGCTTCGAGGAACTCCTGGCCGGTGCGGACCAGGTCGGCGGCGCGGGCGCGGATCTTCTCCGGGTCGGTGAGCAGGACGTGGGTGCCCGCCGGCATCGCGTCGGTGAGCAGCTCCAGCTCGCCTTCGCAGAGGACCGGGATGAGTGCCTCCATGCCCTCGACCGGGATGCCGCCGGCGAGCTTGGTGAGCATCTCGGCCAGGTGCGCGTCGGCCTCGTAGGTCTTCGCCAGCTCGGCGGCCTTCTCCTTGACCGGCGGCGTGAGCAGCAGCTCGCGGCACGGCGGCGCGGTGACCCGCGGGATCTCGCCGGGCAGCGACCGCTGGTCGGAGACGGCGAACGCGCGGATCTCGCTGACCTCGTCGCCCCAGAACTCGACGCGGACGGGGTGCTGCGCGGTCGGCCCGAACAGGTCGAGGATGCCGCCGCGGACGGCGAACTCGCCGCGTTTCTCGACCATGTCGACGCGGGTGTAGGCCAGCTCGACGAGCCGTTCGAGCAGCTCGTCGAACGGCGTCTCCTCGCCGACGACCAGGTCGATCGGCTGCAGCGAGCCGAGCCCTGGCGCCATCGGCTGGATCAGGCTGCGCACGGTGGCGACGACCACGCGCAGGTCGTCGTCCCCCGTCTTCAGCCGGTGCAGCACCTCGAGGCGGCGGCCGACGGTGTCCGCGCGCGGGGAGAGGCGTTCGTGCGGGAGGGTCTCCCAGCTCGGGAAGTCGGCGACCCGGCGTTCGCCGAGCAGGGCCTGGAGCGACGCGGTCAGCTCGTCGGCCTCCCGGCCGGTGGCGGTGACGGCGAGCACGGGCTTGCCGGCGCCGTCATCGGCGGCGAGGGCGGCGGCGACGAGCTGCCGCGCGGCGATCGGGCCCTGCAGCTCGAGCAGCGGCGCACCGGCGCGCTCGACCACGCCGCGCAGGGCCGGGTCGGGAAGGATGGCGGTGAGGAGTCCGGACAGTGGAGCGTCGGTCACGGTCCCAGCCTACGTGCCACCCCCGACAAGTTTCCGATCACGGCTGGTCGCAGCCCGGACCCCCGGGCCGGACCGGGTACGCCGCGGCGGGCGGCGACGGCATGAACGACTCTTTCACCTCGCCGGATGGCATGAAAGAGTCGTTCATGCCATCCGGCGAGCCCGGCAAGCGTCACCGAGCACCCCACGCAGGTGGTCAAGAGCGCAGCAGGTGCACCACCTCCGCCAACCGGGGCAGCTGCTCGTCGAACACCTTCGGCTCGGTACTCGCGATGCGCAGCAGGAAGTGCTCCACGCCTTCGTACTCCCGCAGCCGCGCGGCGACTTCCGCGGCGCTGCCGGTCACCTGCATCTGGATCCGCTGCACGAAGCTCGCCGGGCGGCCGTAGTTGCGTTCCGAGTACTCCTCCAGCAGCGCCTGCCCGCGCGCGGGATCGTCCTCCACCAGCACGGTCGCGAACAGTGCGGGCGTCACCGGACGCGTGGCCAGCGACCGGATCCTGGCCAGTCCCGAGCCGTAGTCCGCCGGGTCCGGCGGGTACGGCAGCCAGCCGTCGTACAGCCTGCCCACCCGCTCCAGCGCGCCCGGCGTGTACGCCGCCAGCCACACCGGCGGGCCGCCCGGCCGGGCCGGGGCCGGGAACGACGGCAGGGAGTCGTGGTGTAGCACCGATCCGTGGAAGGACGTCGCTCCGCTCCACACCGCCCGCCACAGCGCGACGATGTCGTCCAGGCGCGCCCGGCGCCGCTCCCACGAGACACCCGCGAACGCGAACTCCGGCTCGCTGCGCCCGGCGAAGCCCGCGCCGACCGCCACCGTGAGGCGGCCGCCGCTCAGCAGGTCGATCGACAGCAGCTGGTTCGCCGTCAGCAGGGGATTGCGCAACGCCGGGAGCAGCGCGGACGTCCCCAGCATCACCCGGGAAGTGCGGGCGGCGAACGCGGACAGCATCGTCAGCGCGTCCAGCGGCGCGCGGGCGAGGGTGTCGCCCACCCACACCGAGTCGAGGCCGAATTCCTCCGCGGCGACGGCGGCGTCGACCAGCTCGGGCGCGGTCCGCCCGGCGTCGAGGATGGGCTGGTAGGTCGGCACGACCAGGCCGTAGTTCGTCATGCCCGCAGCCTCGCCGGAACCGGGGTATGCCCTCAATTCCCTGTCGGGAATGGCGCGGCGGAGCAGGATGAACCCGTGGACTTCGGAACAGCGCTCAAGGACTGGCGCACCCGCCGCCGGATCAGCCAGCTCGACCTCGCGGTGCGCGCGGGCACGACGCAGCGGCACATCAGCTTCATGGAAAGCGGGCGCTCGGTGCCCGGCCGCGGCATGGTGCTGCGCGTCGCCGAGTCGCTGGAACTGCCGCTGCGCGAGCGCAACGGCCTGCTCCACGCCGCAGGCTACGCGCCGACGTACCCGGAGACCCGGCTCGACGACCCCGCGATCAGGCCGGTCCTCGACGGGCTGCGGCGGCTGCTCGACGGCCACCGCCCCTACCCCGCGATCGTCGTCGACCGCTACGGCACCCTCGTCGCGAAGAACGACGGCTTCGCCCTGCTCACCGAGGACGTCGCACCCGAACTGCTCGAAGAGCCGGTCGACACCCTGCGGCTCGCGCTGCACCCGCGCGGGATGGCGCCGCGCGTCCGCAACCTCGACGACTGGGCGCGGCACATCCTCGAACGCCTCCGCAACGACCTGGCCCGCCTGCCGGACGACCGGCTCGCGCGCCAGCTCGCCGAGCTGGAGGGCTACCTGCCGCCCCAGCAGCCGCCGAAAGCCGACCACCTCGGCTTCGCGGTCCCGGTCCGGCTGTCCACTTCGGCCGGTGAGCTGCGGCTGATCACCGCGATCACGACGTTCGCCACGGCCGCCGACGTGACGGTGTCGGAACTGAAGCTGGAGACGTTCCTGCCCGCCGACGCCGAGACCGCGGAACGGCTTCACACCACCCAAGCCGTCGTGTGACCGACGAGCAGCTCCGCGCCCGCCCACACGACCGCCGCCACCACGCTGCCCGCCGCGAACCGGCCGTAGGGCATCGCCGCCGAGCCCGCCACCCGCGGCACCAGCGTCCGGACCCCGGCCAGGCAGCGGCCCGCGATCACCGCCGGGACGCCGTAGCGGGCGACCGCCGCCTCCGCGCGATCCCAGCGGTCCTCGCCGATGCGGCGCGCCAGCCGGGACCGGCGCAGGCGCGGTCCCCAGTGCCGTCCTTCGAAGTACGCGAGCTGGTCGCCGAGGACCGCCGAGGCCACCGCCACCGCCAGCGCGAGCCCGAGGTGGAGCGTGCCGCGCTCGGCGAGGAAACCCATCAGCAGCAGGGTCGACAGCGTCGGCAGCACGATTCCCGGCAGCAGCGCGGTTTCCGCCGTGATCACCAGCGCGCAGACGAGGTAGACGACGGCCGGTGGCGCGTCAAGCAGCGGCCGCAGCAGGCTGTCCACGCCGGTTCCTTCCCATCGCCACCGGCAGCGCCGCGCGGTAGACGAGCGCGGGCGGCAGGTTGCCCCAGACGACCGGAGTCCGTTCCACCACCGCGAAACGGCTGCGCAGCAACGCGGCGAAACGGCGCGCCGGCGGTGTCCAGGCCGCGTGGGCGTACGCGAAGGTCGTGAACCGGCCGTTCGGGGCCAGCGCTTCGGTGACCGCGCCGAGGATGGCCTGCTGGCGGGCCGCGGTCATGGCCGTCCACGGCAGACCGGAGACGACGACGTCCACTCCGGACAGCGCGAGGTGCTCCGCCGAGCCGGTGACGACCTCGGCCCGCGGAAAGCGCTCGCGCAGCGACGCGGCGAAACGCGGGTTGATCTCCACGGCCGTCAGGCGCGCTTCGGGGCGGAGCATCGCGAAGACCGCTTCGGTGAAGACGCCGGTGCCGGGGCCGAGTTCCGCGACCAGCGCCGCGGTTTCCAGGCCGAGGCCCGCGGTCATCGCTTCGGCCAGCCGCGGCGAGCTGGGCGCGATCGCGCCCGTCAGTACCGGGTGGCGGAGGAATTCCCTGGTGATCGACATGGTCCCGACGCTAGGAACGGCCGTCGTGGCCGCGAATCCGTCGCGGCGCCGGGTCATGTCCTCCTGAGGGAGGACACGGTCGGACCGAAGGAAGGACGCCACGGGCCCGCCCCGCGCGTTACGTTCGGTGGCGTGGAAAGACTCGTGAAGTGGATGCGGCGGCACCGGTGGACAGTGGACCTGCCGCTGTACGCCGTGTTCCTCTTCCTGGCCCCGAACTGGACCGGCGCCGGCCCGTACGCGGTACGCGCGATCCCGATGCTGTTCCTGCTTCCCCTGCTGGCCCGGCGCCGGTTCCCGCGTACGGCGGCGGTGCTGATCATCGCCGGGGCGGCGGTGGTGTACTTCAACGAGATCTGGGCGTACGACCGCGGCCGCACCGAGCTGGCCATGGCGGTGGTGCTGTTCAACCTCGTGAAGCTGGGCGACCGGTGGTTCGCCGGGGCGACGGCGGTGGCGATCTTCGTGCTGGGCTGGCAGTGGGGTTTCCTGTGGGGCACCTACACCGACAACCCGACCGCGACGATCGTCGGGATCTGGCCGATGCACATCGCGGCGTGGGCGCTCGGGGAGTTCTTCCGCACCAAGGAAAAACTCACCGCGGAGGAAACGAAACTCGCCGACGCCCAGTCCCGTGCCGCGGTTGCCGAGGAGCGGGCGCGGATCGCGCGCGAGCTGCACGACGTGCTGGCTCACAGCATGACCGTGATCGTGCTGAACGCCGAGGGGGCGAAGCTCGCCCGGCACCGCGATCCCGAGGCCGTCGGCCGCACGCTCGACACGATCGGCCGCACGGGCCGGGACGCGCTGGGCGAGCTGCGGCGGCTCCTCGAAGTCCTGCACGCCGGGCAGGCGGCGCGCAGTCCCCAGCCGACGCTCACCGAGCTGCGCGGGCTGGTCGCCCAGTCCGGGCGGGACGTCTCGCTCGACGTCACCGGCGACCCGGGCGACCTGCCCGCGAGCGCCGCCCTGCAGGCGTACCGGATCGTCCAGGAGGCACTGACCAACATGATCAAGCACGCCCCGGCCGACGCGACCGGCCGCGTCAGCGTCGCCTTCGAGCGGCCGCGGATCCGGATCGAGGTGACCAACACCGGCGGCGGGACGGCGCCCGTGCCCGCGCTGCCGTCGTCCGGGCGCGGGCTGACCGGGATGCGCCAGCGCGTCGAGATGTACCACGGTGAGCTGTCCACCGGGCCGTTGCCCGACGGCGGGTACCGCGTGCGGGCCAGCCTGGTGGTCCAGCCGTGACGACCCGGATCCTGCTCTGCGACGACCAGCAGCTGGTGCGCGTCGGGCTGCGCATGATCATCGAGAGCCAGGACGACCTCGCCGTCGCGGGTGAGGCGGTCAACGGCGAGGAAGCCGTCGCCATGGCCCGCGAGCTGCGGCCCGACCTGGTGCTGATGGACGTGCGGATGCCGGTGCTCGACGGCGTCGCGGCCACCCAGCGGATCTGCGCCGAGCTGCCGGACGTGCACGTCCTGATCATCACGACCTTCGATCTCGACGAGTACGCCTACGCCGCGCTGCGGGCCGGGGCCGGCGGTTTCCTCGTGAAGGACGCGCCGTCGGAGGAGCTGCTCGTCGCGGTCCGCGGCGTGCTGCGGGGCGATTCGATGGTGTCGCCGTCGGTCACCCGGCGGCTGCTGGACCGCTACCTCACCGACGAGCGCGACCCGGCCGACGTCGCCCGGCTCGACGTCCTGACCGAACGCGAGAAGGACGTCCTGGGCCTCATCGCGCGCGGGCTGTCGAACGGCGAGATCGCCGCGAAGCTCTACATCGGCGAGACGACGGTGAAGACGCACGTCGGGCGGATCCTCGGGAAGCTGCGGCTGCGGGACCGGGTGCACGCGGTCGTGTTCGCCTACGAGTCCGGGTTGGTGCGACCAGGTACCTGATCACTCCCTATTTATCCCCTTGATGGGGTCGTTTAGAGTACTTTGCATGACGATCTACAAGTCCGAAGCCGGAGCGCGGCTGCTGCGCGAGCGCTACCTCGAAGCCCTGCAAACCTGGCCTGTCCCCCGCGAGGAGGTTTACGTACCGACACCCGAAGGCGAGACGTTCGTGCTGACCTCGGGCCCGCCGGGCGCGCCCCCGCTGGTGCTGCTGCACGGCTCCGGCAGCAACTCGGCGGAATGGGTGCCGCGGATCGCGTCGCTGGCCGGGCGGTTCCGGGTGCACGCGGTCGACGTCATCGGCGAGCCCGGCCTGAGCGCCGAGACGCGGCCGCCACTGGGCACCGGCCGGTACGCGCAGTGGCTGGACGCCGTGCTCGACCACCTGGACGTGCCGAAGGCGGCGTTCCTGACCTCGTCGTTCGGCGGCTGGCTCGCCCTGGACTACGCGACGCGGCGCCCGGACCGCGTCGCCGCGCTGGCGTTGCGCTGCCCGGTCGGCCTCGGCCCGATGAAGAAGGGATTCGTCGTCAAGGCCGTGCTGCTGTCCCTCCTCGGTGAGAAGGGGCGGCGGAAGTCCGTCGCGGACACGATCGGCGCGGACCCTGACTCGCCGATCGTGGCGCACCAGCTGCTGGTGTCCGCGCACTACCGGTACCGCACCGGCCCGTTCCCCGTCTTCGGCGACGCCGCGCTGGGCCGGCTGACCATGCCGGTGTACGCCGTCGCCGGCGCCGAGGACGCGATGGTCGACTCCGCGACGACGAAACGCCGTCTCGAAGCGGCAGGCGCCGTCGTGGATCTCGTGCCGGGCACCGGGCACTACATCCCCGGCGAAGCGGACCTGGACTTCCTGACCAGGACGGTGGCGAACGGCGATTTCACCCCTTAGTGGCAGGATGTGCCGTATGCGGCGTGTCCTGGGTCTCATCGGTGCGGTGTCCCTGCTGGTCACCGGCTGCTCGGGGGCGGCGAGCGAGCCCGTCCAGAGCGTCCCGCCCGCGGCGACGCCGTCGGCCACGAGCGGGAAGTTCAAGGTCGAGACGGTGACCGCCGGGCTCGAGCACGGCTGGGACGTCGGCTTCCTGCCCGACGGCGGCCTGCTCGTGCCCCAGCGGCCCGGCAAGCTGGCGCTGGTCCGGGACGGGAAGGCGGCCGAGGTCCGCGCCGACTTCTCCGACGTCCTCGTCAAGGGCGAAGGCGGGCTGCTCGGCCTGGCCGTCAGCCCGGACTTCGCGACCAGCCGCGAGTTCATCACCTGCCAGGACCACCAGGAGGGCGGCAAGGCCGTCGACATCCGGCTGGTCACGTGGAAGCTGGCCGAAGACGGCGCGAGCGCGGCGAAGGTCAAGGACCTGCTCACCGGGCTGCCGGTGAACCCGAGCGGCCGCCACTCCGGCTGCCGCCCGACGTTCGCGCCGGACGGCGCGCTGCTCGTCGGCACCGGCGACACCGCCCGGGCGTCGATCGCCCAGGACCGTCATTCGCTTGGCGGCAAGGTGCTGCGGCTGGACGCCAAGACCGGGAACCCGTTGCCGGACAACCCGTTCATCGGCTCGGCCGACCCGCGCGAGCGGCTGATCTACACCTACGGCCACCGCAACGTCCAGGGCGTGGCGATCCGGCCGGGCAGCGGGCAGGTGATCACCGCCGAGCACGGGCCGTCGTTCGACGACGAGGTCAACCTGCTGAAGCCGGGCGGCAACTACGGCTGGGACCCGTCGAAGGGCGGCACGGACACCAGCTACGACGAGAGCGTGCCGATGACCGACCTCAAGCGGTTCCCGGACGCGGTCAGTCCACTGTGGACCTCGGGGAAGATCACCGAGGCGATCTGCGGCGCGGCCTTCCTGACCGGCGCCCAGTGGGGCCCGAACGACGGCGCACTCGTCGTGACGGCGCTGAAGGGCCAGAAACTCCTGCTGTACCACCTGGACCCGGCGGGCAAGGTCCTCCAGGTGACGCTGCCCCCGGAGTTCGACGACAAGTTCGGCCGCCTGCGCGCGGCCCGCACCGGCCCGGACGGCGCCCTGTACGTGACGACGTCGGACGGAACGGACGACAAGCTCCTGCGCGTCACACCCGCCTGATTCCGGGCGGCGATCATGAAAACTGCACGGCCGCCGGATGCCCTGGACACTTCCGCCACGACGGCCGGCAGCGGACCATGGTCGGTGACGGAGTTTTCGCCCGCCCCCGACGCGTGTTGGACGCGGTCCGAAGAAAGCGTTCCCGCGGCAGCACCGCGCCGGTCCCCGGACGCCAACGCCGACCTGGCGGCCCGGGGACCGGCATCCAGCCCGAGTGATCCGGCTATTTGCCCAGGTGAGCCCCGCCGTTGACGTGCACCACCTGACCGGTGACGTGCCCGGCGGCGGGGCTCGCCAGGAACGTCACCACCGCGGCGACGTCGTCGGGCGTGCCCGGGCGCTTGTTCATCGTGTTGCCGATCAGCCTCTCGCGGCGCCGGTCGCTCAGCTGCCCGTGGAAGAACCCGGTGTCCTCGACCAGCCCCGGCGCCACGACGTTCGCGGTGATCCCGCGCGGCCCGAACTCCCTGGCCACGCTCACGTTCCAGCCCTCCACCGCGGCCTTCGCAGCACCGTAGGACCCGGCGCCGGTGTGCGCGGCGATCGAGCCGATCGTGACGATCCGGGCGCCGTCGGCGAAGCGGTCGCGCAGGGCCTCGGTCACCAGCGCCGCACTGACCACATTGGACCGCAGGTTCCGCTCGAACGCGGCCGCGAACGCCACGAGCCCGCCACCGTCACCTTCGCCGAGGAAATCCGTGTTGCCACCGGCGTTGTTGACCAGCACGTCGACCCGGCTGGGCAGCTCCCCCAGCGCGGCTTCGACGGCCGCGGGGTCGGCGGCGTCGAACACGACGGGCCGCGCGCCGATGAGCGTCGCCGCTTCGGTGAGCACCTTCTCGCGGCGCCCGGTGATCGTGACGCGCTCGCCCGCCGCCGCGAACGCCGCCGCGACGGCGTAGCCGATGCCGGTGCCACCTCCGGTCACCAAGACTTCCCTGTTTCCGCCCATGTCCTCGACCCTACTGCCTAGGATCGGGGCATGACCGAGATCGACCCGGCCACGTCCGCGCTCGTGCTGATCGACCTGCAGCGGCGGATCGTGGCGTTGCCGACCACGCCGTACACCGGCGAAGAAGTCCTGGCGAACGCCCTGCGGCTGCGGGACGCCTTCCGCAGGGCAGGCGCGCCGGTGGTGGTCGTGCAGGTGTCGCGGCCGGACAACCCGCCGGGCAGCGAACTCGCCTTCGACGCCGCCGACGACAAGATCGTCACGAAGTACACCATCGGCGCGTTCGCCGGCACCGGCCTCGACGAGTTCCTGCGCGCCAAGGGCGTCCGCACGGTGTACTTCGGCGGCATCGCCACGGAGTTCGGCGTCGAATCGACCCTGCGCGCCGCCGCGGACCACGGCTACGACACCGTCGCGGTGTCGGACGCGATGACGGCGTTGTCGGACATTTCGCACGAGAACGCGCTCACGAAGATCTTCCCGCGGCTGGGCACGGTCGTGACGACGGACGAGGCCGTGGCGGCGCTGGCGTGATCGACAAGATCGCCTGGATCCACCTGGTGGACGGCCGGATCCTCAGCACACGCTCCTGCGGCAAGGACGTCTGGTACCTCCCCGGCGGCAAGCGCGAGCCGGGCGAGTCGGACGCGGAAACGCTGGTCCGCGAGATCCGCGAAGAACTCGACGTGGAGATCACCCCGGAGTCCCTCACGGCGGCGGGCGTGTTCGAGGCGGAGGCACACGGCCACCCGGGCCGCACGGTCCGGATGACCTGCTACACGGCGGAATACCGCGGCACGCTCAAGGCAAGCAGCGAAATCGAGGAGCTGACCTGGCTCGCCTACGCCGACCGCGACCGGGTTTCCGCGGTGGACAAGATCATCTTCGACCACCTGCGCGCGGCCGGGCAGCTCACCTGACGCGGACTCAGCCCAGCCGCAGCTTCGGCTTGTGCTCCAGGTGGGAAAGCCCGTTCCAGGCCAGGTTCACCAGGTGCGCGGCGACTTCGTCGCGCTTGGGTTTGCGCGCGTCGAGCCACCACTGCCCGGTCAGTGCGACCATGCCCACCAGGGCCTGGGCGTACAGCGCCGCCAGTTTCTCGTCGTACCCGCGCGCCGCGAACTGCTGGGCCAGGATGTGCTCCACCTGGCTCGCGATGTCGTTGAGCACCGTGGAAAACGTGCCCGTGGAGCTGGCCACCGGGGAGTCGCGGACGAGGATGCGGAAGCCGTCGTGGGAGTCCTCGACGTAGGACAGCAGGGCCGTTGCCGCCTGTTCCAGCATCGCGCGGGGGTGGCCGCCGTGGAGGGTGGACACCATGCGGTCGAGCAGCAGCTGCGTCTCGCGGTCCACGACCACCGCGTAGATGCCTTCCTTGCCGCCGAAGTGCTCGTACACCACCGGTTTGGACACGTTGGCGCGGTGCGCGATCTCCTCGATCGACGTGCCGTCGAAGCCCTTTTCGGCAAACAGCGCCCGTGCCACGTTCAGCAGCTGCTGCCGCCGTTCCGTCCCGGTCATCCGGACCCTGGTCACCGGGGCGGCCGGA
The DNA here is from genome assembly GCF_040064235.1 of Amycolatopsis melonis. Classification (NCBI taxonomy): domain Bacteria; kingdom Bacillati; phylum Actinomycetota; class Actinomycetes; order Pseudonocardiales; family Pseudonocardiaceae; genus Amycolatopsis; species Amycolatopsis melonis. Next base: position 287,907 of record NZ_JBDZYD010000005.1, read on the forward strand.
CGCGCCCCGGTGACCTGCTCACGCTTCGAACGTCGTCTCCCCGCCATTCGGGGAAGCCTAGCTGGCTAGCCCTTTTCGGTGGCGATGCGGGCCAGCCGCTGCGGGGTCGGCCAGCGGACGTCGTGCACCCAGCCGAACTTCTCGAAGATCCAGATCAGCCGCGCGGAGATGTCGATCTGGCCGCGCTTGACGCCGTGGCGGGCGGACGTCGGGTCGGCGTGGTGCAGGTTGTGCCACGACTCGCCGAAGGAGAAGATCGCCAGCGGCCAGAAGTTGGCCGACTTGTCGCGCGCGGCGAACGGGCGCTCGCCGATCATGTGGCAGATCGAGTTGACCGACCAGGTCACGTGGTGCAGCACGCAGATGCGCACCAGCCCGGCCCAGAAGAACGCCGTCACCGCGCCCCACAGCGACCAGCTGATGAGCCCGCCGAGCAGCGCCGGCAGCGTCAGGCTGACCAGTGCCCACAGCCAGAACAGGTCGTCGACCTTCTTGATCGCCGGGTCCTTGACCAGGTCGGGCGCGAAGCGCTCGGCGTTGGTCTGGTCGCGCTCGAACAGCCAGCCCATGTGGGCGTGCCAGAAGCCCTTCGCGATGGCCCACGGCGAGGTGCCGAACGCCCACGGCGAGTGCGGGTCGCCGTCGCGGTCGGAGAACGCGTGGTGGCGGCGGTGGTCGGCGACCCAGGTGATCACCGGGCCCTGCAGGGCGATGCTGCCCGCGATGGCCATGAACACGCGCAGCCACTGCTTGGCCTTGAACGAGCCGTGCGTGAAGTAGCGGTGGTACGAGACGGTGATGCCGAGCCCGCTGACCGCGTAGAACACGACGAAGATGCCGACGTCGACCCAGCTCAGTCCCCAGCCCCACGCGAACGGCACGGCGACCAGCAGGGCCACCAGCGGCGCGATCACGCCGAAGTAGACCGACAGCTGCACGCCGATGCCGCGCTTGCCGTCGATGACAGGTTTGGGCCCCTTGGGAGCCGGCGGCTCCCCGGTGGGCTGAGAACGGTCGAGCGTGGCCGTCATACGCTTCACTTCTTCCTACACGGCGCCCTTTACCAAGGGGAACCTAACCTACGATGCCGTAAGTTACGGTACAGGAGGTTCGGTCGGCTGGGGAGTACCCGAACTCACACCGGCCTATCCGCCGGGCGGGCCGCTAACCGCATCCCCCGCGCGGACGACACCCGATCGTCGCTATCCTGACCAGGATCGATCCGCCGTAGTGTAATCGGCAGCACTTCAGATTTTGGTTCTGACAGTTCAGGTTCGAATCCTGGCGGCGGAGCAGACGGACCGAGACCCACGACCGGGGGAGGCTGGCGCTGACGGACGAGGCGACCGACCCGGGGGTGACCAGGCGGCCCGCGCTGGCCGAGATGTCCGACGCCTGGATCGTCGGGCGCGCGCGGGAGCTGAACGCCGCCGTCCAGCGGCACGAGTACACCCAGCAGCTCGAGATCGTCGAGATGCTGGACGAGCTGCTGGACGAGACGCAGCGGCGCGGTGAGCCCCTGCTCGTGGCCCAGCTGCTGCGGTCCTCCGCCCTCGCCCGGCTGGCCACCAGGGGCCTGGCCCCCGAGGCCGAGCCCCGGCTCGACGAGATGCTCGCGCACACCCGGCGGCACGGCATCGCCCTGCTGCGCGCGGACGCGCACGCGCTGCGCGGGCGGCGGCTGGTGATCGCCGCGCAGGAGGACGCCGCGCTGACCGAGATCGCCCGTGCCCTGGCCATCCTGGACGACTCGGCGATCCCCGACCGGCAGGTCGGGCTGCGCAGCTGGAACCGGCTGCTGGCCTCCACGCTGATCGACTGCTGGCTGGTGCTCAACCAGCTCGGCGTCTACGAGGCGGCCGAGGAGGTGATCGGCCGGGCGGCCGCGGCGATCCGCGAAAGCGCGAGCCCGCACGACATCGCCCTGCAGCTGATCAACCGGATCAAGATGCTGCTCGGCTGGGGCCTGCGGCTGGAGCGCATCGACGCCTACGACGAGAGCGCCGAGAAGTTCCGCACGGCGGCGTCGATGGGGGCCGCGGCCGAAGGCCCGTTCGCCGAGTCGCTGTTCCCGCGCAAGGCGAACGTCGCGGCGATCGACCAGGTCGGCGTCCTGGCCGCGGCACCGGCGCTGAACCAGCCGGGCCCCGAGCACATCGAGCGGCTGCAGAACCTCTACACCGAGCGCGCGTTCGGCCACGACCGCGAGATCGTCGCGATCGCGCTGGCGCGCTGCCTGGACAAGGAGGGCCGCCGCGAGGAGGCCCTCGCCGTCCTGCGCGAGACCCGCCAGTCCATCTCCGAGGACACTTCGCAGCCGTCGATGCGGCTGAACATCGCGCGCGAGCTGGCCCGGCTCGACACGAGCCCGGGCCACGGATCGGGCGCGAGCGAGTCGCTGATCGACTATGCGCGGCGCCTGGAGTCGGAGATGTGGAGCCTGCGCGAGTCGCAGATCGCCACGCTGAACGCCCGCCGCGAGCACGAACGGCTGTCCGCCGAGCACGGCGCGATCACCCAGCAGGCCCTGCAGGACCCGCTCACCGGCCTGCCGAACCGCCGCGCGCTGGACGAGAAGCTGCGCCAGCTCGCGTCCTCGGCCGACGCGCAGCCGCTGGCCGTCGCGCTGGTCGACCTGGACGGCTTCAAGGGCGTCAACGACAAGCAGTCGCACGCCGAAGGCGACAACGTGCTGCGTGTCGTGGCGAGCACGCTGCGCGACGCCCTCCGCGGTGACGACCTGGTGGCGCGCTACGGCGGCGACGAGTTCATCGTGCTGCTGCCGGGCACGCCGGCGTCCGCGGCGAAGATGGCGCTCGGCCGTGCCGTGAAGTCCGTCGCCAACCTGCCGCACCACCTTTCGCACGGCGTCACGCTGTCGATCGGGCTGGTTTCGCTGCGGCCGCAGGAGCGCGGCGAGCAGGTCCTCGCCCGCGCGGACGCGGCGATGTACCAGGCCAAACGCGGCGGCGGCAACCAGGTGGCGTCGGCGAACTCGATGGCGGCCGACCCGGCGGCGGCCTGGGCGAGCGAAGCCCCTCCTACCGACCCCGCGTGGGACGCCGACGACCACGGTTAGGATCGGTGCCCGACCAAGCGCCACTTTCACGTGAAAGTGACCTGGAGGGCGTCTCCGGATCACTTTCACGTGAAAGTGACGACCCGGAACCATCGTTGGGAGCGCCGTTGACCGGCCCGCTGAGCACACTGATCCTCGCCGCGGGTGAGGGGACCCGCATGCGTTCCTCGACCCCGAAGGTGCTGCACCCGATCGCCGGGCGCCCCCTCGTCGAGCACGCCGTCCGGGCCGCCGCCGGCCTGGACCCCGACCACCTCGTGGTGGTCGTCGGCCACGGCCGCGAACGGGTCGGCGAGCACCTTTCCCAGGTCGGCACCGCACTCGGCCGCGCGGTCGGCACCGCGGTGCAGGACCAGCAGAAGGGCACCGGCCATGCCGTGTCCTGCGCGCTCGCGACGCTGCCCGCCGACCTCACCGGCACCGTGCTGGTCAGCTACGGCGACGTCCCGCTGCTCGACACCGCCACCCTCGGCGCCCTGCTCGCCGAGCACACCGAGGCGAAGAACGCGGTCACCGTGCTCACCTCCGTGGTCGCCGACCCGACCGGCTACGGCCGGATCGTGCGCGACACCGCCGGCAAGGTCACCGGGATCGTCGAGCACAAGGACGCCACCCCGGAGCAGGCGGAGATCACCGAGATCAACTCGGGCGTCTACGCCTTCGACGCCGCCGTGCTGCGTGACGGCCTTTCGCGCCTGTCCACCGACAACGCGCAGGGCGAGCTGTACCTCACCGACGTGCTCGGCATCGCGAACGCCGACGGCCTGCACGTCGGCGCGCTGGTCGTCGACGACCCGTGGCTGACCGAGGGCGTCAACGACCGCGTCCAGCTGTCGGTGCTCGGCGCCGAGCTGAACCGCCGGATCGTGCAGCGCTGGCAGCGCGCGGGCGTCACCGTCGTCGACCCGGCCACGACGTGGATCGACGCGGGCGTGACGCTGGCCCGCGACGTCGTCATCGAGCCCGGCGTGCAGCTCAAGGGCTCGACGTCCGTCGGCGAGGGCAGCACGGTCGGGCCGGACAGCACGTTGACGAACGTCACGATCGGCGCGGGCGCTTCGGTCGTGCGGGTGCACGGCTCGGACTCGGAGCTGGGCGACGGCGTCAACGTCGGCCCGTTCACCTACCTGCGCCCCGGCACCAAGCTGGGGGTCAAGGCGAAGCTGGGCGCGTTCGTCGAGACGAAGGCCGCGGAGATCGGCGCGGGCACGAAGGTGCCGCACCTGACCTACGTGGGTGACGCCACCATCGGCGAGCACAGCAACATCGGGTGTTCCAGCGTGTTCGTGAACTACGACGGCGTGAACAAGCACCGGACCGTTATCGGGTCGTATGTCCGGTTGGGCGCGGACAACACCTTCGTGGCCCCGGTGCACATCGGTGACGGCGCTTACAGTGGTGCGGGTGCCGTGATCCGCGAAGACGTCCCGCCGGGCACACTCGCGGTGTCGGCGCCGCCCCAGCGCAACATCGAAGGCTGGGCGATCCGGCGCCGGCCGGGTACGCCCGCGGCGGAGGCGGCCCAGGCCGCGCTCGACGCCGATCCAGCAGCAGGAACCGACGGGGAGTCGCCAGCATGAGTCCGAAGCAAGGGACGCCGAAGAAGAACCTGATGCTCTTCTCCGGCCGCGCGCACAAGGAGCTCGCCGAAGAGGTGGCCCGCCACCTGAACGTGACGATCACCCCGCAGACGGCGCACACGTTCGCCAACGGCGAGCTGTTCGTCCGCTTCGAGGAGTCCGTCCGCGGTACCGACGCCTTCGTCATCCAGAGCCACACCACGCCCATCAACGAGTACGTGATGGAGCAGCTGATCATGGTGGACGCGCTCAAGCGGGCGAGCGCGAAGCGGATCACCGTGGTGATGCCGTTCTACCCGTACGCGCGCCAGGACAAGAAGCACAAGGGCCGCGAGCCGATCTCGGCGCGGCTGATCGCGGACATGTTCAAGACCGCGGGCGCCGACCGGATCATGACCGTCGACCTGCACACCGCGCAGATCCAGGGCTTCTTCGACGGCCCGGTCGACCACCTGATGGCGCAGAACGTGCTGGCCGACCACATCAAGGCGACCTACGGCGACGCCGACATCACCGTCGTCTCGCCGGACTCGGGCCGCGTGCGGCTGGCCGAGAAGTGGGCCGCCCAGCTGGGTGACCGCCCGATCGCGTTCATCCACAAGACGCGTGACCCGGACAAGCCGAACCAGGCCGTGGCCAACCGCGTGGTCGGCAAGGTCGAGGGCAAGCTCTGCGTGCTGATCGACGACATGATCGACACGGGTGGCACGATCGTGAAGGCGACCGAGGCCCTGATCGACGAGGGCGCGGCCGACGTCGTCATCGCCACGACCCACGGCATCCTGTCCGACCCGGCGACCGAGCGGCTGTCGCAGTGCAAGGCCCGCGAGGTGATCGTGACGAACTCGCTGCCGATCCCGCCGGAGAAGCGCTTCGAGGGCCTGACGGTCCTGTCGATCGCCCCGATGCTGGCCGAGGCGATCCAGCAGGTCTTCGAGGACGGCTCGGTGACGTCGCTGTTCGACGGCAACGCCTGAGGTTCCCGGAAAGCCTCTGAAGGCCACCATCAGGGCACTGGATGCCGTGATGGTGGCCTTCAGAGTATCCGGGGGGGTTCCTGCTGCGGGCATCGAAAGCCCGCGACCGGTCCCGGCGACGCGGCTAGCGTGCCGATCATGGGGAACTTCAAGTTCGGGATCAGCTTCACCGGGATCGGCAGCCGGGACGCCTGGATCGCCAAGTGCCGCCGCGCCGAGGAACTCGGCTACGACGTCATCACCGTGCCCGACCACCTCGGCACCGGGCGGTTCGCGCCCTTCCCGGTGCTGGCCATGGCCGCCGCCGTCACCGAACGGCCGCGGCTCGGCACGCTCGTGGCCAACGTGCCCTTCTACAACCTCGCGCTCTTCGCGCGCGAAGCGTCTTCGACGGCCGCGCTGCTCGACGGGCGCCTGGACCTGGGGCTCGGCGCGGGCCACATGAAAGCCGAGTTCGACGCATTGCCTACCTCGGCGAGAGCGTCGGCTACCTGCGGAAACACTTCGAAGACGAGGGCATCGGGCAACAGCGACGGCGTGCTGGACCTGGCCGCCGAGCACGCGGACGTCGTCGGGTTCGCCGGCCTGCGGCAGCAGCCCGGCAAGCCGCCGGGCACCTTCCAGCTCGACCTCGCCGAAGCGATGGACGAGCGCGTCGCGTACTTCCGGGCGAAGACCGGCCGCGCTGTCGAACACAACATGCTCGTCCAGCACGTCGAGGTCACCGGCGACCGGGAACAGGCCGCACGGGCCTGGCACGAGAAGACCGGCGGCCGGGCCGCCCCGGCCGCGCGCGACCTCCTCGACGCGCCGCAGCTTCTGCTGGGCACGGCCGAGGAGATCGCCGGGCAGCTGGTGGCGCGGCGCGAACGCTACGGCTTCTCGTACATCACCGTCTTCGAGCCGTACCTCGAAACGTTCGCCCCGGTGATCAGGGAACTTCAGTAGGCGACGGTGAACCGGGCCCGGCGGTGCTTCGGCTGCTCGATCTCGTCGACGTACGCGATCGCGTAGTCGTCGCCGCCGATGAAGGACCGGCCGTTCTCGTCGGTCAGCAGGATGTCGCCGCCGACGCGGAACTGGCCGGTGCGCTCGCCCGGCACCCAGGCGCCGAACTCCGCGGCCGGGCTCACGTAGAACCAGTCGAGGTCCTCCGGCTGCTCGCGCAGCAGGGCGAGGACCTCGGCGTGGTTGCCGGCCTCCTCCTTGTACTCGGCCGGGAACTCCGGGGTGTCGAACAGCCGCGGGCCGCCCTCGGCGACCAGCAGGCTCGCCGCGCCGCCCACGAACGACAGCCGGACGCCGTTCTCGCGCGCGATCCGGACCAGCGCGGGCACGGCGTCGATCAGCTTCTTGCCCTCGATCTCGCGGGCCGGGGTGGCGACCACGATGACGTCCGCGTCCTTGGCGACCTGCGCGACGAAGTCCTCGTCGTGCAGCGAGCCCTGCCGCTCGTCGACGCCGTCGGGGACCGAACCCGCGTGGCGCGCGACCCCGACGACCTCGTGGCCGCGGCGCAGCGCCTCGGCGCCGATCTTGCCGCCGGCGTAGCCCGTCGCCCCGAAAATTACCAGCTTGGCCATGGGATCTCCTCGTTCGTCGTCGGCCCTTCGCGGCCGATGCTAGGAACGGAAGATCACCTACTTCAACGGAAGCAACACACCTGGGGGTAGGTGTCCAGGTCAGCCGCCCAGCTTCGCGAAGTCCGCCGCCACCTGCTGCTTCACCGCGCCGGCGTCGAGCGCCGCGCGGACCTCCGCCTTGGCGCTGGGCTTGGACAGCACCTGGTAGCTGGCCGTGCGGTTGGGCAGCCGGAACTTCACCGCGCAGGACAGCTTGATCGTCGCGTACGGCTCGGCGTCGGCCTCGGCCGTGCAGGTCTGCGCGCCCAGCGACTCGGCGCTGACCTCGGCGGTGAGGGTGATGTGCACGACGCTCTTCGCGCCCGAGGACGGCGAGCCGACCACGCTGTTGGAGACGTCGACCGTCGTCGTGCAGGAGCCGACGAAGTCCTTGCAGTCGAGCTTGTCGTTGGTGACCACGGCGCTCGCCTGCACCAGCCCTTCGAACGGCTGCCCCAGCCCGCCGACCGCGGCGTCGACGTCGGCGCGGAACGCCTTGAGCGCGTCCCCGCCGAGCGCGGCAACCTGGAATTCGGTGCCGAACTTGGGCCCGGCCTGCGGGTCCAGCAGCGCCGGAGCGAAGCTGACGACGCGGTTCGGCTTGGCCGTGCTCACGCGCAGGACGGTCGGCGCGGTGCCGAGCTGGTAGACCTCGGTGCCGTCCGGCAGCTTCGCCTTGACCGGCTCGCCGAGGCGGTCGAGGCCGGCCAGCGCCTTGCGCAGCCCGTCGGCCAGCGCGGCGGGCGCGAACCGGGCCGCCGGGTCGAAGGGCAGCTCGGAACCGGCAGAGCGCACCCAGCCCGTGCCGAACTGCGTGCCCTCGTCGATCGCGTGCGCCTTCCAGTAGTCCGCGTCGGCCTGCAGGTAGAACTGGCCACCCGCGGCCGTCACCTGGACGACCCGGCCCTCCAGCGGCAGCCCGCCGATCGCGGTGCCGCCGCGGGTGACCCGGAACTGCTGCTCGGTGCCGTTGACCGTGGCCTTGAGCGCCACCGCGGGCGCCTGGCCCAGCGCGGTCAGGGCGGCGTCGACGGCGGCGCGCTGCTCGGCCCGCCGCTCGGCCGTCTGCCGGTCGGCCGCGGAGACGCCGGCGGTGCCGGGGACCGCCGCCTGGCAGCCGGCGAGCAGCCCGCCCAGCAGCAGCACCGCCGCCGCCACCGTGCTCCGTCGAGACCGCATGCCCGCCCCCTGCTTCTCCGCCGCGTGGACCGCCACCGGATTCGCGTCGGCACGCGCCGGGGTTCAGGAGGGTTCTAGCCTGGGCCGGGCACCCGCCGCAACCCACCGTGATGAGGTTGGTTTACACTTCTTGGGTTGTCTCGGCGAGGCGGGGCCCTGCAGGGGTGCCCGGCGTGATCGACGCGGCGGCTCGAGTAGCCCCCGTCGTCGTGCACGCCCGGAAACTCGCCGCCGTAGCAGCCGCCTGAGTTGAAAACCGGCTTTCCCCCGCCGCCGCATGCTGTCTTGATTCGAAGGAGTGCCACACCGTGTCCGAGGTACGTCTGTCCGTCGAGCCGCGCACCGAGTTCGGCAAGGGCGCCGCGCGCCGCACGCGTCGCGCCGGCAAGATCCCCGCCGTCCTCTACGGCCACGGGTCGGACCCGCGGCACTTCGCGCTGCCGGCCATCGAGTTCGCCCGCGTCGTCCGCGAAAACGGCTCGAACGCCGTCATCACCCTGGACCTGGAGGGCGCCAGCGAGCTGGCCCTGACCAAGACCATCGTGGTGCACCCGCTGAAGAACTACATCGAGCACGTCGACCTGCTGGTCGTCAAGCGCGGCGAGAAGGTCACCGTCGACGTCCCGGTCGTCGTCTCCGGCACCCCGGCGCCGGGCACCCTGGTGAACCAGGACCTCGACACCATCCAGATCGAGGTCGAGGCGCTGCACATCCCGGAGCAGGTCGAGATCTCCGTCGAGGGCGCCGAGCTGGGCACCCAGATCACCGCCGCGGACGTCACCCTGCCGCAGGGCGCGACCCTGGTCACCGACGGCGAGGCGCTGGTCGTCGTCGTCAACGAGCCGCAGCGTGAAGAGACCGGCGACGAGGCCGCCGAGGGCGAAGAGTCCGCCGAGTCGGCCGAATAACATCACCGCATGACCGAAGACGTGCCGGGGGCCGGCGAGCTGATCCTGCTCGCCGGCCTCGGCAATCCCGGACCCCAGTACGCCGGAAACCGGCACAACGTCGGGTTCATGGTGCTGGACGAACTCGCCGCCCGCGCCGGCGGCAAGTTCAAGGCGCACAAGACCGGCGGCGAAGTGCTCGAAGGCAGGCTGGCCGGCCGCCGCGTCGTGCTGGTGAAGCCGCGGTCGTACATGAACCTCTCCGGCGGCCCGGTGGCCGGCGCCGCGAAGTTCTACAAGGTGCCGCCGTCGGGCATCGTGGTCGTGCACGACGAGCTGGACGTCGACTTCGGCGCGCTGAAGCTGAAGTTCGGCGGCGGCGACAACGGCCACAACGGACTCCGCTCGATCACGAAGTCGCTCGGCACCCGCGACTACTACCGGGTGCGGTTCGGCATCGGCCGCCCGCCCGGCCGCCAGGACCCGGCGGACTTCGTGCTGAAGGACTTTTCGACGGTCGAGCGCAAGGAGCTCCCGTTCGAGGTCGACCGGTGCGCGGACGCGACCGAGGCGCTGATCGGCACCGGCCTCGCGGCCGCGCAGAACTCCTTCCACGCGGGCTGACATGGGTGGCAAGGTGAAGCCATGACCCCTGACGACGTCCGGGCGATCGCGTTCGGCAAGCCCCGGTTCGGCCGTCGCGGCTACAACGAGGACGAAGTGGACGCGTTCCTCGACCTCATCGCGGAGGCGCTGGCCGGGCGGAACATCCTCACCCCCGACGACATCCACTACGTCGAGTTCACGATCATGCCGATCGGCATGCGCTCCTACGACCAGGCGCAGGTCGACCTGTTCCTGGACGAGGCGGAGGCGGCGCTCGTGGAGCTGCGCAATCCGCGTCCGCCTGCCGAGGAGGAGGTGCCCCCGCCGGGGCGCCGGAAGTGGTTCGGCCGCGCCTGAGCGTGTGAACCCGGCCACACAGCGCTGGGTAGCGCGCTCTCACTCGATGGCGGGCGGGGCGGCGCACTGAGGGGTGAGCTTGCGGGCCGACCCTTCCGGGGGACCCCGTTCTGGGGTTAGGACGGATGCGGAGCATCGCCAACCCCGAATCGGAGAGTTCCATGTCGTTCACCGCCGAAGACCTCGCCGAGGTCACCTTCGGTAACGCCCCGATCGGCCGCCGTGGCTACGCGAAGCACGAGGTCGACGCGTTCGTCCGGCGGATCGCCAAGACGTTCGCCGACGAGGACGACCTGACGGCCGCCGAAGTGCACCACGTGATGTTCGCGAAGCCGCTGATCGGCAAGCGCGGCTACGACGAGCGCGAAGTCGACGAGTTCCTCGACGCGGTGGAGGACCAGCTCGCAGCCCGCACGGGCCAGGCCCCGGACCTCCCGGGCGCCCGCAGTTCTTCGGAAGCCACCACCGAACGCGCCGCCCCGCCGACCCTCCGAGCCGAGCGCCTCCAGCAACGCTGAAGCGCCACTTTCACGTGAAAGTGGCGCTCCTCCCGGGAGGCCGCTTTCACGTGAAAGTGCGCGTCAGGCGTCCGCGTTCTTCTTGATCCGGTCCGCGAACTGGGCCGCGGTCGCCGCGCGCTTGACCTTGCCCGACGGCGTCTTCGGCAGGCTGCCTGCCGGGAGCACCACCACCGCGTACGGCCGCATGTCCACCGCGTCGCGGACGCGGGCCGAGACCTGCTTCATCAGGTCCTTCTCCGCCTCCGGGTCGCCCGCCAGCTTCGACTCCACGACCACCGCGAACCGCTCGCGGCGGCTGCCCGCGTCCAGGCGGACCGCCACCGCGTTGCCCGCGCGGACGCCCTCGACCGAGGTGGCCGCGCGCTCGATGTCCGTCGGGTACAGGTTGCGGCCGCCCATGATGATGACGTCCTTGCGGCGGCCGCAGATGACGATCTGGCCGTCCACCAGGTAGCCGAGGTCGCCGGTGTTCAGCCAGCCGTCCGCGTCCTGGGGCGGGACCGGGCCCTCCATCGTCAGGTAGCCCGGCGTCACCGCCTCGCCGCGCAGCCGGATCTCGCCGACCTGCCGGTCGCCGAGCCGCGCACCCGTCTCGTCGACGATCTCCGCTTCCAGCCCGTCCAGCGGACGGCCGAGCAGCGCGAACGACCGGACGCTGTCGGTGCCGCGCCGCGGGTCGCCTTCGGGGACCGGCACCGCGCGGTTCTCCGTCTCCAGCGCGTCCGCCTCGACGACGTCCAGCGTCAGCCCGGTGAACAGCGGCGCGAACGACACCGCGAGCGTCGCTTCCGCCATGCCGTAGGCCGGGAACACGCACTCCGCCGGCATCTTGAACCGCGCACCGGCGTCCACGAACGTCCGGACGGCGGTCTCGTCGATGGGCTCGGCGCCGTTCAGCGCGATCCGCAGCTTCGACAGGTCGTAGGCGTTGTCGTCGTCGACGCGGGCCATCCGGCGCCCGACGATCGCGTACGCGAAGTTCGGCGCCGCCGTCGTCGTGCCGCCGTACTTGGTGATCAGCTGCGGCCAGATCAGCGGCCCGGAGAGGAACTCGACCGGCGTGATCTTGACCAGCTCGACGCCGAAGGTCATCGGCACGGTCAGGAAGCCGACCATCCCCATGTCGTGGAACGTCGGCAGCCAGGACACCATCACGTCGACGTCGAAGTCGAACTCCGCGCGGTCGACCATGGCCTTGACGTTGGAGTACAGGTTCCCGTAGGTGATCCGCACGGCCTTGGGGTCGGCGGTCGACCCGCTGGTCAGCTGCAGCAGCGCGGTGTCGCCCTCGTCGGTGGGGACGACGTTCTCCAGCGGCGATGCGGCGGCGAGGTCGGTGATCAGCTTGAAGCCGATGCCCTTCTCCGCCAGTACCGGCGCCAGCTGGTCGAACGGCTCGCCCAGCAGCACGAGGTCCGAGCCGATCATCCCGAGCACGCGCACGGTGTCCTCGGCCCACTCGGCGAGGTCGGTGCGCGGGGTCGGCTGGTGCAGCATGGTGACGCTGCCGCCGGCCAGCCACACGGCCTGCACGGTCGGCGCGATCAGCACCGGCGCCGCGGCCAGCACCGCGACGGCGCCTCCGCGCTCGAACCCGCCGGCCACCAGACCCCCGGCGATCCGCCGGGCTTCGGCGTGCACCTCGGCCCAGGTCCGCCGGAGGGGTTCCTTCGGTTCCCCGGTGACCATGCCCCGCTGCTGCCCACGCCCGGTCGCGGTGGCGACGAGCGTGTCCACGAACCTGCTCATGGCCCGAACATTACTGGGACGCCGTCCCCGCCCGCGTGCCAACGCGGGAATACACAGGTGTTCCGGCTGTTGCACGCACCGGTTCCGTTCTGCAACACCGCGCAACGCACGAAATCGCAACGGCCGCCGTCTTCCCCCGCCCCTCGCCGGGACCGCACGATCGCTGCAGGACGCCGGCCCCGAGAGCCGGCGCGCAACCTGGGGAGGTTCCCATGTCCGTCCACCCGCCCGTCCGCCGACGGCTGTCCGGCCTGTGCTCCGGTTCGGCGGACCGGATCGTGCTGCTCGTGGTCGTGTTCGTCTTCGCCGCGGCGCTCCTGCTCGCCGGGCACGCCCCGGACGCCGTCCTCGCGTTCGTCGGCTCGCTGGGCCTGGTCACGACGACCCTCGCCGACAAGCTCCTGCCAGTCCGTAACACCGGGCCCGCACCGCACGTTGTCCAGCCGTGACGACCGACGAAACCACGGCGGACGAGGCAGGGGAAGCGCTGGCTCGCGAGCTGAAGCGGCTGATCGACGGCAGCGGCCGGTCGTTGCGGACGCTGGGCCGGGACCTCAACGTCTCGGCGTCGACGCTCTCGCGGGCGACGAGCGGGAAGGTCCGCCCCGCGCGGGATCTCGCACTGGCCATCGCCCGCATCGGCGGCGGCGACCCGGAGGTCGTCGAACGGCTCTGGACGGCGGCAGGCGAGGAGAACCGGGTGGTCCTGCCGTCAGGCGGGCCCGAACGCGAGCTGTTGCGCATGACCGCGAGCGCGCTCAACGCCGAACGGCAGCGGCAGGGCCTGTCGCTGGAGAAGCTGGCGAAGACGTCGGGCTGGAGCAAGAGCACCCTGAGCACGCTGCTGCGCGGCGGTCTCGTGCCGGACATGTCGCTGCTGCAGGACGTGCTGCAGGCCATGAACCTGACCGACGCCGAGGTGGGCAACTGGACCGCGCGGTTCGCCCGCGCCGCGGAGAAGGCCCGGCAGGGCGACCCGGCCTGGTCGAAGGCCGACGTCGAGGCGGTCCTGGTCCCGCTGCAGACCCAGTTCCGGCGGTGGCGGCGCGCGCTCGCCGCCGTCGCCGTGCTGGCGGCGGCCGGGCTGGTCACCGGCGGGCTGGCCCTCTGGTCGGCGGCGAACATCCCACCGCCGCGCGAGCCCGGGCCGGCCACCACCGTCACCGTCGGCACCCCGGTGCCCCCGGGCCCGAAGACGGCGAAGGTGGACGTCGGTCTCGCGGGCGAGCTGGCGTCGGTGTTCGAGCAGCCGCGCACGGACGCGAAGGTCACCTCGACGGTCCGGTCGTCGACGTGGGTGGAACTGACCTGCCAGGTCGTCACCGGCACGGAGTTCACCGACCCGGGCCTGCTCGCCAAGGACCGGGCGACGAGCACGAAGACGTGGCTGAAGATCGCCGTGCACGGCCGGGATCTCGGGTACGTGCCGAGCATCTACCTCGTCCCGTACGAGAACGAACGCCCGGTGCTGCCGCCGCCCGCGTGCCCCTAAGGTCAGGGCGCTCCTTCGTTCCGCGCCGCCCGGATCACCCGCCCAGTCGGATCCAGCGCACCCGGATCACGCAGACGATCGGTGAGCAAGAAACCCGGCAGCTCCACCCCGTGCTCCGCGGCGAGCCGGAAGGTGCCGCCGAACGCCCGATGCTGCCCCCGCCCACGTGCCCCTAGAGTCAGGACGCTCCTTCGTTCCGCGCCGCCCGGACCACCCGCCCAGTCGGATCCAGCGCACCCGGATCACGCAGACGATCGGTGAGCAAGAAACCCGGCAGCTCCACCCCGTGCTCTTCGGCGAGCCGGAAGGTGCCGCCGAACGCCCGATGCTGCCCCCGCCCACGTGCCCCTAGAGTCAGGACGCTCCTTCGTTCCGCGCCGCCCGGACCACCCGCCCGGTCGGATCCAGCGCACCCGGATCGCGCAGACGATCGGTGAGCAGGAAGCCCGGCAGCTCCACCCCGTGCTCTTCGGTGAGCCGGAAGGTGCCGCCGAGCGCGGCGGGGTCCCAGCCGAGAGCGAGCGCGTGCTCGACGAGGCTCCGGACGTCGGCAGGCTCGGGGTAGGAGCCGTCCGTCGCGGCCGGGGTCCAGCCCATGCTCGTGGCCTTCGAAAGCAGGTCGGCCTCCAGGGCGCGGCCGGTCTTCCCGGCACCCCAGACCCGCACCCGGATACAGCGATGGAGGTCGACGCCGTCGCCGGCGACCTGACCGATCGTGGCTCGCCACGTGTAGGTCCGCTCCCCGATGCGGAGCGTCCGCAGCCTCGTCCGCACCGCACCACCCTAACGCCGCCCGGCGCTCACTCCAGCAGCTCGGAGGTCTCCAGCCAGCGGCCTTCGACGTCCTCGATCTCGCCCTGGACGCCCTTCAGCTCGGCGTTGAGCTCCATCAGCTTCGCCGGGTCGGTCGCCGCCTCCAGCAGGGCCGCGTGGAGCTTCTCCTCCTTGGCGTGCAGCTGGTCGAGCTTGCGTTCCAGCCTGCCCAGTTCCTTCTGCGCCGCCCGCAGGTCCGCCGCCGACTTCTTCGCCTCCACCTTCTCCGCCGACGGTGCCGGGCCGGACACCGCCTGCGCCGACGCGCGCCGGTTCAGGTACTCCTCGATGCCGCCCGGGAGGTGGGTGACGCGGCCGTCGCCGAACAGGGCGACCACCGTGTCGCAGACGCGCTCCACCAGGTAGCGGTCGTGCGAAACCACGACCATCGTGCCCGGCCAGCCGTCGAGGAGGTCCTCCAGCTGCTGCAGGGTGTCGATGTCGAGGTCGTTCGTCGGCTCGTCGAGCAGCAGCACGTTCGGCTCGGCCATGAGCAGCCGGCACAGCTGCAGCCGCCGCCGCTCGCCGCCGGAGAGGTCGCCGACCGGCGTCCACTGGCGGGCCGCCGGGAAGCCGAGCTTCTCGCCCAGCTGCGACGCCGTCAGCTCCTGCTTGCCGAACACCACGCGCCCGGCCACCTGCTCGATCGCCTGCAGCACGCGCAGGTCGCCGGGCAGGTCGTCGAGTTCCTGGCGCAGGTGCGCCAGCGCGACCGTCTTGCCCTCGATCCGCCGCCCTGTCGACGGCTCGACGTCCCCGCCGAGCAGCTTGAGCAGCGACGTCTTGCCGGAGCCGTTGACCCCGACCAGGCCGATCCGGTCGCCCGGCCCGATCCGCCAGGTGACGTGGTCGAGCAGCGTGCGCTCCCCCACCGCGTACGTCGCGTCCTCCAGCTCCAGGACGGTCTTGCCGAGACGCCGCTTCGCGAACGCCTGCAGCTCGACGGAGTCCCGCGGCGGCGGGACGTCGGCGATCAGCGCTTCGGCCGCCTCGACCCGGTAACGCGGCTTCGACGAGCGCGCCTGCGGGCCGCGGCGCAGCCACGCCAGCTCCTTGCGGGCCAGGTTCTGCCGCTTCTCCTCGGCCGTCGCGGCCAGCCGCGCCCGCTCGGCGCGCGCGAAGATCCAGTCGGCGTAACCGCCTTCGTACTGCTCGACGCGGCCGTTCGCGACCTCCCACGTCAGCGTCGCGACGGTGTCGAGGAACCACCGGTCGTGGGTGACGACCACGACCGCGACCCGGCGGGCCAGCAGGTGGTCGGCGAGCCAGCGGACACCCTCGACGTCGAGGTGGTTGGTCGGCTCGTCGAGCACGATCAGGTCGAGTTCGCCGGTCAGCGCGGCGGCCAGGGAGACCCGGCGCCGCTCGCCGCCGGAGAGGTTCGCGGTGGGCGTCTCCAGCCCGATCGCGGTGATCCCCAGCCCGTCCACAATGGATCGGACGCGGGCGTCGGCGGCCCATTCGTGCTCGGCGCCGTAGCGTTCGAGCACGACGTCGCCGACCGTGCTGCCGTCGGGCAGCTCGGTGCGCTGGGTGACCACGGCCATCCGCAGGTCGCGAACATGGCTCACCCGCCCGGAATCCGGCTCGGTGAGTCCGGAAAGGACTTCCAGCAGGGTGGTCTTGCCCCCGCCGTTGAGGCCGACGACGCCGATACGCTGCCCGGCCGCGACGCCGAGCGACACGCCGTCCAGCAGCGGGCGCACCCCGTACGACTTGCTCACCGCCTCGAGATTGACCAGGTTGGCCATCCGCTCAGCCGATCCTCTCTGTTACGACGAACCGGGTCGCCACGACCATGGTCGTGTCGTCCACGGTGAATTCCGGATTGCCCAGCGCGGCGCGCATTTCGGCGCTCTGCCAGAACTTCGTGTGCTCGGCGCGCCACTCCGCGACGGTCGTGAAGCCCTCGCCCTCGCCGACGGCGTGCTGAAGGTCCACTTCGGACAGTGGAAGGACGCGCACCCCGGTGGTCTCGATGACCGCGACCCCGTCGCCTGCCGAGTCGAGCACCAGCTCCCGCTCCCCCACGAACGGCAACGCTTCGCCGTCCTGCTCGTATTCCACGAGCAGCGCGGACGTCGTCGTCTTCTCCCCGGCCAGGATCGCCGCGACGAGCTTGTCGCGCAGCGGGCCGGGGAAGGCGAACTCGGCGTGCTTCATGCGTGCACCCGCGGCGGCGCCGGGCGCGGCGCGTCGTCCCCGCCGACCACCCGGGCGCCGGGGACCGGGCCGTGCGCCACGCGGACCGTCCGGCACACGCCGGCGCCGGACAGCTCGGCCGCGACCTCCACCGCCGACTGCGCGTCCTCGCAGAGGAACGCGCACGTCGGGCCGGACCCGGAGACCGTGCCCGCGAGCGCACCGGCGTTCACGCCCGCCCGCAGCGTGCGGCGCAGGTCCGGACGCAGCGAAACCGCGGCGGCCTGGAGGTCGTTGCCCAGCAGCAGGGCCAGCTGCCGCGGGTCGCCGGAGGCCAGCGCCTCGACGACCGGGGTGTGCGAACCGATCCGGGGCGGGTTGCCCGCCGCGCGCAGGCGGTCCAGCTCCTTGAACACCTTCGGCGTCGACAGGCCTTCGGAGTCGAAGGCCAGCACCCAGTGGAAGGTGTGCCGCGACAGCACCGGCACGAGGTGCTCGCCGCGGCCGGTGCCGAGCGCGGTGCCGCCGTAGAGGGCGAACGGGACGTCGCTGCCGAGCCCGGCGGCGATCTCGGCCAGCTCGTCGCGCGTGACGTCCAGGTTCCACAGGCTCGCCAGCCCGACCAGCGTCGCGGCGGCGTCGGCACTGCCGCCCGCCATGCCCCCGGCGACCGGGATGCCCTTGCGCAGCACCACGCGCACCTTCGGCTCCCCGGTGCGGCCGACGTGCGCGGCGAGCGCTTCGACGGCACGCCAGGCCAGGTTTTCGCGGCCGGTCGGGACCGAGCCCTCCCCTTCGCCGTAGACCTCGATGCCGGGCTCTTCGGTGACCGCGACGGTCACCTCGTCGGTCAGCGACAGCGCCTGGAACACGGTGACCAGCTCGTGGTAACCGTCTTCGCGCAGGTCGTCGACCGAAAGGTGCAGGTTGACCTTGGCCGGAACCCGGACGGTGACTGGGGGCGGAACTACGGCGAGCACCCGACCAGCCTACGTGCCCGCGAAAACGCCCCGATGCGAAGTTGCGCATCGGGGCGTTTCCGGGGTCCGGGATCAGGCGGCCGCGACGCCCTGGGGACCGCGGGCGGTGTGCGTGACGTGACCGCCGCGCTCGGCGACCCAGGCCAGCGCCGCGTCGGCGCGCTCGCCGCGGACGCCGAGGCGGAAGCGGCCGACCGGGGTGTCGCCGATGCGGGTCAGCCCGCCGCCGATGGTGGCGAACTCGACGTCGAAGCGGCCCGCGGCCTCCGGCAGCAGCGCACCCACCGACGCGAAGCCGACCAGGACGACGTCGACCGACCGGTCGTAGCGCGCCGACTGGGAGCGGGACGTCTCGATGGCGGGCAGCAGCGCCTGCGCGGTGCGGCTGGACGGGTCGGAGATCAGGTCGAGGACCGTGCCGCGCTCGACGACCGTGCCGTCCTCGAGCACCGCGACGTCGTCGCAGACGCGGCGGACCACGCCCGCGTCCGGCGTCGTCACCACGACCGTCGTGCCCAGCTCGGAGCGGGCCCGGTCGAGGACGGTCAGCACCGCGCCCGCCTCCTCGGGGTCGACACCGGCGGTCGGGTCGTCGGCCAGCAGCACCGCGGGCGCCGCGGCCAGCGCCTTCGCGATCGAGACACGGCGGAGCTGACCGGCGGTCAGCTCACCGGGGCGCTGCCCGGCGCGCGGGGTCAGGCCGACGAGGTCGAGCAGCGAGCCGACCCGGCTGCGGCGCTGCGGGCCGTCGACGCCGAGCTGCTCCAGCGGAGACGCGATGTTGCCGGCGATGGTGCGCTCGGCGATCAGCTCCGGCTTCGTCGAGACGACGCCGAGCTGACGGCGGATTTCGCGGAGACGGCGGCCGTCGAGCGTGCCGGTGTTGAGGCCGTCGAGGCGGACGACACCGCGGTCGGGGCGCTCCTGCAGGGCGATGCAGCGGGCGAGGACGGACTTGCCCGAGCCGGCGGGACCGACCACGCCGAACAGCGAGCCGGCCTGGACGTCGACACTCACGTCGCGCAGGGCGACGACCGGATTTCCGTTGGCAGCAAAGGATTTGGACAGGTTTTCGACGGTGATCACGAAGGCTCCAGAAAACGGGGCACCGCCCCCATGGGCGCGCCCGGCCGCAAGCGAATGTCCGTCCTCAGTGGACGGTGCAGTGAAGAAGGGTGGACCGACTCGGCAGGCTCAGTTGGAGCGCCGACATGCGGTCACGGAGCGGCGGCCTTCGTCGACGACGCGACGCCGGGTGAGGAGCAGGGGGCGGGCTACCCTCTTCATCGAAAACGGCCTCCATCGGTCCTGGCGGTAGCACCTGCCCTGCGGAGGGTGGTTGCTGCGACTTCGGCGAGCCAGGTCTCTCAGTCGCTCGGGATGGACGTACTGAGTAAAACCGATCCCGAGGAGCGAACGCAAGCGTGTTGGCCCAGATCACACGAGTGGAGGTGTCCGGATCGCGGGATCGCGGGGTGGGACGGCGTATTTTCACCGCCCTTCCACAGTGGAGCTAACGCGCGGCGGCGATCCGCGCGAAGTCGTGCACGCCGAGCTGCTCACCCCGGGTCTTCGGATCGATCCCGGCGGCCGTCAGCAGCTCACCGGCCCGTTCCGCCGAGCCCGCCCAGCCCGCGAGCGCGGCACGCAGTGTCTTCCTGCGCTGTGAGAAGGCGGCGTCCACGAGGGAGAAGAGCGTGTCCCGGTCCCCGGACGCCGGCGTTTCGCCGCGTTCGAAGGCGACGAGCGCGGAATCGACGTTCGGCACCGGCCAGAACACCGAGCGTGGCACGGCGGCGACCTTGCGTGCGGGACCGTAGTAGGCGAGCTTGACGCTGGGGACGCCGTAGATCCGGCTGCCGGGCCCGGCGGCCATCCGGTCGGCGACCTCGGTCTGCACCATGACGAGACCGCTGGTGAGCGAGGGAACCTCGGCGAGCAGGTGCAGCACGACGGGCACGGCGACGTTGTACGGCAGGTTGGCGACGAGCGCGTCCGGCGCACCGGGCAGGTCGTCGTTCGCGACCCGCATGGCGTCGGCCCCGACGACGGTCAGCCGGTCCGCGGCCTCGGGCGCCCGCTCGGCGACGGTCTTCGGCAGCCGTTCGGCGAGCTTGGGATCGATCTCGACGGCGACGACCCGCGCGCCGGTGGCGAGCAGCCCGAGCGTCAGCGACCCGAGCCCGGGCCCGACCTCGAGGACGACGTCGTCCACCCCGACCCCGGCGAGTTCGACGATCCGCCGGACGGTGTTGGGATCGTGCACGAAGTTCTGCCCGAGCTTCTTCGTCGGCCGCACGTCCAGCTCGGCCGCCAGCCCGCGGATCTCGGCAGGTCCCAGCAGTTCAACCACCGCTGGAGCTTACCCAGTGTGGTCCGGCAGCAGCCCGAGGGCGGTGCCGGCGAGGTCACGCACGCGTTGCCAGTCCGGTTCGGTGGTCAGGGCTTCCGCGGTCCACAGGTGCGCGTTCGCCGCGCCGCTCATCCGCGTGAGCAGCCGGTCGAGCTCGGCCAGGACCGGCGCCGCTGCGCCGTGCTCCACGCTCTCGCGGAAGTCGTCGAACTCCAGCGCGAGTTCGTCGGCGGCCCCGGGGACGCCGATCTCGCGCAGCCACGCCTGCTGCCGCTCGGCGGGCCAGGTCAGCCGGACGAGTGCCGCGCGGAAGTCCCGCGCCTGGTTCCGCTGGTACTGCTCCACGGATCCAGCGTGCCGCGATTCGCGTGCTCGAAGGGGCATCTCGCGTGATTGGGCGGGCATCACGCGTGATTGAAGAGGCATCTCACGTGATTGGGCGGGCATCTCACGTGATTGGGCGGGCATCGGGCTGATGCCCCGGCAATCACGCGTGATGCCCCTCCAGACACGCGTGATGCCCTTCCAGACACGCGTGATGCCCCGCTGGGCACGCGAAACGGCCCCTGCTCGGAAGCAGGGGCCGTTTCGGGAAACCGTCAGGCCTTCTTGCCGCAGACCGGCCAGGCGCTGTAGCTGCCGCCGCGTCCGGCCTTGACCTTCTCGGCGATCGCGATCTGCTGCTCGCGCGATGCCTGGTGCGGGTATGCCGCGTACTCGTCGCCGCCGTAGGCGTCCCACGTGCGCTTGTCGAACTGGAGGCCGCCGTAGTAGCCGTTGCCCGTGTTGATGGACCAGTTGCCGCCCGATTCGCACTGCGCGATGCGGTCCCACGCGGAGCCGTCGCCGACGGCCGGGGTCGGAGCCTGCTTGGTGCCGACGTGGATGATCTTCGGCTTGGCCGGCGTGATGATCTGCTCGGAGATGCTCTCGCGGGCGATCTCCTTGCCGTTCTTCTGCGTGACCTTGTAGGTCACCATCTTCTCGCCGGGCGTGCCCGGGTCCTCGACCTGCGTCTTGCCCTTGGCCAGGTCCGGGTCGTCGACGCGCTGCTCGGGCGGGTCGATGGACTCCTTCTGGACGACCGTCGAGACGCCGGTGCGGCTGATGTGGACCTCGGCGCCGTCGGTCAGCTTGACGTCGAGGCCGCCCTCGGCCTGGTCCTCGGGGCCCAGGGTGAGCTTGTACTCGCCCAGGAACTCCTTCGTCGTGACGGCGGTGGTCTGCACCTTCTTCGGCGCGTTGGCGCCGTCGTACAGCGTGATGTTCTTGAGCGTCTTGATCTCGACGGTGGCGCCCTGCAGGGGCAGCTCGCCGTCCTTCGGCATGGACATCCACGTGCCGGGCTTGTCCATGCCGGCCATGCCGAGCTGGGTCAGCGCGTCGCCGAGGTGGGTCGCGCGGACCCAGGAGGTGTGCTCCGCGCCGTCGACGATCAGCTTCAGCTGGCGGCCGCGCTCGAGCTTGATGACGCCGCCG
The DNA here is from genome assembly GCF_040064235.1 of Amycolatopsis melonis. Taxonomy (NCBI): domain Bacteria; kingdom Bacillati; phylum Actinomycetota; class Actinomycetes; order Pseudonocardiales; family Pseudonocardiaceae; genus Amycolatopsis; species Amycolatopsis melonis. Next base: position 309,723 of record NZ_JBDZYD010000005.1, read on the forward strand.
TCGCCGACCTCGGCCTGCGGCGAGGGGGACAGCGAGTCGTGCTCGCCGACGGACAGGCCCGCGTCCTCGAGCACCTCGCCGACGGTGTCGCCGAACGAGTGCACGGTCTGCTGGTGGCCGTCGACGTCGACGGTGATGCTCTTGTTCATCGCCAGCGCGGCCGCGCCGCCGCCGGCGATGCTGATCATGACGCTGAGGACGGCACCCTTGAGGAAGCGGCGCTTCCAGACCTTGGTGGTCTCGCGGAGGCCCTCGTCCAAGGCCGCACGACGCGCTTCGGGGGAGGCGGTGCGGTCCTCTTCGGCCTCGGCCGGGATGAGCAGCGGCGGCAGGTACGTCGTCTCCGCGTTGATGAGGCGGATCAGCTCGTCGACGTCGACGTCGATCTCGGCCATCATCGCGTCGGCGTCCGGGCCGAGCGCGGCGAGGATGTCCTGCTGCGTGATGTTCGGGTCGTCGGAGAAGTCGAGCTGGCCGTACGCGGTGTCCTCGAATTCGCGGTCGAGGACGGCCGTGGAGCGCGCTCCAGCCTGTCTGCTACCTGTCACCGGGGATCGTTCCCTTTCACGAGACGGCGGTCGGGGGCGCCGTCTCTACGACTGGGCGTGACGTTCGGCAACTGCTGAGTGCAGTACCGAGCGGCACGATCACGGGACAGTAACGGGTCGAGGCGGGTTGCGCAAACACCCCCCGGAGTGTCGTGATCTGGGTCACTCCATCAGGTGGATGATCGGAGAACCCTGATGTCGCAATGCGTTCAACCCGTTGTGACACTGGGGAGTCGGTAGATCCGCTCGGCGGTGGTCCGGACCGCTTCGGCGACTTCGTGGACAGCTTCGCCCCTGAGCGCCGCGAGGTGACGGACGGTGTAGGCGGCGCCGAACGGCTCGTTCGGCCGTCCACGGAACGGATGGGGGGTCAGAAACGGCGCGTCGGTTTCGACGAGGTACTGCCCGGCCGGGCAGAGCCGCGCCGCTTCGTGGAGTCCCTTCGCGTTCTTGAACGTCACGGTGCCCGCGAAGGAAAGGACATACCCCGCGTCGACGCACTGGCGGGCCATTTCCGCGTCCCCGGAAAAACAATGGAAAATTACGGCATTCGGCGCACCCTCTTCGGCCAGGATGCGCAGCACGTCGTCGTGGGCCTCGCGGTCGTGGATCATCAGCGGCTTGCCGAGCCGCTTGGCGAGGTCGATGTGCCAGCGGAACGCCTCCTGCTGGGCGTCGTGCGGCGAGTAGTCCCAGTAGTAGTCGAGGCCGGTCTCGCCGACCGCGACCACGCGCTCGTGCCGGGCCAGCCGTTCCACTTCGGACTTCTCCGCCTCGCCGAACTCCTTGGTCCGGGTCGGGTGGACGGCGACGGCGGCCCACACGCGCGGGTCCCAGGTCGCCGCCTCCGTGGCCCAGCGGGCCGACGCGAGGTCGTCCGCGACCGTGACGACGCGGGCGACGCCGGCGCGCTCGGCGCGGTCGACCATGGCCGTGACATCGGCCGCGGTGACCGCGCCGCACGCGTCGAGATGGGTGTGCGCGTCCACCACCGCCACCGGGAGCCGGTCCGGGACCGGCGGCAGCTCGCGCTTCTCGTCACCCATTCAGTACCTCTTAGTCCTTCATGATCGGCGCCCACTCCGGACCGGTCTCGCCGAGCGCCGGGTCGAGCTTGGTGAACAGCGGCGACGGCTTCTGCAGGGGCCTGCCGACCTCGATCGGGGTGGACTCCCACTTCGCCTGCTCGGCCGCGTAGTCGCCGGTGAGGATCGGGTTGACGCGGCCGTCGATGTCGAGGTCGTCGACCTCCTTCAGCTCCGGCTGGGCGGCCCAGACGCCGGTGCCGCCGAGTGCCTCGTGCACCTTCTGCGCCGAGTGCGGCAGGAACGGCGTCAGCAGCGTGTTGGCGTCCGAGACGACCTGCAGCGCGGTGTGCAGCACGGTGTCGCGCCGCGCCGGGTCGTCCTTGAGCTTCCACGGCTCCTGGTCGGAGATGTACTTGTTCGCCGCGGTGACGACCTTCATCGCCTCGGCCGCCGCCAGCTTGAACCGGGATCGGGCCAGGTGCGCGCCCGCGGTGTCGAACGCCTTGCGCGACAACGCCTTCAGCTCTTCGTCGGCCGCGGTGGGGGCCTCCGGACGCGGGATGGCGCCGACGTTCTTGTGCGCCATCGAGATGGACCGGTTGACCAGGTTGCCCCACTCGTTGGCCAGCTCGAAGTTGGTCCGGCGGACGAACTCGTCCCAGGTGAAGTCGGTGTCCTGGGTCTCCGGGCCGGCGACCGAGATGAAGTACCGCAGCGTGTCCGGGCCGAAGTCGCGCAGGAAGTCCTCGACGTAGATCACGCGCCCGCGCGAGGTCGAGAACTTCGAGCCGCTCATGGTGAGGAACTCGCTGGAGACGATCTCGTCCGGCAGGTGCAGCTTCCCGTACTTGCCGGGCTCGCCGCCCTTGTCGCCCTCGCCGTTGTGGCCGAACAGCAGCGCCGGCCAGATCTGGGCGTGGAAGGTGATGTTGTCCTTGCCCATGAAGTAGTAGGACCGCGCGTCGGCGTTGTTCCACCACTCCTGCCACGCGTCCGGGTTGCCGGAGCGCCGCGCCCACTCGACGCTGGCCGAGAAGTACCCGATCACCGCGTCGAACCAGACGTAGAACCGCTTCAGCGGCTGGTCGCGCCAGCCGTCGAGGGGGATCTTGACGCCCCAGTCGAGGTCGCGGGTGATCGGCCGCGGCCGCATGTCGTCGATGAGGTTCTTGGTGAAGTTGAGGACGTTCGGGCGCCAGTCGGTCTTGGTGCCCAGCCAGTCGCCGAGGGTCTTGGTGAACGCCGGCAGGTCGAGGAAGTAGTGCTCGGTCTCGACGAACTTCGGCGTCTCGCCGTTGATCCGCGACCGCGGGTTGATCAGCTCCGCGGCGTCGAGCTGGTTGCCGCAGTTGTCGCACTGGTCGCCGCGCGCGCCGTCGTACCCGCAGATCGGGCAGGTGCCCTCGACGTAGCGGTCGGGCAGCGTGCGGCCGGTGGACGGGCTGATCGCGCCGCGCGTGGTCTTCGGCACGACGTAGCCGTTGCGGTGCAGCGCCAGGAAGATCTGCTGCGTGACCTCGGCGTGGTTGCCGGTCGTGGTCCGGGTGAACAGGTCGTAGGACAGCCCGAGGCCCTGCAGGTCGTGCCCGATCTGCCGGGTGTACTTGTCGGCGGTCTGCTGGGAGGTGAGGCCTTCCTTGTCGGCCTGGACGGTGATCGGCGTGCCGTGCTCGTCGGTCCCGGACACCATGAGCACCCGGTTGCCGGCCATTCGCTGGTAGCGGGAGAAGACGTCCGACGGGACGCCGAATCCGGACACGTGGCCGATGTGGCGGGGGCCGTTGGCGTAGGGCCAGGCCACCGCGGTCAACACAGGGGTGCTCATACCTTATTAGCCTACGGAGGGCGTCACGCGCTTTGTCGGGAGGGAGGTCCGGGTTGTCGGCGACACGGCTGCTCGTGCTCGGGGTCGTGCGGATGTACGGCCGCGCGCACGGCTACCAGGTGCGGCGCGAGCTGCTGACCTGGTCGGCGGACAAGTGGGCCAGTGTCCAGCCCGGGTCGATCTACCACGCGCTGAAGAAGATGGCCGCCGAGGACCTGCTGGAGCAGGTCGAGGTCGAGCCGGGCGAGAGCGGCCCGGACCGCGTCGCGTACCGCATCACGAAGGAAGGCGACCAGGAGTTCCACCTGCTGCTGGCGAAGGCGCTGTCCGAACCCACCGCCACCGCCGCCGAGGTGGCCGCCGGCGTTTCGTTCCTGACCGCGCTGCCCCGGCAGCGCGCGATCAGCCTGCTCGAACACCGGCTCGTCGTCCTCGAGTCCGAGGAGCGCAGCGCGAGCCTGATGATCAGGGACACCGCGCACTGGGAGAAGGCCGAGCACGTCGCCGAGCTGTTCCGGCTGTGGTCGGCGCAGGCGCGCACCGGCCTGGAGTGGACCCGCTCGCTGATCGAGCGGCTGACGGCGGGGGAGTACGAGATGGCCGACGACCCGTCCCGGTAATCAAACTTGACTAGCGCACGATGACTCGGGCATAGTCTCGGCCTCACTAGTCAAGTTTGACTACCGTGGAGAGGGGTTCCCATGATCACGGCACGCGGTCTCGAGCGGCGGTTCCGCCGCAAGGGCCGCAACGGGGGAGAAGTACACGCGGTGAAGGGCGTCGACCTCGACGTCGAAGCGGGCGAGCTGGTCGGTTTCCTCGGGCCCAACGGCGCCGGGAAGACGACCACCCTGCGCATGCTGACCACGCTGCTCAGGCCGACCGCGGGCACCGCGACCGTCGGCGGCTGCGACCTGCTGACCGACCCGCTGGGCGTGCGCAGGCGCATCGGCTACGTCGCGCAGGGCGGCGGCACGGCACCGGAGACCAAGGTCGCCGACGAGCTGGAGCTGCAGGGACGGCTCTACCGGCTGAGCAAGGCCGACGCGCTCGCGCGCGGCGCCGAGCTGGCCGAGCAGCTCGACCTGACCGGACTGGACCAGCGGCTGACCAAGACGCTGTCCGGCGGGCAGCGGCGGCGCCTGGACATCGCGCTCGGGCTGATCCACTCGCCCGGCCTGGTGTTCCTCGACGAGCCGTCGACCGGGCTGGACCCGCAGAGCCGCGCCAACCTGTGGGAGCACATCCGGCGGCTGCGCGCCGAGCGGGGCGTCACGGTCTTCCTGACGACCCACTACCTCGACGAGGCGGACGCGCTGTCGGACCGGCTGATCGTGATCGACGACGGCCGGATCGTGGCCGAAGGCACGCCGGACGCGCTCAAGGCACGGGTCAACGGCGACCGCGTCGAGGTGGGCGTCGAGCCGGCGCAGGCCGCCGACGCCGCGGAGATCGCGGGACGGCTCGCGGGCGCCCGTGAGCTGTCGGTCGACGGCGGGACGGTCCGGTTCCGCGTGCCGCGCGGCGACGTCGCCCTGCCGGAGTTGCTGCGCGCGCTCGACGCGAAGGACATCGCGATGCTGTCGGTCCAGGTGCACCGGCCCACGCTCGACGACGTTTTCCTGACGCTGACCGGCCGTTCCCTGCGGGAAGCGGAGGAGGGCACCCGTGCTGCTTGACACCTGGCTGATCTTCCGCCGCGAGATGGCCGCGGCGCTGCGCAACCCGACCTGGGTGCTGATCGGGATCATGCAGCCGCTGCTGTACCTGTTCCTGTTCGGGCCGCTGATGGTCCGGGCGGTGCAGGCACAGGGCATGTCCGAAGTGGACGGCTGGATGCTGCTCACCCCGGCGCTGATCGCCCAGCTGGCGCTGTTCGGCAGCTCGTTCGTCGGCTTCGGGCTGCTGGCCGAGTTCCGCTCCGGCGTCGTCGAGCGGTTCCGGGTGACGCCGGTCAGCCGCACGGCGCTGCTGCTGGGCAAGGTGCTGGCCAACGCGCTGCAGGCGATGGTCCAGGCGGTGCTGATCATCGCGCTGGCGTACCTGGCGTTCGACCTGGACGCGCCGGTCGGCGGCGTGCTGCTGAGCCTGGTCGTGGTGTTCCTGCTGGCGGTGTCGCTGGCGTCGTGCTCCTACGCGCTGGCGCTGACGCTGAAGAGCGAGGAGAGCTTCCCGGCCCTGCTCAACGCGGTGCTCATCCCGCTGCTGCTGCTCTCCGGGATCCTGCTGCCGATCACCGCGGGCGTCGCGCCGGAGTGGCTGTACACGATTTCCCAGATCAACCCGTTCCGCCACGTGGTCGACGTCGAGCGGAACTCGTTCCGCGGCGACTTCACGATGGACGCGCTGTTCACCGGCGGCGTCGTGGTGCTGGTGATGGCCGTGGTGTCGGTGTGGTGGGGCACCCGCACCTTCCATCGCGAAAACGCCTGATCACCGGCGCGTTTGTCACTGCGGGTCCGCCTCCGGCGACGTATGGTGTGCTCTCCACCGACGTGCCGGGGGCGGACTGTGACGGAGCCGGAGAGCGAACGCGGGATCTCGCTGTCCCACCGCGAACGCGTGTCCGACTGGCACGCCGTCCGCGCGGCGGACACGAAGTTCGTGTCGGTGACGATCAGCGAGAACGTCAACTGGACGAACCTCGAAGCCGAGCACAACCTGGCCGGCGCCCAGCAGGCCGGGCTCCACGCGGGCGGGCGGCACTACGCGCGCCCCGGTGCGGTGCACGACCAGGCGGAGTTCTTCGTGCGCACGGCCAGCAGGCTCGGCGCGTTCGCGCCCGGTTCCCTGGCGCCGGCACTGGAGGTGGCGGCACCGAGCGTCGACGACCGGTTCGTCAAGGCGTGGATCAAGCACGTCCGGCACGCGGCCCGCATCGAGCGTGTCCTGGTGTACGCCGACCACGACTGCTGGGCCCACCGCCTGCACCCGGACCGCTGGGCGGACAGCGAGGTGGTGCTGTGGCTGTCCCGGCACAACGGCATCCCGGGCAGGCCGGGCTGGTTCCACTCCCGGCTCGGCGTCCACCAGCACGCGTGCGCCCCCGGTGTGCCGGGCATCGACGGGCCGGTGGAGCAGAACGCCGTCGTGTACCCGTTCACATTGGGGGATCTTTTGCTGTAGGAGCGGTGACAATGTCGCCATGCGCGTGACGAGCAAGCCACTCCGGACGGACGTGACGCCTTCGCGCGCTTTTTCGGTGCTCGCTCACCACGCTGCTTCGCGCGGCCTGCCCCCGCCGGCGATGCTGTCCGGCGACTGGTTCTCGTCCCAGGCCGTGATCGCACCGTCGCTCACGGTGTCCCCTGGTCCCTTTCCCTCTGTCGAGGAAACCGACGCCCCGCCCGGAGTCATCGGCGGAGGCTGGTTCGGCTACCTGTCCTACGACCTGGCCGACCCGTCGGGCCGGACCGGCTTCCTGCCCGCGTCCGCATGGGGCTGGGCGGACCACGTGCTGCGCTGGTCCGCCTCGGGAACGTGCTACCTGGAGTCCCTCGACGGCGGCGGCCCCTCGGTGTCCGAAATGGAGTCCCTCCTGGCGGCCGACGTTGCCGGTGGTTCGTGGTCGGCGGGGCCGCTGCGGCGTCCGCTGCCCTCGGAGCACCGGGACGCGGTCAAGGCGTGCGTGCACGCAATCGAGGCGGGCGAGCTGTTCCAGGCGAACATCTGCGCACGGTTCACGGGCACGTTCTCGGGTTCCCCTGAGGCATTGTTCGCCGCCGGAGTGCGTTCGCTGTCCCCACGCCGCGCGGCCTTCCTGAGCGGCCCTTGGGGATCGGTGGTCTCGTTCTCACCGGAGCTGTTCCTCGCGCGCCACGGACGTGCGGTGCGCTCGACGCCGATCAAGGGAACCCTCCCCCGCCGCGGCCCGGCCGACGACGGGAACGCCGTGTTGCTGCGGCAGTCCACAAAGGACGTCGCGGAGAACGTGATGATCACGGACCTGGTCCGCAACGACCTAGGCCGGGTGTGCGAGGTGGGCACGGTGACGGTGCCGTCCCTGCTCCAGGTCCGTCCGGCACCGGGGGTCTGGCACCTGGATTCGACGGTGACGGGAGTGTTGCGCCCGTCGGTTTCTTCCGCTGACCTGCTCGACGCGACGTTCCCGCCGGGTTCGGTGACGGGCGCGCCGAAGATCCGCGCACTGGACCTGATCGCGTCCCTGGAACCGTGCGGCCGCGGCGTCTACACGGGAGCGATCGGCCTGCTGTCCCCGGCGGCGGGGCTGGAGCTGAACGTGGCGATCCGGACGTTCGAGATCGCCGCCGGCCGGATTGCGTTGGGCGTCGGCGGCGGGATCACGGCGGATTCGGACCCGGAAGCGGAGTGGCAGGAGTGCCTCCACAAGGCGGCACCCCTGGAACGCCTGCTCGCTACTCCGTGACGGCAGCTTCGAGCACTGTCCGGGCGGCGGCCCAGGCGCGTTCGAAGGCGGCGGCCGAGATCTCCTGGACGGGCGCTCCGACCCAGTCTTCGCGCTTCGCCTCGGCCAAGACGCCGAACCGCGTCTCGTAGCTCCGCATCGCGGCGAGGTCGGCGGTGTCCCGCAGGTGCAGCACCTCGGCCAGGGAAGCCGCGGTCACCGGGCAGCCATCGCCGGCCCGCACCTCGACGTGCCGGAGCACGGCGCCGTCGTCAGCGACGTCGTAGTAGCACCACAGGTCTTCCTCGGCGTGGAAGTACCGGAAGTACGCCACGTTCTTACTTGCCGGGGTCGAGCAGGAGCTTGCCGACGGTCTTGCGCGACCGCAGGGCCTCGTGCGCGGCGCGGGCGTCCGACAGGGCGTACACACCGCCGTCGATCGCCTTGAGCTTCTGCTGCTGGACCAGGTCGAACAGCTCGGCGAGAGCGGTCCCGAAGACGTTGCCGGGCAACCGGAAGACGTGCGGCAGCCACATGCCGCTGATGGTGGTGCTGTGCCCGAGCAGGTTCCGCAGTTCGACGGGCTTCGGGTTCTCGCGGCCCGCCATGCCATAGAAGGCAAGCCGCCCGAAGGGAGCGAGCGCGGCAATGCTCTGGTCGGTGGTGGTGCCGCCGACCATGTCGAGCACGACGTCGACCCGGCGGCCGTTGTTGGCCTCGATGAGCGCGGCGGTCATGTCCTCGGCCCGCGAGTCGATCGCGACGTCCGCGCCGAGGTCGAGGGCGAGCTGGCGCTTCTCGTCGCTGCTGGCGGTGGCGATGACGCGGCCGGCGCCCCAGGCTTTGGCGAGCTGAACGGCAACGGTCCCCACCCCACCGGCGGCGGCATGCACGACGACGGACTCGTTCTTTTCGAGGTGGGCGTTCTTCTTGAGCAGGACCCAGGCGGTGGTGCCCTGAACGAGCATGGACAGCGCGGCGAGGTCGTCAACGCCGTCGGGAACGTCGAAGGTGGTGGCTTCGGGCGCGACGGCCTTCTCGGCGTACCCACCCCCACCGTTGAGCAGGGCGACGACCCGCTTGCCGTTGGTGGTCCCCACGACCTCACCCCCGGGAACGAGCGGAAGCTTGCTCGGAGCGAGGTAGGAGTTCTCGGCCTGGTGGGTGTCGGCGTAGTTGACCCCGATGCGGTGGACGTCGATGAGGACCTCGCCGGGGCCGGGCACGGGATCGGGCAGCTCGACGGGGGTGAGCACCTCGGGTCCGCCGAACTCGGTCACCTGCACTGCGCGCATCTGCGTTTCCCTTCCCGCGGTGGTTGTGAGACATTCTGACATATGTCTCACGAGTTCGAACTGGCCCGCGCCTGGTTCCTGTCCGGCCGCCGGGTCGACATGGGCGAACTGGCCGAGGCGCTGTCGATCAGCCGAGCGACGTTGCACCGGCGGGTCGGGTCCCGCGACCGGCTGCTCGGGGAGATCCTGTGGTCGCTTTCGTCCGCTTCGATCACCCGGTTGTGGCCTTCGTGCGTCGGCCGCGGGGCCGCGGGAGTTGCGGACTTCGTGAGCGGATATGTCCGGTTCGCGAACGAGTCGCCGCCTTTTCGGGACTTCCTGCGGCGGGAGCCGGAGCGGGCTCTGCGGTTGTTGACGACACGGGCAAGCGTGTGCCAGCAGCGGACTACGGCCCGACTTTCGGACTTGCTGGCCGGCGAGGTGGCGGCCGGACGGTTGGATCCGCCATTGCCGGTGCCGGACCTGGCCTACCTGCTGGTGCGGATCGGCGAGTCGTTCGTGTACACGGACGTGATCACCGGAGATGCGCCCGACGCAGAGAAGGCGCATGCCGCGGTGACCGCGTTGTTGACCTGACGGCTAGACAAAGTCCTGAGCGATCAAGAACTCGACCGATTGCACCGTTTCAAGTCTGCGCCAGATCGGGTTCTCGCGCACTGCGGCGAACCATTCCGCAAACGAACGGCTGTCGTCGGCGAACCACCACTCTTCGCCCGAGCCGGGAGACGATCCGATGTCACCCGGCTCGTACCTGTACTCGAAGTTCACCTGGAGATACGACTCGTGCTCCCCTTGGCCGTCTACCATCACCAACTGGCGCGTGACATCCAGGACGAATTTCGGAGCAGGCAGCCAGTTGACCATGCCGTACTGAAAGAGAAAGCCGTCTGCGTCCGCGATGGACGGAACCTCGAAGGTGACCGCGGCAAAGGACTTGATCGCCGAATCGAAGTCGGCAAAGCTCGGGATGACACCTCCAACAGCAAGTGGACCGAAGACAGCCTTCGCCACCTCTCCGGCCGCTTCGACCGGCTTCGCCCGTGTCACTTCGTCAGCCTCCTTGCCGCGGACAAGCCAGCCGCCACCGAGGAGATGATCAGCATCAATCACCCACACAGGCACGCGTGAACAATTCTTCTTCCTCGATCGCGAAGTAGGCATCATAAAGCGCGTCGGAGGCAGACTCAAGCGTATTCGTCAACGCGAATCCGACCGCAGCGCTCGCTCGTGCGCGACGAAAAGCCAGTTTGTAGTCGGCTTCCGTCGCCTCCCCGTTCTCCACGCTGTCCTGAACGTCCCACGCCCGCTCGTCCAGCTGGACTGTCACCGCTTCCACGCGGCGATGAAGCTCAGGACTCGGTTCTGCCTGCCCGACGAGAACCTGCAAGGCCTCGGCAAGAGCACCAGCCTCCACGGCCGTCCGCTCGACCGCGACCCGGCACACCCGGCCGGCCAGGCTTCTTCGCTCACAGGCAGGCATGGCGCCGAGCCTCCGGGCAAGCCCGGGAGACAGTTGCGTCAATCCGGCATGCACCATTCGAGTTTGCTCCCGCCGCGATCACGGTCGGCGTGACGCCGACCTCGTCCGTGTGGTCGAGGGTACTTCGGAAAGGCGCATGCCGCGGTGACCGCGTTGCTGACCTCGCCCGACATCGCGACTCGTACTTCCGCGAGATCAGAAAATCCCCCCGTCAAAATCGGCGAGCCACCGGACGTAGTCGTCGTGACCGTAGAGATATTCCTCCGGTCCGGTCTTCGAGTCCGCTCCCGACAACTTGTCCAGCGCGGACCACAGTCGATCGTCGTCCAGAGCCGGGTCGTCCTGCTCCCGGATCTCCGTTGCCCAATCGGCGACCGCCTCGACGTCCAAAACGCCCGAGATCAGACCGGCCAGCTTCAGTCTTATCTGCCGCTCGATTTCACTCATCGGCTAGAACTTTCTGGCCGGCGTGGTCAAGAGTCTCGTGCTAGGTCCACGTCGCTCTGCACACAGACTTCCGTTCTCGCGCCAGACGCCTACCTGCCCTCCTGCGCAGCAGGCGTGAGCTTGCCTCAGAGCGGAACCGGCCGTCATCAAGGTCCCTTACCTCCTGCCACGAAGCTGTACAGAGCACATGATGCACCGCTCTCGGCCTTTCAGCCCCATGAGCGCCCTTCGAAGCAGCCCGCTCCGCATCGGCCAGGACCTTCTGGGTGTCGCCGATAACCTTCTCGGCTCCGGCCTTCCCGCACCGGCCGCAGAGCGGCGGGGATCGCGGACTTCGTGAGCGGATATGTCCGGTTCACGAACGACTCACCGCCGTTCCGAAACTTCCTGCGACGGGAGTCGGGGCGGGCTCCGCGGTTGCTGACGACGCGAGCGAGCCTTGCCGGCAGCGGACGACGGCTGACCCGCGTCTTTGCCAGCCGGTCGGCCGGTGCCGCCGTTGCCGGCGCCCGATCCGGCCTGTCCGCCGGCGCCGCGGTGACCGCGTTGCTGACGTAAGCAAGTTCCAATCAATACTCAGCGGCCAGCCGCGTCAAGGACTACGCGCATGCGATCGATCACGCTCTGCATCCGCGCCCGGTCACCCTGATCCACCCAGCTCTCCCACCACTGGTTTCCTGGCGAAAATGCTGTTTCCAGCGCTTCGAGAGCTGAATCGCGCAACTGCCCGGCATCGGCTTCCGGGAGCCAGTCGACCAGGCCCGAAACCTCTTCATTCCACGGTAATTCCGCTCCGGCGGGCAAATTCGCGACGACGACTGCCACACCGGCCAAGATCTCGTCGGGAAGCACTTCTTCACCGTCGATCCGATTCACCGCCGCACCGAGGATGCGCATCAACTCGGCACGTCGGTCAGCCAAGGTCGACTCCTCCAGCTGTTCCAGCAAGTCCTGGGCGGCGTCACTACCGAACGGCCCGTCACCCCACGTTCCCATTGTTCTCCATTCACCACGCCGCCCACGAAGCGGCAACCCAACTCCGGCGCCCCGAACAGTATCACCGCCGCAATGCAGTTATCCGAAGCCGAATCACGGGGAAGTAGCCGCCGATCGCCAGGTCGATCTCGGGGTCACGTCGATTGAGCAGCGTGGCTACCCTTCGAACCACGGCGTGGCCAGGACTCATGGAAGCGGCGACCCGGCTTTACGCTTCGGTATCCGTCGAACCGACTACCAACCACTTCTCATCAGTCTTTCCGAGCCCCACCTTGCCCCATCGGCGCTCGGCATCCAGCCAGGCCATCCTCGGCCGAGCGAAGGAATCTACCGCTCGAATGATCGGCAATCCGCACGAAGTACTGGTCCTCGAACCCAACTACACCCCCGTCGTCCCACGCCGCGGGAATCAAACTCAATTCGACACGGTCGGCGAGCTTTCGCCGACCTGCAGTGACGGCCTGCTCTCCGTCGACCGGACACGTAAGGTCGCCCACCGACGGCTCGACCATGTTGGCCAGCGGCCGCCACCACGCATGGTTGCGGTCACACATCATCTCCCACCAGCAGAATTCACGATCGGCAGAACGGGTGGGTTCCATCAGCGATCCCTCGTCCCCAGACATGACGTGCGGTCCGATCGAATGCCCGTCACCGAAGTTGTGCCCGAGAAAGTAATCCCGGAAGCGCCTCGCCGGGATCGGGCAGCTTGACCGGCGTGAGCACCTCGGGTCTCAACGTGAGACATTGTGACATATGTCTTGCGAGTTCGAACTGGCTCGCGACTGGTTCTTGTCCGGCCGCCTCATCGACATGGGCGAACTGGCCGAGGCGCTGTCGATCAGCCGGGCGACACGGCACCGCCGGGTGGGCTCCCGTGACCCGCTGCTCGGGGAGATCCTGCGGTCGCTTTCGTCCGCTTCGATCTCCCGGTTGTGGCCTTCGTGCGGGGGCAGAAGCCGTTGACGATTGTCCTGACCGCGGGGCAACGGGAGTGACAGCCCGCAGTTCGTTCCGATTCTGGCCGGGATCCGGGTGCCCCGCCTGGGTGGTGGCCGGCCGCGGACGCGTCCTGATCGGGTGCTGGCGGACAAGACTTACACCTCGAAGGCCAACCGGGCTCACCTGCGCGGGCGTGGGATCAAGGCGACGATCCCGAGCAAGGCTGATCAGGACGCGCACCGCAAGGCCAAGGGGTCGAAGGGCGGTCGGCCGCCTTCCTTCGACCCCGAAACCTACAAGCAGCGTCACGCGGTGGAGTGCGGCATCAACCGGCTCAACGGCACCGCGCCGTGGCCACCGCTACGACAAGCTCGCCGTCCGCTACGACGCAACCGTGCACATCTCCGCCATCGACGAATGGCTCTGACCGACTTCGATACAGGCCCTAGCCGCGTCGCTGCCCTAGCCGGCCAACGGACCGCCGTGCGCCCGGGACAGCGCCGCTTCCTGGATCTCGATCTTCCCTGCTTCGAGCAGCTTGTCCAGGTCCGCCAGCAAGGCTTCGTAGCCGACCGACGGCGGCACGTCGATCGCCCAAAGCCGCTCGCCGGCTTCGATCTCCCAGGTGCAGCCGAACCGGTCCAGCAGCTCACGCACGTCCGCGCCGACGTGCGGATCCATCAGGACGATCCGCACAGTGGAGTGACCGGACTCGGCGACGAACTCGTCGTAAACCAGTTCCCGCCGCTCGTGGTCGATGCGGACCCGGACCCGGTCGAGGTAGGAGACGCCCTTGAAGTAGAAGGGCGTGTTCCGGACCTCGACCTCCAACTGGACCGGGGTCTTCGCCACCCACAACCGTTCCGATCCCCCGGGGGCCCAAGCGGCGATGTCATCGGGCAGATCGAAGACGACCTGGTACAGGTTTTCCCCGTCGGCGGCTTCCGGTCCACTCACGACCTACTCCTCTTCTTTCATGAACGCGGCGAGTCCGTTGTCCCAGTCTTGCAGCGTGAGGTCGGACTTGTCGCGGTTGCAACGGCGACACGCGACCGCCCCGTTGTGGGCTCCACCGTGACCGCCCTGGTCCCGAAGATCGGGATCGGCGCCGCCGCACAGGGCAACCAAATCGATGCACGCGGTCCGGCAGTCGTCCACACGTCGGCCGGGCCCCCGCCGAGCGGGAGCACCTGCTCCACCCACGCAGAAGGCGCGGAGTGCGTCAGGCCAACGACAGCGACCACCATCGTGGCATCCCATTTCGAGTTCCACAGTCATCTACCGGCGAACCGAAAAGCCGAGAGGCACCAAACGGTTACCGCGACGACATGCGACCGCTCCCCTGCCGGCGCCACGGGTCAGCGGATCAGGGTGAGGTCCACATCCCACAACGCATCGACCTCGCCCGCCGGGGTCGCGGTCACGCCGGCGAGCGAGTTCCGCGCCGCGCCGCCGATGTCCGGATAGGCGAACCACCCGAGCTCACCACCAAGCGGCAGGTCGGCATCCTCTACCTGGTGGACACCGCCCGAAAAGACGACAGCCTCGAGCACGGAACCGACGTCGGGCTGCGGCCGCGCGACAACGACAACAGGCTTGTCATCGCCCAGTTCGACACCGATGTCGGACACCGCATCCCGGCGGGGAACCCACTTGATCCGGACGTCGGGCAAGGCCGCCAACGCCACGCCCGGAGGCAGCCGGAGCGTCCAGCCGAGTGAGTCGGCGCCGTCAAACAGATGCCAGCGTTCTCCCCCTGGCCCATTGGCCCAGCGCTCCAGCACGACGATCGACCGGCCTGCGCCGCGGAACCGCCGCACATCCTGCGCGAACCGGTCGCTGAGCTTTCCGAGCACCGCCACACCATCGTCCAGCTCGAACCAGGACAAGTTGCCGGCCTGGTACAGATACAGCCCAAAGCGTCGGGCGGCCTCCGCGGTCTTCCCTTCGTCGGCTTGCACCGAAAGGTAGAAATCGGTCTCGACACCGATCGTGAGATCGTCGCCGCCACACAGCACACAGGAGAAGTCGCCGATCCGGAGCATGCGGCGGACGAGCTTCAGAGCGGTTTCCGAGTCGACCACCAGCCCGCTCCGCAACCGCGGGACCCACGGGGGCAGCGACTTCGGCACCATCGGGGCCCTGATCACGAACTCGGTGACGCCGCAGGAGGTCACGAGCGACCGGGCGAAGTCGACATATCGGTCCTCGACCCGGTAGTACTCGGCCGGCGTGAGCACCTCACCCGCGAACCAGGCGCCGATGTCATCGCTGGACGTCCAGTCGTCGACCTCGCCATTGCGCGCCGCCTCGTCGTACTTGGCGACGAGCACCACAGACGTCATTTGCCCACCCGGATCAGGAACGGCCCCTCGGCGCTCGAATAACCGAGATCATACGTCCCGCTCCGGCTGTTGCTGCTGGTCGTCTTGAACGCATCGGGAGTCGCGCCCCCTTGAAGATCCCCCGTCTGTGCCCGGTCCGATCCCAGGTTATGTACCGCTCGGAGGCAGGCGCCTTTTTGTTCATCCAGCTCTTGGCATTGCCCGCGGTACGGAACTTCGTCGGCTGGTAGCCCAATGCGCCGGCGACCTGGTCGGACTGCTCCCGGGTGAGGACCGGACCAGTTCCTGGTGCAGGTTCCCCGCCGTCGAGAACTCGTAGGTCCCCTGGAGCGCGCCTTCCTTCGCCGGGATGTCGACCGCGGTCTTCGTCGGGCGGCTGAAGGCGTCGTATGTCCACGTCGCCAGCAGGCATCGCGATCGACTGGGACTTCCCAAAGAGGCGAACGTGCAACAGTCAGACCTCGGACACCCACACAACCTTCGACATCTCAGCGTTCTCCTGCACGATGACCTCGGCCCTTGCCCGAACCTCCGGATCATCAGCACGCGTCAACTCGCGGGCAACCCTGAACCGCACGAGCGGGTCTCCCTCAAGCAGCTCATCGCGCCACCTCGCTGCAGCTGCGGCAAGCTCACTGCGGTCCAGCCGCATCGCCGCAGCCGCAATGCAGGCTCGGGCAAGGGGGATCCCGCTCATCGCGAAAGAGCGCGACAAGCCGATCAAACAGTGCTGCCGGCCGAGGCGTGGTGGCCACAGCCAGGTTGACCGCCATCGCCCTCACCTCAGGATCGTCATGGCGCACGAACCTCCAGACGAGTTCATCCGCATTCTTCAACACAGCATCCAGCCGAATTTCCGGATCCGGGGTACGGCCAGGCCTGCCGCCGAGCGCGGTGGCCACTACCCAGAGGACGAACAGGCCAAGACCCGCCTCCCGACGACAGAACCGTCAGCAGGGCCGTTGCGACCGGATAAGCGTCATCCAGCAACATGTCACCGTCGTCGCGTACCTGGTCGAGTAGTTCCAGCGCAGCTTCAGTCGCCTGTTCGCGATTCCCAGCATCCACCAACGCCGAAACGATCGGCACTAGTCCGCCTTCCGCGCCGCCAGCACGGCGTCGTAAAGCTCCTTTTTGGACACACCAGCGGCCTCGGCGACCTCCGCCGCCGCGGACTTCAGGCGCTCGCCCGACGCCACCCGGGCCGACACCTCCGCTACCAAATCCCCCACCGAGACCTCCCGGGGTGACGCCCCGGCCAGCACGACCGTGATCTCCCCGCGGACACCGTCCGACGCCCACGAAGCCAGCTCCTCCAGCGAGCCCCGCTTCACCTCTTCGTACGTCTTGGTCAGCTCCCGGCACACCGCCGCCCTCCGGTCACCGCCCAAAACGGACGCCGCGTCCGAGAGCAGCGATGCCAGGCGGTGGGGGGACTCGAAGAACACCGCCGTGCGGGGCTCGTCGCGCAACGATGACAGCCAGCGGGACCTCTCTCCCGGCTTGCGCGGGGCGAAACCCTCGAAACAGAACCGGTCACACGGCAAACCGGACAAAGCGAGCGCCGTCGTCACCGCCGATGGGCCTGGCAGGCACGTCACCGGAATGTTCGAAGAGACGCACGCCGACACCAGGCGGAAGCCCGGGTCGGACACGCTGGGCATGCCCGCGTCCGTCACCAGGACCACCGTCTCGCCCGCGTTCAACGACTCCAGCAGCTTCGGCAGCCGGGCCGGCTCCACGTCCTCGTAGAAGCTCACCACGCGGCCGCGTGGCGTCACGCCCAGCGCTGTGGCCAGTGCGCGGAAGCGGCGGGTGTCCTCGGCCGCCACCACGTCGGCCTCCGCCAGGGCCGATGCCAGGCGCTGGGAAGCGTCGCGGACGTCGCCGAGAGGGGTGGCGGCGAGAATGAGACGGCCCGGAGTCACCCGGCCAGCCTAGGCTGATCAGCGGATCCGGGCGACGCACGCCCTGCCTCGCCCGTAGGATCGCCCCCGTGACCGCCGTGCTGACCCGTCCCGACGACGAGAGCGTCCGGCCGGACCCGGTCGAGGCGCTCCGGCCGCCCACCGACCGGGAGCTGACGCTGCTCGGCCGCGGCATGCCTGCCGACCGGCTGCGCGGCTGGGTCGTCACCCTCGTGCTGACCGTGATCGGCGGCATCGTCCGCCTGCAGAACCTCGGCGAGCCCACCGACAAGGGCAGCCCGGTCTTCGACGAAAAACACTACGTTCCGCAGGCGTGGCAGGTGCTGCGCAACGGCGGTTACGAGGACAACTACGGCTACGAGCTGGTCGTCCACCCGCCGCTGGCCAAGCAGCTGATCGCGATCGGCGAATGGCTGTTCGGCTACAACGGCTGGGGCTGGCGGATCATGCCCGCGCTGGCCGGCACGCTCATGGTGCTGCTGACCATCCGCGTCGCCCGCCGGCTGACCCGCTCGACGCTGCTCGGCGGCATCGCCGGCATCCTCGTGATCAGCGACGGCGTGCTGCACCTGCAGTCGCGCATGGGCATGCTCGACATCTTCATCGCGCTGTTCGTCCTCGCCGCGTTCGCCTGCCTGCTCGCCGACCGCGACCAGGTGCGCGAGCGACTCGCGACCGCCGTGCGCGAGGGCTGGGTCAACGAGTCGGTCTGGGGTCCCAAGCTGGGGTTCCGCTGGTGGCGGTTCGCGACCGGCCTGATGATCGGGCTCACCTTCGGCGTCAAGTGGTCGGCGCTGTACTACATCGTCGCCTTCGGCCTGCTCTGCGTGTTCTTCGACGTCGCGGCGCGGCGCGCGGCCGGCGTCGAACGGCCGTGGCTGGGCACGATCCGGCGGGACGTGCTGCCCGCGCTGTGGGCCATCCTGATCATCCCGTTCCTGATGTACTTCGCCGCGTACTGGGCGTGGTTCGCCAGCGAAACCGCCACCGACCGGCACTACACCGAGATCAAGGACATCGCGCCGGGCGTCTGGTCGTGGGTGCCGCCTGCGCTGCGCTCGCTCGGCGACTACACGGCGAACGTCCTGCACTTCCACGAAACCCTGGTCACCCCCAAGGACAACCCGCACCCGTGGGAGTCGAAGCCGTGGACGTGGCCGATGGGGCTGCGCCCGATGCTCTACAGCTACAACGGCGAGGTCACCGGCTGCGGCGAGGCCCGCTGCGTCAGCGCGACGATGCTGATCGGCACGCCCGCGATGTGGTGGCTGGCGATCCCGATGCTCGGCTGGGCGGCGTGGCGCTCGATCTTCCGCGCGGACTGGCGCTACGCGGCGGTCCTGGCCGGCTACCTCGGCGGGTACGTCTTCTGGTTCACCAACATCGACCGCCAGATGTACTTCTTCTACGCGACGCCGCTGGCCGCGTTCCTGGTGCTCGGGCTGACGCTGTGTCTCGGCCAGATCCTGGGCAGCGCGCGGCGCGGGTTCGAAAGACGCGGGACCGGCCTGCTCGTGGTGTCGCTGTACGTCGGGCTGGTGGTGGCGAACTTCGCCTGGCTGTGGCCCATCCTGAACGGCATCGCGATCACCAACGGCCAGTGGGAAGCCGAACGCTGGCTGCCGTCCTGGCGTTAGCTCAGTCCGCGAAGTACGCGCCGGGAGTGACCCCGACGGCCCGCCGGAACGCCGCCACGAACGCGCTCGCCGAGCTGTAGCCGACGCGGTGCGCCACCGTCTCCAGCGGCAGGCCCTCGGCCAGCCACGGCAGCGCCGCCCGCAGCCGTGCCTGGGTGCGCCACGTCCCGAACGGCATCCGGCACTCCCGGGCGAACAGCCGGGCCAGCGTCCGTTCCGCGGCGCCGACGTCGCGGCCGAACTCCGCGAGGGTCCTTGGGTCCGCCGGGTTCGCGAGCACCGCCGTCGCCACGTCCCGCGCCCGCGGGTCGACCGGCGTCGGCACCACGATCGGCACGACGTCCAGGGGTTCGAGCAGGTCGAAGGCCACGGCTTCGGCCCGCACCCGGGCCGGCGGCGCGACGCCGTCGCCGGTCAGGTACTCCAGCAGCTCGCGCAGCAGCGGGCGGACCGCCACCAGCCGCGGCGCGGGCCACGACACCGGGGACAGCGCCGGGTCGGCGTAGATGCCGCGCAGCGCCGCCCGGCCGAGCGCACCCGTGCGGTGGCGGATGCCGGCGGGCATCCAGAGCGCGCGCGTCGGCGGCAGCACCCACGCCGCGTCACCCGTCCGGACCGCGACGACCCCGCGGGCCGACCAGACCAGCTGGTGGACCGGGTGCTCGTGCCACGGGAACCAGGTACCGGCGGGCAGGTCGAACTCGCCGAGCAGCATCGCTTGGCCGGATGGCGACATGGATTGGCAGCGTATCGGCTCCCGGTCACGACCGCGGCTCCCTAGCGTCGGGGGCATGCCGATGAACCTCATCCACCGCAGGATCTGCAGCTCCGCGAAGTGGGCGTCGATGGTCGCCCGGGTACTGCCGGGCTGGCTCGCCCGGCACGACCTCGGCGACGACGTCCTCGAGATCGGCCCCGGCTTCGGCGCCACCACGCAGGTGCTGCTCGACGTCGTCCCGAAGCTGACGCTCCTGGAGATCGACCCCGCGTCGGCCGCGCTGCTGCGTACGAAGTTCGGCGGCCGCGCCGACGTCCGCGAGGGCAGTGGCGCCGAGATGCCGTTCGACGCCGGGCGGTTCTCCGCGGTCGTGTGCTTCACGATGCTGCACCACGTGCCGACGGCCGCGCTGCAGGACGCGATCTTCGCCGAGGCCGCCCGGGTGCTGCGGCCCGGCGGGACGTTCTGCGGGACCGACAGCCAGCTCAGCTTCGGCTTCCGGCTGCTGCACCTCGGCGACACGATGAACGTCCTCGACGCGGGCAGCCTCCCGGCCCGGCTGGAGAACGCCGGGTTCGAGCAGGTCAGCGTGCAGACGC
Source organism: Amycolatopsis melonis (assembly GCF_040064235.1). Classification (NCBI taxonomy): domain Bacteria; kingdom Bacillati; phylum Actinomycetota; class Actinomycetes; order Pseudonocardiales; family Pseudonocardiaceae; genus Amycolatopsis; species Amycolatopsis melonis. The sequence goes on from NZ_JBDZYD010000005.1 coordinate 329,877, forward strand.
GGCCGAAGCGACGGGTGGAGTTCTCGGCCGTCAAGCCCGGCTAGCGGTGCGGCTGGCGGGGCACGACCCGGGTCACCGGGCCGTCCGGGGACTTGCCCGCCCGCGACAGCCAGCCCTCGACCTCGCGGCGCACCGCGTTCAGTGTCGGGCGGCGGCGCGGCTCGGGGTCCAGGGACGCCGCCAGCAGCCGGGCGTGGGCGCTGCGCTGCGGCAGCCGGGACACCGGTTCTGCCCGGGCCGCGGCCATCAGCGCCGCCATCGGCGTCTCGCGGGTGCCGCGCGGGGGCTGGCCGGACAGCGCGTAACTGATCGTCGCCGCCAGCTGCCATGCGTCCGACGCCGGGGAGGCCGCCGCGCCCATCGCCTGCTCCGGGGCGACGAAGTCGGGCGTGCCGATCATCATCCCGGTGGCCGTCATCTTCGAGTCGCCCTGACTGCGGGCGATGCCGAAGTCGATCAGGTGGGCCAGGCCGCTGGGGTCGAGCACGATGTTCGACGGCTTGATGTCGCGGTGCAGGACGCCCTTCTCGTGCGCCGCGGCGAGCGCGCCCGCCATCGTCGCCCACAGCCTGCCCGCGGCGATGTCGTCGAGCGGGCCCTGCCCGTCGACCAGCTCGGCCAGCGGGCGGCCTTCGAGGTACTCCATCACCAGCGCGAGCCCGTCGGGCTCCTCGACAAGGTCGTAGACCTTGACGCAGTTCGGGTGGCTGACCACGGCCAGCGCGCGGGCCTCGCGCTGCATGCGCTCGGCGGTGTCGCGGTCCGGCGCGTGCGCGATCTTCAGCGCGACCGTGCGGTTGAGCTGGGTGTCGACGGCCTGCCAGACCGTGCCGAACCCGCCCGCGCCGAGCTGCTTCATCCGCCGGTAGCGGCTGCCGCCCGCGTTGCGCGAGCCGGGCGGCGGCGGGATCGGGCCGGGTGCCGCGGCCAGCGCACCGGCCATCGGCGGCTCGGGCGCGGACGCCAGCGCCGTCTTCGGGTACGGCTTGTTGACCGGCGGCGGGGGTGGCGGCGGGGTCGGGCGCGGCTGGACCTGCGACGGCGGCGGGCGGTGCGGCTCCGGCTCGCGGCGCGGCGGCGCGTCCGGCCGGTTGATCACCGACCACGGCGGCGGGCCGACCATCGCGACCGGGATCAGGCCCAGCACGCTGAACGGCAGGAAGCCCAGCCAGAAGTGCAGCGCGGTGTTGGCCTCCATGCCGACGCTGAACACGAGCATCGCGGCGAACGGGATCCAGAAGAACCGCGACGGCCACTTCGGACCGCGCCGGAAGGCCGTGCGGGCCTGCAGCATGACGAACAGCAGCGAGCCGGCACCCAGCACGAGGAACGCGACCAGGTAGACGAAGAACGGGATTTCCTTGCCGTGCTGCGACGACAGCACCTCGAAGACGGTCTGGCCGCCGCCCAGGTAATCCCGCTGGTTGTCGACCCAGCAGCCGCCGGGGCCGTTGAGCGTCGAGAGCTCGGTCGCGGACAGCCCGGTCTTCTCCTTGGCGAAGGCCGCGTTGTAGACGCCCGAGATGCCGTTGGACAGCAGCCACGGCAGCACCAGGGCGCTGACCAGGCCGATCGCCCCGAACACCCCGAGCGTCGTGGCGTCGTAGCGGTTGCCGGTGCCCTTCCGGATGATCGCCACGGCCAGCGCGCCGGCCGGCGGGATCAGCGCGACGAGCGCACCGGCCGCGCTCGTGGCCCAGACCCAGTCGCCGGGGCAGAAACCCGGGCCGAACAAGGAATGGGCCAGCGAGAGCAATGCGCTCGCGAGTCCGTTCACCGCCGGGCTCCCCTCACTGTCCGTGTTCACTTCGTGCCGTCACGCGGCGTTTTCCCGCGGTCCAGCTTAGGACGCTCCCGGGCTCCGTGAGGTTGCCGGGTCTTCCGCGCCGGGAATCCGGCACGGCCGCCGCTCCCACGCCATGATGGGGATCAGGCAGGACGGTCGACGTGAAGGAGCGGGGCATGGGCGCGTACTCCGAAGCCTACCGGCGGAGCCTGGCCGACCCGGACGCGTTCTGGCTGGCCGCGGCCGGGTCGATCAGCTGGACCAGGCCACCGCGGCGGGCCCTCGACGCCACGAACGCCCCCTTCCACCGGTGGTTCCCGGACGCCGAGCTGAACACCGCGTACAACGCGCTCGACCGGCACGTCGAGGCCGGCCGCGGCGCCCAGGCCGCGCTGATCTGGGACTCTCCCGTGACCGGACGGAAACGCACCTACACGTACGAGGAGCTGCGCGACACGGTCGCGCGCTTCGCCGGCGCGCTCGCCTCACTGGGGGTCACGAAGGGTGACCGGGTGATCATCTACCTGCCGATGGTCCCCGAGGCGGCGATCGCGATGCTGGCCTGCGCGCGGATCGGCGCGGTGCACTCGGTGGTCTTCGGCGGCTTCGCGCCGAAGGAGCTGGCCGCGCGGATCGAGGACGCGAAGCCGAAGGTGATCCTGGCGGCGTCCTGCGGCATCGAGCCGACGCGGGTGGTCGAGTACAAGCCGATCATCGAAGCCGCGCTGGGCATGACCGAGCACCAGCCCGAGCACGTCGTCGTGCTGCAGCGCGAGCAGGCCCCGGCCACGCTGACCGGCCGCGACCTCGACTGGCGCGAGCTGGCGGTGCACGCCGGCCCGGCCGATCCGGTGCCGGTGGCGGCCACCGACCCGCTGTACATCCTGTACACGTCCGGGACGACCGGGAAGCCGAAGGGCGTCGTCCGCGACACCGGCGGGCACGCGGTCGCGCTCGCCTATTCGATGGACGCCGTCTACGACATCCACGCCGGCGACGTCTGGTGGACCGCGTCCGACGTCGGCTGGGTCGTCGGCCACTCCTACATCGTGTACGCGCCGCTGCTGGTCGGGGCGACGACGGTGATGTACGAGGGCAAGCCGGTCGGCACGCCCGACGCGGGCGCGTTCTGGCGCGTCATCGCCGAGCACGGCGTCCAGGCGCTGTTCACCGCGCCGACCGCGCTGCGGGCGGTCAAGAAGGTCGATCCCGACGCGCGTGAGCTGGCGAAGTACGAGCTGAAGCAGTTCCGGACGCTGTTCATGGCGGGTGAGCGGCTCGACCCGGAGACCTACCACTGGGCGCACGAGAAGCTCGGGGTGCCGGTCGTCGACCACTGGTGGCAGACCGAGACGGGCTGGCCGATCGCGGCCAACCCCCGCGGGCTCGAGCCGATGCCGGTCAAGGCCGGGTCCGCGACCCGGCCCGTCCCCGGCTGGGACGTCCGCATCCTCGACCAGGCGGGCGAGGAGCTGCCGCCGGGCCGCGAAGGGGCGATCACGGTGAAGCTGCCGCTGCCGCCGGGCTCACTGCCGACGCTGTGGGGCGACGACGAGCGCTACCGCGAGGCCTACCTCTCGCGGTACGAGGGCTTCTACCTCACCGGCGACTCGGGCTACCTCGACGAGGACGGCTACCTGTTCGTCATGGGCCGCACCGACGACGTCATCAACGTCGCCGGGCACCGGCTGTCCACCGGGTCGATGGAGGCGGTGCTGGCCGCGCACCCGGCGGTCGCGGAGTGCGCCGTGATCGGCGTCGCCGACCAGCTCAAGGGCCAGCTGCCGCGCGGGTTCGTGGTGCTGAAGGCGGGTGCGGACATCCCCGCGGAGCAGCTGCGCGAGGAGCTGGTGGCGATGGTCCGCCGCGACATCGGGCCGGTCGCGGCGTTCCGCGACGTGTCCATTGTGGACGCCCTGCCGAAGACGCGGTCGGGGAAGATCCTGCGCAAGACGATGCGCGCGATCGCCGACGGCCGGGACGAGCCGGTGCCCTCGACGATCGAGGACCCGGCCGTGCTGGAAGCGATCCGGACGGCCCTGCGCGGCTGAAGGCCCGGTTTGGCGGTCTGCCGCGGCCGAACCCTTCGTTAAGAACTGTTCCAAATGCGCGTCGTGGTCTGTACCTTTGGGAGGAGTCCCCGACCGGAGGTGCCCCGATGCGCATGTCCAGCGCCGTCCTGACCGCGGCTGTCGTGAGTCTCGCCGCGGTTGCCGTGCCCGGCTCCGCGGCCGCCGCGACGGCCGCTCCGGAACGGAGCGTGACCGACGTCGTGCCCGCGCCCGTCTCGGCGAAGGCCGATCCGGCGGGCGGCTTCCGGCTCACGCCGTTCACCGTCATCGCCGCCGGACGCGGGGCGGGCCAGGTCGCGGACTACCTGCGTGACCTGCTGCGGCCGGCCACCGGCTATCCGCTGCCGGTCGTGCCGTCCGTCGCCGGGCGGCCCGCGATCTCGCTGAAGCTGGGGCACGACTCGCGGCTCGGCACGGAGGGTTACGAACTGAAGGTCGCCCGCACGGGTGTCACCCTCACGGCCAACACCGCCGACGGGCTCTTCGACGGCGTCCAGTCACTGCGGCAGCTGCTGCCGTCGGCGATCGAAGCCCCGCGCGTGCAGCACCGGACGTGGACGGTCGCCGGCGGGACGATCCTCGACTACCCGCGCTTCGCCGAGCGCGGCGCGATGCTCGACGTCGCCCGGCACTTCTTCCGGCCCGACCAGGTGAAGCGGTACGTCGACCAGATCGTCCAGTACAAGGTCAACACGCTGCACCTGCACCTGGCCGACGACCAGGGCTGGCGCATCGAGATCAAGAGCTGGCCGAAGCTGGCCACCGTCGGCGGGAAGACGGCGGTCGACGGCGACCCGGGTGGCTACTACACGCAGGCGCAGTACCGGGACATCGTCGCGTACGCGGCTTCGCGGCACATCACGGTCATCCCGGAGATCGACATGCCGGGTCACACGAACGCGGCACAGTCGGCGTACGCGGAACTGAACTGCGACGGGAAGGCCGTCCCGCCGCGCACGGACACCGAGGTCGGCTACAGCTCGCTGTGCATCTCCTCGCCGATCACCTACCGGTTCGTCGACGACGTCGTGCGCGAGCTGGCGGCCCTCACCCCCGGCCCGTACCTGCACATCGGCGGCGACGAGGCGCACGCGACCCCGCCCGCGGACTACCTGGCCTTCGAGCGCAAGGTGCAGCCGATCGTGGCCAAGTACGGCAAGAAGATCACCGGCTGGCACGAGATCGCCAAGTCGTCGCCGCCGGTGTCGGCGATCCCGCAGTACTGGGACTTCGGCGGTGAGAACGCCGACGTCGCGGCCGCCGCAGCACGCGGAAACAAGATCCTCATGTCGCCGGCGAACCACGCGTACCTGGACATGAAGTACGACGCGTCGACGAAGCTGGGCCAGGACTGGGCCGGGCTGGTCGAGGTCCGCGACGCGTACGACTGGGACCCGGCGACGCTGGTCAAGGGCGTCGGCGAGAGCCAGGTCGCGGGCGTCGAAGCTCCACTGTGGACCGAGACGATCCGGACCAGCGACGACATCGAGTACATGGCCTTCCCGCGACTGCCGGGCATCGCCGAACTCGGCTGGTCACCGCGCGCCACCCACAACTGGGACGCCTACCGCGCGCGCCTCGCCAAGCAGTCCCCGCGCTGGGCCGCCCAGGGCATCGACTTCTACCGCTCCCCGCAGGTCGACTGGAAATAGCCTCAGAGGCATTCGGCGAGGCGGGCGCGGATGGCGCGGCGGGCCAGGGTGTAGGCGTGGATGTCGCCGTGGAGCATGGCGTCCGCGTTGGCCGCGCGGCCCAGCGCGTGCAGCTCGAACGCCAGCACCTCCGGGTCCGCGTCGAGGTGGTCGAGGGCGACGGCCTCGGCCGCCGTCTCGTGGAGGAACGCGGCGAACGAGCCGCTCGCCGCCGCCACCGCGTCGTGGACGCGGCCCGGGCGCGCGTCGAACTCCGCGCCGACGTTGAAGAAGAAGCACCCGCCCGGGAAGATGCGTTTTTCCGAGTAGTCCAGCCACTTCTCGCACACCGCGCGCAGCCGCGGCAGGCCCGGCGAGACCGCGCGGGCCGGGACGATCACGTGCGAGCGGAAGATCTCCAGCGCCGCCTCGATCGTCGCGAGCTGCAGCTCCTCCTTCGAGCCGAACAACGCGAACACGCCGCTCTTGCTCAGCTCCAGGTCGGTCGCCAGCCTGCCGAGGGACAGTCCCTCCAGGCCCTCGACCGACGCGACGTCGACGGCCCGGCGCAGCACCACGCGCCGGGTCGCGTCGCCGCGGGCGATCCGGCCGTCACCCGGCACGCCGCGCCCGCCAGCGGTCCACTGTGGACTGGACGCCGTCGCGGTAGGACGCCGAGAGCGCGGGGGTGGCCAGGACGCGGTCGGCGAGGTCCAGCGCCGCGTCGACCTTTTCCGGCGGCAGCTGCCCGTAGTTGGCGAAGGACACCAGGTACACCTCGGTGATCGTCGGCCCGTCCGCGCGCTCCACGACGTCGATCGTGCCGGCCGTCGGCACCGTGCCGGGCCGCAGCACGCGCAGGTACCAGCCGCTGCGCCCGGAGTCGATCATCGCCGGGACGACGTCCTTGCGGCCGGTCTTCATGGCCAGCTTGAAGCACGGCTGCCGCGGCTGGGAGACCTGCACGAGCGCGTCTCCCCAGGCCCACACGTCCCCGATCCGGACGTCGTCCTCGGTGGCCCCGGTCAGTGAGACGTTCTCGCCGAAGCCGCCCGGCTCCGCCGTCAGGCCGTCCGCCGCCCAGGCCGGGTAGTGCTCGGCGGGATAGACGTAAACCGCTTTGTCGACCCCGCCGTGCACGCTGAGGTCGGCCTGCCTGTCGCCGTCGAGGTTCAGCTCGGTCAGCGCCAGTTCGGGCGCCGTGACGCGCGCCTTCGTGATGGCACTGAGCACCTCCTGCTCTCGGCGGTACCCCAGCACGCTCGGTTGTCCCACGTAAACGCCCTCGATCCGCATGGCCGGAAAGTAGCACGACCGTTCGTTCAGTCCGGCAGGGTTTTCCCGGGCTCGGCCGGCCGGACGAACGCCACGAGCAGCGCCGCGAACCGTGTCACCGTGGCCGAAAGCGTGCGGCCCGCCATCGTCTGGACCTGCGCTTCCCGTTGCCGGAACGCGGGATTGTCGAGGTGAACGTACGCGACGCCTTCGGCTTCGGCGTCCCGCCGCAGGTCGCCGAGCCCGCCGGCCAGCGCGACCCCGCCGCCCGCGCGGACGAACTCGTACAGCGGGCCGAGTTCGTCGCACACCAGCACCGGCCGGACCGGGACGTTCTCGATCCGCGCGGCGATGTCGAACAGCTCGCGCAGGCTCTGCCCGCGCGTCGGCAACGCGAGCGGGTGCGCGGCCAGCTCGGCGAGCCCGACGCGGTCCCGGCCGTCCAGGGCGTGCCCGCGCGGCACGATCGCGTACACCGGCACGACGACGGCGCTTTCGACGCGCACGCCGTGCTGCGGGCCGGTGGTGTAGGTGACGGCGACGTCGGCCGCGCCGTCGAGCACGCGCCGGGTCGCCTCCTCGCGGCCCACGACGTCGACGTGGAACGCCACGTCGGGATGCTCGCGCCGGAACTCCGCGATGGCACGCGGGACGACGCGGCGGCCGAAGCCCTCCGAGCACGCCACGGTGATCGACCGGGCCTGCAACCCCCGGCCGGTGCGCAGCTCGCCGAGCAGCGCCGCCGACTCCGCCTCGCTGCGGCGGACGTGGTCGAGCAGCAGCGTCCCGGCGTCGGTCGGGATCATGCCGCGCGGGTGCCGGACGAACAGCGGCACGCCGATCCCGGCTTCGAGCTTGGCGATCTGCCTGCTGATCGCCGACGGCGCGACGGTCAGCGCGGCAGCGGCCTCGGACACCGAGCCGGTGCGGGCGACTTCGAGGAAGTAGGTCAGCCCGGTGGGCAGCAGGCGCATGGAACCTCCCGGTTTGCCCCAATGAGAACGCACGACCACCAAAACGGCAATGGTCACGCCCGCGCGTCCGGCTTAGGCTGCTGCGCAACCCGACCAGGGAGGCTCCGTGATCCCCGCCGAACTCCGCGCCAAGGCGCAGGCCCACGTCGACTCGGGCGCGTTCTTCGCCGAACTCGCCGACCTCGTCGCCCACCCGACCGTGAGCGACGCCCCCGAGGGCCGGGTTGCCATCAAGGCATACCTCGACGACGTCCTGACGCCCATGCTCGAAGCACTCGGCTGCACGGTGACCACGTATCCGAACCCGGACCCGGCGGGCGGGCCGTTCCTCGTCGGCACCCGCGTCGAATCGCCCGAGCGGCCGACGCTGCTCTGCTACGGGCACGCCGACGTCGTCGGCGAGGCGGGCCGGTGGAGCGACGGGCTCGATCCGTGGACGCTGACCGCCGACGGCGACCGCTGGTACGGCCGCGGCACCGCGGACAACAAGGGCCAGCACCTGATCAACCTCACCGCGTTGCGGCTGCTGCTCGCCGAGCGCGGCAAGCTGGGCTTCAACCTGAAGTTCCTGTTCGAGACCGGCGAGGAGATCGGCTCGCCCGGCCTGGCGGAGTTCGCCGACCGGCAGCGGGACCTGCTGCGCGCGGACGTCCTGGTCGCCTCCGACGGCCCGCGCCTGGACGCCGCGACGCCGACGGTGTTCCTCGGCGCCCGCGGCAGCGTGCGGATCGCGCTCGACGTCGACCTGCGTCCCGGTTCGCACCACTCCGGCAACTGGGGCGGCATCCTGCGCAACCCCGCCACGACGCTCGCCGCGGCCATCGCGTGCCTGGTCGACGGCCACGGCCGCATCCAGGTGCCGGGCCTGCTGCCGCCCGAGCTGCCGGACACCGTGCGTGCGGCGCTCGACGGCGTCGTCGTCGCGAACAGCCCGGACGATCCGGTGCCGGACGAGGGCTGGGGCGATCCGCGGCTGACTCCGGCCGAACGGCTCTACGGCTGGAACACCCTGGAGGTCCTCTCCCTGGGCGCGGGCGACGTCGACCGCCCGGTCAACGCGATCCCCGGCCGGGCGAGGGCGGTGCTGCAGCTGCGGTACGTCGCGGGCACGGACGCCGACGGCGTCGCGGACGCCGTCACCGGACACCTTGCCGCGCATGGCTTCCCGATGGTGCAGGTGAGTGCCGACGGCAACTTCCGGGCCAGCCGCACGCCGGTCGACGACCCGTGGGTCACCTGGGCCAAGTCCACTTTGGACGCCGTGGCCGGCCGCCCGGTCACGCTCCTGCCCAACTTCGGCGGTGGCCTGCCCAACCACGTCTTCACCGACGTCCTCGGGATGCCGACGTTGTGGCTGCCGCACTCCTACCCGGGTTGCCGTCAGCACGCCCCGGACGAGCACATGCTCGCGTCGGTCGCCCGCGAGGGTCTCGTGCTCGCCACCGCGCTGTTCCACGCACTGGGAGAACGCCGATGACCGAAACGCAGACGCAGCGGCCCGTCACGAACCGGCGTGCCATCGCCGCCGCGACCATCGGCAACGCGCTCGAATGGTTCGACCTCGCCGCGTACGCGCTCATGGCGGCCTACATCGGCAAGACGTTCTTCCCCGGCGGCAACGCGGCGGTCCAGCTGCTGCAGGCGTACGCGGTCTTCGGGATCACGTTCCTGATCCGGCCGCTCGGCGGGCTCGTGCTCGGCGCGTACGCCGACCGGCACGGCCGCAAGAAGGCCCTCGTCCTGACGATCCGCCTGATGGTGCTGGGCACGCTGCTGCTCGCGATCGTGCCGGGGTACGCGACGATCGGGGTGCTCGCGCCGATCGGCGTGATCGTCGCGCGGCTGCTGCAGGGGTTCGCCGCGGGCGGCGAATTCGGCGCCGCGACGGCGTTCCTCATCGAGCGCGACGACCGGCGCAAGGGCTTCCTCGGCAGTTTCCAGTTCGCCAGCCAGGGTTTCGCGACGCTGCTCTCGGCCGGGTTCGCGGCCGGGCTCACCGCGGTCCTGCCGGACGCGGCGATGACGGCGTGGGGCTGGCGGATCCCGTTCGTCTTCGGGCTGCTGATCGGCCCGGTCGGGTACTACATCCGGCGGCACGTCGACGAAGCGCCGCTCGCCGAGCCGGAGTCCTCGACGATCCGCGAGCTGTTCCGCCACCAGTGGGGCGGGCTGCTCATCGCCGGTGGCGCGCTGGTCGTGTCGACGTCGCTGAACTTCATCCTGCAGTCGCTGCCGGCGTTCGCGATCAAGACGCTCGGCCTCGACGACTCGCTTTCCTTCGTGGCACTGGTGATCACCGGCGTGGTGCTGACGCTCGGCACCCCGGTGGCGGGCTGGCTCGCCGACCGCCACGGCCGGATCCGGCTCATGGTGACCGCGGCGGCGCTGATCGGCGTGAGCGCAGTGCCGCTCTACCTCTGGGTGACGTCGTCGCCGTCGTTCCTGACGCTGACGGCGGCGATGACGATCCTCGGCCTGCTCAAGGCGGCGTACTTCGGCGCGCTGCCGTCGGTGATGGCCGACGCGTTCCCCGCGCGGACCCGCGCCACCGGGCTGTCCTTCGGCTACAACACGACGGTCGGGGTGTTCGGCGGGTTCACCCCGACGATCGCGGCGGCCCTGGTCGCGACGACCGGGTCGCCGGTCTCGCCGGGGTACTACCTCGTGCTGACCGCGTGCCTGAGCGTGGCGGCGCTGACGGTCGCCCACCGGCACCGCGGCATCAGCTGAGGCCTCAGAAGAACCCGAGCGCCTGGTCTGAATAGGACACCAGCAGGTTCTTCGTCTGCTGGTAGTGGTCCAGCATCATCTTGTGCGTCTCCCGGCCGATCCCGGACGCCTTGTAGCCGCCGAAGGCCGCGTGCGCCGGGTAGGCGTGGTAGTTGTTCACCCACACGCGCCCGGCCTGGATGTCCCGGCCGGCGCGGTAGGCGACGTTCCCGTCCCGCGACCAGACGCCGGCGCCGAGGCCGTACAGCGTGTCGTTGGCGATCTTGAGCGCGTCGGCGTAGTCGTCGAACCTCGTCACCGACACGACCGGGCCGAAGATCTCCTCCTGGAAGATCCGCATCTTGTTGTCGCCGGCGAACACCGTCGGCTCGACGTAGTAGCCGCCGGACAGCTCGCCGCCGAGGTCAGAGCGGCTGCCGCCGGTGAGGATCTCGGCACCCTCCTGCTTGCCGATGTCGATGTAGGACAGGATCTTTTCGAGCTGGTCACGGGACGCCTGTGCGCCGATCATCGTCTCGGTGTCGAGCGGATGGCCCTGCTTGATCTTCTGCACCCGCGAGACGGCGTCGCCGAGGAAGCGGTCGTAGATGCCCGACTGGATCAGCGCCCGCGACGGGCACGTGCAGACCTCACCCTGGTTCAGCGCGAAGAGCGCGAAACCCTCCTGCGCCTTGTCGTAGAAGGCGTCGTTCTTCGCCGCGACGTCGTCGAAGAAGATGTTCGGGCTCTTGCCACCCAACTCGACCGTGACCGGGATGATGTTCTCGCTGGCGTACTGCAGGATCAGCCGCCCGGTGGTGGTCTCGCCGGTGAAGGCGATCTTGCGCACGCGGTTGCTGGACGCCAGCGGCTTCCCGGCTTCGAGGCCGAAGCCGTTGACGATGTTCACCACACCCGGCGGGATCAGGTCGCCGATGAACGACATCAGCACGTGGATCGACGCCGGCGTCTGCTCGGCCGGCTTGAGCACCACCGCGTTGCCCGCGGCCAGTGCCGGCGCGAGCTTCCAGACCGCCATCAGGATCGGGAAGTTCCACGGGATGATCTGCCCGACCACGCCGAGCGGCTCGTGGAAGTGGTAGGCGACGGTGTGCTCGTCGATCTGCGAGATGCCGCCCTCCTGGGCGCGCAGCGCGCCGGCGAAGTAGCGGAAGTGGTCGATGGCCAGCGGGATGTCGGCGGCCAGTGTCTCGCGGACCGGCTTGCCGTTCTCCCACGACTCGGCGACCGCGATCGCCTCCAGGTTCCGCTCCATCCGGTCGGCGATCTTCAGCAGCGTGTTCGCGCGTTCCTCGGTCGAGGTCCGGCCCCACGCCGCCGCCGCGCCGTGTGCCGCGTCGAGGGCCTTCTCGACGTCCTCGGCGGTGCCGCGGGCGATCTCGGTGAACGGCTTCCCGGTGACGGGCGTCGGGTTTTCGAAGTACCGGCCCGATGCCGGCGGCACGTACTCGCCGCCGATGTAGTGGTCGTAGCGCGGTGCGAAGGCGACGATGCCGCCTTCGGTGTTCGGTGCGGCGTACTGGACCATCTTCCCTGCCTCGTTGCTCGGAGTGACGGGTGACGCTGGTGGCGGCGAAGGTAGGTCCGGCAACGTTGCAAGCGCGTTGCACCGCGGTCCGGCGGCTATCTACGCTGGTGAACGTGGCAGAGGCGCCCGAACCGGAGCTGCTGCGCGACCCCGAGTCGTACGCGCGGCTGCTGGCCCACGTCCGTGACGCGGTGCTCCAGGGCGCTCCCGCGCCGCGGCGGCCACGCTCGGTCGTCTCCGCTTCGTGGACCCGCTCGCTCGCCGCCCGCGTCGACCCGGACGACGGCGAAGCGCCGTTCGTCCACTCCGCCGCCGACCTGGCGTCGCTGCGCGAGGCGCACCCGCTGGCGCCGGTCCTGCCCGTGCTGCGGCAGATGCTGGTGAGCATCGCCGACGACGCCGAGCACGTCATGATCGTGACCGACGCCGACGGCCTGATCCTCTGGCGCGAGGGCGCGGCGGGCCAGCTGCTGCGCGGCGACCGCGTCGGCCTCACCGAAGGCACCCGGTGGAGTGAAGCCGCGATCGGCACCAACGCCATGGGCACGGCGCTGGCCACCGGCGAGCCGGTGCAGATCTACTCGGCCGAGCACCTGGTCCGGCGCTATCACACGTGGACGTGCGCGGCGGCGCCGGTGCGCGACCCCGAGACCGGCGTGCTGCTCGGCTCCATCGACGTCAGCGGCCCGCTGCGCACGGTCCACCCGGCCATGCTTTCGCTGGTCACGGCCACGGCACAGCTCGCGGAAGGCCAGCTGCGCGCCCAGCTCGCCGTCCGCGACGAACAGCTGCGGCGGGCCAACATGCCCCATCTGGAGGCCCTGCGCGGCCGCCCCGGTGCCCTGCTCTCGGCAGGCGGGCGGGTGCTGGCCACGCAGTCCTGCCTGCTGCCGTCCACAGTGGACGTCCGCCACGGCGGCGGCACGGTCGCGCTGCCGGACGGCCGCCTGGCGACCGTGGAACCCCTTGCGGAGGGCTACCTGCTCCGGCTGACCGCGGCCGCGGGCACACACCGGGCCCGGCTGCGCCTGGAGTACCTCTCCGACGGCACCCACGCGACCACAGTGGACGGTCGCGAGATCCCGCTGACCCTGCGGCACGCGGAGATCCTGACGTTGCTGGCCCTGCACCCCGGCGGCCTTTCCGCGGAACGGCTGGCGTTGCAGCTCTACGGCGAGACGGGCAACCCGGTGACGGTCCGCGCGGAGATCCACCGGCTGCGGTCCCAGCTGGGCGCGTCCGTGGTGCAGACCCGCCCGTACCGCCTGGCGGCCGACGTCGACGCCGATTTCCTCCGCGCCCGGACGGCGTTGCGCGGCGGTGCCCCGGCCGAGGTCCTGCGTGCCTTCCGCGGCCCGCTGCTGCCGGAGTCGGAGGCCCCGGCGATCCGCGAGGAACGGGAGACGCTGACCGCGCAGGTGCGTCAGGTGGCGCTGCACAGCGGCGATCCGGCCGTGCTGTGGGCGTTCTGGGAAACCTCCTGCGGCGTCGACGACCTCGCGGTACTGGACGCGCTGGAGCGGACGCTCCCCGCGGCCGACCCGCGGCGGGCCGCCGTGGCGGCCCACCGCACGCGGCTCGCCTGAGCCGTCACGGCTGCAGGTCGACGACCCCCTGGCCGGTCGCCATGTCGAACGGCACCGACGCCTGGTCGTGGACGATCAGCCAGTCACCGCCGGTCTTCCGGAAGACGAACGTGACCCGGACCCACATGCCGTCCGCGGCGACGCCGGTGTGCAGCGTGCCGCTGACCCGCCCGAAGCCGTGCCCGACCGCCAGGTCGCCGCTCACGACGACGTTCAGGTCGCGCAGCTCGTAGTCCACCTTTTCGAAGAAGGTGAACACCTTCGCCCAGTTCTTCAGCTTCGCGTCGACGCCCGCGTGCTCCAGCGGCGGCTCGACGTCGAAGGACCGGACGTCCGGCGCGTAGACCTTCCGCAGTGCGTCGAGGTCCTTGGTGCGGAGGCCGCCGACGATCTCGTCCAGGCGTCCCCGGATCGCCGCCTCGGCGTCCCCGGACCGCAGCGGCGCGAGCGCGGTGCTCCACGCGACGACGTGGTCCAGCACCGTGTCCAGCGCCGCGAGCTGGTACTCGCCCGGCTTGAAGACCGTGCGGTTCTCGAACTCCGTCGCCAGCGGCAGCGTGACCTGCGGTGCCACGTCGGCCAGCTGCAGCGCGCCGCAGACCAGCCGCAGCTGCTCGACCGAGCGGGCGCCGCCAACGCCGCCGTAGGAGACGAACCCGGCCGCCTTGGTGTTCCACTCGATGTGCACGTGGTCCATGGCGTTCTTGAGCACGCCGGGCACGGAGTGGTTGTACTCCGGCGTGACGAACACGAACCCGTCGCACGCCGCGACGACCGCGGCCCAGGCGCGGGTGCGTTCGTCCTCGTACTGCCCCGAGAAGCCCGGCGGCTCTTCCAGGTGCGGCAGCGGGTGGTCACGCAGGTCGATCAGCTCGAACTCGGCGTCCGTGCGCTGCTCCGCGCGCTCGTGGACCCAGCGGGCCACCTGGTCCCCCATCCGGCCGGGACGGGTGCTGCCGAGCACGATTCCGATCTTGGTCATCGTCTTCTCCCCTGTTCGGTTGACGCTTCGACCGGTACGACGAAGCAGCCCGGCGGGATGTCAGGCCTGACGATCGGGAAGGCTGTTTCGTCGGAGGAGTCATGACCACACCATCGGACGCGGTCGTCGCCGAGCGGCGGCACCTGATCAACCTCGCCTACCGGCTGCTCGGCTCGCTGGCCGAAGCCGAGGACGCCGTCCAGGAGACCTACGCCCGCTGGTACGCGCTGTCGCCGTCGCAACGGGAAGCGATCTCCTCGCCCGGCGCGTGGCTGACGACGGTGGCCGGCCGGATCTGCCTGGACGTCCTGGGCTCGGCGCGGGTGCGGCGCGAGCAGTACGTCGGCGAGTGGCTGCCCGAGCCCGTGCCGGACCAGGCTGACGGGGTCGCCGACCGGATCACCCTCGACGAGTCGGTCACCATGGCCTTCCTCGTGACGCTCGAAGCGATGACGCCCGCCCAGCGCGTGGCGCTCGTCCTGCACGACGTCTTCGGCTACGCGTTCGCCGAGATCGCCGAGATCACCGGCCGCACCCCGGCGGCGTGCCGCGAGCTGGCGTCGTCGGCCCGCCGCCGGGTCCGCGCGGCCCGGCCCGCGGCCCCCGTCACCCGGCAGGCCGAGGTGATCCGGAACTTCAAGCAGGCGTGGGAAACGGGCGACATCGACGCCCTGGTCGGCCTCCTCGACCCGGCCGCGACCCTGACCGCGGACGGCGGCGGCGTGGTCCGTGCCGCGCTGACCCCGATCGAAGGCGGCGAAGTGGTCGCGCAGTACGTCGCCGCCCTCGCCACCGGGGCGGCCGGCGCGCTGCGGATCGTGGAGCGCACGGTCAACGGCCGGCCCGGGCTGCTGCTGCAGCGCGGCGGCGAACTCGCGGCCGTGTACGCCTTCGACGTCGCGGACGGCCGGATCACGCGCATCTGGGCGATGCGGAATCCGGAGAAGCTGCGGCTCTGGCTCGGGTGACCCCGAAGTAGACACCGTCTACAGCAGTTTGATAGACAGTGTCCACAAGGTGAACCACGGGTTACGGAGATCGGGATGAGCCACCACCGTTTCGTCGTCCTCGGCGACAGCTGCGCCGAAGGCCTCGACGACCCGTACCCCGGCCAGCGCGCCTACCGCGGCTGGGCCGACTTCGTCGCCGCCCGCCTGGCCGAGGACGAGCCGGATTTCCGGTACGCCAACCTCGCCGTCCGCGGGCGGCGGCTGGACCAGATCGTGCCCGAGCAGGTCCCGGCCGCGACGCGGCTGGAGCCGGACCTGGTCGCCCTCTTCGGCGGCGGCAACGACGTCATGAGCCGCGGCTGGGACGCGCGCACGGTCGCCCGCCGCGTCGACACGGCCATCCGCGCCTGCACCGAGATCTCCCCGGTGGTCGTCACGTTCACCCTCAGCGACGTCTCCCACCGGATGCCGCTGGGACGCCGGATGCGGCCGCGGATCGTCGCGCTCAACGAAGCGATCCGCGAAGCCGCCGTCAGCTACGGCGCGCTGCTGATCGACCTGTGGCCGGACCCGGCGGTCACCGACTCGCGGTACTTCGGCGCCGACCGGCTCCACCTGTCCGCCCACGGCCACCGCAGGCTCGCCGCGTACGTCCTCGCGAAGCTCGGCGTCGACCACGACCCGGCGTGGCTCGCGCCGCTGCCCGGCACGGCGGCGCCCGGGAGCTGGCGCGCCGACGTGCAGTGGCTGGTCCGCGAGGTCCTGCCGGTGGCCGTGACCCGCACGCGCAACCGCCTGATCGGCCGCCAGCCCGGCGACGGCTTCCTGCCCAAGCGCCCGGACCTGCTGCCGATGACCCGGGACGAGGCATGGGCACCCGGCAACGCCTGATCACGACGGCGTCGGAACTGCTGGCCGAGGAAGGCGTCGGCGCGGTGACACTGCGCGGGATCGCGAAGGCGGCGGGCGTCTCCCACGGCGCGCCGCTGCGGCATTTCTCCGGTCGTGCGGAGTTGCTGTCCGCCGTCGCGACGCAGGGGTTCACCGAGCTGCTCGAACGCCGCACGCGCCTGCCGGAGAGCGGCCCGCGGGAACGGCTCACGGCGGCCTGCCACAGCTACGTCGACTTCGCGCTGCAGCACCCGGCGATGTTCGAGCTGATGTTCCGCCGCGACCTGATCGACCCGGACGAGCCGGCCCTCGCCGCGGTCAGCAGCGCGGTGTTCGACGAGTTCGCGGCCCTGGTCGCGGCGGCGGGCACCCGGGCGGGCACCGACCCGCGGCTGGTCGCGGCGTCGCTGTGGGCGGCCCTGCACGGGCTGGCCCAGCTGTGGCTGTGGGGCGGCTTGGCCGGGGCGAGTTTCGCGCCGTCCCCGGAAGCGGCGCTGGCGGTGACGCTCGACGCGTATCTCGGCTGACGCGACACGCGGTCACCCGGTGCGCGCACCCGAACACGTGATCGAATACCCTGCGTCCCATGACCGAGTCAGACCCGCAGCTCGAGCGCATCCGCAAGCTGCTGGCGAAGGCCGAGGACCCGGCGGTCACCGAGGCGGAGGCCGAGGCCTACAACCAGAAGGCCGCCGAGCTGGTCGCGCGGTACGGGATCGACCAGGCGATGCTGGCCGCGTCCGGTGCGGGCAGCGACGAGATCGGGACGCTGAAGATCCCGATGAACGACCCGTACAGCAGGGACAAGGCGAGCCTGCTGACGTCGGTGGCGTACCCGCTGCGCTGCCGGACGCTGCTGCACCGCCTCGGCCAGAAGGTCGACAGTGTCACGGTGTTCGGCTTCCGGTCGGACATCGGCCGCGTGGAGCTGCTGTTCACGAGCCTGCTGCTGCAGGCGAGCACGCAGCTGACCCGCGTCCGCCCGGACGGTTTCTTCCCCGGTGAGTCACTGGCGGCCTACCGCCGCACGTGGCTGCACGGTTTCGCCCGCGCGGTCCACGAGCGGCTGTCCCGCGCCGAGGAGGAAGCGGTCCGCACGGCAGTCCAGGGCCGGGGCTCGGCGGAACTGGTGGTCCGCGACCGCGCCCAGCTGGTCCAGCACGCGTTCGACGCGGAGTACGGCGGCCTCCGCGCGGCGGCGCCCCGCAGGCTGTCGGGCAGCGGCTACCTCGACGGCCACGACGCGGGCACGAGGGCCAACCTCGACCCGTCTGCGCTCACGCGCCGGTCCCGGGCCCTGCCTGCCCGCTGAGTCGCCCGGATGCCGCTATCTTCGCGGTGCGCGGTTCGCTTCACTGGGGCACATGCGCGTTGTGGATCTTGCGGAGCGTCCCGACCTTCTCCAGCAGGCACTGGAACTCGGCGACGTCGGCGGCCAGTTCATCTACCAGGGCGCCAGCGGCCGGATGATCACGGGCGCACGGTTCCTGCGCCACTGGCCGCGGTATTTCCTGATCGCCCTCGACGACGAAGGCCGCCCGATGGCCCGGGCGTTGTCGGTCCCGCTGGCATACCCGGCCCCGGACCGCACGGAGCTGCCGGACCACGGCTGGGACCAGGCAATCGAGTGGGCAGCCCAGGACGTGATGGACGGCCGCGCACCGAACGCGTTGTGCGCGTTGGAAGTGGTGATCGCCCCGCACCTGCGCGGCACCGGCCTGGCAGCCCCGATGCTGAAGGCATTGAAGGCCCGCGCGGCGGAAACGGGCCTGCGCAAGCTGATCGTCTCGGTCCGCCCGATCGGCAAGGAGGCCGAGCCGGCGGTCCCGATGCCGGAGTACGCGGCCCGCCGCCGCCCCGACGGCCTCCTGACGGACCGCTGGCTGCGCACCCACGAACGCCTGGGGGCGCGGGTGGTGAAGGTGTGCCCGTTCGCGGTGACACTGGCGGGTTCCCTGGCCGACTGGCGCGAGTGGACGGGAGTGAAGCTGGAGGAAGGCGAGAACTTCATCCCGGGCGGAATCGCCCCGGTGTACGCGTCCGTCAAGTACGACACGGCGACCTATGTGGAGCCGAACGTGTGGATGGAACATCCGATGTGAGCCCGCACAACGATGTAGCAACCCTTAAAGATCGCTCCACAAGTCTTCACTTGTCCTGACAGGACACGCCAGGCACCGTGGAAACGTGATCGGTGGACGAAGCGCCTCGGCGCGCATAGCGGTGCTGGCTCTGCTCTGGGGCTCGGGTTTCCTGTGGATCAAGCTGGCCCTGACCGGACTGAGCCCCGTCCACCTCACGCTGGTCCGCTGCGCGCTCGGCGCGCTGACGCTGCTGGCGCTGGCGGCTGCGGCCCGCCAGCGCCTGCCGCGGGACCTCGCCACCTGGGGACGGCTGGTCGTCGCCGCCTTCTTCTGCAACGCGCTGCCCTTCGCGCTCTTCAGTTTCGGGGAACGCACCGTGGATTCCGGGATTGCGGGCGTCATGAACGCCACGACACCGTTGTGGTCACTGCTGATCGGCGTCGCGCTCGGCACGGAACGGCGGCTCTCCCTCGCCCGGCTGGCCGGGCTGGTCCTCGGCTTCGGCGGCATCCTGGTGATCTTCGCGCCGTGGGATCACGCGGGCCTGCTGAGCGCGGGCGCGCTGGCCCTACTCGGCGCCGGGCTCAGCTATGCCGTCGCTTTCGCTTACATGGCAAGGAAACTGCCGCCGGACGGCGCGCCGCTCGCCCTGTCGGCCGCGCAGCTCATGACCGCCACCGCGTTGACCGCCGTCGCGCTGCCGGTCGCCTCCACCGCGCCGCACCTGACGCTGACCGCCGTCGTCGCCGTGGTGATCCTCGGCGTCTTCGGGACCGGGATCACCTTCTACCTCAACTACCGGCTCATCGCCGACGAGGGACCGACCGCCGCCGCGACGGTCGGCTACCTGCTCCCGGTCGTGTCGGTCGCGCTCGGCGCGCTCTTCCTCGGCGAGTCGCTGACGCCCCGGGTCGTCGGCGGCATGGTGATCGTGCTGGCCGCTGTCGGCCTGACGCGGTGGCGGGCTCAGGCTCCGGCGAAGGTCCCGGTGAGTTCCTCGGCCGGGCCCGCGACGCCGAAGTAGTCGCCGGTCGCCAGGTCCGCGCCCGCCGTGCGCCACCAGTCCGCCTGGTCCTCGGTGTGGATGCCGTCGACGACGAGCGTCGCGCCGACCTGCCGGACCAGCGGGACGAGTGCGCCGAGGAACGTCGAGTCCGCCCACGCCTGCCATTCGGCGAGGCGCCGGTCGACGCGCACGATGTCCACCGGCAGGTCCTCGATCGCACGCAGGTCGTCGGGGCCCAGGCCGAACTCGTCGAGCATGACGTGCACCCCGAGGTCGGCCAGCGCGGTGACGTTCTCGATGACGCCGGACACCGGCAGCGCGCCGGCCGGGACCCCGAGCAGCAGCTGTTCCGGCGGCAGGCCGGTGTCGGCCAGCAGCCGCGTCACCCGCGTGCCCAGCGCGTCGTCCGACACCTGGTGCCCGGTCAGGCCGGCGACCATCGGCAGGCCGAAACCCGCGCGCTGCCGCCACCACGCGCCCTGACGGCCCGCCGCGTGCAGCAGCCAGTCCCCGAGCGGCAGGATCAGCCCGGTCGAGTCGGCGAGCTCGGTGCAGCACTCGTGCGACAGCGCCGGTTCGGCCGGGCGGTCCCAGTGCAGGCGGGCTTCGACGCCGGCGACCGCGCCGTCGGCCAGCCGCGCCATCGGCCGGTAGCGCACTCCGATTTCGCCGTGCTCCCAGGCACCGGCCATCCCGACGGCGAGCGCCTGCCGCCGCCGGTCTTCGGCGTCGGTGTCGCGGTCGAACACCTTCCACTGACCGCGTCGCCGTTCCTTGGCGCGCCGCAGCGTCTGGTCCGCCGCGCGCAGCAGCTCCGCGGGATCGATGTCCTTCGACGGCCGGTGCACGACGCCGGCGCTGGCGGACAGCGCGAGCCCGTGCCCGTCGACGAAGAACGGCTCGGCGAGCTCGTCGTTGATCGCGCGCACGATGGTGTCGATGTCGGGCGTCGTCGCCGTGTTCTCCACCAGGATGCCGAACTCGTCGCTGTGGAACCGCGCGATCATCGCCTTCTCGCGGGCCATCACCGCCTTCAGCCGTTGCGCGAAGTGCACCAGCAGCTGCTCGCCGACGCGGCGGCCGAGGCTGTTGCTGACCATGCCGAACGCGTCGAGGTCGACGTGGAACAACGTGACGCCGTACACCGGGTCCGCGCGCCGCAGCGCCGCCTCCAGGTAGGTGCCGAAGTACTGGCGGTTCGGCAGGCCGGTCAGGACGTCGTGCAGGGCCTGGCGGCTCAGCTCGCCCTGCAGCAGCATCAGCTCGGTGCCGTCCTCGACCACGACGACGTAGTGCCCTGGCCGGTCGTCGGCGTCGCGCAGCAGTGACGCGGTGAGCGAGATGCGGGCGACGTCGCCGTCCTGCCGCAGCAGCCGCTGCGACTGCCGGACGCGTTCCCGGCCGCCGTCGAGCAGCCCCGTCATCGCCTCGCGGAGGACTTCCGCGGACTCGGGGTCGACGAGGTCGAACAGCCCGCGGCCGGTCAGCTCGCCCGCCGGGTACCCGAGCATCTCGGCCAGCGCGGCGTTGGCGCGCACGATCCGGCCGTCGAGGGCGACCAGCGCGATGCCGCTCGCCGACGCCGTCACGACCTCTTCGAAGCGGGCTTCGCTCTCCTTGAGGTGCCACTGGGCGTCCCGCACCGCCTTGAGCAGCGACAGGTGCATGATCTCCTGCTGGTCGAGGACGCTGCGCTCGTGCGCGAGCAGGAACCCGCAGGAGAGCGCGCCGAGCGTCAGCGCGATCCGCTCGGTGACGCCGACGCCGTCCTCGCCCTGCAGTTCCGGCAGGGACGGCAGACCCTTCCCGAGGACGTCGAGCGTGCAGCGCAGGCCGGGCTCGCCGACGTAACCGAGCCCGACGAGGCGCCTGCCGATCCGCTCGGCGGGTGCGGTGTCCGCGGACGTGCCACGGAGGCAGCCGCACAGCTCGTCGAGCATGCCGCGCAGTTCGGCGTCGAGTTCTTCCCGGTTCAGCGACACGACGGTCACGCCGCTGAGCAGGTACGCCCATTTCCGGGCGAGCACGGTACGCGCCCGTTCCGCGTCGGGAACGGGTGCCGCGTCCGGGCGGGGATCGGTCACGGGGATCACCCTTTGCGGCCGATTCCGGCGTAGACCAGCATGTTCATCGCGGCCGCCGCGGCGATGTCCGCCGGACCCGACGGCCGCCATTCCCCGCAGCCGACCAGCCCGGGCTCGACGAGCTCGAACCCGGCGAACAACGCCGACACCTGGGCGTGCGTCCGCAGCGTCACCTGGTCGGGGCTGCGGCTCTCCTTGATCACCTCGGTCGCCTCGTCGAGGTCTTCGCCCTGGTGGTCGCCGGTGACGTGGGTGATCGCGAGGTAGCTGCCGGGCGCGAGCGCCGCGCGGTAGCGCCCGACGAGCCCGAACGGGTCGGACTCGTCCGGCACCCAGTGCAGCATCAGCAGCATGAGCAGGCCCACCGGCCGGTCGAGGTCGAGCAGCCCGCGCACCTGCGGCGAGGCGAGGATCGCCTCCGGGTCGCGCATGTCGGCCTGGACCACCGCCGCGCGGTCGTTGCCCACCAGCATCAGCTCGCTGTGCGCGACCGCCACCGGGTCGCGGTCGACGTAGACGACCCGGCATTCCGGGTCCTGTGCCTGGGCGACCTCGTGCACGTTCGCGACCGTCGGAATGCCGGAACCGATGTCGAGGAACTGCCGGATCCCCTGATTCGTCATGAATCGCACCGCGCGGCCGAGGAATGCGCGGTTCACGCGCGCGGAGTCGCGCAGGCCGGGCATCACGCGCTCGATCTGCTCACCCACCGCGCGGTCGACGGCGAAGTGGTGGCCGCCGCCGAGCATGAAGTCGTAAGTACGCGCCATGCTCGGCACGGAGATATCGACACCCGGTGGCACCCATTCCGGTGATCGTGTCACGAAGAACACCTTCTCAGTCGCGTCGGACCGGAAAGAGCTTAGCGATTCCCCGCGAGCAGGTTACTGCGCCATCCGCGTGAGGGCGCACCACCCGATCGGGCACTGTCCCGTTCGACCGAACGCGCCTACCGTAGGCCGTCCCCTTGGGAATTCCACACAATAGATCCACAGAATGGCGCACACGAGGAGTCCACATGAACGTCCCGGTCGCACCGGGCCGGTGGCCGTTTCTCGGGCACACTCCGGCGCTGTTGCGGCAACGCTTCGCATTCACCAGCGCATTGCACGAACACGGCGAGATCGTGAAACTTTACCTCGGCCCCGCGCCCGCGTACTTCGTCACCAGTCCCCGGCTGGCCCACGAAGTCCTGGTCACAGCGGGCCCGAAGTTCCGCAAGGGCGCAATGTTCGACAAGTTCCGGCCGTTCGTCGGAAATGGCTTGGTGCTTTCGAACGGGGACTTCCATCTCCGGCAACGACGGCTGATGCAACCGGCGTTCCACCGCGACCGCCTCGCCGCCTACGCGAAGATCATGCAACGCGCGGCCACCGAGCTGAGTGAATCGTGGCGAGCGGGCGAAGTGCGGCAGATCGAGCAGGACATGCAGGGCCTCGCGGTGACGATCGTCGGCGAGGCGCTGTTCTCCACGGAACTGGGCCAGGAGGCCGTCGCCGAGGCCCGCCGCTCGATTTTCGTGATCATCCAGCAGGGAATGATCCGCGCGTTGTCGCCGAAGTTCGTCGAAAAGCTGCCGGTGTCCGGCAACCGGCGGTTCGACGAGGCCATCGCCCGGATGCAGGCGATCGTGCTCGACGTGATCCGCGACTGGCGGACCGAGGGCGTCGACCGCGGCGACCTGCTGTCGACGTTGCTGCTGGCCGGCATGACCGACGAGCAGGCCCGCGACGAGGTGCTCACCCTGCTCACCGCGGGCATCGAGACGACGGCGCTCGCGCTCGCCTGGACGTTCCACGAGCTCGGCAGGCACCCGGAGGTCGAGGCGCGGGTGCACGCCGAGGTCGACGCGGTGCTGGACGGTCGCCCGGTCACCGACGACGACATCGTCCGGCTCGGCTACGTGCGCCAGGTCGTCGACGAGGTGCTGCGGCGCTACCCGCTCTGGCTGCTGATGCGCCGGACGCTCACCGAGGTCACGCTCGGCGACGTCACGCTCCCCGAAGGCGCCGAGGTGATCGTCAGCCCGCACGCCCTGCACCACGACCCGGCGTCGTTCGCCGACCCGGACCGGTTCGATCCCGGCCGCTGGACCCCGGAGCGCGTGGCCGAGCTGCCCCGCGGAGCGTTCATCCCGTTCGGCGCGGGCGGCCGCCAGTGTCTCGGAAACCGCTTCGCGCAGAACGAAATCGTCATCACGGTGGCCACGGTGGCCGCGCGCTGGCGGCTGGTCCCGGTGCCGGGACGGCCGGTGCGCGTGAAGTTCACCTCCGCCGCCTACCCCGAAAGCCTGCCGATGACGGCAGTCCCCCGCTAGCTGGAGGTACCCTCCCCGTGTCCCGTTTTCGATTTTGTGCTGCCGTTTTTCTTGCCATGGCGGCGCTTTTGACCCCGGCAACGGCCCACGCGGCCACGACGTGCGAGGACCTGTCGGTCCCGGTCACGGTGTCCCTGCTCCCGCAGTCGATGCACGGCCGCCTGTGCGTCCCGGCCCAGGCGAAGACGGTGGTGGTCCTGATTCCCGGCGGCACGTACAACGCGTCCTATTGGGACATCGGCTACACGCCGGAGATCCGGTCGTTCCGGCTGGCGATGAACCAGGCGGGAATCGCGACGCTGGCGCTGGACCGCCTGGGCACGGGCGGAAGTTCCAAGCCGTTGAGCACGCTGCTGAGCGCCTCGGTCCAGGCAACGGCGGCCCACCAGGTGATCCAGGCGATCCGCGGCCGGTTCGCCAAGGTGGTCGTCGGCGGCCATTCGATCGGGGCGGCCATGGCGATGATCGAGGCGGGCAACCACCGCGACGTCGACGGCGTGCTGGTCACCGGGATGACGCACCGGATGAACCTGATCACGGTGATCCCGGTGCTGGCCAACATGATCCCGGCGCCATTGGACCCGTCGCTGTCCAACCGCGGCCTCGACGCGGGCTACCTGACGACGGGCCCGGGCACGCGGTACTCGGCGTTCCACACACCGGGCGCCTACGACGAAGGAGCCATCGCGTACGACGAGTCCACAAAGGACGTCTTCGCGGCCACGGAGGCGGTGGACAGCCTGACCCTGACCACGGTGGTGACCCCGGCCTCCCAGCGCATCACGGCACCGTCCCTGCTGGTGCTGGGCAACGACCCCCACTTCTGCGGCGAGCTGGGCAGCGACTGTACGTCCCCGGAGGCATTGCGCGCCTCGGAAGCCCCATTCTTCGGCGGCCCCCTCCAGACGTACATCCTGAACGGCTACGGCCACGCGATCAACTACGCCCCGAACGCCCCGCAGTACTTCGACGTCGTGACGAGCTGGCTGAAGACCCTGTAGTACCAGCCAGATCCTGGACAGTTCGTGGACAGTTCCGGGCGAACCCCGCCGCCCCGGCACCCGGTGTACTACAAACGGCCCAGGCACCCAGACGGCGGGAGAGCGCATGCGGGTCGTGGCGGTCATGAACTACAAGGGCGGAGTGGGAAAGACAACGCTGACCGCAAACCTCGGCGCGGTGGCGGCGAGCCGAGGTCTGCGCGTCCTCCTCATAGATCTGGATCCGCAGACGAACCTGACGTTCTCGTTCTTCACCGTCGAGGACTGGCACCACCAGCTCAAGGACACCCGGCGCACGATCAAGCAGTGGTACGAAGACGAAGTGCCCGGCCGCGAGACGGAGCTGGCCGGGCTCGTCGTCACCCCGGAACGGGTGAACAAGGTCCTCGACGGCACCGGCGGGTGCGTCGACCTCGTGTCGTCGCACCTCGGTCTCATCGACATCGACCTGGAGCTGGCCGCCCGGCTCGGCGGGGCGACCACGCTCGAGACGTCGAAGCGGAAGTTCCTGGACCTGCACGACTGCCTGCGCCGAGCACTGCAGGACGATTTCTTCACCGGCTACGACCTCGTCCTCATCGACTGTGCCCCGAACTTCGGCATCGTCACGAAGACGGCGATCGTCGCGAGCGAGCGCATCCTCGTACCCGCCAAGGCGGACTACCTGTCCACCCTGGGGCTGGAGTACCTGGTGGGCAACTGCCGTGAGCTGGTCCGGCAGTTCAACGACTTCGTCAACCACGGGGACGGCACGCCGGGCCACCGTCCGATCGGCCCGGACTTCCTGGGCGTGGTGTTCACCATGGTGCAGATCTACTCCCAGCAGGTGACGATGGCCCAGCACACCTACATCGAGGAAGTGCGGCTGAACTCCCAGGTCCCGGTGCTGGAGAGCAAGATTCGCAACAGTCCGCGCCACTTCGGCGACGCCGGGGAAAGCGGTGTGCCTGCCATGCTGCGGGCAGGCGGCCGGGACGACGTCGTGCGGGAGTTCGACCAGCTCGCCGACGAGATCCTCGGAGCGCTTTCGCTGCCGGATGGCCGCCGGTGAACGACCTGAAGCGGCTGGCCGCCCTGCAGGCACGGGTGTACGAGTTCCTCGCGCAGCAGGACGAGGCCACGCTGGAGGCGCTCCTCGACGGCACAATGCAGCTGGCGATCGCCGGCGCGGCCGAGCCCTCTCCGCGGATGCCGGAAGACCTGTCGGCGCTGACCGTGAAGGAAATGCAGGCACTGGCCAAGAAGCGCCGCTTGCGGGGGTACAGCAAGCTCACCCGGGCCCAGCTCGTCGATCTGCTCTCGGGCAGTCCCGAGCGGGCCGAGACCCGCGCCGTCCCGGAAGAGCCGCCCGCACGGCCGGACTTCGACGTCGCGGCCGTCGCCGCGCACCTGCGTGAAACCGAGAGCGAAGAGGAAGGTGCCGCGTACCTGCAGGAGCAGCGTCTCGATCGGGAAGGCCTGCTGGCGGTCGCCGCCGAGCTGCAGCTCACGCGCGTGAGCAGGCTGAACCAGCGAGAGCTTGAGAAGCGCGTGCTCAAGCAGGCGATCGGCGCCCGCCGCAAGTTCGCCGGGTTGCGGAAGTGGTGATCGCGTGCCGGGCGAGAGCCGATCGATGTACCTGTACGAAGGTCACCGCGTCACCGTGTCCGACCTGCTGGAAGCCGGCCTGCTCGAAGCCGGGGCGAAGCTGCGGTTCACGCGCAAGCGCATCGGTGTCACCTTCGACGCCACCGTGACCGGCACCGGCCGGATCCGGTTGGAACCCGGCGGCGACGAGTTCCGTTCGCCGTCGGGTGCGGCCATGGTGGCGGCCGGGATGCGGGCGGTCGATGGCTGGCGGGCGTGGGTCGTCGTCGGCGAAAACCGGCTGCTCGACGCGGTGCGCCAGGAGTTCCTCGACCGGACGATGTCGGCCGACCGGCGCTCCGCGGACGGCGACCGGCAACGCGTCCACGAACGCCTGCGGCAGGCACGTGACCGCGCCGACCGGCAGGAACCCGAGCGGATCACGGTCCGCGAACTGCTGAAGCTGTGGGGCGCGACGGACCGCGGTGACCAGATCGGCCAGATCGAAGCGGATCTGGCGAACCACGGGCTGGTGACGTCCCCCAGCTTCCGCGCGGTCACCCTGGACACGGTCGTCTCGCTGACCACCCCGCCGGACGAACCCGAACCGGCGCCCGAGGAGCTGCCTTCCACGGAGGACGACGAAGGCGAGGGCGACCTGAACGTCCGGCTGACCGTGGGCAACCTGACGCCGCTCGACGGCGTGGGATCCGTCAGCCCCAACAGCTCGCTCGACGAAGCGGTCACCGAGATGCTGCTCAACGACTACTCCCAGCTCGCCGTGCTGAGCGGGCCGCGCAACGTGCGTGGCGCGGTGACGTGGCGCTCGATTGCCGAGGCGATGCACCGGAACCCCGGTGCCGCGGTCGCCGACGCGATCGTCCGCGCCGAAGTCGTCGCCTACGACCGGGACCTGGTCGAAGTCCTTCCCACGTTGCAGCAGCAGGAGTTCGTGCTCGTCACGGACCAGCACAAAGCGGTGACGGGCATCGTCACGACCGCGGACGTGGCCCGGCGCTACGGCGAGATGGCCACCCCGTTCTTCCAGCTGGGCGAGCTGGACCGGACACTGCGCTGGATCCTGAGACGCGTCCTGGACCTGCCGACCGTGCAGCCGCTGTGCGGCCGGGCGATCAAGACGTTCGACCAGCTCGCCTTCGGCGACTACCGGCGGATCCTGGAGGACAAGCAGGTCTGGGAACGCCTGGGGTGGCCGCTGAACCGGCAGACGTTCATCGCCCGCCTCGACGAGATCCGGCTGATCCGCAACAGCGTGATGCACTTCCACCCGGACCCGCTTTCCGAGGACGCCGTCGAAAAGCTGAGGAACTTCACCACTCTGCTGCACCGGTACCGCGACCCGGGCTGAAGTCCGAAGTGGACTCACGGCCCGGGCCGGGGCTGCTATGCGGTCAGAGCGATCAGCTCGTCGGCGGACATTTCGCCCAGTCCGGCGGCACCGGGCACGACGTGCCGTCCCACGAAACCGACGTCGTGGGTGGCAAAGTTGAGAATCCCCAGCCGGCGCGCGGCTTCCAGGGCAACCCGGCCACGCTCCAGCGTCACAGCCGCGGCGGTGACGGCCACGTCCGCGCACATCGAGGGCACGACGGGCGCGACCATCTCCAGTGGCGCGAGGGCGGAGTGCTGGTTCGCCGACAGTTCGACAGTGTTCACGTGAGTCTACCAATCGATGGACAATACGGTTTCGTGCCCGGATTTCGAGCCACCCAACGATCGTCCGCCGACCGGTGTCCGGCAATCCGCAATCACCGCAAGGCAAACTGCCCAACTGCCGGGAACTCAGGTGATCGCCCCGGGCTGGAGCACCAGCGCCGGCTTGCCGTCGACGAGCGTCAGGCCGACCTCGATCGACGGAGAGCCGCGAAAACCGAAGCTCGCGACACCAAGGCCCGGACCGATGGTCGACTGGGCACTGCCGCCCTGCGGGTAGGGGACGACGAAGCTGAGGCTGTCGGCACTGATCGCCGTCACCCGCATGGCGGAGTAGTGGAACCGCTGGGCATCCAGCGGAATCCGCGTGGGCTTGGTCAGAACGAGCGTGCAGTCACCATCGAAGCAGTCCCGCACCTTGGTACTCGGCGCGGCGGGCGGATTCGGGTTCTTGGACGGCGAAGTCGTCGTCGGCGGCGTGGGCGTGGGTGTGGGAGTGGGCGTCGGAGTGCTCACTTCGGTGGTCCGCACGGGCGGCGGCGAAGAGCTCTGCTGGGCAACGGGAGCGGCCCCGCCACACCCGGCCAGCACGAAGGAAAGGGTCGTCAGAGCAACGATGTGTCGGCGCATGCACTATGGGTAACAACATCCGCCCGGCCCTGACGGCCCATGTCCGCTTCCTGCCGCGGGCGGCTTGACGTCGTCGCCGTCAAGCCGCCCATGCACGGGTCAGCGCGAGCAGCGCCACGAGTACGGGTCGCTTGCGTTCAGCAGCGTCGCGTACGCACCGCCGCCGTACTGGTCGGCGCAGGCGGCGTTGACGTTGATGCCGACCTGATAGCCCCAGGGTGCTCTGCAGCGCCAGCTGTAGGCATTGTGCGCGTCGGTGACGACCGCGGTCAGGCCCATGCCCGGGTTCTGGACGGTGCAGGCGCGCTGCATGTCGACACCGCCGATGATCGCCGCGTCGGCGGGCGTCGCCGTCACGACGACCCCGGCCGCCATTCCGGCCAGGCCGAGCGCGACGCGGGCGAGCGGGAGGCCGCGCGTTCTTCGCGCGGCAGATCGTGAATGGGTTTCCATGGGAACTCCTCCGTCTCTCATGGCGTTCTTCACTGCCCGTCAACGGTGGCAGCACGACGTCGTGTGCTCCATCGCTCTCGGAGTGACGGGAAACCGCCCGGAGCCTCATCGCGAAGTGGGGCAACAGGGTGATATCCGCCCGTGCGGTACGCCGTTGGAGGATGATGGCGGGGTGCCCTCCGAGGAGTCAGGGAAACCGGCTCGGCTTCGGGTCGACGCCGAGACGACCCTGATCCTGCGGGAAGCGTTCCACAAGATCGACGCGAACTACCGCACCGACCACTACGGCCTGTACGACTACGCCCGTGCGGTGATGAGCAAGATCGTGCCGCTCGACCACTTCTACATCGGCTTCTTCCACGGCGCCAACCGCGTCCGCTACCCGTACGGCTACGACGGCGGCATGTACACCGACCCGGCGTCGCACATCTATGGGCCGCACGGCCAGGCAGCGTGGCTGCTCAAGCACCGCCAGACCTACCGGATGCAGTATGACAACGGCGCCGCGCTCAACGCGGGAATCGCCTCCGGGGACACCAGCCGCGCGTCGGCCGACGCCGTCACGACTCCGTTGTTCCGTCGTGGCCGCAACGGGGAGCCGGTGGTGTTCGGCATGATGTCCATGCAGAGCTATCAGCCGGACACTTTCGACGACAATTCCGTACGGGCCTTCGAATGGCTGGCCGACTTGGTCGCCCGGGTGCTGACAAAGGAAGCCGAGGACATCGACGCGCTCCGCCGCCTGCCTGCCGACGTCGCCGACGCACCTCAGCTGGTCACGGCGGACCACATCGTCGAACTTCTTTCTTCACGCGTGGCCGACATCCGCCAGCGAGCCCAGGAGGCTCTGGAAAATCCCGGCGAGGGACCGCTGCGGGAGGCTCTGCAGCGCATCGTCACGGACTGCCAGCAGCTCCAGTCGGACCTGGTGGAGCTGACGCTCGACATCGACAACGGCCCGGAGGAACGCTTCCGCTCCTTGACGGCGGCCGAGCAGGGCGTCGCGGTCCTGCTGGCCAGCGACATGCAGAACGACCAGATCGCCCGCGAGCTGGGAATAAGCCCCCACACGGTGAAAACCCACGTCCGCAACATCCTGGCCAAATACGCAATGACGAGCCGCAGCCAAATAGCAGAGGACGTCAGAACCCACCTGGCCCGCTAGCCCCATGACCACCCAGGCGCCCCGCCCACCCAACGCAACCCACCGGGGGGTCCGGGGGCGTGCCCCCGGGCGGGGTGTGGGGGTTGCACCCCCACAAGACACAACGAAGAGAGCCCCGTTTGCGCTTTAGGCAAACAGGGCTCTCCCGCGAACGGAGTGGAGCTGAGGGGAATCGAACCCCTGACCTTCTCGATGCGAACGAGACGCGCTACCAACTGCGCTACAGCCCCTTGTTCGTGCTCGTAGAGCTTAGCAGTGCCCTACGAGCACCTCGCGCAGGGGGGTCACTCTCCGACCGCGCGGCGGTATGGGCTGGTCCCGGGCTCGTCGAGTTCCTCGAACGCGGGGTCTTCGTCGTCGAGGTCGACCACGACCGCGCTGCGGCGGACGCGCGAAGTCGGGGACGGGCGGCGCTCGACGACCTCCCGGCGGACCGGCTCGACGACCTCGACGTCCTCCACCGGAGCCGGAGCCGAAGACGAGGACACCGAGGGCAGCTCCTCGTCCTCGAGAGGTGCCGGGCGACGCGGGGCGCGCGTGCTGTTGAACCGGGCGAGGCGGCGCTGCCGGATCTCCTCCTCGATGCGCACCTGGCGGCGCAGGTACACGAGGTAGCCGACGAGCACGACGTCGACCGCGCCGTGGCCCCACCAGGCCAGCGGGAAGAGGAAGCCCGCGACGCCCGCCGTGAGCACCGCGATCACGAGCAGGATGACGACGACGCGCTGCCGGAAGCTGTACTTGGCGCGGGCCGCGATCTCGGCGGCTTCGGGGTCGAAGCCGCCCCGGCCCGGCCGGTAGCCCGGCCGCTCGCGCTCGGGCCGTGGACTGCGCCCCGGCTGTGGGAGCGGGTCCGGCTCGGGCTCGGGTTCCTCGACGTCGTCGTCGAGTTCGAGGTCGGCCTCCAGCTCCGCGAGGTCGTCCTCGACCGAGGGCCGGGACTTCCCGTGCTCGTCGGACATGGCGAATTCCTCCCGGTCTTCGTTGCGTCCACTGCGCACCACTCTGGCCGCGAGCGCAGAGTCGGCCGTACGCGCGACCTGCTGCCGTCGCCGCGCGACCATGGGCACGAGTACGACGAGCCATGCCGCGGCCAGCGCGACGATGATCACCGAACTGGGCATCTCCCGTCACCTCCCCCGATCCTTCACCTGAAATCACGCTAGTCACAGGAGTAACAGATCGGGCGGAGGCTCGCCGGGTTCGATCACAGGAAATGCCTCACCGGATTAGGTGAATCTCACTTCATGTGGTAACGCGGCTACTGACCCGGGTGGGTAATCACCGTCAGGCGTACTCGGCGCGGCCCGCCGCGACCAGCCGCGCCACCAGGCCCGCCCCGGTCTCCTCGCGCGTGACGGCGTAGCAGTAGTGGTCCCGCCAGGCGCCTGCCACGTCGAGGTAGCGCTCGAACAGCCCCTCCTGCCGGTAGCCCGCCTTGGTGAGAACCCGCAGGCTGGCGGCGTTTTCCGGGCGCACGGTGGCCTCCAGCCGGTGCAGGCCGGCGGGGCCGAAGGCATGGTCGGTGACCAGGGCGACGGCGGCCGTCGCGACCCCGCCGCGGACCACCTCGGACGACACCCAGTAGCCGATCCAGGCGGACCTCAGGGACGCCCGAATGACATTACCCACAGTGATCTGTCCCGCGAGGCGCCCGTCAAGGGTGATGGTGAACGGCAGGCACTGACCACGCCGAGCGAGCGAACGCAACGCCGCCCACTGGGACGGCCACGACCAGAAGGCGTTGCGTTCCGGCCACGGGCCGACCCCGGTCGGCTCCCACATCTCCAGATGCGCGCGGTCCCGGAGCCGGATGCGGCTCCACTCGCCGGCGTCGCGGAGCCGGACCGGCCGGACGGCGACCACGCCCGCGGGCACCCGCAGCGGGCCGAGCCGGGCCGGCCAGCCCGGGTGCCTGCTCTCGACCGGGTATGACACGCCGGACACGGCGCCCATCAGGCCCGTTGCGCCAGGAAAGTGACCTGGACCTGCTCGCCCGCGGCGACCTCCGTCAGTTCTTCCGGCACGTTGATCAGGCAGTTCGCCTCGGCCAGCGACGCGAGCAGGTGCGCCCCGGACTGCCCGAGCGGCTGGACCAGATACTCGCCGTTGGCCTCGTCGCGCAGGAGCTGGCCGCGGAGGAAGCCGCGCCTGCCCTCGGTCGACGTGATCGGCGACAGCAGCCGCGCGCCGACGATCCGCCGGTGCGGGTTGCGGGTCCCGCGCGCCGCCCGGATCAGCGGCCGCACGAGCACCTCGAACACCACCAGCGCGCTCATCGGGTTGCCCGGGAGCAGGAACGTCGGCACCGAGTCGGGGCCGAGCCTGCCGAAGCCCTGCACCGAGCCGGGGTGCATCGCGACCCGCGTCATGTCGATCCGGCCGAGGTCGGCCAGCGCGGCGTGGACCTCGTCGCCGGTGGCGCCCCCGGCACCGCCCGCGACCACGACGATCTCCGACATGAGCAGCCGGCCCTCGACGATCTCGCGCAGCCGCTTCGGCTCGCTCGGCACGATGCCGACGCGGCTGACCTCGGCGCCCGCGTCCCGGGCGGCCGCGGCCAGCGCGTAGGAGTTGACGTCGTAGACCTGACCCACCGACGGCGTCCGGTCGATGTCGACCAGCTCGTCGCCGACCGACACGATCGAGACCCGTGGCCGCGGGTAGACCAGCACCTTCGCGCGCCCGACCGCGGCGAGCAGGCCGACCTGCGCCGACCCGATGGTGTCGCCGTTGCGGACCGCGACGTCGCCGATCTGGACGTCCTCCCCCGCGCGCCGCACGTACCCGGCCGAGGGCACCGAGCGGTGCACGGTGACCTTGGCCTGGTGCCCGTCGGTGTAGGCGAGCGGCACGACGGCGTCGGCCAGCGTCGGCAGCGGCGCGCCGGTGTCGACGCGCACGGCCTGGCCGGGCTGGAGCCGCCGCGGCTGGCGGGAACCCGCCGCGATCTCCC
Organism: Amycolatopsis melonis; assembly: GCF_040064235.1. Lineage (NCBI taxonomy): Bacteria > Bacillati > Actinomycetota > Actinomycetes > Pseudonocardiales > Pseudonocardiaceae > Amycolatopsis > Amycolatopsis melonis. The sequence continues at coordinate 363,218 of NZ_JBDZYD010000005.1, forward strand.
CGACGACCGGCAGCACCACCGGCTCCTGCCCGGCGGTGCGCACGTCGACGCTGCGGACCGCGTACCCGTCGATCGCGGCCTGGTCGAAGCCGGGCAGGGCGTGCTCGGCGACCACCTCCTCGGCGCAGAGCAGGCCCTGGGCCTCGGAAATCGCCACGCGCACCGGCCGGGGCCGGACGGCGGCGTCCAGCGTCATCGCGATCTGCGCGTCGACCGAGCGGAACCCGGCCTCGTCCTCGGCCACCTCGGGCCGTGCCGCGTCGAGGGATTCCGTCATGGGCGGTCTGTTCCGATCCGTTCCGTCAACCACGCCCGTAAAGATGGACCGTACTCGGGCGTTTCGAGCGCGAAGTCGACCGCGGCACGCAGGAAACCACCCGGATTCCCCAGGTCGTGGCGTCCGCCGCGGTGGACGACGACGTGCACCGGGTGCCCCTCGGCGATCAGCAGCGCGACCGCGTCGGTCAGCTGCAGCTCGCCGCCGCTGCCCGGGGTGATCCGCTTCAGCGCGTCGAAGATCGCCCGGTCGAGCAGGTAGCGGCCGGCCGCGGCGTAGGTCGACGGCGCGTCCTCCGGCTTCGGCTTCTCGACCATCCCGTGCACGCGCTTGACGTCTTCGTCGTCGGTGTCGGTGACGTCGAAGACGCCGTACGGCGAGATCTCGGCCTTCGGGATGTCGAACGCGCAGAGCACGCTGCCGCCGTACTGGGCGCGGACCGCGCTCATCCGCTCGAGCACGCCGGTGGGCAGCACGAGGTCGTCCGGCAGCAGCACGGCGACGGCCTCGTCGTCGGGCTTGAGGTTCGGTTCGGCCTGGGCGACGGCGTGGCCGAGGCCGAGGGCCTGCTCCTGGACGGCGGTTTCGACGGCGAGCAGCGAGTGGCCGCGGCGAACCTTCTCCAGCAGCTCGGTCTTGCCCTTGGCCTGGAGGTTCTCCTCCAGCTCCGGCTGGCTTTCGAAGTACCGGACGACGGCGTCCTTGCCCGGCGAGGTCACGATGACCAGCCGTTCCGCGCCCGCCGCCGCGGCCTCCGCCGCGACCAGCTCGATGCCCGGCGTGTCGACCACCGGCAACAGCTCTTTGGGCACGGCCTTCGTCGCCGGGAGGAAGCGCGTCCCGAGCCCGGCGGCAGGCACGATGGCGGTTCTGAAGGTCTGCGTGGTTGCGGCGCCCGTCATGGGCGCAAAGCCTAACGTGAGGTCATGCACGCGCTGGGCAATGAGCACCTGAGCAAGGCGGAGTGGCGTGCGCGGCTGACCCGCGCACGGGCGGACCAGACAGCCGAATCGCACGCACGCGAGGCCGCCGCGCTGGTCGACGCGGTGTCGAAGGTCACAGCCGCGACGGTGTGCGCGTACCTGCCCTTCGGGACCGAACCGGGCACGACGGCGTTCGTCGACGCGCTGGCGGACGGCGGCGCGCGGGTGCTGCTGCCGGTCATCCGGCCCGAGCCGGGACCGCTCGACTGGGCGGAGTACACCGGCGAGGCAGGCCTCGTGCCCAGCCGGTTCCGCGGCATCCGGGAACCCGGCGGGAAACGGCTGGGGCCCGAGGCCGTCGGCGCGGCGGAGCTGGTCCTGGTTCCGGCGCTGGCCGTGGACCGGCGCGGCGTCCGGCTCGGACGGGGCGCCGGCCACTACGACCGCTCGCTGGTGTTCGCCGCCGCGGACGCGGTGCTGCTGGCCGTCGTCCGGGACGAAGAGCTGGTCGGACGGCTGCCCGGCGAACCGCACGACGTGCGCATGACCGGGGCCTTGACCCCCGGTCGAGGCGTGGTCGAGCTGCCGATGTGAGCAACGAGGAATTGCCTTCGGGGAATGCTTTGAAGCACAATCGGGTTAGCACTCTGGTCGGATGAGTGCCAGCAAAGGAGCCGTCAGTGCCTACGTACCAGTACGCCTGCAAAGAATGCGACCACCGGTTCGAAGCCGTGCAGTCGTTCTCGGACCCCAGCCTGACCGTCTGCCCGCAGTGCTCCGGCGCGCTGCGCAAGGTGTTCAGCTCGGTCGGCGTCGTCTTCAAGGGCAGCGGGTTCTACCGCACCGACTCGCGCGACTCGAGCAAGTCGAGCACCGCCGCGGCCCCGGCGAAGACCGAGACCAAGACGGAGTCGAAGCCGGACACGAGCGCGGCATCTTCCTCCTCGGGTACGACAAAAACGGCCGCCGCCGCGTCCTGAGGCGCGAAGTTATCCACAACACCCCAGTTGTCCACAGGTGCCGGACGCGGCCCTTCCCGCGGTCCGTCCGGCTTCCCTAACGTCGATCTTGTGCGGCACGCCCGCCGCACCTGATCCGACCGAGGGGGCACCGTGGACGTGCTGTCGAAGTTCATCCCACCCGATCTGACCCGGCTGCAGGGCAGGCGAGCGCGGCTGACCCGCCGCTGGCTCGCGGCCGTCCTGCTGCTCGCCGGCGGCTTGCTGCTGTTCGTCCATCCCGGCTCCGCGCGAGGCGCTCCGACCGTCCTCGCGGCACACGACCTCCCTCCCGGCGCGAAGCTGCGCGCCGCCGACGTCCGGCTGGCCGAGCTTCCCGGCGATGCCCGGCCCTCTGGCGCGTTGAGCACGCTCGACGCCGTCGACGGACGGCTGCTGGCGGGCGCCGTCCGGGCCGGCGAGGCCCTGACCGACGTCCGGCTGGCCGGCATCCCCGCCAGGGGTGATCCCGGGACCGCCACCGTGCCGGTCCGGCTGGCCGACGCGGCCGTCGCCGAGCTGCTGGCTCCCGGCCTGCGCGTCGACGTCGTGACCACGACCGAGCCGGGAGTTCCGGCGTCCGTGCTGGCCGGCGGGGCGATCGTGGTGACGGTCGGGCATCCGGAGCCGAAGGGACGGCTGGTCCTGCTCCGGCTCCCCGAATCCCTCGCGACGCGGGTGGCGGCGATTTCACTGGAGCGTCCGGTAACGGTTACTCTCCGCTAGTCCGCGCCCGCCGAGACGGGCCGAGGCGTCCCCTTCCCGGTTCGTGAGGAGAGCAAGGTGCTCAAAGGTTTCAAGGACTTCCTGATGCGCGGCAACGTCGTCGACCTCGCCGTCGCGGTGGTGATCGGCTCGGCGTTCACGGCGATCGTCACGGCGTTCACCAACGGCCTGATCAAGCCGTTGATCAGCACGATCGGCGGCACGGACGCGGCCAAGGGCCTCGGGTACCAGATCTTCGCCAACAACGATGCCACGTTCCTGGACTTCGGCAGCGTGATCAACGCGGCGATCAACTTCGTGCTCGTCGCGGCGGTCGTCTACTTCGTGATCGTGCTGCCGGTGAAGAAGCTGCAGGAACGGCGCAAGCGCGGCCAGGAGCCGGGCCCCTCGGAACCGACCGACGTCGAGCTGCTGATCGAGATCCGCGACCTGCTGCGCGCACAGTCCCAGCGCGACAACGGCCGCGACTGAGCCCGGTCAGCGATCGTGGTGCGGTGGCCGGTTCTCCCGGTACCACTCGTCCGGGAGACCGGCGCGCCGCTCGGGATCCCGCTCGTCGGAGGTCGTCTCGGGCAGGACGTCCCCGAAGATCTCGTCGACCCGGCGGCGCTGGGCGCTGCCGGCCTTGGGGTCGCGCTTCTCGCCGGACATACCCGCCAGTCTCCCACGACGCGTTCTTTGACAACTCCAGAGTGCTGACCGAGCGCATCCAGCCGGCGCAGGTGCCCGGCGGTCAGCTCGAGCGTCGAGGCGCCACTCGCCGCCGGGCCCCGGCGGGCAGTTCCTCGTGGGCCCCGCCGCCGCAGAGGTGCGCGGTGTCGACGGGGTGACGCCCAGCCTGCCGCCAATGCGGAACTCGGCGGTTCAGACCTCTTCGAGGCCCGACAGCTCGTCGATCACGTGCGGCACGAGCGAGGTCAGCGTGGCCATCCCGTCGCGGACCGCGGACCGCGACCCGGCCAGGTTGACCACCAGCGTGCTGCCCGACACCCCGGCCAGCCCGCGCGAGATCCCGGCGTCCACCGCGCCGGCGGCCAGGCCGGACGCCCGGATCGCCTCGCTGATGCCCGGGATGGGGCGGTCGAGCACACCGGCGGTCGCGTCCGGGGTCCGGTCACGCGGCAGCACTCCGGTGCCGCCGACGGTGATCACGAGGTCGGCGCCGCCGATCACGGCCGTGTTGAGCGCGTTGCGGATGCCCGCGGTCTCGGCCTCGACGACCACGACCCCGTCGACGATGAAGCCCGCTTCTTCGAGCAGCTCCGTGACCAGCGGGCCGCTGGTGTCCTCGTGCTCGCCGTGCGCCACGCGATCGTCCACGATGACCACGAGGGCCCGGCCCAGCCGTTGTGCACTCCGTTCCATGGCGCCCACCGTAGTCGGTTTCGGCCGTCCGGCGCCGGGAGGTGGCAGGTGAGTTCTGACGATTCCGTGACGTGACGGCGCGAACCCGGGCCTGCCGGGACGGGCGGTCCTAGCGTGACCGGTGTGCGCGTACTGGTCACCGGCGGAGCCGGGTTCATCGGGTCACACATCGCGGATCTGCTGGCCGACGGGGGTGACGAGGTCGTGGTGCTGGACAACCTCCTCCCCACCGCACACGGCGGTCCCACTCCGCCGCCGTACACCGGCAGGCACCGGTTCGTGCGCGGCGACGTCACGGACGCGGAGATCGTCGCGGAGCTGCTGGACGGCGTCGACGCGGTGTGCCACCAGGCGGCGGTGGTGGGGCACGGGATCGACCCGTCGGACGCGCCGTCGTACGCCCTGCACAACGACTACGGCACGGCGGTGCTGCTGGCCGGGATGCACGCGGCCGGGGTGCGGAAGCTGGTGCTGGCGTCGTCGATGGTCGTCTACGGCGAAGGCCGGTACTCGTGCCCGGCCCACGGTGTCGTGCCACCGGCGCCGCGGCGCCGGTCCGATGTGGACGCCGGCCGGTTCGAGCCGCGGTGCCCGTCCTGCGGGGCCGAGCTGGGCTGGCAGCTGGTCCCGGAGGACGCACCGCTGAACCCGCGCAGCACGTATGCGGCGACGAAGCTGGCGCAGGAACACCTGGCCGGTGCCTGGGCCCGGCAGACCGGCGGCAGCGTGTGGGCGCTGCGCTACCACAACGTCTACGGCCCGCGGATGCCCCAGAACACGCCCTACGCCGGGGTGGCTTCGCTGTTCCGCTCGGCCCTGGTGCGCGGCGAGGCACCCCGGGTGCTGGAGGACGGCCGCCAGCAGCGCGACTTCGTGCACGTCCACGACGTCGCCAGGGCGAACGTCCTGGCTCTCGGGACACCCGGCCCGGACGGCGGCATCACGCCGGTGAACGTCTGTTCCGGCACCCCGCACACGGTCGGCGAGCTGGCCGAGGAGCTGGCCCTGGCCTGCAACGGGCCCGCCCCGGAGGTGGTCGGCGGCGCCCGGCCCGCCGACGTCCGGCACGTGGTGGCCGACCCGGCCCGCGCCCGGGAACTGCTCGGCTTCACCGCGGAAATCGGCTTCGCCAAGGGACTGGCGGACTTCGCCACGGCCGAACTCCGCGCGCCGGTCAACCGGTGAACGCCTGCGCGACGGTCAGGCTGTCCTCGTAGACGTGGTAGCGGGTGATCAGTCCACCTTCGACGGTGAGGTGCAGCGCGCAGCGAGCGGCGTAGGGCCGGCCGGTGGCCTTCACCGTCTGGCGGATCTCGCCGAGGACCACGGCGTCGCGCCCGTCGACCAGGATCCTCGGCGTCGTTGCCCCGCGCTCACCGTGGAAGGCGTTCAGCGCGCGGAAGTGATCGGCGACGTCGGCGCGCGTCGACCTCTCCCGGATCCACGGCACTGCCGGATGTCCGGCCTCGGGCCAGTCGAGCTGCCAGTCGACGACGTCGGCGAACAGGCCGGCGATCCGGTCGGGGTCGCCTCCGGCCAGGCGGCCGAGGAACTCCGTGACGACGGCCCGGGTGCCCGCTTCCGTCCCGGTGAACTGGTAGTCGCGCCGGATGCGGCCGTCCGCGCCGAGCAGCAGGAAGAGGGTGCCGCTCCACACCGGAGCGCCACCCGTCGCGGGGACCATGTGGGTGGTGAACGTGACCGCGTCGTGGTGGGTCACGACGTCGTCCGCCGCGGTGAAGGCGAATTCACCCGGCGCGACGAACTGGTCGTACGCGCCGGCAACCCGGGCCTGAAGCGCGTCATGGCCGTGGTGCTCGGCGGTTTCGGTGTACTGGACGCCGTCTTCGGCCCACAGCTCGGCGACGGCCCGGCGCCGGGCCGTGGGGTCGGGCTCGTTCCACACCGCCACGTAGCGGCTGATCAGGTTCGAGGTCATGGGCGAGACGCTAGGACGGGTTCGCTGACACCTTCTGTCAGTGGAGTTCGGCAGACTGGCGAGCATGCGCGCGAGCCGCCTGGTGTCCCTGCTGTTGCTGCTGCAGTCCCGGGACCGGATGACCGCCCGGGAGCTGGCGGAGGCGCTGGAGGTGTCGGTCCGGACGATCTACCAGGACGTCGATTCGCTCGGCGCGGCCGGTGTGCCGGTGTACGGCGAGCCCGGGCACGACGGCGGCTTCCGGCTGCTCGACGGTTACCGGACGCGGCTGACCGGGCTGACCGCGGAGGAAGCCGGGGCCCTGTTCCTGACGGGGCTCCCGGCCGCGGCCGCTCAGCTGGGCCTGGCAGGCGCGACGGCCACCGCGCAGCTCAAGCTCATGGCGGCGTTGCCCGCCGGGCTGCGCGAGCGGGCCGGTCGCGTCGCCGATCGCTTCCACGTCGACCCGCCGTCGTGGTACTTCGACGCCGAGCGGACTCCCCACCTGGCGGCCGTCGCCGACGCCACCTGGAACCAGCATCCGCTGGAGATCCGCTACCTGCGCTGGGCGCGGCCGCACGAGATCACCCGCGTCGTGCACCCCCACGGCGTGGTCCTGAAGGCCGGGAACTGGTACCTGGTGGCCGGAAGCGACGGGAGGTTCCGCACCTACCGGATCTCGCGGATGCTCGACGTGACCGTCCTGCCCGGAACGTTCGAGCGTGCCGGAGGGTTCGATCTGGCCGGCCACTGGGCGAGCTACCTCGAGCAGTTCGACCGGCGGCGGCACCGGGAGACCGCGGTGGTCCGGCTCTCCCGCCGCGGCCTCGACCGGCTGCCCCACCTGCTGGAACCGGCTGTCGTCGCGGCACGGAAGACGACGGCCGGGCCGGATGCGGCGGGCTGGACCGAGATCGAGATCCCCATCGAATCGGTCGAGGCCGCCGTGCCCGAACTGCTCAAGTTCGGTGCCGACGCCGAGGTCGTCGCCCCGGAAACCCTGCGAGCGGAGGTCGTCCGGACGCTCCACGCGATGAACCGGACGTACGGTCTCGGCCGGGAATAGTTCGATCGTCACCGAACTTGTCCCCCTCATGGGGCACATCACCGTGGGCGGCTACACGATCGAGGCACTGAGCGACGGGCTGGTCCGGCTCCCGCCGCCGTTCTTCCCCGGCCTGGACCCGGACGAACACCGCGAGGTCCTCGGCCCGGACGGCACCGTGCCCGTGCCGGTCGGCGCGTTCCTTGTCCGCGGCGAGGGCCGGACGATCCTGGTCGACGCCGGGTTCGGGCCGCGGGAGATGGGCTTCCCGGACGGCATGGCCCCGGCGGGGACCGACCCGGACACGCCGATGGGCGGCGGCGGGGATCTCCTGGCGGCGCTGGCCGAGGCGGGCGTGCGGCCCGAGGACGTCGGCACCGTCTTCCTCACGCACCTGCACTCCGACCACGTCGGCTGGCTGGCACCGGACGGCGTCCCCGCGTTCGGCGGCGCGCGGATCGTCCACGGGGCCGCGGACTGGGAACCGATGGTGGGCAGGCTGGGCCACGGCGACTGGAGCCGGATCGGGCTGGAGGCGGTGCGCGCGGCCGGCCACACCGAGGCCATCCACGGCGACGCCGTCTCGCTGGCGCCGGGCATCACCGCGCGGCACGCGCCGGGTCACACGCCCGGGCACTACGTGCTGGACATCGTGGCCGACGGGCAGCGTCTGCTGCTGCTCGGCGACGTCATCCACACGCCGGTGCAGCTGCGGGACGAGCGGGTGCGGTTCATCGCCGACCACGATCCGGAGGAGGCGGCCCGGACGCGGCTGCGCTGGCTGGACGAGATCGAACGCACCGGCGCGGTGATCGCGCCCGCCCACTTCCCCGGCATGGAGTTCCTGCGGCTCGGCCCGGGCCGAACACCCCTGGCTGCCTAGGACATCGCCAGCGGCAGGCGAACCTCGAACCGGCACCCGGGGCCGTGGTTGTGCACCCCGATCCGCCCGCGGTGGGCCTCGACCAGTCCCTTGGCGATGGCCAGGCCGAGCCCGCCGCCGCTGGTCGTCCCGCCCCGCTCGGGCGTGCGGGCCTGTGTCCCGCGGAAGGCGACGTCGAAGACGCGGCCGATCTCGTCGTCCGGGATGCCCCCGCAGGAGTCGTCGACGGCGAGCAGGGCCTCGTTGCCGTCGACGCCGATCTGCACCGCGACCGTCCCGTCCGGCGGGGTGTGCCGGATCGCGTTGGACACCAGGTTCCGCACGATCCTGGCCAGTTCCGGGTCGCTGCCCGTCACCACTGGCCAGGTCGAGGCGTGGGCGAGCACGCGCACCCGCTTCCGGTGGGCGACCGGGGCCTGTGCGGCGACGGCGTCGCTCACGACGTCGCGCAGCGGCACCGCGGACATGGTGAGCTCCAGTGCGCCCGCGGTGATCCGCGACAGCTCGAACAGGTCGCCCACCATCGCCGACAGCCGGGTGGTCTCGCCGCTGATGCGCTGGGCGTAGTCGGCGACCTCGGCGCGGTCGGACACCACCCCGTCGGCCAGTGCTTCGGCCATGGCCTGGATGCCGGCCAGCGGGCTGCGCAGGTCGTGGCTGATCCAGGCGACCAGTTCGCGGCGGGACGCCTCCGCCGCGCGCTCGCGCTCGCGTGCTTCGCGTTCCCAGACGCTGCGGCGGGCGATCGCGCGGCCGAGGACGATCGCGGCGGGCACGGTGACCAGCGCGACGAGCAGGCAGACCAGCAGCATCGTGGTCAGCGCCGGGGTGAACATGAACCCGCTGATCCCCAGGACGCCGACCAGCGTGGCGAGCACCGGAATCAGCACCAGCACGGTGAGCGTGGTGGCGAGCGAACCGCGGCGCAGGACGTACAGCGCGACCCCGCCCAGTGCCGCGACCGGCAGCGAAAACAGCAGCGCGAACGGGAGAATGTGCCAGAGATGCGTCAGCATCTCCGCGAAGGACTCACCCGGCCCGATCACGGCTGCACCCGGTCGTAGCGGTAGCCGACGCCCCACACGGTGGCCACCCGGGCCGGCTTGGCCGGGTCGCGCTCGATCTTTTCGCGCAACCGTCGCACGTGGACGGTCACTGTGGACTGGTCGCCGAAGTCCCAGCCCCACACCTTCTCGAGCAGGTCCGCGCGGGAGTAGGCGACGCCCGGGTGGGCAAGGAAGAACGCCAGCAGGTCGAACTCCCGGGTGGTGAGCGGCAGTTCGCGGCCGCCGAGTGTCGCGGTGCGCGCGTTCATCTGCAGGCGCAGGTCGCCGTCCGCCAGTTCCGCGGCGGCGGGCGCGGGACGCGGCATCCGCGCACGGCGGAGCACCGACGCCACGCGCAGCGACAGTTCCTTGGGGCTGAACGGTTTCGTGACGTAGTCGTCGGCGCCGAGCTGGAGCCCGGCGATGCGGTTCTCCTCCTCGCCGAGCGCGGTGAGCATGACGATCGGCACTTGGCCGGCCTGACGCAGGCGCCGGCATACCTCCAGGCCGTTGATCCCCGGCATCATGACGTCGAGGACGACGAGATCGGGCTCGCAGGCGGCGAACTTCGCCAGCCCTTCGGCGCCGTCACCGGCCATGTCGACGGTGAACCCGGCCAGCTCCAGGTAGCGGCGGACGACGTCGCGGACCGTCTCGTCGTCGTCGACCACGAGCACGCGTCCGGCCTGATCGTTCATCACGTCTCCCTCACCAGCCGGTCAGCAGCAGGTGGTTGACCGCCAGGGCCGTCGCCGCCTGGGCGGCGAGCCACCACCGGCGTCCCGGGCGCGGCAGCAGGGCCGTCATCGGCAGCAACCACACCCCGAACGGTAGCCAGATGCGCTCGGTCTCCGCCTTCGACAGGCCCGAAGCGTCGGCGAACAGGATGGCGGCCAGTGCGGCCAGCCCGAGCAGCAGCACCGGATCGGCGAGCAGGCGCGGACGGGCCCCGGCGAGACCGCGGCGCAGGCCGGCCACCACCGCCGGGCCGAGGGCCACGGTCACCGCCGCCAGGTCCGCCCAGACCCAGTACGAATAGGGCCGGACCAGCGCGACGCCCTGGTAGTAGCGCTCGACGACCAGGTGGTAGCCGTCCAGCCACCAGAAGCCCGCCCAGGCGAAGACACCCACCACGGCCAGTGCTGCGGCGGCCGCCAGAGCCGCCGCGCGCCACTGGCGGCCCAGGACGGCCACGGCCACCGCGAGCACGCCGAGCAGCACCAGGCCGTAGGACAGGAAGATGCCGAAGCCGAGCAGCACCCCGGCCGCCAGCCCGGCAGGCACGGCGTACCGGCGACTCTCGGAGAACGCCTTCGCGGACAACGCGAGCAGCGCCAGCCCGGTGGCGGTCACCCCGGCGAACAGGCCGTCCGCCGAGACGCCGATCCACACCGCGCCCGGGGTGAGGACGGCGAACGGCAGCACCACGCGGGCCGCGTCCGGGCGGCCGAGCAGGGCGAGGGTCGCGGGCACGGCCACCGCAACCAGGCTGCCGGTGAGCACGACGGCCGTGGCCGCCCACCCGCCGCCGTGCAGGCCGAGCCGGTCGAGCCAGACGAACACGAGCGTCGCGCCCGGCGGGTGGCCGGACACGTGCGTCGTCCAGGAGTTCGGCTGGAAGTCGAGGATGCGGGAGGAGAACTCGCGCAGCATCCGCGGGATGTCGGTGATCCCGGGCACCTCGTGGAGGTACTCCTGCGGGATGGTGAGGCGCCCGGCGAACCCGCGGGCCCAGCCGTCGACCATGGCCAGCGAGAAGATCCAGGCCAGCGAGGCCAGGTAGCCGGCGGCCAGCGCGCGGCGCCACGGCAGGCGGGCGGCCAGTGCCGGGCCGTGCAGCACGACCGCGACGGCGACGAGCACGGCGAACACCGAGCCCGGTCCGATGTGGGGCAGCCAGTCGGCGAACAACGGCGGCGACGCGACGAAGATGATCACGCCGGAGTGCGGCCGGTTGTAGTACAGACCCACCGCGGTGGCCGTCGCGACCAGGACCGTGGCCGCCGCGACGGCAAGGAGATCGGCGCGGCGCCCGGACGGCGGCGCGCCGGGTTCGCGGGCAGGCGGCTCCGCGAGCCGGGCTGCCGAAGTCGGCTCGCTCATCGCCGCCACCATAAGGCCGCGGACGGCGGTCCGCGGGCGGGAACCGGCAGCCGTAACGGCTCGGTAAGAACTCGCCCGACGTCATGATTCGGTAAGCCCCGCAAGGGTTCTGCGGCGTTTCCGGCGGACTTACGGTCGGCGCCGTGACTGACTCGGAAGTGGACGTCGTCCTCCCCTGCCTCGACGAAGCGGCCGCCCTGCCCGCGGTGCTGGCGGGCCTGCCGCCCGGCTACCGCGCGATCGTGGTCGACAACGGCTCGGCCGACGGCTCGCCCGAAGTGGCGGCCGCGCTCGGCGCCAAGGTCGTCCACGAACCCCGGCGCGGCTACGGCGCGGCCGTGCACGCCGGCCTGGAAGCCGCCACCGCGGACATCGTGTGCTTCGCCGACGCCGACGGTTCGCTGGAGCTCGGCGATCTGCCGCGGCTGGTGGCCGCGGTGGCCGGCGGTGCGGACCTGGCCGTCGGACGGCGGGTGCCGACCGGGCCCGGGGTTTGGCCGTGGCACGCGCGGGCGGGCAACGTCGTGCTGGCGCTGCTGTTGCGCGCCCGCGGACTGCCGGTGCGGGACATCGCGCCGCTGCGGGCGGCGGACCGGCGGGCGCTGCTGCGCCTCGGCGTCGCCGACCGGGCGTTCGGCTATCCCCTCGAGCTGCTGATCAAGGCCCAGCGCGCCGGGTGGCGGGTGCGCGAGTTCGACGTCCGCTACGGCGAGCGCGCCAAGGGCACGAAGTCGAAGGTGTCCGGCTCGGTGCGGGGCACGCTGCGGGCGGTCCGCGACTTCGGGCGGGTGCTGACCCGATGACCCGTCCGTTCGTCCTGCTGGTCGTGGCCAAGGCGCCGGTGCCGGGCCTGGCCAAGACCCGGCTCTGCCCGCCCGCGACCCCGGCGCAGGCGGCGGAGATCGCCGCGGCCGCGCTGCTCGACACGCTCGACGCCGTCTGCGCGGTGCCCGGCGCCGCGCCCGTCGTCGCGATGACCGGGAACCTCGGCGCCGCCGCGCGCAGTGCCGACATCGGCGGGGCGCTGCGCCGCGTCACCGTAGTCCCGCAGCGTGGCTGGGACTTCGGCGCCCGCCTGGCGAACGCCCACGCCGACGCCGCCGCGGTGCACGCCGGCCTGCCGGTCCTCCAGATCGGCATGGACACCCCGCAGGTCACGCCGGAATCCCTCGCCGAGGCGGTCGCGCCGGTCCTGCACAGCGGGCACGACTCGGTGCTGGGCCCGGCCGTGGACGGCGGCTGGTGGGCACTCGGACTCGCCGAACCGCGGCACGCGCAGGTCCTCGCGGGCGTCCCGATGTCCCGTGCCGACACCGGCGAACGCACCCGGCAGGCGCTGCGCTCGTGCGGGCTGCGGCCACAGACGGCCCCCTGTCTGTCCGATGTGGACACGATGGCCGACGCACGCGCGGTCGCGGCGGCGTGTCCGGACGGCCGGTTCGCGCGCGCCGTCGCGGCGGCCGCCGGACGGGTGGTCGCGTGATGACGCTGCTGCTCGGCACCGAGTTCGACCGGGGCCTGCTCGGGCACCGGTGCTGGCTCGAACTGGCGAACGGCGAACGCATCGAGCTGCCGGTCGAGCGCTGGACCGCGCCGTCCGCGGGCGACGACGTCCTGCTCGACGCCTGTTCCGGGCCGACGCTCGACATCGGGTGCGGCCCCGGCAGGCTCACCGCGGCGCTGGCCGGGCGCGGAGTCGTCGCGCTGGGCGTGGACAGCTCGCCCACGGCCGTCCGGCTGACCCGCCACCGCGGCGGAAGTGCGTTGCAGCGCAACGTCTTCGACCACCTTCCCGGCGAGGGACGCTGGCGGCACGCGCTGCTCGCCGACGGCAACATCGGCATCGGCGGCGACCCGGCGGCGCTGCTGCGGCGCACGGCGCAGCTGATCGCCGCGGACGGCGACGTCCTCGTCGAGCTGGAGCCGCCCGGGCACGGCCTGCGGCACGAGCGCGTCCGGCTGCGGCCCGGCCACGCGGACGGCGCCTGGTTCGCGTGGGCCTGGGTCGGGGTGGACGCGGTCGCCGAAGTCGCCCTGCGTGCCGGGTTGCGTGTCGGCTGGACCACCCGGCACGGCCACCGCTGGTTCGCGCGATTGGAGCGATCGTGAAACTGCCGGTTCCCGCCGAGGAGCAGTTCCGGGCTCCGGCGCACGACGAACGCGTGACGTCGAAGATCGGGCTGGCGCTGGCGGTCACGTTCACCACGTGCTTCGTGACCGGCCTGCTCAGCCACCTGATCCAGCACCCGCCGGTGTGGTTCTCCTGGCCCAGCCGCCCGGTCGGGCTGTACCGCGTCACGCAGGGACTACACGTGATCTGCGGCGTGGCGTCGATCCCGTTGCTGCTGGCGAAACTCTGGAGCGTCTACCCGAAGCTGTTCGGCCGCCCGCTCGTGCGCTCACTGCCGCACGCCTTGGAACGGCTGTCAATCCTGGTGCTGTCGGGCGCGGCGTTCTTCGAGCTGACGACCGGGCTGCTGAACGTCGCGCAGAACTACCCGTGGGGCTTCTACTTCCCGCAGGTGCACTACGCGGTCGCGTGGCTGGCGATCGGGTCGATCCTGGTGCACGTCGCGGTGAAGCTGCCGGTGATCCGGCGGGCGCTGAGCCGCGCCACCGTCGCGGAAGAGCCGCCGTCCACGGGACTGTCGCGGCGCGGCTTCCTCCGCACGACCGGGCTGGCGGCGGGTGTCGCGGTCGTCGCCACGGCCGGCGCGACGGTTCCGTTCCTGCGCGGCGTTTCCGGGCTGTCGTGGAAGACGGGCAAGGGCACGCAGAACCTCCCGGTGAACCGCACCGCGGCGGCCGCGGGAGTCACGTGGTCGCCGACGTGGCGGCTGTCCGTGGTGACCCCGCGCGGCACGACGGCGTTCTCGCTCGACCAGCTGCGTGCGCTGCCGCAGACCACGGCGGAGCTGCCGATCGCGTGCGTGGAGGGCTGGAGCCAGTCGGCGATCTGGCGCGGGGTTTCCCTGCCGGTGCTGCTGAAAGCCGCGGGCGCGGCGCCCGGCACCGCGGTGCGAGTGTCCTCTTTGGAACGAAACGGGCTGTACGGCGTCAGCGTGCTGCCCGGCGAGCACACGGCCGACGAGCTGACGTTGCTGGCGCTGGAACTGAACGGCGAGGTGCTCGACCTCGACCACGGCTTCCCGTGCCGGATCATCGCGCCGAACCGGCCCGGCGTGCTGCAGACGAAGTGGGTTGCGAAGCTGGAGGCGCTGTGAAGACCGTCCGTGTGCTGCTGGCGTTGCCGGGCCTCGCGGCGCTGGCGTGGGGCGTGGTGCTGTTCGTCGAGTACGCGCTGCCGCTGCGCCCGGACGTCTTCGGCACGGTGGGCTGGCTCGTCGGCGGCCCGCTGGTCAACGACGGCGTCGTCGCCCCGCTGACGGCGGTGCTCGGCCTCGCGCTCGGCCGCCTTCTCCCGCGGCCGTGGCGAACCCCGGTGGTGACGGCCACGGTCATCACGGGCATCCTGGCGATCCTGGCGTTCCCGCTGCTCTGGCGGCCCTACGGCACCCCGCCGACGCCCGGCCTCCACGACGGCAACCCAGCCCTGGGCCTGGCCCTCACCACGGCAACAATCTGGCTGGCAGCAATCCTGACGGCGCTGATCACCCGTGTCATCCACCCAGACACGCAAACCGACCCTCCAGGCACGCAAACCGACCGCCCGGGTACGCAGGCCGACCGTCCAGGTACGCGAGTCGACCCTCCAGACACGCGAGTCGCCCCTCCAGACACGCGAGTCGACCCTCCAGACACGCGAGTCGACCCTCCAATCACGCCCGATGCCCCTTCAATCACGCGTGATGCCCCTTCAATCACGCGCGATGCCCCTCCAGTCACGCACGATGCCTCTCCCGGCCCGTGAACCCGGCACAAATGCGGCCACGCGCGACCGGCATCGAGTGCCTGGGTCGCGCGTGGCCTTGTGGGTCCGGCCCCGGTTCCGGGGGTCGAGCCGAAGCTGGTCTCGGTCGCCCCGAGGCGACCGAGCGTCTGGTGGGATCAGTTGGGCTGGACGGGCTGGCCGCCGAGGGTCACCTCGACCGTGCGGCCGTCGGCGAGGGTGAACGTCGCCTTCTCGTCCGGGGCGCGGGTGCGGACCGCCGCGACCAGCGTGTCGGCCGAGTCGATCGTGCGGTCGTCGATCTTGACCACCACGTCGCCCGCCTTGAGGCCGGCCTTCTCGGCGGGGCTGCCGGGCTGGATGGCGCCCAGCTCCGCACCGCCCTGCGGGGAGTCCTTCACCTGCGCGCCGATGTAGGTCTGCACCGCCTGGCCGGTCTTGATGATCGTGTCCGCGGTGCGGCGAGCCTGGTCGATCGGGATCGCGAAGCCGATGCCGACGTTGCCGCCCTCCGAGCCGCCGCCCTGGCCGCGGGCTGACTGCGGGCTGTAGATCGCGGAGTTGATGCCGATGACCTGCCCGGCCATGTTCGCCAGCGGGCCACCGGAGTTGCCCGGGTTGATCGCCGCGTCGGTCTGGACGGCGTCCATCACCGTGGTCTGGTCGCCGCTGCTGCCGCCGGCGCGCACCGGCCGGTGCAGCGAGCTGACGATGCCCGAGGTGACCGTGCCTGCCAGCTCGAACGGCGAGCCGATGGCGACCACGGACTGGCCGACGCGCAGGTCGTCGGACCGGCCGAGCTCGACCGGGGTCAGTCCGCTGACGCCGCTGACCTTGACCACCGCGATGTCGGTCGTCGGGTCACGGCCGATGATCTTGGCGGGCGCCTTCTTGCCGTCCTGGAACACGGCCTGGATCTGCCCGCCGCTCGCGGCGACCTCGACGACGTGGTTGTTGGTCAGGATGTAGCCGTCGGTGCTGATCACGAACCCCGAGCCCTCGCCGGCACCCTGCTGGCCGCTGACCTGCAGCTCGACGACGCTCGGCGACAGCTTCTGCGCGACCGCCTCGACCGAGCCCGCGGGCGCGTTGCCGGTCTGCTGGGCCGGCTTCGGCGCGTCGAGCGCGTTGGTGACCGGACCGGACCGCCCGCCGGTGAAGTACCCGACCGTCCCGCCCGCGATGCCGCCGACCAGCAGCGCGACCAGCGCGACACCGGCGAGCAGCTTCCCGCCGGAGCGCTTCGGCGGCGACGGCGGCGGGTTGTACGCGGACGTGCCGTACGGGTTCGGCGGCGGGTAGACGCTCTGCTGGGTCTGCTGGCCCGTCGCGGCACCCTGCGCGGACCAGGGGTTCGCGTTCTGCTGCGTTCCGTAGGACGGATCGGCCCCGGTCACCGCGTGGTAGGACGGCTCGGCGTACGGCGATCCGCCGGACTCGGCCTGCTCACCGTACGGTTTCCCCGCCCAGCCGCCCTGCGCGGCCTGCTGGCCGGTCTCGGGCTGGCGCGGCGCCGCGGGGTCGTGCGCGCTGGGGTCGTTCTCGGTCATGTCATCACCTTGCGGGACGGTCCTGAGAGGTTCCTGAGCCGAACCTGTGCATCGGAGATGAGTATGGCCGGGTTCAGCCGGCCGCGCGGAGCCGTTCCGCGATCTGCTCCGGCGTGGCGTCGTTGATCCACACCGCCATGCCGGACTCGGACCCCG
Organism: Amycolatopsis melonis; assembly: GCF_040064235.1. Lineage (NCBI taxonomy): Bacteria > Bacillati > Actinomycetota > Actinomycetes > Pseudonocardiales > Pseudonocardiaceae > Amycolatopsis > Amycolatopsis melonis. The sequence continues at coordinate 380,058 of NZ_JBDZYD010000005.1, forward strand.
CCAGGTACTTCAGCTTGTCCTTCGCGCGCAGCACGGAGAACAGCTCCAGGTGGAGCCAGCCGAGGTCGCGGTCGCGGCGCACCGGTGCCTGGTGCCACGCCGCGATGTAGGGCAGCGGCCGGTCGTACAGCGCGTCGCAGCGGCGCAGCACGTCGAGGTAGACGTCGGCGAAGTCGTCGCGCTCGTCGTCGGTCAGCGCGGGGATGTCCGGCACCTGCCGGTGCGGCACGATCTGCACCTGGACCGGCCAGCGGGCCGCCGGCGGCACGTACGCCGTCCAGTGCTCCCCGGACGTCACCACGCGGGCGCCGGACTTGCGTTCGGCGGCGAGCACGTCGCCGAGCACCGGGCGGCCGTGTTCGGCCTGGTAGGCGCGGGCGACCTCGAGCATCCGCCCGGTCTTGGGCGTGACGAACGGGTAGCCGTAGATCTGCCCGTGCGGGTGCGACAGCGTGACGCCGATCTCCTCGCCGCGGTTCTCGAACGGGAAGACCTGTTCCACACCGGGCACTTCGGACAGTGCGGCCGTGCGGTCCGCCCACGCGTCGACCACGGCCCGCACCTGCTTCGCGCTCAGCTGCCCGAAGGAGCCCTCGTGGTTGCTGGTGAAGCAGACGACCTCGCAGCGGCCACGCCCGGGCGCCACCGGCACCAGTCCCAGCCCGTCCACAGTGGACGATTCGCCGACGACGTCCTCGGCGAACGACGGGAACCGGTTCTCGAAGACGACGACGTCGTAGTCGCTTTCGGGGATCTCGCTCGGCTTGCCCGGCTTGCTCGGGCACAGCGGGCACAGGTCGGCGGGCGGCTTGTAGGTCCGCGTCTGCCGGTGCGCGGCCATCGCGACCCACTCGCCGGTCAGCGGGTCACGCCGGATCTCCGACGCGGCCGAAACCGGCGGCAGGTCGCGGGTGTCCTCGGCGACGCGGTCGGGCGCGCCGGGCTGGTCGAAGTAGATGATCTCCCGGCCGTCGGCCAGGTGTCGTACGGTGCGCTTCACGCTTCTTGGGCCTCGTCCGTCTCCGCCGTCTCGGCGATCATGAGTTCTCCCGCCCGTTCGGCGAGTATTTCCTTGGCCTCGTCGGGAATCCCGTCATCGGTGACGACGACGTCGGCCTCGTCGAGGTCGGCGATCGTGGAGATGCCGACGGTGCCCCACTTCGTGTGGTCGGCGAGCACGACCAGCTTGCGCCCGGCCTCGACCAGCGCGCGGTCGGTCTCGCTCTCGGTGAGGTTCGGCGTGGTGAACCCGGGCCCGTCGGCCATCCCGTGCACGCCGAGGAAGACGACGTCCAGGTGCAGCGACCGCAGGCTGTGCACGGCGACCGGCCCGACCAGCGCGTCCGACGGCGTCCGCACCCCGCCGGTGAGCACGACCGTGCGGTCCGGCTGCGTCGACCCGCGGAGCACGTCGGCGACCTGGATCGAGTTGGTCACGATGGTGAGCCCGGGGATGGCGTCGAGCGCACGGGCGAGGGTCCACGTGGTGGTGCCCGCGGAGAGGCCGATCGCGGTGCCTGGCCGGACGAGCGTCGCGGCGAGCTCGGCGATGGCTTCCTTCTGCGCGCGCTGGCGCACGGACTTCGCCTCGAACCCGGGTTCGTCGGTGCTCTTGCCGACGACCGAGGTGGCGCCGCCGTAGACCTTCTCGACGAGCCCGCGGCCGGCGAGGACGTCGAGGTCGCGGCGGACCGTCATGTCGGACACGCCCAGCCTGGCCACGAGGTCACTGACCCGGACCGCCCCGGTCCGGCGTGCCTCTTCCAGGATCACCGCCTGTCGCTGACGCGCCAGCACCGTCTACTCCGTCCGTCGCACCCCAACCACACAAAATCCTACACGATTCAACACAGGATCCGCAGGAGCACGGTGGGTGAACTTTGGAAAGAGCAGGTCACAGCGCGATCGGCAGCACGACGCCCCAAGCGAACAACACCACGACGGGTGAGGCGAGCGCAACCCGCCATCCCCGCGGCAGCGCAAGTACCCAGGCCACCACGGCGGCGCCGAACACGGCGAGCGGCACGAGCAGGAGCCCGACGATCACGCACGCCGGGCCGGTGCAGATGGCCTGGTACGGAAACGCGCTCAAGGCCAGCGTGGCCAGCAGCCCGCTCGCGGCCGCGACGAGGCAACGGCGGACCAGCTCCCGGCGGGACATCCCCCGATCCTGGCCGGTTCCGCCGCCGTCGTCCCGGAAACGCCGGGATCAGCCGGGTGCGCCGGGCAGCCGGATCGTCATCAGCGCGCCGCCTTCGGGCGCCCGCGAGGCGTACACCGCGCCGCCGTGCCGCTCGGCCGCGTGCTTGACGATCGCCAGGCCCAGGCCGGAACCGGGCAGCGTCCGGGCCTCCGACGAGCGGTAGAAGCGGTCGAACACCTTGGGCAGGTCCTCTTCGGCGATGCCCGGCCCGGCGTCGGCCACCTCGACGACCGCGGTGCCGTCGCCGAGCGGGTACAGCCGCACCCAGACCGTCGATTCGGGCGGCGAGAACTTCACCGCGTTGTCGAGCAGGTTCAGCACCGCGCGCTCGAGCGAGCTGTTGTCGCCGGTGAGCACCCACGGCTGCAGCGAGACGTCGAAGTGGATCTCGCCGGCCCGCCGCCGCGCCCGGTCCAGCGCCCGCTCGACGACGTCCATCAGCTCGACGCGCTCGAAGCGCTCACGCGGCTCGTCCTGGCGCGCCAGCTCGACGAGGTCGCCGATCAGCTGCGTCAGCTCGTCGAGCTGGCCGCTGATGTCGGCTACGATGTCGGCCCGGTCCTCGTCCGGCAGCGGTGGCGCGCCCGGCTTGCTCGCGGCCAGCAGCAGCTCGAGGTTGGTACGCAGCGAGGTCAGCGGCGTGCGCAGCTCGTGCCCGGCGTCGGCGACCAGCTGGCGCTGGCGTTCCTGCGAGTCCGCGACCGTGCCGAGCATGGTGTTGAAGGTCTGGGTGAGGCGCGCCAGCTCGTCGTCGCCGCTGACCGGGATCGGCCGCAGGTCACCAGTCCTGGCGACGCGCTCGGCGGCCGAGGTCAGCCGGTCGACCGGGCGCAGGCCGGCCCGCGCGACCGCGGTGCCCGCGGCAGCGGCGACCAGGATGCCCGCCCCGCCGATCAGGAACAGCACCAGCGCGAGCTCGTTCAGCGTGCGCTTGGTCGGGCCCATGGACTGCGCGAGCACGATGGCCTCGCCGTGGTTGTTCGGCAGCGCGACGACGCGGCTGTCGGTGCGGAAGTCCGTCCGCATCGACTGCGGCGAGTCGCCGTTCGCGACGTCCAGCTCGTCCTGGCCGAACGGCGGCGGCGAGCTGGACACCGGGTAGATCATCACGGCGTGCTGGACGTCGGGCGCGGCGTTGAGCTGCCCGATCTGCAGGTCGGCGCTGGCCAGGAACGCGCCGGGCACCTGCTGCAGCTGGGTCTGCACCTGCGGCGACTTGACCGCGGCCTGCGCACGCGCCATCAGGCTGTCGTCCAGCTGCTGGTAGAGGTTGCTGCGCACGACCATGTACGCGCCGACCGACACCAGCGCGACGGCGCCGGCCACGCACGCGGCGGCGAGCAGCGTCACCCGGCCGCGCAGCGAGAACCGGCGGGCTCCCCACCGCGTGCCACGGGGATCGCCCGGTTCGGTCACGGCGGGGTTTCCCGCAGGACGTACCCCACTCCCCGCACCGTGTGGATCAGCCTCGGCTCCCCCTCGGCCTCCGTCTTGCGGCGCAAGTAGCCGACGTAGACCTCCAGCGCGTTGCCCGACGTCGGGAAGTCGTAACCCCATACTTCCTCCAGGATCCGGCCACGCGTGAGGACGTGCTTCGGGTAGGAAAGGAACAGTTCCAGCAGGGCGAACTCGGTCCGGGTGAGACTGATCTCACGCCCGCCGCGGCGGACCTCGCGCGTGCCGGGATCGAGCGTCAGGTCGGCGAAGGACAGGACCTCCGACGCCTGGCCGTTCTGCGCTTCCGGCGCGGCCCGGCGCAGCAGCGCCCGCAGCCTGGCCAGCAGCTCTTCGAGCGCGAAGGGCTTCGGCAGGTAGTCGTCGGCGCCGGCGTCCAGCCCGGACACGCGGTCGGAGACGGTGTCGCGGGCGGTGAGCACGAGGATCGGCAGGTCGTCGCCGGTGCTGCGCAGGCGGCGGGCGACCTCGAGGCCGTCGAGCCGGGGCATCATGACGTCGAGGACCATCGCGTCCGGCCGGTCGGCGATGATCGCCTCCAGTGCCTGCGCACCGTCGCTGGCCAGCTGGACCTGGTAGCCGTTGAACTCCAGGGACCGCCGCAGCGATTCACGGACGGCGCGGTCGTCGTCCACCACAAGGATGCGCATGGCTGTAGTTTTACGCAGCGTGCTGAGACCCGCCTAAGAACACACGCAGAACTCACAAAGGATTCGTCACTCCGTGGCCCGCGCGACCGGCGCGTTCCAGCGCCGCCAGAGCGCGACCATCCGGAAGGTCACCACGACGGCGGCCGCGACCACGGTCACCGGCCCCTGCGGGAGTCGCAGAGCGTGACCGCCGGCGACGAGCGCCGAGCCGGCCAGCGCGGCGACGGCGTAGATCTCCTTCCGCAGGACGAGCGGGATTTCCCGGAGCAGCAGATCGCGCACGGCCCCGCCGCCGATGCCGGTGGTCATCCCGATCAGGCACGCGGCGTAGACGGTGGCGCCGGCGTTGAGCGCGATGGTCGTCCCGGCGGTGGCGAAGACGCCGAGCCCGAGAGCGTCGGCGAGCAGCACGCCCCGCCGCAGCCGCGCAACCTGCGGGTGGAAGACGAAGACGACCAGCGCGGTCCCGGCACAGACGGCGAGGTAGGGCCAGTTCCGCAGGGTCGTCGGCGGATGGATGCCGAGCAGGACGTCCCGGATGACACCGCCCCCGAGCGCGGTGGTGAGCCCGACGACGACAACGCCGAAGACATCGAGCCGCGCCCGCACGGCGGCGAGTGCCCCGGACGCGGCGAAGGCGACGAGCCCGAGGAACTCCAGGGCCGTGAGCAGCATGTTTTATTGATCGAGCAGCCCACCGCGGTAGGCCAGCAGCGCGGCCTGCACCCGGTTGGCGGCGCCGATCTTCGAGAGCACGGCGGAGACGTACCCCTTGACGGTGGCTTCGGAGAGGTGCAGCCGCCCGCCGATCTCGGCGTTGCTCAGCCCCTGGCCGATGAGGGCGACGACCTCGCGTTCGCGTTCGGACAGTGAGGCGAGCAGCTTCCGGGCGGGCTGAGCAGCGCGTTGTTCGTCCCGGTGGGACTGGACCATCCGCGCGGCAACACCGGGATCAAGCACGGCACCCCCGCGCGCTAGGTCCCTGACGGCCCTGAGGAGCGCGGCGGGATCGATGTCCTTGAGGAGGAAGCCGTTCGCCCCGAGTCGGAGGGCGAGACTGACGTATTCGTCGATGTCGAAGGTGGTCAGCATGGCAACGGTGGGCGGATCGGGAAGGGCGAGGATGGCCCGCAGAGCACGGATGCCGTCATCGGGAGCCCGCATCTTGATGTCGAGAAGGGCCACGTCAGGGTGATAACGCCGCGCGACCTCCACGGCGGATCTGCCATCGCTCGCCTCGCCCACGATCTCGATGTCCTGGGCCCCGGACATCATCGCGCGCAGTCCCGAGCGCACCAGTTCCTCGTCGTCGGCGAACATGAGCTTGATCAACGAAGCCCTCCGCAACAGCCGGTGGAGGCGGCAACCCGCATCCCGTTAACGAAGGTTACCTACTGTTGTTCAGCAGTTCGAAACCAGACACGACCAGGTGAGGCACTGGTCCGTCCAGGTCAGGTGCGGTGGCCCGCTCGGCGGGGTGTACGGGGGTCTCGAGAACCACTCACCTGGGTGACTACGACCGTCGGGTTGCTCCATCCGTGCCCCTGCTGCTGCGGACGTCCGGGGCCCGCTAAGCTGGGCACGGCAGTAGCAGGCCCTCGTAGCTCAGGGGATAGAGCACCGCTCTCCTAAAGCGGGTGTCGCAGGTTCGAATCCTGCCGGGGGCACACTTTGCGGTCATCACCACGTGAAGACCTCACGTTGCGCGGGTGCGCCTGGGCACTACACGCCGTGATGGTCTGTCGATACCAGTTCCCGCCGGGCCTGAGCCGCACGATCGGCCGAGCCGTGTGGGCCCCGACTCGCCCACCTTCCTACCTGCAGAACCGTCGAAGGAACTCGTTGGTTTCCTCGTCGACCGAGTACGCGCACGTGCCGGACATGCCACGCGTCATCAGCACCTTGTAGGTGTTCCGCACGAGCCGGTCGAACGTCCGCACGTCGGCCTTGTTCACCGACTTGTCCCACGACTTGTCCCGTTGAGGGACCCACTGACCGTTCCGGATCACCAGGTCTTCGCCAAAGATGACGCCCGACCAGTCGTACTCGAATCCCTGAGCCGTGTAGATGCACCCCACCTGCCCGAAGCCCGCCGGATCCGATGCCCAGTACGAAGCCGACGGGAAACCTTCGGCTTCCTGCCCCTGTCTGATGTTCCAAGAACGGTGCCAACCACCGATCTGCACGTCCTTGACCGGCTCGTACGCACCACCGGCACGAACCGGGTCTCGCCAGTCCCAGCAGAAGCCGGCCGCGATTCTCGCCGTTCCGGAGAAGTTGCCCGACTGTCGCATGAGCCAGCGCTCCAGCGCATCCGGTGAATTCACCGAATCGACCACGTACTCGTCGTCGGTCCCGGCGACGAACTCGGACCACGCGACGGGGCCACCCTCGACTATGCCCAGCAGCCGCAACACCCATTCGTCGTAGCGCTGGGAGCCGCCGCACCGGAACTGGCCATCGAGGGCGATTTCCTCGATCCGGCACCCTTTGGCCTCAGCCACCTCGGCGATCCGCCGCACGGTGTGCGCTTCCCCCGGCCGGACTGCCTGGTGCTCGTCGAGCAGGAAAACGGGAACCTTGGCCACATCGATCAGCCGGGATACCTGCGGCGGTATCGTTTCCCGCCAACGCGCGGGAACGTTGCTGTTGTCGCGAATGCGGTGCGCCTCGTCGCAGATCAGCACGTCCAGCGAGTTCACTTCAGCGTGGTCGAAGTCATTGAAATACTTGAAGAGATTCACGATCCGTTCGTCATCACCGGCCACCTGCTTCCGGAGGGTCTCGGTGAACGCCCGGGACCCGGTGGCGTGCAAGACTTTTCCCCAGCGACCGGCAAGTGCACTCATCAGTGCGATTGCTATCGCGCTCTTGCCGGATCCGGGGCCGCCGCGGACGATGACGACAGTCTTCTGCCACTCACTTCCGTCCAAGGCCCGGTCTGCCCGTTCGACAGCGTTCAGCACCTGGTCATAGGCGACCTTCTGCGCATCGAGCAGCAAGAAGCTCTTTCTGCCTTCCATCGCGTCAACAGCAGCCTTGAGCAGCGTGCGCGCAGGCATACGAGGCGCCTCGATAAGACGAATGGCCGCTTCCCGAGCGGCATCGGCAGTGGCAGGATCGTCGTCCAGAAGCGCGTGCAGGTCCGCGACCAGATCTCCCATCTGGTCGCGGGTGTACAACTGCCCGAAGTCGTCGAAGTGGAACTCGTCGAGGTTCCAGTCTTCGGATCGCTGGGCGTTGTGCAGATACGCCGCACCCTTCACCTGCGACGGAGCACGTGCCAGCAAAGGTGTGAAGTCGAGAAGGTAGCGGCAGTACCGCCGTACCTGTTCGGCCGGGTGCAGATGTGGTTGCTTGCTTCCGGGGAAGGCCGACACCAGGCCTGCCGCGACCATGGCCGGTTCCGTCCACTGTTTGAGCTCGATCAGCAGGTACGACGGTTGGCGCGTCTCGGGATGAACTCCGCAGAGCACGGCATCGATCCGGCGCGGACAGTAGGGCAGCCGACATTCGAGGATGACTTGAACATGTCCGAGCCCGGCGTCACAGAGCAGCTCGAACAACACCGGCAGGCTGTTGCGCCACGCACCCAGCTCGCCTCCGGCTTCGCTGCGCGAGTAAGGCACCCCGGTGCGCTTCGCCAGTGCGCGAACGAGCACTTCCCGATCAGCTTGGCGCAAGCTCTGAGCAGAGTCAGTCCTCGCCAGCAAAGCGCAACCTCCCCAGTCACACTTCCGAGTTAACTCGAACAGGCTATAGCATCACCCTCAGCTGTAAGAGGAGTTCCCGGTCGGCCGCCGTTGCACGGTCGGCCGGGCTGAATCGGCTACCGTGGTCGACGCGGCCCGCCGGGCACCGAGGCACTGCCTCGTCGCTGCCCCCACAACCGTCGTCGATGACGCACGCCTATGGGGGACGAAGTGGCTCTGGTCCGCGGAACCGCAAATGCGCTTCTCGCCGAAGCGAATGCGGGACAACTGCACATCCGCCTGCGCGAGCAGTCCGGATATGTCCTCGGCACGCGCCCCGGACTCGGCGAGGTGAATTCCTGGCACAAGAGCCTGCCGATTCTGCTCCGGGACCTCGTCGACGCAGGCCTTGGCGAAGTGGAAGTTCTCCTGGAACACCAGCTCCCCCACAGCAAGCAGCGGATCGACGTCGTGCTCTGCGGAACCCATCCCCGCACCGGGGACAGCAGCTTCGTCTTCGTCGAGCTCAAGCAATGGTCGAGAGCCGAGCTCTACCTCGCCGAGGTGATCAATGTGCCCGGGCTTCCCGGACATCATCTCCATCCGGCCGAGCAGGTGCGCAGCTACTGTCAGTACTTCGTAGATCACACCCCCGCTCTGGTCGACCGGCCGAGCGCCGTTCACGGGGTGGCCTACCTGCACAATGCCCGGCGTCCGGATGTAGCTGCCTTGACTCAGCATCCGGTCAGCGCCTACAGCCGGTTGTTCACCATGGACGACCGCGCCCAGCTCGCCGACCATCTTGGCGCGGTGCTCGACGGGGCTGCGCAACCAGGAGCCAACCGGCTGGCCGGAGACGAGTTCCTCGGTTTCGTCCACCGGCCGACCAAGCCGCTTCTGACCCACGCCGCCGCGGAGATCCGGGACCGCGAGCAGTTCGTGCTGCTGGACGAGCAGAAGGTGGCCTACGAAGTGGTGATGCAGGCCGTCGAACGCTCGAGGGCGGCCCGGACTCATACCGTCGTCATTGTCGAGGGCGGCCCTGGCTCGGGAAAGAGTGTCATCGCCCTGAGCCTTCTCGGCGAGCTGGCCAGGCGCGGCCTTGCGGTCGAGCATGCCACCGGCTCGAAATCCTTCACCGAGACGATGCGCAAGTACGCCGGGCATCGCAGCACGCGAACAAAAGGGCTGTTCAAGTATTTCAACACCTACGTGGGAAGCCAGCCGCGCGACCTGGACGTCCTGATCTGCGACGAAGCTCATCGCATCCGGGAGAAGGGCATCAACCAGTACACCAGGAGAGAACAGCGAGAGCGCGCCGACCGTCAGGTCAACGAACTGATCAACGTGGCAGCCGTTCCGGTCTTCCTGCTGGACGAGCATCAGACCGTGCGCCCGGGAGAAATGGGATCACTGCGCGAAATCACGGCGGCAGCGGAAGCACTGGGGTGCGCTGTCGAAGTCGTCCGCCTGAGGGATCAGCTGCGGTGTGGGGGCTCCGCCTCGTACGACGACTGGGTGGCCCGGCTGCTCGGCCTCGGTGCCGGCGCGGAGCCGCCCATCTCATGGAGCAAGCTCGCCGGCCCACTCGACGGCGGAATCATGTTGACGAGCGCTGCTTCCCCGGAAGCACTCGAAGCGTGGGTGCTGCAGCAGGCAGCCCACCACGGCGGAACGGCACGGCTGGCCGCGGGTTTCTGCTGGCCGTGGAGCAATCCCAAGGAAGGCGAAGACGGACGCTACCTCGTCGACGATGTCGTGATCGGTGACTGGAAACGCCCCTGGAACGCCAAATCAGAGGGATCCAAGGCCGTACCCGGTGTCCCGTCCTCGGCCTACTGGGCCACGGACGAACGTGGCTTCGGACAGGTGGGATGCATTTACACCGCACAGGGATTCGAATACGACTGGTCGGGCGTCATCTTCGGCAAGGATCTCGTCCGGCGGGACGGCCACTGGGTCCCGGATCGTAAGGCGTCGAAGGACCCGGCGGTGCGCAAAGCCGATGAGCTGCACTTTTCCGCTTTGATCAAGAACACCTACAAGGTGTTGCTCACCAGGGGCATGCGGGGCACGGCCGTCTTTTCCGAAGACCCGGAGACGCAGGCCTTCCTCGAAGAGATGACCAGCTGAACCAGCTGCCCCCTTCCCAAAGGGTCGGCCGGCTCCTCGGTGCAGAGCTGGAATTCGACCAGCACGGCTCACCGCGAAGATGACTGGACTGCAGCTCCGCGACAAGCCGATCTTCAGCTGGCCGGCCCGCCCGCGGAGCACGGGCAAGGTCTCGCGGACGCCGCCCGGCAGGGTCGGCCGACATCACGACTTTCGCGCGCGGCCGACGCAGGCCATCAGCTTCACAAATGCGTTCGGTGTTCCGGCTTCGCCGAATCCCGGTGACCACGCTTCAAGAGCTGCAGCGACACGCTCGGCCGGAGTTCTACCGCTGAACATCAACCGGCGCGACGCTGATGCCGGCCCCACTCGCGAAGCACCTCCCTTGATGGACAGTTGCAATGCCGCGTTCACCGTACTGTCCAAACTGGTCGCATCCGAAGCGGTGCCGGACACGCGACCGACACGGTCTGCCCGCTCGACTACCGCGATTACCTCTGCAGACCACAGCGTTCCTTCATAATCGGCAAACCGGAATAATCCTGATTTCTACGCCGAGGTGCAGGCAAACCAGGGAACACTATCCCCCTGAGCCCGTCCACGTGCCAAGCACAGGACACACCGGCCAGATACTGGTCACAGACCGGACACCCAGGCAATGGAAACCGGAAAATCCCGCTACCAATAAGTAACCCCTTGTCAAGAGCGCGTCCGGCCGCCAATGATTACTCATCCAGACCGGCCATGCGCCGTCGACCGAGAGAGGCCATCCGAGTGACGCAGGTTTTCCTCAACTACCGCGCCGACGACGAAAAATTCGGAGTTGCCCTCATCGATCGTGCCTTATCGGAGAAGTTCGGCGAGTCTGCGGTCTTTTTCGCATCACGCTCGATCGACCTCGGCGCCGAATGGGAACGGGAGATGTTCGACGCTGTCCGCAGATCGGACGCACTGCTGGTGATCATGGGGCGGAACTGGCTCGAATCCCCTGTTCCCGGCACCGGCCATCGGCGGATCGACGATCCCTGCGACTTCGTTCGGCGAGAGATCGAAACCGCCTTCGAGCTGGGCAAGCAGGTGATCCCGGTCCGGCTCGACGTGCGCAGGTTCACCGCTGAAGAGCTACCCGAGACGCTCAGGTCCTTGCCTGAACTCCAGGATATCCACATCCACTGCCGAACGACGAAAACCGACATCGACCAGCTCGCGGAGCGGCTGCGCAAGCTGATCCCCTCGCTCCCCGCGGCCGAGGCACCGCCGGTGTACACCACGCCGAAGTTCGTCGGAACCGCGCACGCCGGCGGCACCCTGACCCAGGCGGACCGGATCGAGGTGGCGGGGGACTTCTTCGCCGGCCCGCGCTTCCCGTGAAACCCACCGCGCGACTGCTTCCGGAGGACGTTCATTGAGCGACGAACAGGCCGCCGACCCGCCTGCTTCGCCGTGGGAGGAGCCAGCGGCACCCGAAACCGACCCCAAGACGGGTGCCGAATCGGGGCCTGCCGCCCCGACGACCCGCGACGAAGCGCTGAACAAGCTCCGCGGAACCACACCGGACCTCTCCAGCGTCCGGTTCGGCAAGATCATCGCCGAAGGTCTCAGCAAGCTCGGCGGTGTGAACACCGTCAACGTGTTCCAGGGCGATTTCACCGTCGAAGGCGACTTCGCCGCGGGCACGGGCAGGCGCTCCGGAGCCCGCCGGGGAGGCCGCGAACGGCTGCAGCCGGAAGACCTGAGCGCGGCGACCGAATACTTCGTCGACCCGCCGGCCTTCGACACCGGTGTCGAAATGCTGGCCGAGGGCAATCTGCTCGTCCTCTCCGGACCCGCGGGAACCGGTCGCCGCACCTGTGCGATCGCGATGCTGCGCAAGGTGCTCGGACGGCACGCACCGGACGCGTCCGTCTTCCGGCTCCACGGCTCGGTCGTCGGCAACCTCAACTGGCGGGTGCCGCAGCGGGGCAGCGGTTTCCTCGTCTTCGACACTCCGACCGCCGCCGGCCGGACGGCCGCCGAGAAGGTGACCGACGACTGGCTGACGAGAACCGCACAGCAGCTGGCCGACCAGGAAAGCTGGCTGATCGTGGTCACCGGGCCGGTCCGCGGCACGCTCGAGACCGCGGTCAAGCGACCCGAGTTCGTGCTCGAGGACATGGAGCTCCCCGACCCGATGGACATCGTCGACCGGGTCATCACCGGCGAGGTCCCCTGGGCGGCCGATCGGCTCGCGGACCTCGAGACTGCCGGTCTCCCCGACCTGCTGCACGACCGGGACGACCCGGCGTTCGCCAAGCGCGCGGCGGCGGCCATCGTCGACGCGTTGCGGACGGGCGCGAACCTCGCCGAGGTGGTGACCAGGCTCGGCAACCCGGAGGACCAGGTCCATGAATGGCTCAGCCACGAACCCGAGTCGACGGAGGTGGCACTGGTTCTGGCCACGGCAGTGCTCGAAGGAGCGAGCTACCTGAACGTCGCGGACGCCGCGACGGAACTCTTCCGCGAGTTGTCCGGCAGCACGGCGAGCATGTTCCCGCGCTATCTCAGGCGCCTGCTCGCCGAACGGGGCTGGATCGACCTCGTCCGCTCCGAGGAGGCGCCGCCGGTTCTCAGGTTCAAGTACCCGCGGCTGCGCGCGGTCGTCCTGAGCGTGACATGGTTCGAACTCGATGGCGCACGAACGAAGATCCTGGCCTGGCTGCAAAACCTCGCCGAGCACACGAACGTCGAGGTCCGGGCACGGGCCGCGCAGGCAGCCGGGATTCTGACCTCGAACGACTTCGAACACGGCGTGCACCGATACCTCTTGCCCTGGGCGCACAGCAAGTCCGCCCGGCTCCGGCAGAGTGCCGCCCAGAGTCTCAACACCGCAGCCGCACTGGCAGATCACGCCGACGCCGCGTGGTCCTACATCGAGCTGTGGGCGGACCTCGCGGGCCACAGCGCCAAAGGTGCCAGCAACCTGCCGGCGACGGCGGGGCTCGCCGCCGGTGGCACGCTGGGCGAACGTGCTCCGCACCGGGCCCTTCGCGTGCTGCACTCGCTCGTCGCCGCCGACGACTGGGCACTGCTCGAGCCCGTTGCTGTGAGCACCCAGACCCTGCTCGAAGCAGGCTGCGGCAAGGAGGTCCTCGACGCCCTGCTCAAGTGGACCCAACCGTCGCAAGACGAGGATGTCGTTCTCAAGGGACTCACCATGTTCGCCTTCGCCGTCACGCCTGAGGATGCGATCCGCGAAGCGCCGTTGCTCCTCCGAACAGCCGCAAGCCACCGTGACGCACTCCCGGAGCTGTGGGGACGGGCGTTGGGAAACCACTCCGCTCGCGACATGGCCCGAAACGCGCTGCGGGAGTGGATCCGGTTCACCGACAGGGATCCGCGAACCGCGCCCGTGGTGCTGGACGTGCTCGCCGGCATCGCGGACCGTGGCCGGACGGATTTCGAGCGTCTGCTCCACGCGCTGCGAGGGTGGGCGCTGGATCCGGAGGACCCCTCCCGGCAGGCGATGACTTTCCACGACCAGCTCGTAGACGCGGAAGAGGCGATATGATCCAGACATACAATCCGATCATCCGGCGCACCGAGCTCGCGCGGTTCCGGATCACGACCCCACTCCGCGCTCCTGACCTGGGCACCGCGCTGGTCCTCGAACGAGCCGTCGGGGACCCGCTGGTGGTCCGGCACGGCGAGCGGGTGCCCGACGCCAGGACCGGGAACTACCGCCGGGTGTGCCTCGTCGACGTGGCGACGCGCGGGCTTTCCTTCACGGTCAACGCGGCCGGCTCCGATGCCGCCTTCCCGTTCAGCGTCACGGTGCGGTTCGCCTGCCGCGTGACCGACCCCGTCGCGATCGCGCGGGACGACGTGCAGGACATGACGGCCGCACTGGTCCCGTCCTTGAGCGCCGTCGTGCGGGAAGTCGCGGCCGGGTTCGACGCACTGCACCCGACCGCTGCCGAAAGCGCTGTCACGCGGCGGCTGAACTCCGCGCACCCGATGCCTACCATCGAGCTCAGCGGCTACACCGTGGCCGTCTCGGTGGTCGACGCCGAGGACTTCGTCACCACCCAGCGGAAGATCCGCGTGCGGAAAATGAACTACGACGCGATGCGGCCGATCGCGGGTGGTTCACGCGAGGACATGCTCGCGCACCTGATGTCGCTCGACGACGGAAACCCGATGTCCCTGCTGGACCGCGAACGCCGGGAGCGGGAGGCCGATACCAAGGCCAAGCTCGACGCCCTGCGGATTCTGATGGGCGAGGAACGGGAAGGGTTCGACGCCGCGGAGGTGCGCAAACAGGTGCTGGAGGAGTTCTTCCCCGGCGGTCCTTCGACTTCCCGGCGTGGCAGCATCCGGGAACGGCTCAGCGCCGCTTCGCGAAGTGCCCTGCCCGGAGGGTCCGTCGTGGAGGGGAACCTGCCTGCCGCAGACGAGGGGGCGGCAACGTCCACTGAACCGGCCAAGCCTGCAACGGAAGCACGCCGGACCAGCCGTATCCGGGGGACGATGGGACCGTCGGCCCCGTCCGGGAACCAGTGAGAACCGAATGGACATCGAAGCGGGTCCGCGCGGACGGGCCAGGGTGTGGCACCACGTCGAACATGGCTTCGGCTCCCTCGCGATCTGGACCGAGCGCGTTCCCGGCCGGGGCGAGGATGCCGACCCCCTCGCCGTTTTCCACCGGCCGACCGGGATGGGCCTGCTCGCAGTGTTCGACGGCGTCGGCGGGTCCGGCCGCGCCGCCGCGGGACGGACACCGCTAGGCGTCGAGCGTACCCAGGCTTGGATCGCGTCTCGGCGCGTCCGCGGGCTCGTCGAGGAATGGTTCGTCAGCGAGCACACGGCGGCTTCCGCGGAAGGCCTCGCCACGCACATCGCGACCCGCCTCGGCGAGGACGTCCCCCGGCGTGGCCGCATCCGCGGGTCCATCCACCGTGAGCTGCCCACCACCTTCGCCGGCCTGACGTTCGACATCGACGGCTCGGTCCTGCGGTGGGAGACACTCTGGGCGGGGGATTCACGGTGCTATCTCCTCGAAACCGGGGTGGGGTTGCAACAGCTGAGCCGGGACGACTGCGACCTCGGCGACGCGCTGGCGCAGCTGGTTCAGGATCCACCCATGACGAACGTGATCTGCGCCAACCAGCCGTTCCGGATCAACGCCAGTCCTGGCACCGCCGACCTGCCGTGTGTCCTGCTCTGCGCCACCGACGGGTTCTTCGGCTACGTCGACACACCGGCCCGGTTCGAGCTCCTCCTGCTGGAAACCCTGCTTTCCTCGCAAGACTGCCTGCACTGGGCGGGACAGCTCGCAGAGCGGGTCGGTTCCTACACCGGCGACGACGCTTCACTCGCGATGGCCGCGTTCGGGTTCACCGATTTCGCCGCACTGCGCGCGAGCTTCCGCGCACGGCTCGACTACCTGCGCCAGGCGCACGCGTGCCCGATGGACGACGTCGCGTCCGCCGGCCGACCGGCCCTGGTGACGGCCCGGGAACGGTCGTGGCAAGCGTATCGGGACGGCTACGAACGCAGGATCGCCACCGGGAGCCGGGAACACTTGTGAAAAAGGGACAGGTCCTCAACGGCTATGAGGTCGTGACCAGACCGACCAACGCCGACGCCGGCAAGTGCCTGTGGGCCTTCGCGCGCAAGGGAAGTGAAGAGTTCTTCATCAAGGAGTACCTCGATCCTAAGCGTCCACGGCCCGACTCGATGGGTTCGATCGCCGACAAGAAGCGCCGCCACGCCGAGTGCCGACGATTCGAACTGCGGCAGCGGCAGGTGTCGACGACCCTGCGAAGCGACCACCCGAAAGCGGGCAACCTGGTGCTGACCCGGGACTTCTTCGTCGACGGCACCCGGTACTACAAGGTGACCGAACGGATCGCCGTAGCCGACATTCACCCGCAGGAGCTCGATCCCGCGCGTCAGCTCGTCCTGATCCGCACCCTGGCGGAGAGCCTGAGCCTGCTGCACGAGAAGGGCATCGTGCACGGTGACCTGAAGCCGGAGAACGTCCTGCTCCACCAGCCCGAGGGCAGCAGGCTGTTCATCGCCAAGCTGATCGACTTCGACGACGCCTACCCCGCCGGGGATCCACCGCCCCCGGGTGTGGTCGCGGGCAACCCACTCTACGGAGCGCCGGAGTGGCTCCAGTACGTCCGTTCCGATCCCGGTGTCCCTCCGTCCGGTCTGACCGGCGCGGTCGACGTCTTCGCATTCGCCCTGGTCGTCCACACCTACCTGATCGGCTCCCTGCCGGAATACGGCCCACGGCACGAGTCGCCCGCCGCGGCGGTTCTGGCGGGCGACCCGTTGCGGTGGGACCACGCCCTCGACGATGACTGGCACCAGATTCTCGGCGCGATGACCGACGTCATTCCGGCGGCTCGCCCGGACGTCTCGATCGCGACCGAGGCCATCGGCTTCCTGCTCGGCGAAGATCGAGACCGTTTTTCGCCGAGCAGGCCCGCGCCGGCACCGAGGCGCAGCCGCGTGCGCATCAATCTCACCGGCCGTGCGGCCGTCCGGACACGGGGACGGCTGCGGATCAACCTGGGCAGCTCACCGATGCCCGACGAAAGGACCCGATGACCATTCAGGACCGGCAGCGCACCAATCTCGAGTACGCCGTCGACATCGTGCTCTGCATCGACACCACCGGCAGCATGGGACCGATCCTGGACAACGTGAAGCACAGCGCGCTGTCGTTCCCGGGACGGCTCGCCCAGGAGATGGCCGACAAGGGGCGCGGGATCAGCAGGCTCCGGCTCAAGGTGATCGCCTTCCGCGATTTCGGTGACCGGGCGGACGACGCTCTCACCGAATCCGGGTTCATGACGGTCCCCGGAGAGCTGGCGGAATTCGAGCGCTCGGTGCGCGCCCTCGTTCCTCGCGGCGGCGGCGACGCGCCGGAATCTGGTCTGGAGGCACTGGCCCTTGCGTTGGCGTCGGACTGGGAAACCGGCCTCGACCGGCGCAGGCACGTCGTCGTCGTGTTCACCGACGCACCGGCGCACCGGCTGGGCGATCCGCGGCAGACCGGCGCGCGCACCTACCCGGCGTCGATGCCTTCGTCACTGGACGCACTGTTTTCCCAATGGGGACATGGGCAGAGCCAAGCCGCCCTCATGGAGAACTCCTCGAAACGCCTGTTGCTCTTCGCCCCCGAGGAATACCCCTGGACCGACATCGCAGACGACTGGAACAACACGCTCTTCTTCCCGTCGACCGCGGGTGAGGGACTGGAGGAATGGGAAATGGACGAGATCATCGCGACCATCGCGAACAGTCTCTGAATCGGTGGGCATGACGATCCGGCGGCGTGCGCAGCCCGAATGGCGTCCCGAAGCCGGCCCCGGCTATGACCTGCGCCAGTACGACCGCGGACGGCCGACTGGCCTGGTGGCAGTCACGGGCTGGGATCACGGCACGGCCAGGCGCCCCGGCCTGCACGGCCCGGACGTCCGGTTGTTCCGGGACCGGGCGACACTGGTCATCGAGGAACACCCGCGCCCGGGCTACGGCGCCCGCGGTGTCGAGATCCGCGTTCCCCTCTCGTCGTGCGTGAGCGCTTCCGTAGCCGACGAGCCGGGGCTGCCGGGCACAGCGCTGGTGCGGCTCGTTCTGGTGATCCGGCTGGGGCGGCAGGCAACGTTTCCGGTTCCCCTCTGGTTTCCGCCGCGAAGCCGACGCTTCCTCCAGCAGCTGGCCGACGACGTCACCCGGGTGACTCCGGCGCCTACCCCCCGGCCGGCCCCGAAAGCCGTGCTAGCTCCACTTGCCGTGACCAGGGCACCCGATGACGACGATTGGATCACCTTCAAAGCCGCAGACGAAGGCGAAGCGGTACTTTCCCGGCACGCCGGGCACGAGAACGAGGTCGGCGATGGCAGGTAGAACCGCGTGGAGATGCGATTCTTGTCACACCAACAATTATGAAGACGCGGTATTCTGCCGCGTCTGCCAGCTGGAGCCGGGTAGTGCGACCGGTGTGACCGATGTGGTCGTCCACGAACAGCGCCCTCCGGAGACCGAGGCCAAACCGAGGTTCGTCGCATCGAAACACGGACCCGAATCCCGCCCCGTCATCACTTTGACCCCCGTGCCCCCGAAACCAGCGAGCGCACCTCGGCGTCCGGCGCCATCGCCGCCCCGATCCGCACTGGCGCGGCCACTGCTGCCCCGGCGTGCGACCAAGGCCGGGGCGAAGGTGCTACTGGGCTTCCTGGGCCTGGTTCTGCTCGCGGTATCCGTGGACCGGCTGGGCACGCTGGTGCCGGAAGCTTCGACGTCCGGCCAGGGCACCTCGGCGACCGAGCCGTCCTGCCCCGGCGGGGTGGCGCAGTGGTTGCCGAACGCCGGCTCGGGAACGATCCTGATCGCGCAATACGACACGGGACAGCATGTGGTCACCATTTGCCGCGACAGCCGTGGCCAGTACCACTACGACGGTCAGCTGAAGGGAAAGCCGGCTACGTCGGAAACCCACATCTCCCTGGCCGCGTCGAAGACCGCGACGGGTTTCCAGGCGAGGAACGCGGGCTACCTCTACGAGATCGACGGCCCTGACCTGCGCCTCACGAAATACGGCAAGCCCATCCAGTCGTGGCGGCTGACGCGGCTGACGCCGTAGTGTTGCCCGGCGGCAATTTCCGGCTGAGAAACATCAACGGCGGCGCTTCTTGCCCTTCCCCTTGCTGCTTCGCGACCGGGTCAGCCCACCCAGCGGGTGCGCCCGTCCCGGACCGAGCTGCTCGAACAGCTCGGCCAGCTCCGCAAGGCCAACCCGGTCCGGGTGCCCCGACGCGAGAACCGCCTCCTGCAGGTCCGCGAGTTCGGCGGCGGGCATCGCGCTCAGCATCTCGGACGCTCCTTCCGGCCCGGCCGCCTCCAGCAGGAGGAGGAACTGCTCGGTCATGCCGAGCAGGCGCTCCCGGTCGTCCATCTCGTGGAGGTCCAGCTCGCCGCGGTTGATCAGCACGTGTGTCGCGATCGGGCTCAGGGCCGGGTCGGTGCGCAGGTTGTGGAGCAGCGCGTCGCCGTCCGGGAGGGCGTTGAGGAGCACCTGCAGCCTCTCCGATGCCAGCGTCCGGAACGGGCTTTCGCGGACCGCGTCCAGCAGGAGCGGCAGGCCCTTCTCGCGGCCGCCGTGTGCGGCCAGCCAGCCGGAGACCTCCTCCGCGGCCGTCTCCCGGGTGTAGTGGTCGACGAGCGTGCTCAGCATCGGGCCCGGGGCGGCGTTGACCAGGTCACCGACCAGAGGCGCGACCCTGCCCTCCCGCAGGAGCCGTGCGCGGACCGCCCTCGTCGCCAGGGGCGTGAGGGACACCAGGTCGAGCGAAGGGGCCTCGAGTGCGGTCCGCAGCCGGTCCTGGACGTCCGGTGGGAGCTCGGGGTTCTCCGGGACCAGGTCCATGGTGTACATCGGGTCGGCCGGGCCGGTGGTCAGCTCCACCGCGCCGAACTCGGCCAGCTCGGCGAGCAGCCGGCGGAACTCGGCCGCCAGGCCCTCCCGCCAGACCGGTTCCATCGACGGCGCGAGGTCGAGGTAGACGCCCTCGACGCAGGCGAGCCACACGGTTTCGGCCAGCCTCGCAACGGGAATCGGCTCCGGCATGCCGTAGACCGTGTTGAGCACGTCCGGCAGGACGAAGCCGAGGCTGCTGTCGAGCAGGTCCGCGTAGCCGACCACCGGACCGGTCGGCTTCACCAGCAGACCCGGCTCCGGGAGCGCATCGAACGCCGCAGTCCAAAGCTCCAGGGCGTTCTTCAGCAGCGGCGCCGCCTTCGCCACCTGGACCAGCTTTCCCTTGACCACTCGCACGATCCGGGTGCGCTTGGCGAGTTCGAAGAGGATGGCGAGGCCGGGCAGGTCGGCGCTGCTGCGGACCGGATACACCTTGTCGCCGATTCGCCGTTCGAGCGTGTCGCCGGTGTCCAGCAGCGACACCAGTTCGCGGGCGTCGGAGAGCTTCAGGTTTCCGGTGGACGTCAGCGCGCGGCCGTCGCCCACCCAGTCGACGAGCTTTCGCAGCCGCGCCACGATCGTCGAGCTTTCGGCGGCTTCCGCGAGTTCCGGGTCCGGCGGCAGCGAAACCGGCGGCTGCGGAAACGTCCGTCCGGCCTGTTCGGTGAGCTGCCGGGCGACGAGTCCGTCCAGCAGCTCGGCGTCGTAATCGTGCCGTCCTTCGCGCACCTCGGCCAAGAACGCGTTCAGCGCGTCGTGGTCCGAGGGGTCGATTCCGTTGCGGGCGGCCGTCATCACCCAGTATTTCGCGACGCCGAAATGGCGTTCATCGGCCATTGCGGCCGGGAATTCCGGCGCTGCCTTGGTCACCGCCGCTTCGAGGTCCGGCAGCGGATCGCCTGTGGGGTCGGCCAGGCCTGTCTCGTGCAGGTAGCGGAGGAAGAGCCGCAGCGTTCCGGGTACGAGAACGGATTCGTCCGCGGTGGCCGACAGCGTGCGCGGCACGTACGAGAGCAAGAAGTCCCGGACCAGCTCGGCGGTCCAGTAACCGAGCCGCCCGTCGGCCGACGTGTGGCGGAACTGCAGCGCCGACATGACGGCGTACGGGTCGACCTCGTGCCCCTGCTCGGTGGCCCACGTGGTGAAACGGCGGACTACGAGGTCCTGCGCCGCTTCGAAGCCTTCGTGGTCGTCCTGGTCGTAGTACGTACGCACACCGGTTCCTGTCGTGTCGCTTACTGGCGGTACGGGGCAGCGCGTGGCCGGCCGGGCTCGGTGAGTGAACTGCCGGTCACGGCCGACAGGATATGCGTAAGTGTTCCCCGACCGTATGCCGCCACCGGGAATAGGCTTGACCGCATGCTCGCTCTGGAAAAGTTCGACCTCGAAGAGATCGCGGCCGCCCTGCAGGACCAGACCGATTACGAGCACTTCCACCTGGTCGACCCGCGCACCGGTGAAATGGGGTACTGGACCCGCGACACCGGGGTGGACGGTCACCATCCGGTCGACCTCGACGACGCGGACCAGGTCGTCATCGAACCTCTGCCTTCCTCGGTGTGGTACCAGGACATGGCGGACTTCGCGGAAGGCATCAGCGACGAAGAAGCCGGCCGGCGGTTGACGAGAGCCATCCGGGGCCGCGGCGCTTTCCGCCGGTTCAAGGACGAATTGCACGAGGAATACCCGGAACTTCTCGAGCACTGGTACGAGTTCAGCGACACCCGGGCGAAACGCCGCGCGGTCGAGTGGCTTGCCGACAACCAGCTCGTCGACCGTGAGGTCGCCGAGCGGTTCGTCGCCGGGCACCCCGATCCCCGGCTGCCCTAGCCGGACCCAAGGGCCGGATCGCTCGAGGCGCTCCTGCAAGCCCGTCTTGCGGCGGTGTTCGGCACGCAGCTCGTCGAGCCGTTCGGCGAACCTGGCGGGTTCGCCCGTCGCAGCGCGGGCGGCCACTCACACTTCTCACTCGGCCTGCCGGGCTGCCGCCGCTTCCCGCAACTCGCCCACCGTCCGGGTACCGGCTGCCGGAGTGGCACTGGCTTCGGCGGCGACCGCCAGCAGATCGTCGTCGATCCGGAGGAACCCGGCCAGCGAGCGCAGCGAACCGGTCAGCCGGGCAGCCCCGGCGGCACGGGCGGTTCGAGTTCGTCGTCGTCCAGCTCGGTCTGGGCGGCCAGCAGCCAGCCGAGGTGGATCGCGCGGTGGTCACCGGCCATGAGGTCCGCGCGGACCGGGAGCAACTCGCCCAGCCGCGTCTCGTCGGAGTCGTCCCAGTCACCGCCGTCCTCGTCGTCGGAGCACAGGCTGACGATCACGTGGGAACCATGCTGCCAGGCGCTCGCCGCATCGGCAGGGCAGGATCGCCGGGCGGTGCCGAGATCGAGGAACCGTTCCGGGAGCCGGAACTCGCTCACCGCACGCCCTGCCGGGTGATCACTCAAGATCCGGCGCCCACCGGACCCCGTAGGCCAGCCCCGGTGTGAGCCGCCGGAAGCGCTGGTGCAGCTCCCCTGCCGGGTCGGTTTTCAGGGGCTGGGTGCGGCAGGCCGGGTCCGAGATGTCGCGCTGGAATGCGCCGTCCAGGGTCCATGCCTCGCGGGGCCTGCCGAACCGGATGCGGAGGTCGAACAGGTCGCACGGCTGCCGGGGTACGCACACCATGTACGGCCTCAGTGCCGACGCCGATGGCAGGCGGAACAACACCGCGAACTCCCACGGCTCCCCGCGGGACAACGGCCGCGGCAGTTCCAGGCCGTAGCCCCACCGGTCCGTTGCCTCCATTCCGCGGTCCACCAGCGTTCCTCCGTACAGCACCGCCGGGGACAGGTCCTCTCGCGCAGGCCCCGAAACGGCCAGCTCGAACGACCGCACCCCGTCCTGGTCGGCGACCACCCTGCGGTGCTCCAGCACCGTCGGCTGCGGCTGGTCCAGCACCAGCGCCACCGACAGCGCCGCCGTGTGCCAGCCTGCCTCCGGGACCGATACCGGGGTGCGCGGGGCCGCCGATGCCAGCTCCGCCAGCAGGTCGATTGCTTCGTCCACCCGCCGCCGGACCGTTCGGGGGTCGCGGTCGACCTGCTCGGCCGCCCACTTGACGCGGTCCTGGTACAGCGGCTGGCGGGCCTCCGGGCCGATCGCGAAGGCCGCCAGCGCCGCCAGGCGGAGGTCCTCCGGGAGGTGCGCCGCCAGCTCGGACAGGCGGCCCGCCACCTTCTGGCGGATCGCCACCAGCCCGTCGTCCTCCGCGATCTGGCACGCCTCGCGGAGGAGCGGGCCCACCCGCTCCTCCACCCTGCCCAGCAGGCCGCGTCCCTTGCGGAGGGACTTCAGCTCCTGGACCAGCTCCGCTCGCCCGCTCACGGCCGTTCTCCTTCAGTGCGTTTCCATGGCTGCTCCTTTCCGGACAGGGTGCGGCCGGCCGGTGGACGGGAAGTGGACAGAACGTGCATCACCGAAGCGATCAACGCCGTCCCCATCCGGACGCCGTCGCGGCCCAGATACGTGCGGAACGTGCCGATGCGGCTCAGCGCCTCCTGGTCCGCGTCGCCGACGCCGAACGCCACCACCCGCGGGCAGCGCCGCCACGCCGGGTCCGTCAGCGACGCGTACGCCGCAGGCCAGGTGACCGGGTCCGTCGGCTGGCCGTCGGACAGGAAGAACACCAGCGGCCGGTGCACCTTGACCCGGTGCAGCTCCAGCAGCCGGACGTCCTCGTCGATCACCGTGCGCAGGAAGGTGAACACCGGCCCGAAGTTGGACCCGGCGCGCGCCCCCGGCGCGGGCAGCTCGGCGACCTCGCCCGGCCCGTACAGCCGGTGCACCCGCTCCGGCTCCTCCGCGAACCCGACCACGCTGCAGAGCACCCGGCCGGCGACCGACGCGTCCGCGTGGACCGCCCCGCGGAACTCCCGCAGCCCCGTGTTCAGCTCCTCGATGTGGTCGGCCATCGAGAGCGAGACATCGCAGGCCACGTAGCACGGCAACACGTCGGACCCCATACCTGTTTCTCCTTCACGCCCCTGATCGACCGGCGGAGTGTGCCGGGGGCGCGTGTACCGAACGTGCAAGAAATGCGGATTTTCGAAACCCTTACGGCCGATTGCACGATGTCCAACACGGACAGCAAGCTGAGGCCGGGGAGGAAGCGTGGAGTTTCGGATGCTCGGCCCGCTGGAGGCGTGGCACGACGGCGTCCCGGTGCCGCTGGGTGACCAGCAGCAGCGGTTCGTCCTGGTCGTGCTGCTCCTGCACGCGAACAAGCCGGTGGCGCCCGCCCGGCTCGCCGAGATCGTCTGGCCTCCCGGCGAAGCCAAGCCCACGCTGGTCCGCAGTTACATCAAGCGCCTGCGCGACGTCGTCCAGCAGGCCGGCGACGTCAGCATCGAGACGACGCCGACCGGGTACCTGCTGCGGCTCGGCGACGACCAGCTCGACACCGTCCGCTTCGACCGCCTCCGCGCCCAAGCCGCGGAAGTGCGCGCCGACGACCCGCGCCGGGCCATCACACTGCTGCGCGAAGCCGTCGGATTGTGGCGGGGGAAGTTCCTCGAGGACATCGACATCGACCGCGTCGGCGGCGCCGAGGTGATCTCGCCCGACGAGAGCTACCCGGACACCGTCGGTGACCTGGCCGAACTCGAACTGGAGGCGGGTGACCACCGCTCGGCGCGCGACCGGCTGCGCCCGCTGGTCAAGGCGGATCCGGCCAGCCAGCGGCACGCCGCGCTGCTGATGCGCGCGCTGCTCGCCGGCGGCGACCAGGTCGGCGCGCTGCGGGTGTTCGCAGGCACCCGGGAAGCGCTCGCCGGGCTGCGCATGGAACCTGGGCCGGTGCTGCGGAAACTCGCCGCGCGCGCCGAACGCGGTGATCCGCCCAGCTCGCTGCCGTCGCGGCCCGGCGGGTTCACCGGCCGCGCGGCGGAACTCGCCGCGGTCGAGGCGGCCGCGCTGGCCGGGCGGCGCGCCGTCTGGGTCAGTGGCGCGCCCGGTGTCGGCAAGACCGGGCTGGCCGTGGAGGCGGCGCACCGGCTGCGTGACCGGTTCCCCGACGGCCAGTTGCTGGTGCGGCTCAACGGGTTTACCCCCGGCGTGCCCGAGACGGCGGTCGGGGACGCGCTGGCCGAGCTGCTCGTCGAACTCGGGACACCGCCCGAGCAGATCCCGGCCACCGTCGGCCGGAAGGTGCGGCTCTACCAGGACGCGCTGTGGGGCACGCGCACGCTGGTCGTGCTGGACAACGCCGCGACGCCGGAGCAGATCCGGCCGCTGCTGCCCGACGCCGACGGCTGCCTGGCGATCGTCACCAGCCGTCGGATGGGTGATCCGGACACCGGGGTGTCCGTCCGGCTGTCTCCGCTGGCACCGGAGGAAGCAACCGAGCTGTTCCAGGCCCTGACCGATCCGCCGCGGGTGCGCGGCCGGGCGGCCGACGTCGCCGCGGTCGTCAAGCGCTGCGGGTTCCTGCCGATGCCCATCCGCGTCGCGGCGGCGCTGTTCCGGCGGCACGACCGGTGGCCGCTGGCGCACCTGCTGCGGCTGCTCGAAGAAGGCGGGCCGTGGGGCGCCGACGACGGCATCGCCGCGGTCCGCGTCTCCTTCCAACAGCTCGGCGCACCGCAGCGCGCGCTGTTCCGGCTGCTGGGCAGCCTGCCCGGACCGGACGTCGACATCGCGGGCGGCGCCGCGCTGGCCGGGTGCAGCCCGGCCGAGGCGCGGCTGCTGCTCAACGACCTGCACGAGGTCAGCCTGCTGGAGGAGGCCGCCCCCGAGCGCTACCACATGCTGGACCCGCTCAAGGAGTTCGCCGCCGACGGGTCACCGCCGGAGCAGGCGCTGGTGCGGCTGCTGGACTTCTACCTCGTCACGCTGGCCGCCGCAGTCGCCGCCGCCTACCCGTTCGACCGCGCCCAGCTGCCCGCGCCGGACCGGTCCTGCGCGACGACACCGGTTTTCGCCGACGCCGAGGCCGGGCTGCGCTGGATCGTCGCCGAGCGCGACAACCTCGTCGCGGCGATCCACTACGCCGCGTCCCACGACCTGCCCGAGCACACGTGGCGGCTGGCCGTGCTGCTGTGGCGTTATTTCCACACGACGAACCAGTTCGAGGACTGGATCGCGACGCTGGAGCTGGCCTGGGAGATCGTCTCCGCCGACGAGGGCAACGACTACGGCCAGGCCCACGTGCTGCTGCGGCTGGCGACCGCGCACGACCGGAGCGGCCAGCTCGCCGAAGCCCT
Organism: Amycolatopsis melonis; assembly: GCF_040064235.1. Taxonomy (NCBI): domain Bacteria; kingdom Bacillati; phylum Actinomycetota; class Actinomycetes; order Pseudonocardiales; family Pseudonocardiaceae; genus Amycolatopsis; species Amycolatopsis melonis. The sequence goes on from NZ_JBDZYD010000005.1 coordinate 405,881, forward strand.
CGAACGGGCCGCGCAGGCGCTGCCGAAGTGGCGCCGCCTCGGCGATCCACGCGGCGAAGCGGCGACGTTGTGCGCGCTGGCCATCCCGACCATAGAGCTGGGGCGGCACGACCAGGCGATGGCCCACCTCGCCGCGGCGCTGGAGAAGTACGAGCAGACCGAGGACCGCCGCGGCGAGGCGCACGCGCTGAGCATGCTGGGCTACCTCAACGAGCTGCACGGCAACCTCGACGTCGCGCTGGAGCAGCATGCGGCGGCGGCGCGGATCCTGCGCGAGATCGGGCACCTGCAGGGGCTGGCGCACACACTGAACAACCTGGGTTCCGTGCAGGAGAAACTGGGTCTGCTGACCGAAGCCCAGTCCAGCTACACCGACGCGCACGCGTACGCCGCCGAGGTCGGCGACCAATGCGTCGAGGCCTATGCACTGAACTACCTCGGCAACGTGCACCGCAAGCGCGGCCGGTACGCCGAAGCCGTGCGCTACCACGACAAGGCCAAGGAGGTGGCGGCGAACGTGCCGGACGCGGACCTGCTCACCCAGCTGTACCTCGACCGCGGCGCAACCGCGCTGGCCCGCGGCGCCCGCCAGGAAGCGCTTTCCGCCTGCAAGTCGGCCCTCGACCTGGCCGACGGCCACGGAAACCGCACCTACCGGGCCCGCGCCCACCGCGGCGTCGCGGCGACGCTGCACGCCATGGGCGAGCACGAAGGCGCCGTGAACCACTGGACCGCGGCCGAAGCGGAGTTCGCCGACCTCGCCCTGCCGGAGGCCGGCGAGATACGGGAAGAACGTGCGGCGCTGGAATGTGCCTGTTCGCGGTGAGGGTCAGTGCCTGTGGAGCACGCGGTTCAGCTGGGGGTAGATCTCCCGGACGGTGTGGTGGCTGCGCCACCGGCTGAGGCACCGGGCCAGTTCCCGCAGATCGGTACGCACGGTCGCGGAGTCGACCCTCGCCACGTCGTCGAGCGTCTCGGCCAGTGTCCGGCAGCTCTCGTCGATCTCCCCGTCCAGCGCGTGCGCCAGGGACCGGCGGACGCCGAAGCGTGCCCGGGTGCGGCGGTTGGTGGCCGGGATCCGGACGAGCTCGTCCTCCAGGAGCGCCGCCGCCTCACCGACGTGGCCCAGGTCGGCGAGTGACCAGCCGCGGGCGAGGGCCAGCGGATCGGGCGCGGTCGAGCCCAGCACCGGATAGGCGGAAGTGTCCACTGTGGACGTCATCGACCCGGCGGCGCGGTCCATCGCCCGTTCGAAGGCGTCTCGGTCGCCGGCCAGCGCGTGCCCCTGCGCCTCCCGCCTGGCGGCCAGGCCGAAGGTCCGCGAACCGGCGCGCCCGAGCTTCTGCGCCTGCCGGGCCAGATCGATCGTGGCGATGGGGTCCTGCCGGTAGAGGGCGAGTCCGGCTTCCCGGACGAACGCGTAACTCGCGATTTCCCGGTCACCGCCGGCACGCCCCAGCTCGGAGGCGTGCCGGGTCCACGAGAGCGCCTGTTGCTCGTGCCCCGCTTCCTGGCTCAGCCAGCCGGTGTACTCGGCCATCCGCGCGGCGAGCAGCAGGAGCCGCGACCGGATCGGCTCCGGGTTTCCCCTGGCCAGAGCGTGCACCGTGTGAGTCTGGGTGACGAGGGACTCGAGGACGACGGCGGGACTGGTCTGCATCCCGAGCGTGCGCAGCTGCTCGAAGGAGGCGCGCAGCCCGGCCACCACCCGGTCGTCCAGGAGCGGACGCGGCCCGCCGGCCAGTGCGATGCCGAGCACCGCCCCGGCACCGGCCAGCATCTGACGCCGGTCCAGCGCGCCGCTTGCCGCGCGGTGCCGCGCCCGCGCCTCGTGTGCTGCTTCGATCAGTGCGCCACCGGCGTCCAGCACGCTGTCGCAGATCCGGGCCAGTGTCGCGTTCGGCGGCTTGAGGTCGTTCTCGATCTTGCTGATGTAGCTCTTGCTGTAGTTGACCCGCCTGGCCAGCTCGCCCATCGAGATTCCGGCGGCTGCCCGGCATTCCCGCAACAGCGCGCCAAAAGATTCGGGCATGCCGACCTCCGTTCCCACTGTAGCCGAGTACACCATTTCCGGCGGCAGGGCGCAATTGCCCGGACGGCCGCGACACACCGGTCGCGGCCGTCCGGGCGTGCGTCACCCGTGCCAGGGGTTGCCCTCGGTGGTCGCGGGCGGCGGGGTCGGCGTGACGGTCACGGCCTGCGTGCCGTCGTCCGCGGACGCCGAGGTCGCGCCGATCACCGGGGCCGCCGCGACGAGGCACAGCGCGAGCACCGGGCCACCGATTTTGGCCAGCTTCTTGGGCAAGGACATGACGAATCCTCCTCGGTAAAGGGGTTGATTCGGGCGCCTCGACGAATTTCCGCGCCCTGCAATCAGGATTCGCGATGTCCCATTTCCCGACAAGGAGTTGACCGTTTCCCGGTTCGGCAGGCAACGGTGTCCGGCGGCATCCACGTGCTGTCCACTTCCGGTCCACACGGCACCCCGATGCTGTGCCGGCAGACCGGCCGACGGCCGGCCCGGACGAAAGAGGTGGGGTTGTGGAGGAAGTGCCGAGCCACGACATCGCGGTGTCGTACGCCGAAGGCGAGCGCTCCGGCGTCGAGGAGGTGCTGGAGGCGTGCCGGCAGCGCGGGCTGACCGTGCTGGCCGGAAGCGAGCAGACCCACGACTGGTGGGCTCGCAAGAGCGGCGGCGACCTTCCGGACGCACGGGTCCGGTTCTTCGTCCCGTTCGTCTCCGCGGTGGACGAGTTCGCCACCGCGATGCTGCGGGCGGTGCTGGACGGCGACCGGCACGTGCTGCCGGTGCTCGCCGACGACGTCGTGGTGCCGCCGGAGCTGCTGCATCCGCACGTGACGTACCTGCGCCGGGGCGAACCGCAGCTCGCCGAGGCGCTGGCCACGCGGGTGGAGCGGGCCGAGGCCGCCGGCTGGGAGCGCGCACCGGTCGCGGAAGTGGTGACGCGGGCGCGGGAGACCGAGCCGCCCGCCGTGGTGCCGTCCGCGTTCAGCCGGTACGCCGAGCAGGACGCGACCCTGCGCTACCTGGGCGAACAGTTCGCCGCGGCCGTGCCGGGCCTGCGACGGCTCGGGTTCACCGGCACGGCGTACCGCGGTGGTCCGGGATCTCCCTGCGGGTTGAGCGCGCGGGCGACACGGTGTACGCGCTGGACATCCAGCGCGGCGGGATCGGCGGCGACGAGACGGTGAACTTCGTGGTCGGCCTGCACGACGCGGGCAGCGCCTGCACCAACGGCTGGGCACGACCGGTCTACGACTCCGCGACCGGCATGGCGAAGCTGGAGCTGCACGACCGCTCGGTGTTCGGCCGCGGCGACACCGAGCCGCGCACGTTGACCCGCGAGGAGCTGTTCACCGCGCTGTGGCAGCGGATCGAAACCGTGCTGTCGGCGACCTGATCACCGCACGCGAAGGCCGCGTTCCCCCTCGGAACGCGGCCTTCGCGTCAGCGGCCGTTGCGGGCCCGCTCGAGCACCTCCTCCAGCCGCAACGGACTGGGCGGGTGGTGACTCAGGCACAGCGGTGCCCGCATGGCCCGGAACCCGAACGTCTCCCCGGTCACGTAGAACTGCCCACGTTCCAGCCGTGAGATGTCCCCGACGGTGCTGCCCTTCGCCCTGGCCATCTCGTTCGCCGCGGCGATCTGCGCGGGGCTGTTGAGCCTGCCGAAGAACTGCGTCGTCGCGTTGCCGGTGATCTGGTTGTGCAGTCCCTTGGGTGCCTGCGTCGCGAGCAGCAGGCCGAGCCCGTACTTGCGAGCCTGCGAGGCGAGCATGATCGTGCTCTGGGTGCTGGCCGTCCAGCCTCCGGACGGCGCGATCGTCTGGGCTTCGTCCATGACGAACAGGCCGCCCAGCGGCCGGTCGGCCGCGGGGTTGCGCTTGATCCAGGCGAACACCTCCAGCTGCAGCTGGCTGACGAATCCCTGCCGCTGCTCGTCGGACGGCAGCCCGACGAAGCTGATCACCGAGATCCGCGCCCGCTTCCCGGGCGAGGGCGTCAGCAGTACGGCCGGATCGGCGGGCTCGCCGGAACCCCCGAGCAGCGGATCGTTGACCATCGCGGCCCGGAGCGTTTCGGCCAGGTCGGCGGCGGTCTTGGTGCCGGTGGCGAGCTTGCTGACCCCCATCGGCAGCTCGGCGAGCATGTCGACGAACCCCGAGAGGCTACGGGATTCCTCCCGCGCGTAATGGGTCATCGCCTCCCGCAGAACGGCCTGCCCCCGAACGGCGGCTTTCGCACCACCACTCACCCGGGCATGCGGAATGAGCCGCGCGACGGCCGCCTCGACAGCCGCGGCGAACTCGTCTTCGTCATCACGCACGCCGGCGAAGTCGGGCAGCGGGTGAAAGCTGAGCGGCCGCCCGGCAGCCCGCCCGGGAGTCCAGACGACAACCTCGGTACCGGCAAGGTATTCGGCAGCGCATTCGGCGTCCCCGGACCGCCAGGCCTCCGGCGGTTCCGGCCAGGCATCACCGAACCGGGCGAGGTCGTTGTTGGGATCCAGCACAATGGCGGAAACACCGCGCAGCGCACATTCTTCGACGATCCGGCGCAGAAGAACGGTTTTCCCGGTACCGGAGCCGGCAAAGATGACGGCATGCTTGCGGAGAGACTCGAGTTCGATGCGGATCTCGCCGTCCATGCCGAGGGTGAACCCACCGGGCTTCCCTTCAGCCGGCGGTTGCGCCTTCGGCGGCGGGGGCCGGGTTTCCCGCTGGTTGCCACCGCTGGGACGGGCGGGATCGGGGAGAATCTGGCGGAGGAGGCCGGTTTTGCTGGCGGGTTTGCGGGCTACCAGCCAGTTGAGGAGCTCGTAGCTCTGCTGGGTGAGCATCCGGCTGAGCGCCCAGTAGGTCCTGACGTCGTCCTCCTTGATCTCGACTCGCGGGCTGCCCGACCGCGCCAGCTCGCCGACCAGGACCTGGGTCTTCCCACCGGTCCATCCTCTTGTGCCGTGGTGGATCAGTACCAGGTGGCGGTTGCGCACGCCTTCGCGGATCCCGGCGGCTTCCTTGGCGTCCCGAATCCGGCGGAGGATGCCGTTTCCGTGCCGCGGAGCGATCGCGCGGAACGCCCACCGTTCGGCAATGTCCCGTTCTTCGTCCAGAATCCGGCGCAGGCCGGCGTGGAGCTGGCCTCCGCCGTCCTGCGGAGGTTCGGTCTCCCACGACTTGTCGTCGTTGCCGACCTCGGTGATCCATGACCTCAGGCCTGCGTGCAGCAGTTCCGGCATCACGTCGTTCTCGGTGTGCTGGTTCAGCGCAGCGCTCACGTCGGCGCTCTTCCAGAGATCTTCGAACTGCCGGTCGAACTCTGCGAAGTAGTCCGGCTCTCCGTAGGCCGGCTGTGGAACCTCGACCGGTTCGGCAGGCTTTTCTTCGAACGAGCCGAGCTCGCGGATCTCCCCGTTGAGGCAAGCCTCGGCGTGCTCTTGCACCCGCCGCAGCAGCTGCCTCGGTGTGTAGGTGCGCCATGCCTCGCCGAAGGCGCTCGGCGCAACCGGCCAGGTGGGGTGCGGTGGCACGAAGCCCACCCTGGCGTAGATCGTCCCAAGCCACTTCGCCACCAGCGCACGACCAAGTTCCGGATCGGAGATGGCCCCGAGTAGTGGCGTCTTGGTGAAGCGGTCGGAAACCGTGGCAGTCACGACCGAATTCAGCAGCTTCCAGGTGTCCGGCAGGCAAGCGACGATGGACAACGCACGCCTGGTCGTTTCCCGCAGCTGCATCAGTCCATCGGCGATGAGAGTGAGTTCCCCGGCCAGTTCGGCGTCCACCTGCTCACCGACCGCGGTGTGTGCCTTGTTGACCAAGGAATCCAGCTGGTCGATCGCCACCACGCTGTGGCCGGTGAGCGCCAGCACTCGCGCGATATCCGTGACCAGCGCACGGTGCTGCTTCGGCTGCGGATGGATGCTCCACGCCTGTCGCTCGCCTTCGGACGCTTCCGGCAATCCGGTCAGATAGTCGGTGCCGATCTTCATCTGCTTACTGTCGACGGCGGCGTAGAGCACGAGGGCACGGATGGTATCCGCGCACTCGACTGCGACCTGAGCGTCCAACCGGCGGAGCGCCGCGACGAAGCCGTGGACATCATCAACGGTGAGCGACCTTCGACCGAGAACCGCCGCAGCAACCGCTTCCGGAACGTTCGCTGCGTCGCACAACCGCTTCAGCAGCTTGGTCAGCTGAAGTTCTCCGTTGTCATCCGGCCGCCACAGCTCGCTGCGCATGGCACGGACGACGTCTTCCCAGAACGCAGCGCCGGTGGTGAGGTCGATCAGGAAGAAATAGCCGCCGTCGCGTTGCGCGGCCTGCCTGACCCTGCCGAGCAGGTGTGTCTTGCCGACCCCTTTCTGGCCCTGCAGGGTGAGTCCGATCGGACTCGGTCCCCTGCTCTCCTTTGCCTCGTTCATGCTCGCGTGGATGCGCTGCTCAGCTCTTGTGTGCAGGCCGTCCACGTGGGACGGCGAGACGGCCCAGACGTCGTCCGGCGTCTCTGCGGAATTGAAGTGCACTGCGGCGAGCGCTTGGCGCAGCTCCTCGGTCATGATTCCTCGATCGCCACGAGATGCTTGTCCTCGCTGCCGATCCGGATGGCGGCCGCGTGGTCGGCAGGGGTGAGCGCCTTGAGGTTTGCGGACTGCGCGAGGTGCACCAGTCCCGTCCTGCTCATGGCGAGCAGCACCTCGTCGACTTCATCCTTGTCCGCGCCGTTCAGCTTGGGCCGCAGCATTGCCAGCCGTACCCAGTCCTGGGGCTCGTCGGACAGCTCGGTGTATGCGTTCCGGATGAGTGTCTCGAGTCCGGGATGCTCTTCTGTGTCCAGGATCTGGCGGAGGCGGATGTTCTGCGCTCGCAGATAACGGACGATCGACCGCAGCCACTCGAACCCCACCCGCGCCAGTGCGTTCGCCCGCGGCGGAGTCTCGATGACCGACAGCGCCTCCTCACACCAGCGCTCCCCGTCCGGCGTGATCGAGTGCACCAGCCGCCTGCCTTCCTTACGGGTCACCAGCAGACCGGCTTTGTTCAGCTTGGCCCGGCCTGCCGGGGTCAGCTCTATGCCGTAGTCGTTCTTCATCTCCGCGTTGGGGATGTCCCTCCCCTCAACCAGCAGCAGGAGCAGCGTCGCCTGCTCGTGGGTTCCGTACCGTTCCGCCATTCCCGCTCCTCACTTGGTGAACACGTCGATCCGGCGGTCGAGCCGGGCGATCAGCGCGATGATGTCCGCACGCAGCCCGTCCGGTGCCGCGAAACGGCTTCCGTTCGCACGGACTTCGTTCAACAGCTCCAGGTCGACCGTCAAGTCCTTGAGGGAGGCCACATCGCCCTCGTCCAGTGCCGTGGTCATGTCACGGACGGTCTGCTCGACGATGGCCCAGCGACCACGGTGGGCCAGCTCTTCCGGTACGTTGCGCAGCGCGGTCACAGCGTTCTGCAGCGCGGCGTGGTCGGCGTCGGCGTGGCTCGGCGGGCCGTCCGCGATGATGTCGTGGAGCTTTCGCGCCACCTGCCGGGGCCGCAGACCCGAGTCCAGCTGGAACAGCCTCAGGTTCTGCAGGAAAGTGGGCAGCTGGTTCCGATCGGTCCGGGCGGTGAGCACGCAGAACAGCTGACGACCACCGGTGTCGAGGGCATGCCGCAGGAACCGCTCCGCCTCTGTCGACTGCCAGCGGCTCACCTCGCCGTCCACGATGAGGCACAGGTGTTCAGAGGGATCGCTGTCCTGCTCGAGGAACTCGGGGTCGCCCGACAGCGATCGGTCGACACGCAAGCCGAGAAGACGTAGTTCCTCAATGAGCTGGTTCGCGGTCCGCTGCACCGGCCGTGGACTCGACACCAGCAGATCGAAGGTGTACGACTTCCGGCGTGAACGCGCTGCGGCGACGTAGGCATCCCGGTTGTCGGCCAGCAGAGCCGTGCGGTCGAACTGGTGGGCAAGCACCGCGGCCACCGTTTCCAGAGCGAACGAGACCTGGTCGGCGGAAGGCGATTGCTCGACCATGACCGGCAGCTGCTCGCCGAAGCTCCAATAGGACACGTACGGCACCGTGCTGTGCCTCAGCATCAGTTCCTGCGGGACGCTCTTGTCCAGCCAGTTCCGGAACAACGACGCCGTGACCTCGGCACACCGCTCCTGCCAGGCTTCGGCCAGCTGGTACTCCACGCGGTTGTCCAGCCGGGACAGAACCGGGAGCACCAGGTGGGGTGGCCGGTCGTAGGGCAGCCGGTCGCGCGCGAGATCGGCTCGCTCCGCGATGTCCACCACACCCTCGACGCTCTGCTGGTTCGCCGTGAACAGCATGACCAGCCAGTCGGGCAGGTGCGCGGTACAGATGCCGCCACTGTCGGAAATGCCTGTTCGGCTGTCGATCAGCACGAAGTCGTAGTCTTCGATCCATTGGGCGCGGCACCGTTCGAGGAACTCGGCGAACCCGCGGCGGTACAGCTCCTCCCAGTCGAGTTTCTGCACCCGGCCGGTGTACTCCGCGTTCTGCCGTCCTGCGGCCAGCAGCGCCACTGCGCCCTTCTCCGCGAGATCCAGCGGAATTGCGTAGTCGCTCGGGCGCTCCCTGCCGGCGATGAAGTCGTCCGCGAGGTCGATCACCCCGCCTCGGGGCGTTCTCGGCAGCAACGGCCGGAAGTAGTTGTGGAGACCGGGCGCCTCCAGATCCCAGTCGACGGTGAGCACGCGGTACCCCCACCTGGCGAGGAGCACGGCCACGTTCGCCAACGTGAAGCTGCGCCCGACGCCACCTTTGTACGAGTAGAACGTCGCCACGATCCCGGTCATCGGCCGAACCTCGGGATCGGCGGCGAAGGCATCAGAACCGGATCCGGCCGCTCCGCGACCGGCCAGTCCGGCTGCCAAGGCGGTACCTGCCGGATCAGTTCCGCCAGGTCCTGGGCGAGCTCGAGGACCGTGTTGTGGAACAACGGCCAGTCGCGGCTTTCCTGGAAGACCGGTTCAGGCATGGAGAGCTTCTTGAAATCCCACCAGGAACGCCGTAGCCCTTCCTCCTCCGGGAAGTTCTCCGAGTCCGAATACAGGATCGGGTAGATCAGGCCCTGTGGGCACTCAGGGCTGGCCAGGCCGAGCTGCCGCTCCCGGGCGCGCATGCTCCGCAGTTCCGCCATGCACCAAGCCGATTCGAAGTACCTCGGCGTGAGCACGGCGATCATGATCTTGCTGCGATGGAGCGCCGTCTCCAGCATGGCCGGCCAATCGACCGCACGCTCCATCGCCTTGTCCATGAAGAGCTTCGGCGTCGAAGTCATGTGATCGGTGAGACAGTCCTTCACCTTCGGGTAGAAATGATTCCTCAGCCATTTCGGCGCACTCCCGTGCCGGGAGTAGCTGATGAAGACGTCGTAGTCGTAGCCGGACACGCGGTCGATGATAAGCAGGCCGAATAGCTCAACACCAGGTCGAAAAAGTGGCCAGATTCAGGAAACAGTCCAAAAACCGGCTAAAAAGTGGACACGTCACCGGCTCGGGTTCGCCGCTGCTTTCCGGGGAGCCAGCGCGAACGTCACCATCCCGGCTCCCGCGAGCAGGACGACGGCCGCCGTCAGCAGGGCTGTTGTTGCCGACGTCGTGGTCAGGATGCCCAGAACCGCTACCCCGAGGGCCGCTCCTGTCTGGCGGGAAGCGTTCAGGGCTCCTCCTGCCACTCCCGTCAGCTCTGGTGGGGCCGAGGCGACCACCGCCGTCAGCAATGATGGGATTGCCAACGAGACTCCGAAACCCAGCGACGCCAGGGCCACCACCGAAAGCGCCGGCGACGCCGAGAATGCCTGGACCAGCGTGCCCGCCGCCATCAGGGTGAAACCCGTCAGTGCCGGGATGCGCGGACCGATGCGGGCCACCAGGCGGCCTGTGAAGATCGGGTTGAACGCCGTCGGGATCGTCAGGGGCAGGAAGGCCAGGCCCGTCTCCGAAGGGGCGTATCCGCGGGTTTCCTGGAAATACAGCGACAGCACGAACAACACCCCGGACAGGCCGAAGTTGACGATCGCGCCCGCCGCGAGGCCCCAGCGGAATGCGCGCGTTGCGAACAGCCTGCGGGGCAGCATCTTCTGGGTCCGGACGAACACCACCCCCGCGACGGCAGTGAGCACCAGTGCGCTCCAGGTGCCCTGGATCAGCGCATACGTCAATGTCGATAAAGCGACTACCGCCGACACCTGACCCACGACGTCGATGCGACCGGGCTTCGGTGGGGTTCGGGGCGCCTGGCGGGACAGGGCCAGCGCGCACAGTGCCACCGGGACGTTCACCACGAAGATCGCGCGCCAGCCGAATGCCTCCGTCAGCAGTCCGCCCAGGAGCGGGCCCGCCACCAGGCCCGTTCCGCTCAGCGCCGCCCACACCCCCATCGCCTTCGCCCGCGCCGGCGGCGATGGGTAGGCCGCCGCGATGAGGGACAGGGACGACGGCACCAAGAGTGCACCCGCGATGCCGAGGAGTGCACGGAAGGCGATCAACAACGACGCGGAAAACGACAACGCAGACAGTCCGGAAAGGACAGCGAAGGCGATCAGACCCGTGAAGAACACCCGGCGGGCGCCGAAGCGGTCGGACCATGCGCCCGCCGTCAGGAGGAAGGCCGCGAACGTCAGCGTGTAGCCGTTCGAGATCCACTGTTGCTCGGCCAGCGACGGGGACAGTGCCGGGAGCGCCACCGTCACGATCGTCGTGTCCAGCATGACCAGGAAGTAGCCCAGGGACAGGCCGGTGAGAAGTCTTGACACGCACTCCAGCCTGGACGCTGCGTGACTTCGGCGGAAGCAGGCAGTTACGATGGCCGGTATCGGGAACTCCGATGGGGGCCACCAATGGAACTGCGTCACCTGCGCACCTTCCGCGTCGTCGCGCGGACGCTCAACTTCACCCGCGCCGCCGCCGAGCTGCACTACGCGCAGTCCAGTGTCACCGAACAGATCCAGGCACTGGAAGCCGAACTCGGGTCGAAGCTCTTCGAACGCGGACGGCGGCTCCGGCTCACTGCCGCCGGGGAACGGCTTGTCGGATACGCCGACCAGGTGCTCGAACTCGTCGAAGAAGCCAAGGCCGCCGTCGACGACGAACGGGGTGAACCCGAGGGCGAGCTGACCATCGGCGCGCTCGAAACCCTGTGCGCCCATTGGGTTCCGCCGATCTTCGGCGCCTATCGGACCCGGTGGCCGCGTGTGCGGCTCACGCTCAAGGAAGGCGGCCGCGGAGAGCTTTACCAGGCCGTGCGTCAGTCCGAAATGGACGTCTGCTTCACCTTCGGCGCGGCGCCCGCCGATCCCGCGCTGGCCAGTGCCACGCTCGGCACCGAACCGCTCGTCGTCATCGTCCCCGACGGGCACCCGCTCGCGGACCGGACCGAGATCCGGCCCGGCGATCTGCACGGCGTCGGCTTCCTCGCCACACCGCCGGGGTGCGGCTTCCGGGAGATGCTGGACCGCATCGACGGGCCCTTCGTCGAAGCCGAGGTCGGCAGCATCGCCGCCCTCGTGCGGTGCGTGGCCGCCGGGATGGGCTGCGGGATCGTGCCCGCCATCGTCGGGCACGCGGGCGCGGTCCCCGTTCCCCTGGCCGGCGCGGCCACCGACGTCACCATGACCTGGCGGCGGCGCGACGAGCACAAGCCGAGCGTCGCCGCGCTGCTCGCCACGGCCGCCGAGCCGTTGACAACGGCTTGACCTGGTTGCCGCCTTCTCAAACGGCCGGCGATGTGGAAGGCTTTCCCCAGTCGCTTCTGACAACGTTGTCACCTGGGAGGTGCGCCCCATGGGGTCGCAAAGCAGACGGCTGGCCGCCGCCGTGGCCGCCGGGCTCGTGCTCGTTGCCACGGCCCAAGCCACCGCACACGCCGGCAGCGCCGCCGACCCGGTTTCGCTGGTCAACCCCTTCGTCGGCACGCAGAACTTCGGCAACACCTTCCCCGGTGCCAGCGCACCTTTCGGGATGGTGCAGGTCAGCCCGGACACCGGCGGGCAGGGCGGCTACGACTACCTCCAGAACACCATCTACGGCTTCAGCCAGACCCACCTGTCCGGCGTCGGCTGCGGCGTCATGGGCGAGCTGCCGGTCATGCCCACGACCGGCGCCGTGGACAACGTTGACAAGAATGCCTACCGGTCCGGCTACAGCCACGACGACGAGCACGCCGAGCCCGGCTACTACCGCGTCGGCCTGAAGAAGTACGGCATCGGCGCCGAGCTGACCGCCACCGCGCGCACCGGGTGGCAGCGCTACACCTTCCCCGCGACCGGCGCCGCGAACGTCCTGTTCAACACCGGCCAGGCCAACCAGTCCGTCAAGGACTCCGAGATCCACGTCGTCGGCGACCGGACGCTCGAAGGCCGGGTCGAAGCGGGCGGGTTCTGCGCCGGTCACGACCGGCACACCGTCTACTTCACCGCCACGTTCGACCGGCCGTTCAGCTCCTTCGGCACCTGGCGCGGCTCGGCACGCACGCCCGGCGGCCGCGACGCCTCGGGCCCCGGCGGCAACGGCGCGTGGGCGAGCTTCGACGCCACCACCGACCACGACGTCGTCCTCAAGGTCGGCCTGTCCTACACCGGGCTCGACGGCGCGCGGAAGAACCTCGCCGCCGAAACCTCCGGCTTCGACTTCGACGCCACCCGCGCCGCACTGCACCGGCAGTGGGCCGACCGGCTCGGCGCCGTCAAGATCACCGGCGGCAGCACCGAGCGGCAGACGGCGTTCTACACCGCGCTCTACCACGCGCAGCTGCACCCGAACCTGGCAGGCGACACCGACGGCGCGTACACCGGCTTCGACGGCAAGGTGCACACCGCGAGCGGCTACACGCCGTACCAGAACTTCTCGCTGTGGGACACCTACCGGCCGCAGAACCAGCTGCTGGAGATGCTGGAACCGCAGGTGGCGCGGGACGTCGCGCTGTCGGTCGTGGCCATCGGGCGCGACGGCGGGTGGCTGCCGCGCTGGGCGCTGGCCGAGAGCGAAACCAACATCATGACCGGCGATCCGGTGACGCCGTTCCTCGTCGAGGCGTGGTCGAAGGGCCTGCTCGCCGGGCACGAAGAAGAGGCGTACGCGCTGCTGAAGAAGAACGCGACGAGCACGCCGCCCGCCGATTCGCCGTACAACGGCCGCTCCGGCGTGAACTACTACAACGACCGCGGCTACCTCCCGAGCGGGCTGACGCTCGGCAAGGACTGCGCGGCCAAGGGCGGCGACAACGACTGCGAGCACCCGGCGTCGGCGACGATGGAGTACGCGGCGGCCGACGCGGCGCTCGCGCTGATGGCCCGTGGTCTGGGCCACCAGGCCGACGCGCGGCTGTTCGAGGGCCGCGGCCAGTGGTACCGCAACCTCTGGGACTCCTCGATCGGCCAGTTCCGCCCGCGCACCACCGAAGGCACGTGGGTGACGCCGTACAACCCGGTCGACGCCGGCCACCAGTTCCACGAAGGTGGCGCGTACCAGTACCAGTGGCTGGTGCCGCAGGACCCGGCCGGGCTGGTCGCGCTGATGGGCGGCCGGGCGGCGACCGAGCAGCGCCTGGACTCCTTCTTCTCCTACGGCAACCTGCTGCAGGACCCGGCGGGCACCGCGCGGAAGGACTGGATCGCCAGCCCGTACGACTACTACGGCAAGGCGACCTACAACCCCAACAACGAGCCCGATCTGCTCGCGCCCTACATGTACAACTGGGTCGGCGCGCCCGCGAAGACCGCGACGGTCGTCCGCGCGGCGATGACGTTGTTCACCACCGGCCCGGACGGGATGACCGGCAACGACGACCTCGGCACGATGTCGGCCTGGTACGTCTTCTCCTCGCTGGGGCTGTACCCGACGATGAGCGGCGCGAACTTCCTGGCGCTGTCGAGCCCGCAGTTCGAGTCGGCGACCGTCCGGATCGGACAGTACGGCTCGGCGCAGGGCGGCACGCTCACGGTGACGGCGCCGGGCGCGAGCGACACGAACCGGTACATCCAGAGCGTGTCGCTCAACGGCCACGACGTCCGGCAGACGTCCCTCGGCTGGTCCGCGCTGGCGCACGGCGGGACGCTGGCGCATAAGCTCGGCTCCCGGCCGTCCTCCTGGGGAACTGCGCCGTCCGCGGCGCCGCCTTCGGTGAACAACGCCGGCGGCGACCCGCGGCGGCACGTCGACGCTTCGCTGCGGCAGACGTCCGTCGTGGTCCCGGCGGGGGTGTCGCAGGTGCGTCTCGACCTGGACGTCCTGGCCCAGAACCTGGGCGTGCAGCCGGTGACGGTCTCGGTGACCGCGCCGTCCGGTTGGCGCGCTTCGGTCGAGCCGCTGCAGCTCATCGCCTCGGGACGGCTGCCGGTACAGCGGACGGTACCGATCACGCTGACGGCGTCCCCGGCGCCCGGCACGTACCCGGTGCAGGTCACGGTGTCCGGCCTGGGCGCGAACACGGTGACCCGCACGGCGACGATCGAGGTCCGCACACCGTCGGCGTGCACGACGTCCGGCCCGCAGTGCGCGGTCGACCTGTCCCGCGACCGCAACCACGACGGCACGGCCACGGTGGCGGCCTCTGCGGAAGGCAACTTCGACGGCGGCGGCTGGAGCTACGACGCCGCCCTGCTGCCCGCGGCGGGCCCGGTGACCTGGGACGGCGTCCCGTACGCGGCCCCGGACCCGCTCGGGACGTCGCTCAACTTCGTCGAGGCCCGAGGGCAGTCGCTGCTGCTCCCGGCAGGTCGGCACACGGCGTTGCGGCTCGTCGGGGCGTCCCACAACGGGCCGGTGTCGACGACTCTCGTGGCGCACTACACCGACGGGACGAGCACGGACATCGCCGTGACGTTCGGGGACTGGGCCGGGTCGGGCAGTCCCGTGGTGCTCGAGATGCCGCACCGGATCAAGGCGGGGAGCGGGGTCGACGGGCCGCCCGTGCGGCTGTTCGGGATCTCGGGTGACCTGGACGGCGGGAAGACCGTGCAGTCGGTGAGCCTGCCGGACGATCCGCGGGTGGAGATCTACGCGCTCACCCTGACCTGACTACACTGAGCATTCGACTGCTACGCTGAGCATCATGCCAACTCACATGTTAATTACCATGTGAGTTGGCATGTCGCCGACATGACGGAGCAGACGTGCAGGACGAAGAGCTCAAGGAGATCGTCGAGAACCTCCGCCTCCTGGGCAGCGACGTGTCCGACGTCGAAGTCAAGAAGGCAACAGGCGGGCTGCCGCGCTCAGCTCGCGAAACGCTTGTGGCCTTCGCGAACACCCGCGGCGGCACCCTGATCCTCGGCTTGGACGAAGGTGCGGGCTTCACTGCGTCCGGCCTGGCCGACCCGGCCAAGATGTCGTCCGATCTGGCGGCCATGTGCGCGGCCGACATCGAGCCGCCGCTGCGGCCGCACATCGGTATCCACGACTTCGAAGGCACGAAGATCCTGGTCGCCGAGATCCCGGAGCTGCCACCGGACCGCAAGCCCTGCTTCAGCCGGGGCGCCGGGATGACCCAAGGCACGTTCGTCCGGGTCGGCGACGGAGACCGCCGGCTCACCAGCTACGAAGTGCAGCTTCTGCTGGCCAACCGCGGACAGCCGCGCGACGACGAAACTCCCGTTCCCGGCACCGGCCTCACCGACTTCGACCCCGGCCTGGTGACTGCGTTCCTGGCCCGGCTCCGCACGCGCCGCCCGTATGCGTTCGGCGAGCTCGACGACGTCGCCGCTCTCCGGCGAGCCAAGGCCCTGGTCACCGACGACGCCGGCGCGGACGTCGCCAGCGTGGGTGGTCTGCTCGCCCTCGGCCGTTATCCCCAGGAGCATTTCCCGCAAGTGATGCTGACCTTCGTCCATTATCCGACTCCGGAAGGCGCGAATGCGGAGACCGGCGAACGCTTCGTCGACAACGTCGTGGCCGAGGGCCCGATACCGGTGATCGTCCGCGACGCGCTTCTCACCGTCCGGAAGAACATGACGCGACGGTCGGTCGTGCGCGGGGCCGGCCGCGTGGACATCTGGCAGTACCCCGAAGCCGCCTTACGCGAAGCCATCGTGAACGCGCTCGTCCACCGGGACCTCTCGCCGGAGGCACGCGGGACGCAGGTCCAGGTCGAGATGTATCCCGACCGGCTCACCGTCCGGAACCCGGGCGGGCTGTTCGGCCCTGTCACCGAAGAACGGCTCGGCGAGGAGGGAGTTTCTTCGGCGAGGAACGCCAGCCTGCTCCGGATTCTGGAAGACGTTCCCTTGCCGGGAAGCGCCCACGCGGTCTGCGAGAACCGTGGTTCGGGAATCCGGACGATGATCAACGCCCTCCGCGCGGCACGCATGAGCCTGCCGGAGTTCAAGAACCGCGTGAGCACGTTCAGTGTCACCTTTCCCAACCACACGCTTCTCGGCGACGAAACGGTCGAATGGCTCAACTCGCTGGGCGAGCGTGGCCTGTCCGAGAGTCAGTGCATCGGGCTCGCGATCCTGCGCGAGGGTGGCCACCTCGACAACCAGACGTACCGAACCGAAACGCGGGTCGACTCCCGGGTCGCGACCCAGGAGCTGCGTGACCTGATCGCCCGTGAACTCGTGGTCCAGATCGGGAACCGGCGCTGGGCGCGCTACCGGCTGGCCCCCGCCCTGATGCCCGCTTCCGGAACCGTCGTGAACCGTGGTCCCCGGCGGGCCGACCGCCGCCGGGAAATCCTGAATGCCTTGGCAGCAGGCGAGCGTTCACGGACCGAGCTGGCGAAGATCACCGGTCTCACCGACCAGACCGTGGCGCACTGGCTTCGCATTCTCCGGAACGAGGGTCTTGTGGAAGCCACCGAAGAGAAGGTGCGGAACCCCGCGACCCGGTACCGCCGCACCGGCAAGATCGCCCTCGGTGAAGAGGGGTGACGTCAGCTGCGGATCTCCGGCTGCGGCGGCCGGTCCCGTTTCCGGAACTCGACCCACTGCCTGCTGGCGTCGGCCCACGTCGACTGGTGCTGCTCGAAGAACCCTTGGAGCCGGTCGCGGCTCAGCTCCGATGTCGGTGTTGCCACGATGTAGTAGTCCATTTCGTCGCGTAGCCGGTTCAGGCTGTAGCGGGTCTCCTCCATCAGGACCCAGCGGGACCGCCAGTTGAAGAACGTCTCCAGCCCGCCCAGCACCGTCACCACCGCGACCATCGGGAGCGCGATCGACGCGCGGGCCGGGATCTCCTGGATGCCCAGGACCACCGTCGATGCCGCGGTGAGGAGGAGGGCGGCCACGCGGACGATCGAGGCGCGGCGGCGGAAGCGGCGCTTGCGGGTGTCGGCCCAGTCCATGTCGGCCGAGACCAGGTCGCGGAAGCCGAGGAACTGGTCGCGCAGCGGGCGGTCGGCTTCGCGACCCGCGACTTCCAGGTACCCGCGTTCGGAATCGAGGTGGCGGCCGGGCGCCGGGCGTTGAGGCGGCATCGGGCCAGGTTCGTGGAATCTCAGCACTCCGGCAAGACCGTCAGACGACGATGCGGGGTTCGGCCGCCAGCCGGGACAGCACCTGGGTCAGCCGCCGGGCCGCGACGTCCCACTCCTCCAGCGCGCTCCCGCGGCCCAGTGCCGCCGTGCGCAGGGCGCGGCGCAGCTCCGCGTCCGCGTACCAGCGGTGCAGCGCATCCGCCAGCGCGAACGGGTCGTCCGGGGTGACCAGCACGCCCGGCATCTCGCCGTCGGCGTCGACGCCCAGCGCGTCGTACATCCCGCCGACCTCGGTGGCCAGCACCGGGATGCCGCGGGCCAGCGCCTGCGCGACGACCATGCCGGACGTCGCCGCGCGGGCCGGGACCACCAGCAGGTCCGCCGCGTTGTAGGCCGCGCCGAGGTCGACCGCGTCGCCCGCCAGCGTGATCCGGTTGCCGAGGCCGAGCCGCTCGATCGACCAGCGCAGCTCGCCGGCGAACGCCGGGTCCGCCTCCAGCGAGCCGACGAACACACACGACAGCGCCAGGTGGTCGACCTCGCCGAGTGCCTGGACCAGCACGTCGTGGCCGTTGCGGCGGGTGACGTCGCCGACGCACAGCAGCCGGGACACCCCGTCCGCGCCCGCCGCGAGCGGGGCCGCGTCGGTGCCCGGCCTGGCCACGTAGACGCGGCCCGGGTCCAGGTCGTGGCGGTCGATCAGCAGCCGGGCCAGCCACGCGCTGGTCGCGACGACCATGCCGGCCATCCGCAGCGTCTCGCGCTCGCAGGCGTCCAGCTCCGCGGCGTGCGCCGGGTCGAGGCCGGGCTCGTCGGCCAGCGCCTGGTGCACCAGCACCGCCAGCCGCAGCCGCCGGGTGTGCGGGACGACGATCTCGGGCACGCCCGAGGCGATCAGGCCGTCGAGCAGCACCACCGTCCGGTCCGGCAGCGCGGCGAGCGACCGCGCCAGCCTGCGTCTCGACGCCGCGTCCGGCTCCGGCCAGCTGCCGTCGATCGGCAGCTCCAGCACCGGCTGCCCGACGGCGGGCAGGTTCCGGCACATCCGCTTGTCGTAGGTGTCACTGCCCGGCGCCGCGGCCGGAAGGATGAACACCATCGGGTCAGCAGGCCTCATCGCTCAACCTCCAGCGGGATCCACGGCGGGACGGCTCATACGTCACACGCAGCGGGGCCCGTGCCGGTTCAGCTCTGGGCGTCAATCATCCAAACGCCGTTCACCTGGACCATCGTGAAGGTGTCGGTCTCGGCCTGGCCGCCGTCGTAGAGGACGCGCGCGCTGACCCGGTTGGGCCCGACCTCCTTGACGTCGGTGGCCTTCACCGACTTGAACTGCCCCCACCAGCTCGCGTACCGCTCGTACGTCTGGTTGCGCGACGCCTTGAAGTGCGGCGTGAGCAGGTTCCACGCCGCCTGCGTGTTGCCCGGGAGCAGCCCGTAGTAGGCGGCGAGGGCGTCGGCCGCGGTCTTCGTCGAGGACACCGGCGAGACCGGCGGCGTCGTGGTCGGTGGCGACGGCGGCGGTGACGTGTCGGACGGCGTCTGGGTCGGCGTCGGCGACGGCGGCGCAGCGGCGGACGCCGAGGTGGACGACGCCGGCGACGTCGACGCAGGCGGGGCCGCGGTGTCCTGCGGCGGCGGCTGCCGCACGACCAGCAGGATCGCCACGACGACCGCGATGCACAGCAGCGCCGCGCCCGCCCCGACCGCGATCAGGCCCTTGCGCGCGCCCGGCGACACCGCGGTGACCTCGCCCGCGGCGGGCACCGCGACCGTGGCTGGCACGGTCGGCACCGCGGGCGGCACGGCGTCGGGGACCGTCGGCGCGAGCACCGAGGCCCCGGGCTCCGCGTCGGGCAGCAGGGCCCGCAGCTCCAGCTCGACCTCGTCCATCGACGGCCGGTCGGCCGGGTCGGCGGCGAGCATCCGCAGCAGCAGCGGCGTCAGCCTGCCGGTCTTCTCCGGTGGCGTGATCTCGCCGCTGGACGCCTTGTAGAGCAACGCGATCGGGTTGTCGGCCGTGCCGTACGGAGACTGGCCTTCGATGGCGGCGTACAGCGTGGCGCCGAGGGAGAAGACGTCGGCCGCGAAGCTCGCGTCTTCGCCGCGGGCCACCTCGGGCGCGAGGTAGGCGGGCGTGCCGGCGATCTCGCCGGTGGCCGTCAGCTTGACGTCACCGATCGCGCGCGAGATGCCGAAGTCGGTGATCTTCGCCGTGCCGTCCTCGGCGACGAGGATGTTGGCCGGCTTCACGTCGCGGTGCACCACGCCGGCGCGGTGCGCGTCGGCCAGCGCCGAGCTGATCTGCGCGCCGACGCGGATGGCGTCGTCGACCGACGTCGGCTCCTCGCGGACCACGACGGCGAAACTCTTCGACGGCAGGTATTCCATGATCAACCACGGCCGGTCCTCCTCCTCGAGGACGGCGAACACCGTGATCGCGTGGGAATGCTGGAGCCGGGCGGCGATGCGCGCTTCCCGCATCGCGCGGTTCTTGGCCTCTTCGGTGCGATGCTCGTCGTGGTCGTGCGGCAGCAGGAGTTCCTTGATCGCCACGGTGCGGTCGAGCTTTTCGTCCTGGGCCCGCCACACCGTGCCCATCGCGCCGCCGCCGATCGGCTCGAGCAGCCGGTACCGATCGCGGATCCGGCGACTTTCCACGAGCATCCACCATTCTCCGAAGTGGCCGACGAGATCCGGTCAGCATGCCAGGCTGGGCGGCCGACCGGTACCAACGTAACCGAAATCCTTGGGCGGACAGTGCAATTGCGCGCTGTGGCTCCGCCCACGTGTACCCGGAATCTTAACGAACAACCCCGTACGCACGATCAAGTGCGTCCACGATCTCCTTGCGCAGCCCGGCACCGACGGCGATCGTCGCCTCGGAACCGACGGTGTGCTCGCTGCCGTCGCGGTCGACGACGACGCCGCCTGCCTCGCGCACGAGCAGCACGCCCGCCATGGTGTCCCACGGGTTGTTGGACAGGATCAGTGCGGCGTCGAGCTTTCCGTCCGCGACCCAGGAGAGGTCGATCGCCGCGCTGCCGAGCATCCGGATCTTCTGCGCCCGCGCGCCGAGGTCCGACAGCAGGGTCAGCCGGGCGTGGTTCTTCTCCTCGGCGAGCCTGCCGATCGCGAAGTCGCCGACGGCGATCATCGCGTCCGCCATCTCGGTCGCCGTCGACGCGCCGACGCGCTCTCCGTTCGCGTAGGCGCCTTCGCCGCGCGCGGCGGTGTACGTGACGCCGAGGTACGGCAGCGCGATCACGGCGACCGTGCTGTGCTCGCCGTCCACCAGGGCCAGGGAAATCCCGCAGAGCGGAATTCCGCGCGCGAAGTTCGCGGTTCCGTCGATCGGGTCGAGCGCCCACCAGCGCCCGCCGGTGCCGCCGCTGCGGCCGCGTTCCTCGCCGAGGATGCCGATCTCCGGCGTCTCGGCGGCGAGGAACTCCCGCAGCGCGTCCTCGACCGCCGTGTCGACGTCGGTCACCAGGTCCCGATCACCTTTGGCGGAAACGGAAAAGCTGGGACGCGACCGGACGATCTCGGTCGCCTTCGCCACGGCCTCGCGCGCGACGTCCAGGAGTGCGGCATGCTCGCTCATGCCACCAACCTAGTGAACCTTATTCTAGTTAGGCCGCCGCGCCCCGCACGCATACTTGCTGGTCACCGCGAAATCATGCGGCGGCCGACGGCTGAATAAGGTTCACTGAAGGGATGGGCGCATGACCGACTTGTTCCCGCTCGCCACCACCGCCGACGAGCAGGCGCGGGACGCGTCGGTCGCGGTGCTGCCGATCGGCAGCTTCGAGCAGCACGGCGCGCACCTGCCGCTGGTGACCGACACGGTCATCGCGGCGACGCTCGCCCGGGCCATCGCCGACGCCTACCCCGTCCTGCACCTGCCGCCGATCACCATCTCGTGCTCGCACGAGCACGCGGCGTGGGCGGGCACGGTCAGCGTCTCCGCGCGCACGCTGCACGCGGTGGTCACCGACATCGCGGCGTCGCTGGCCGCGTCCGGTGTGCCGCGGCTCGTGCTGGTCAACGGGCACGGCGGCAACTACGTACTGTCCAATGTGGTCCAGGAGGCCGGCGGCGCGATGGCGCTGTTCCCCGGTGTCGCGGACTGGCAGGCGGCGCACACGGCGGCCGGCCTGCGAACCTCGCTGGACGACGACATGCACGCGGGCGAGCTGGAGACGTCGATCCTGCTGCACGCCCACCCGCACCTGGTCCGGCCCGGCCACGAGACGGCCGACCACGTCGCCGACCGGGACCACCTGCTGACGCTGGGCCTGCGGGCGTACACCGAGTCGGGCGTGGTCGGCCGTCCGTCGCTGGCCAGTGCGGCGAAGGGCCACGTCCTGCTGGACACGCTGGTCCGGCGCTTCGACGGCGTCCTCGAGGTGCTAGGCGCCTGAGAAGGCCTGGTTCAGGTGCGGGAGCAGGTGGTCCATCCGCTCGGCCTTCGCCTGCAGGTACCGGAGGTTCTCCGGGTTCGGCGGGACCAGCAGCGGGACCTGCTCGCTGATCCGGATTCCGTAGCGGGTGAGCTGCTCGACCTTCTGCGGGTTGTTCGACAGCAGCCGCACCGAGCGCAGGCCCAGGTCGGTCAGGATGCCCGCCGCCGCGTGGTAGTCGCGGGCGTCGACCGGCAGGCCCAGCGCCACGTTCGCGTCGACGGTGTCGAGACCTTCGTCCTGCTGCAGCCGCATCGCCTCCAGCTTGGCGAGCAGGCCGATGCCGCGGCCCTCGTGGCCCTGGACGTAGACGACCACGCCCGCGCCCTCTTCGACGATCCGGTCCAGCGCAGCCGCCAGCTGGTCGCCGCATTCGCAGTGCGTCGAGCCGAAGACGTCGCCGGTGAGGCACTCGCTGTGCACGCGGACCAGGGTGCCGAGCGGGGCGACCTCGCCGTACACCAGGGCGACCTGCTCGGTGCCGGTGCGGTCGAGGTAGCCGACCGCGCGGAACGTGCCGTGCCGGGTCGGCAGCCGGGTGTCCACCACCCGCTCCACCACCCTCCGGCGCGGAAGCTCCCCTGCGACCTCGCTTGCCGTCATGACGTCCACCTCTCTACCCCGGGGGCAACACGCGGCACTTTCACGTGAAAGTGCCGGAGCGGTCGTGCGCTGCGGACGAGCAGGACGCCGGCGCCGGGCAGGCTCGCGACCAGCGTGAGCACGCCGTAGACGACGGCGGCCGTGACGCCCTGGGCGGCGCCGAGCCCGGCGGCGCCAAAGAGCAGCGCGCACACGCCCTCGCGCGGGCCGAAGCCGCCGACGTTGAGCGGGAGGCCCATCGCGAGCAGCGCGAGCACCATCAGGGGCACCAGCTGCCCGACCGGCGCCTCGATCCCGGCGACGCGGGCGGCGACGACGAACAGCGCCAGGTGCCCGGCCAGCGTCGCGGCCGACAGCAGGCCGACGCCGGGCCAGGTCTCGCGGGTCAGCAGGCCCAGCCGGACGTCGGCGAGCGAGACGGCGAAGCCGCGCCGCCACTTCGACGGGCTGTCGAGCCAGCGCCCGCCTGCGACACGGCCGACGGCCAGCGCGGCGACGGCCGCCAGCACGACGATCACCCCGGCCGCCGCCACGACCTCGCGGAACGCGGACGGCACGACCTGCGGCGACGCCAGCACGACGGCGACCGCGGACGCGATCAGCACGATCTGGCCCGCGGTGCGTTCCAGGACGACGGCACGCACGCCGCGCGGCACGTCACCGGCGTCGCGGCCGTGCTGCACCGCGCGGTGGACGTCGCCGAGGACGCCCGCGGGCAGCACGCCGTTGAGGAACAGCGCGCGGTAGTAGTCGGCGACCGCGGTGCGCAGCGGCAGCCGCAGGCCGAGCCGGGTGGCGACGAGCTGCCAGCGGCCCGCGCTGAGCAGCGTCGTCGCGAGCCCGATGCCGAGTGCGGCCAGCACGCCGGGCGCGCTGATCCGGCCGAGGCCGTCGAGGAACGCGTCGCCGCCGAGCTGCCAGACGAGCACGGCGAGGATGCCGAGCGCGCCGGCGATCCGCAGCCACGCGAGGGCCCGCTTCACGCCGCCGCCTCCAGGCTCGGCGGCAGGACCAGCAGGTCGCCGTGGTGGATCACCGCGTGCAGCTCGCCCGCCGAGGCCTGGTCGAGGCGCCGTTCGAGGTAGCCGTCGGCGGCCGGCCGCAGGTCCGGCCACTGCTCGACGGCGGCGCCGACCCAGCCGTCGAGCCACTGCCGCTGCAGCTCGACCTGGCCGGGGCCCAGCCGCCACGCGCTGTCGGCGCGGAAGACCGTGGCACCGAGCCGGGCGAACGCGGCCGCGGCGGCGTCCACCGCGTTGGGCCCGAGCAGCCGCCTGCCCCCGGTGATCCGGCGCTGGTGGGCGTTGAAGGCGGCGGTGACGTCGTCGTCGAGCGGGTCGGCGGGCGACAGCTCCACCCGGCCGGTCACCGAGAGCATCAGCAGGGCCGCGCACCCGGCTTCGACGATCGCCGTGGCCAGGTCGGTGACCTCGTCCTTGGTCAGCAGGTCGAGCAGCGCGGACGCGGTGACCAGTGACGTCCCGGCGAGGTCCGCGGCCCGCAGCGCGGTGACGTCACGCTGCTCGGCGACGACGTCGACGGGACTGCCGTCGAGCGCGGTCCGCGGCAGGTTCGTGCGGGCGTGGGTGAGCAGCTCGGTGTCGTGGTCGTGCAGGATCCACCGCTGCGCGCGGGGCAGCCGCGCGGCCAGCCAGCGGCCGAGCGAGCCGGTGCCGCAGCCGAGGTCGCGGATGACGACCTCCTCGTCCTCGGGCAGGTAGTCCCGCAGGGGTTCGAGCAGCTCGGCGGCGCGGGCCGCGGCGTCGGCGGGTTCCCGCAGGTAGAGCCACTCGGGCGCGTACGCGGTCATGCCGCCGCCTCCTGCCGCTGCACGATGTCGGCGATCCGGCGGGCGGTGTCGTCCCAGCCGGCCAGCGTCCCGCGGCGCAGCCGCGCCGACTCGCGCAGCCGCGCCCGCAGGGCGGGCTCGGTGAGCCAGCGGCGCAGCGCGGCGCCGAGCGCTTCGACGTCGTCGCCGGGCACGAGCATCCCGGGGACCGAGCCGTCCGGCGCGACGCCGACGGTGTCCGGCAGCGCGTCGACGTCGGTGGTCAGCACCGGCACGCCGCGGGCGAGTGCCTCGGTGACGACCATGCCGTACGTCTCGGCCCGCGACGGCAGGACCAGCAGGTCGGCGGTGTGGTAGGTCGCGTCGAGTGCCAGGCCGGTACGCGGCCCGGTGAGGGTGAAGCGCGCGCCGAGCCGGTGTTCGCGCAGCCGCTCGACGTACTTGGTCTCGCGGCGGATCCCGCCGACGCATTCGCAGGTCCAGCGCAGATCGGCGACGGTTTCGAGGGCCTGGGCGAGCACGCCCTGTCCCTTGCGCGGGGTCACGTTGGCGACGCAGACCAGCCGCGACATGCCGTCGGTGCCGATCGCCAGCGGCGCCGGGTCGACACCGGGCGGCACGGCGTGCACGCGGTGCGGCGCGAGGCCGTGGTGGCGGATCAGGCGGCGCGCGGCCCACTCGCTGGTCGCGACGACCGAGCCTGCCGCCCGCAGCGTCTCGCGCTCCAGCGCGTCCAGCTCGGCGGCGAGTGCGGGCGGCAGGCCCGTCTCGTCGGCCAGCGGCAGGTGCACCAGCACCGACAGCGACAGGCGCCGGGCCTGCGGGACGACGACCTCGGGGACGCCGCACGCGACCAGGCCGTCGAGCAGCACGGCCGAACCGGTGGGCAGCGCGGCCAGCAGGTGGCCGAGTACCGCGCGGGCCTCGGTGTCCGGCCGCGGCCAGGACCCGGCGACCGGGATCTCGTGGACGTCGAGACCCGCCGCGGCGAGCCGGTCGCACAGCCGCCGGTCGTAGGTGTTGCCGCCGCTGGGCATCTCGGCGTCGTCGACGTCCCCGGGCAGGACCACGTGGAGTGTGCTCACAGGGCACGCTCGTAACTCGCCCAGGCGACGTGCGACTCGTGCAGCGAAACGGTGATCCCGTCGAGGCCGCGGGCGCCTTCGCCGAGGCGGCCGGCGTGGACGGCGTCGGCGAGGCGGTCGGCGACGACCTTCGCGAGGAACTCGGTCGAGGTGTTGATCCCCTTGAACTCCGGCTCGTCGTCGAGGTTGCGGTAGTTCAGGTCGGCGAGCACCGCCTTCAGCTCTTCCGTGGCCTTGCCGATGTCGACGACGATGTTGTCCTCGTCGAGCTCGGCGCGGCGGAAGGTCGCATCCACCACGAAGGTCGCGCCGTGCAGGCGTTGCGCGGGTCCGAAGACTTCCCCGCGGAAGCTGTGGGCGACCATCACGTGGTCACGGACGGTGATGCTGAACACCAAGACCTCCGATGCGGTTTTCGGGTGGACTGGTCACTGCGGCTGATACATGACACGGAGGCAGAGGGCGGAAAGTTCATTCGCGGCCAACCGGGGTAACACCGACGGGAGATCTTCAAACATGCATTCCCCGCTGACCAGCGCTTCGAACGCCGGATCGGCCAGCAGGTCCAGCGCGACGGCGAGGCGTTGCGCGTAGCTGCGGTCGGGCCGCGCGACCGTCCCGACCTGGCTGCTGCGGATCACCAGGCGCCGCGAGTGGAAGTGCTCGCCGAGCGGGACGCCGATCCTGCGGTCGCCGTACCAGGACATCTCCACGACCTCGCCCTCCGGCGCGAGCAGCTCCAGCGCGCGGGCGAGCCCGGCCTCGCTGGCGCTGGCGTGCACGACGAGGTCGCAGTCGCCGAGGGCGTCCTCCGGAGTGGCGAAACCGACCCCGAGCGCGGCGGCGATCCCTGCCTTGCTCTCGTCGACGTCGACCAGCTGCACCCGCGTCGCCGGGAAGCCGCTGAGGACCTTCGCGACGCTGGCGCCGACCATCCCGGCGCCGATGACGGCGATCCGGTCGCCGAGCCGCGGCCGCGCGTCCCAGACGGCGTTGACCGCGGTCTCGACCGTGCCGGCGAGGATCGCGCGCCCGGCCGGGACGGCGTCCGGCACCGGCGTCACGGCGCTCGCCGGGACGACGTAGGCGGTCTGGTGCGGGTAGAGGCAGAAGACGACCCGGCCTTCGAGGTGAGCCGGGCCACGTTCGACGACGCCGACGTTGAGGTAGCCGTACTTGACCGGGCCGGGGAAGCCGCCGTCCTGGAAGGGGGCGCGCATGACGTCGTGCTGGCTGGCCGGGACGCCGCCGCGGAAGACGAGGGTTTCGGTCCCGCGGCTGACCCCGGAGCAGATCGTCCGGACGAGGACGTCGTCCGGGCCGGGCTCGGGCAGCCGCTCCTCCCGCAGTTCCCCGACACCGGGGGATTGAACCCAGAAGGCCTGTTCCACGTGTTTCTCCTCAGCGGGCGACCGGAGGCTGGTGTCGCCACCCTATGAGCAATTCGCGGAGTCGACGATGATCAAACAGGACCTTCTCCTGCGTTCGGTGGTCCCGGCGTGGGTGCTCGCCGCGGGGGCCGTGTTCCTTTCGCCGGTCGCCTGGGCGACCGGGGTCGTGTACGGGGTGGCGCTGGTGCTGCTGACGGAGTGGGGGCTGCGCCGCAGCGGCCGCCCGGCGTTCGGCCCCGCGGACTGGATCACGTTCGCCCGCGCGCTGCTGGTGGGCTGCGCGGCGGAGCTGATCGCCGAGGGCGGCTTCCCGGTGGGCTGGCTGGCCGGGCTGGCGGGCGTGGCACTGCTCCTGGACGGCCTCGACGGCCAGGTCGCCCGCCGCACGGGCACGGCCTCGGAGTTCGGCGCCCGCTTCGACATGGAGGTCGACGCGTTCCTGATCCTGCTGCTGTGCATCCAGGTGTCCCACACGCTCGGGCTGTGGGTGCTGG
Source organism: Amycolatopsis melonis (assembly GCF_040064235.1). Taxonomy (NCBI): domain Bacteria; kingdom Bacillati; phylum Actinomycetota; class Actinomycetes; order Pseudonocardiales; family Pseudonocardiaceae; genus Amycolatopsis; species Amycolatopsis melonis. The sequence continues at coordinate 433,146 of NZ_JBDZYD010000005.1, forward strand.
CGATCGGCCTGATGCGGTACGCGTTCGTGGCGGCGTCCTGGGCCCTGCCCTGGCTGACGGCCCCGCTGTACCCGAGCATGGCCCGCAAGACGGTGGCGGCGGTGCAGGGAGTCGTGCTGGTGGTGGCGGCCTCGGAGCTGCTGCCGGTCGCGGTTTCGTCGGCCCTGGTGGGAGTGGCGCTGGGATCGCTGGTGTGGTCGTTCGGCCGGGACGTCGTCTGGCTGGCCCGGCACCGGACCCCGGGCGTCGTCGTGGAGCTCACCCGGGTGTCCCTGCGACGGCCTGTGTGGCGAGGTCACAACCAGGCCGCGTGACGCCTCCGGGCCCGCGGACCGGCGGGTCCCCTTCGGGCTAGCCGGAGTTGCGGGCCTCCCGGGCCCGGCGCTTGCCCTCGTGCATCGCGGCCACCCGGGCGATCGGGATGGTGTGCCCCTCGGCCACCAGGTCCTCCGGCAGCACCACCGGCTCCGGCATCTCCTCGGTCCACGGGTCACCGCCGTCCAGCAGGCCCGGCACCGTGTGGACCGTGAAATCCCCCGGCTTGACGCCGTCGAGGTCGGCCCAGCGGACCGGGAACGACACCGGCATGCCCGGGCGGTGCCGCGGGCTGTAGACCGACACCACCGTCCCGCCGCCCGCGCGGGTCGAATCCAGGAACACCTTGCCCTCGCGGCGTTCGCGCACGAACTCCGTCGTGCCGAGCGCCGGGTCGATGCGCTCGGCGCGGGCCGCGACCGCGCGGGTGGCCGCCGCGATGTCCTCCACCGGCTGGTCGGGTGCCAGCGGCACGAACACGTGCACGCCCTTGGAGCCGCTCGTCTTGACCGCGCCGTCGAGGCCGTCGTTGCGCAACGCCTCGCGCACCAGCTTCGCCGCGCCGACCGCCAGGGAGAACGCGCCGTCCTCCGGAGGGTCGAGGTCGAGGACCAGGTGGGTCGGGCCGCTGAACGGGTCGCCGCGGAAGAGTGCCGTGTGGTACTCGATCGCGCGCTGGTTGCCGAACCACAGCAGCGTGCGCAGGTCGTTGCACAGCGCGTAGGTGACTTCGCGACGCGACCGGTCCGCCCACAACGCCCGCCGCGCCACCCACTCCGGGGTGTACTTCGGCAGGTTCTTCTGCATGAACGGCCCCTGCCCCCGCAGCACGCGCACGACGCTGAGCAGCCGGTCGTGCAGCTCCGGCAGCATCCGGCCGGACACCGCTTCGAGGTAGTCGAGCAGGTCGCGCTTGGTCGCCCCGGCACCGGGGAAGACCTCCTGGTCGAGACTGCTCAGCTTGACGCCGTGCCTGACCCAACCTTCTTCCCCGCCGCCACCCTCAACGGAGGCGCTTCGCGCCGCTGGCTCATCTTCGCCGCTCATCGGCCCACCTTCGCGTTCTCACGCGAGGTGGTCAACTCTCAAAATGGCAGCTGGGAGCGGAGCCGGTCGAGCCAGCGGTCGACGGTGTCCTCGGCCCGGTCCCGGTCGTTGACCTGGCGGGCCGCGTCCGCGCGCTGCCGGACGTGCTCGCCGATCGTCGCCGCGTACTGCGGCAGCGCGTAGACGTTCTGCCAGTAGCCCGCGCGCATCTCGACCGTCGCCACCTTCTCGTAGCCCGCGGTCGCCCTGGCGAAGTCGAAGCCGTACCGGGTGCCCGAGGGTTCCGGGCCGCCCGCGGTCACCACGATCACCGTCGGCCGGGCCCGCATGACGACCTCGGTCGGGTCGGCGCCGCGGGCGATCGCCGCGTCGTTGAGCCCGATGTAGTCGATCGAGGTCCAGCCGCTGTAGTACGGGATCGCGCCCGCGTCGGTGACCGCGAGGCTGCGCGACGGCGGCGGGACGTCGGCCTCGGCCAGCCCCTTGCCGATCGCCACGTGCGCGCGCTGCAGGTCCGGGCCGTAGTTCGCGATGACGCCGAGGTCGGGCGCGGTCGCGCCGGCGACGGCCGACCAGCCGACGGCCACCAGCCCGAGCAGCGCACCGGCGAGCCGCGGCTTCAGCGTCCCGGCGGCGATCCCGGCACCCAGGCAGAGGACGGGGATCGCGTGGTCGGCGAAGCGGTCGAGGTAGTCCATGGTCGGGCCGGACACCGCGTACGTCACGTACGTGACCGCGACGGTGACGACCAGCAGCACGCCCATCGCGCGCGTCGCCCGGCGGATCACCAGCGACAGCGTCAGCAGCAGGAGCGGCAGGAGCAGCACGGTCGTGTGCTTGGTCCACAGCCAGCCGGAGTCGAGGTGGCCGAACTTGACGTAGAACGTGTTCGGCAGCAGCTGCCCGTAGAACTGCCAGCGCCAGACGAAGTAGGCGGCGCCGGCGACCGCCGCGGCAAGCGTCCACCAGCGGGCGGCGGCCTGGCGGCGGTGGCGCCAGAACCACAGGGCGACGACCGGCAGCGCGGCCAGCACGCCCTCGGGCCGCAGCATGCCGAGCAGGAGCAGCAGCACCGGCGGTTCCCACGTCCGCACCCGCTCGCCCGCGAGCACCCGCAGCCCGAGCACGGTCACGCGCAGCAGCACGGCGGCGAACGCGGCCGTTTCCAGTCCGGCGGTGATGTGGAAGTAGGTCGGCAGGAACACGACGTACGCGCCGGCGCCGACGAGGACCCCGGTCAGCCCGGCGCGGCGGTGGCCTTCGCGGACGAGCAGGTACAGCGTCCCCAGGCCGAGGACCAGCGACGTCACCTTGGCGAACAGCGGCAGCGCCAGCCCGAGCCACGCCCCCAGCGCCGACCAGACCACCCAGGCGAAGTTCGTGAAGCCCTCGACGCGCGGGCCGTCGACGTTCCACACCGGCCCGTGGCCTGCGGCGAGGTTCGCCGAGTACCGGAAGCTGATGAACGCGTCGTCGATGGTCAGGAACCAGGCCGCCCACGCGCCCACGAGGAACACCGCGAGCAGGACAAGGGAGACGAGCAGCAGCGGGCCCCGGCGAGCGGAAGGAGCCGGTGCGGGCCTGCCGGATTCGACGTCCGCTTCGATCGCGGTCATGAAGTCCCCTCGGGTGGCGTTGCCGACCCGACACTCTAGCGGGGGCGGCTCAGACCAGCGGACGTCCGGTGCGCATCCGCCACCGCAGGTCGCTCAGGCAGAGGTTGAACGGGAACCGCCGCAGCGGGCCGGGCGTGCGCCGGGCGACCGCGCCGATCGCGCGCATGAGCGTGTCGAAGCGGCGCTGCGACCGGGACGGCCACGGCAGCCGCATCTCGTCGCGGAACCGCGGCGGCAGGAACCCCGTCGTCACGAAGCGGTTGAGCGGGCCGAGGACCGCGGAGACAGGCTTGGGCAGGAACTCCAGGTCGACGACCGAACGCAGGTAGCGCCGCACGGTGTCGTCGATGTGCACCTCGGCGACCCCGGCGGTCCAGTACTTCTCGAACGCGTCGCGATCCTCCGGCCACATTTCCGGCCGGACCTGCAACGTCGTGCCGAGCACCGCGGCTTCGCGGTAGAAGCACGAGGCGTCGGTGCCGAAGAAGGCCGCGTTGGTGTCCTCGACCCCCTTGTAGAGGCAGGCCGCGACCCACAGCTGCAGGTCCGGGTCGAAGGCGTTGTATTCGACCGGGCTCGCGCCGGTCGAATACACCTGGGCGTGCGCCTTGTTGACCGCCCGGCGGTAGGCGTCGCGTTCGGCGTCGGTGCCCAGCAGCGCGACCGCCAGGTAGGTCAGCGTGGTCCGCGTCCGCTTGACCGGGTGCCGGAAGAGGTTGCCGCTCTCCACCCGGCTCTCGACGACGCCGTACCCGACCGGCCGCCGGGCCAGCTGCATGACGACGTTGGCGCTCCCGGCCAGCAGGCCCGCGCCGACGACGGTGTCGGACAGAGAAGTCATCCTCCTGAGGAAACGCCGCTGTTGACGCAATGTCAAGAGCGGTAGTTCGCCCGGGCGAACGCGATCAGGGCCCGCGCGGCCGGGCTCAGCGGCCCCTCCGACCGCCACGCCAGCGCCAGCACGCCTCGCAGTCCCCGGCCGGTGATGGTGACGACCTGCAGTTCCGTTTCGTGGTAGCGGGCCAGCGATTCCGGCACGACAGCCACGCCGAGCCCGCGCATCGCCAGCTGCACCAGGACGTTCGGGTCGGCCGCCTCGAACGCGATCCGCGGCGTGCGTCCCACCCGGGCGAACGCCGCGTCCAGCGCCGTCCGCAGGCCCGTCCCCTTCGGCAGCGCCATCAGCGGGACTTCACCCAGTTCGGGGATGTCCACGGCCGTCCGGCCGCTCAGCGGCCCGCTGTCCGCGGTGACCGCCAGGAACGGCTCGTCGATGAGCACCTGCGTCGCGATGCCCGGCGGTGGCTCGCCGGCCAGGCCGACCACCGCGAGGTCGAGACGTCCTTCGCGCAGCGCCGCGAGCATCTCGTCGGAATTGGCCTCCGACAGCGTGATCTCGACCGCGGGGTACCGCTCGTGGAAGCCGGCGAGGAGGTCCGGCAGCCGGACCGGGCCCGCCGACGTGACGGCGCCGATCGCGACCTGGCCGCGGACCAGCCCGGCCAGCTCGTCGACGGCTTCGCGCACCCCCTGCACCGCCGCCAGCGCGGCCCGCGCGTGCGGCAGGGCGGCGGCGCCGACGTCGGTGAGCCGGACCGTCCGGCCGGAGCGGTCCAGCAGCTCCTGCCCCAGCTCCCGCTCGAGCCGCTTGATCTGCGCGCTCACGCCGGGCTGGGCGACGTGCAGCCGTTCGGCCGCGCGCGTGAAGTTGCCTTCCTCGGCGACGGCGACGAAGTACGCGAGCTGGTGCAGTTCCATAAGCATTGATTCTAGTGCTGAGCACATCTAGATCTTGGACTTCTGATCGCGGAGGCCCGAAGCTGAAGACATCGCACGAAAGGAGCCGAAGATGAACATCCTCCGCCCTGGTCAGGACGGGTACGCCGAAGCCGTCGCCGGGTTCCAGACCGCGGTGCCGAGCGCGCCCGCGGCCGTCGTCGTCGCCGAGAGCGCCGAGGACGTCGCCGCCGCCGTCCGCCACGCCGCCGAGCACGGCCTCACGGTGTCGGTCCAGGCCACCGGGCACGGCCTGACCGCGGGCACCGACGGGCTGCTGATCAGCACCCGGCGGCTGACCGGCGTCGAGATCGACCCGGCCGCTCGCACCGCCCGCGTCGAAGCCGGGGTCCGCTGGGAGGCGGTGCTCGAAGCCGCCGGGAAGCACGGGCTGGCGCCGCTCAGCGGCTCGTCGCCGGACGTCGGCGTCGTCGGCTACACCCTGGCCGGCGGCTTCGGGCTGCTGGGCCGCCGCTACGGCCGCGCCGCCGACCACGTCCGCGCCATCGACGTCGTGACCGCCGACGGGCGGCTGCAGCGGGCCGAGCCGGGTTCGGACCTGTTCTGGGCCCTGCGCGGCGGCCGGGACAGCTTCGGCGTCGTCACGGCGATCGAGTTCGACCTGGTCCCGGTCGACCGCCTCTACGGCGGCAGCCTGACCTTCGACACGGACGGCGTGCCCGCGGCGCTGCGGGCCTGGCGCACGTGGTCGGCGGCCGCGCCGGACACGCTGACGACGTCGATCGCCCTGATCCGGTACCCGGATCTGCCGATGGTGCCGGAGCACCTGCGCGGGCGGCACATCGCGCAGGTCCGGATCGCCTACCTCGGCGAGGACGGCGACGAGCTGGTCGCGCCGCTGCGGGCCGCCGCGCCCGTCCTGGCGGACACGCTGCGGCCGATGCCGTTCACCGAGTCCGGGTCCATCGCGGCCGAGCCGCGGCACCCGCACGGCTACCACGGCACGAACGCGACCGTCTCGCAGCTGAACGACGCCATGCTCGACGCGATCCTCGAGCACGCCGGCCCGGGTGTGGCCACGCCGCCGGTGCTGATCGTCGACCGGCTCGGCGGCGCACTCGCCCGGCCGCCGCGGACGCCAGGCGTGGGCTGGGACCGCTCGGCCGAGTTCGTCGTCCGTGCTCTGTCCGTGGTCGGCGACGGCGGTGCCGACGCGGTCCGGACCCGGCACGCGAAGCTGTTCGACGCGCTGGCGCCGTGGACCACGGGCAGGCTGCTGCCGTTCGTGTACGGCGAACACTCGCCGTCGGAGGTGGCGGAGAGCGTCTTTCCCGCCGCCGACCTGCGGCGACTGCGTGACCTGAAGCGCCGGTACGACGCACACGGCGTGTTCCGGGCGGGGTGATCTCCCGGCGACCGGACAAAGAGGAGGTTCGGGGGCACACCTATACTCCCCCGGAAGATCACACCGATGGGGGAACCGCCGTGCGCACGATGAGTCATGAGGACTACCTCGGCCAGAGGCGGTTCCCCGGCCTCGACGGCCTGCGTGCGCTGGCCGCGACCATGGTCATCTTCTTCCACTTCGGCGGTCCGAACTGGACGTGGCTGTCGGGCTGGGTGGGCGTCTACATCTTCTTCGTGCTGTCCGGGTTCCTGATCACCACGCTGCTGCTGCGCGAGCAGGACCGCACCAGCCGGATTTCGCTGTCCAACTTCTACATCCGGCGGGTCTTCCGGATCCTGCCGCCGTACCTGGTGATCCTCGGCGGGATCGTCGCGTTCGTGCTGCTGCGCGGCGAGTTCTTCGCCCGCGACTTCCCCAACGCGCTGCGGTTCTACCTGACGTTCCTCAACGAGTTCCTGCCGTCGTACACCAACGGCACGGACAACTTCTTCAGCGGCTCGTGGACGCTGGGCATCGAGGAGAAGTTCTACCTGGTCTGGCCGTTCCTGCTGGTCTTCCTCGGGATCGGCGCGGCGAAGCGCAAGTTCCTGCTGGTCGGCGCGGCCATGGTCGTGCTGCTGGCGCTGGTGCCGGTGACCACCGGCGGCTGGCTGCTGAACGGCGCGAACGTGCCGATCTACCGCTCGACCGTGCACTACTTCATCCTGGCGTCGGGCTGCCTGCTCGCCATCCTGATGCACTACGGGCGGGGGTACGCCCTGCTCAAGCCGCTGACGCACCCGCTGGCGGCGATCCCGGTCGTGGCGGGGTTCCTGGTGTTCCACACGAACCTGGACTCCCTGTGGCACGCCACGCGGATGAACCTCTGGCTGCTGGTGGCGTACGCGGCCGCGACGATGCTGCTGCTGGTCGTGCTGGTCAGCCCGGGCCCGCTGCGCTGGCTGCTGGGCACGGCGCCGATGCGGTTCGTCGGCGAGCGGTCGTACTCGCTGTACCTGCTGCAGGGGCCGGTGCACTTCGTCGTCATCCAGGCGGTGCCCGGGCTGGCCCGCAACCACACGACCAGCGCCGTGGTGGTCTTCCTGGTCGGCCTGGCGATCGCGGACCTGATCCACCGCTGGGTGGAGAAGCCGCTGATCGACGTGGGCAAGAGCCTGATCGCCCGCAAGGAGGCCCGCCGCGCGGAGCGGGCCGCGGCCCGGCAGCCTGCCGGACCGCGCGTCGAGCCCGAGCCCGCTCCCGTTTCCTAGCCGAGCGCTGCGCGAAATCAGCGTTCGAGGACGACGATCGGGATGACCCGCTCGGTCAGCTTCTCGTACTCGGCGAAGCCCTCGGCGTGCTCGACCATGCCAGCGTAGAGGCGGTCGCGCTCGGCGCGGTCGGCGATCACGGTGGCCGTGGCCTCGAACTTCTCGGTGCCGACCTCGACGGTGACCTTCGGGTTGGCGACGAGGTTGTGGTACCACGCCGGGTTCTTCGGCGCGCCGCCCATCGACGCGGCGATGACGTAGCGGTCGCCGTCGCGGGTGTAGACCAGCGGGGAGAGGCGCTCCTCGCCGCTCTTCGCGCCGATCGTGGTGAGCAGCAGCACGTTCTTGCCGTCGAACATGCCGCCGACCTTGCCCCCGTTGGCCCGGAACTCCTCGACGACCTGCTGGTTGAAGGCGTTCATGTCGGCTGGTGCAGTCATCTGATCCTCTGTTCTGGCCGGTAGGCTCGAATCCGTGCCCGAGGTACGCTCGGGGAGCGGAAGCGTTTGCTTTGCAAACAAAGCTACCGACGGGAGGTGAGTGGTGTCAACGGAAGCGGGCCCGAGTGTCGAGGACGGCGTGCGGCAGCTCCTGCTGCTGATGCCGCGCCTGGTCGGCCGGGCCAAGCGCACGCCGGTGCCGGAGGAGCTGGACGGCTGCGCGCTGGCGCCGCGGCACCTCTCCCTGCTGTCGTACCTGCTGTTCGACGGCCCGATGACGGTCACCGAGCTGGCCACCCGCCTCCAGGTGGCCCCGACGACGGCGAGCCTGATGGTCGGCGACCTCAGCCGCCAGGGCGTGCTCAACCGCGCCGAGGACCCGGCCGACCGCCGCCGCACGATCGTCAGCATCGCCCAGGACAAGCGCCCGGCGGTCGACGCCTGGCTCGCCCGCGGCGCCAAGGCCTGGACCGACGCCCTGACCCCGCTGAGCCCGGCCGAACGCCGCCTGGTGATCACCACCCTGGAAGCCTACGAACGCGGAACCTGCGACGGCCCCTGCTGACCCGCGTGATGCCCCTCCAACCACGCGCGATGCCTCTCCGATCACGAGTGATGCCCGGCTGAGCACGGCAGTCAGTCTTCTTCGGCCCGCTTCTCACGGGCCAGCTTCCGCTGGGCTTCGGCGCGTTCCCGGCACTTGCGGAGGAACTCCTCGTCGTCTTCCGGGCTGGTCGCCGCGAACCGGCCGGGCCGGTCGTATTCCGGGTACGCCGGCGCGTTGCGCTCGTACGGGCCGCGGGCCCGCGTCACCTGCTGCGGACGGCCCGCGACCAGCCAGACGATCGAACCCACCAGCGGCACCACCAGGACGACGAGCAGCCACAGTCCCTTCGGCAGGTTGCGGCAGGACGACTCGTCGGTCGTGATCACGTCGACCAGGCAGAAAATCCACAGCCCGAGCGTGACGATGCCCAGCAGCCCATCGAAATACAGCATTTCCCGGCCCCTCCCCAGACGACGAACCCGGTCATTCTTAGCAGAGCCCGGCGGCACTTCCGCGGCGGGTCACCCAAAGCTCCGAGGGCATCCGGAGATTCGGCGACGACACCCACGTCGTTTCCGTTTCTGTCAGGCGAAAACCGCGTAACGCCTGCAGAACACCGGTGGCGAGCGCCTCCGCGTGCCGCGCACCCGGGCACGCGCGCGGTCCGGCGCCGAACGGCGTCCCGGCCAGGGACACCGTGACGTCCTCTCCGTCGATCCGTCGGCGCGTGTACAACACCGGCTGGGACGCCGGATTTCCTGTCAGCAAAGCGGAAAGCTCGTTCCCGACGAGTCCCGCGGTGGCGTCGCGGGCCTGGACGAGCAGGCCGATCCGGGCGGCGGCGAGTTCGTCCGTCGCGCCGCAGGCGGCGAGCAGGCGCGTCAACGCGGCTTCGGCGGCCGCGTCCGGCGTGACATGTGGATGGTAGGCGGCCGCGACCAGCGCCACGTCGGCCGAAACGTCCGGCAGGCCCAGCGCCGCGGCAAGTACCCCGACCGGGACCGGCCGCGCGATTTCGGCCATGACGTCGAAGACGTCGAGCGTCGACACAATGCGGGAGGTTTGCAAGAAAGCGCTTTCCTGCAACGCTTCCACTGCGATTCCCGCAAGAAGCTCCACCGCCAGCCCGCGACGCCGGTGGTGGTCGGAACCGTTGCTGAAGCGGGCGACGGACGCGCGCAACCACGCGACCGTGCCAGGCGGAACGTCGAGCGGAACGGGCGGGACGGGCGCAGCAAGCGAAGTCATGCGGCGAAGGTAGCGACGCGAAACGTCGGTGACGGCCGAAGCGTCTACAGCAGCGAAGCCGGGAACCACGTCGCCTGCGGGCCGCCGCAGCGGGTGGCGCGCGGGACGTCGTGGCGGAACCACCACGCGTCGGTGACGCGGCCGTCGGGCAGCCGGTACGTCGGCGGCCCGGCCACCCGCGCGAGCCCCGCGGCCTCCAGCGACCGCGCGCTCGCGATGTTCCCCACCTCGGCGCCTGCCCGCACGGACGGCAGGCCCAGGTGCTCGTGCGCCAGGGTCAGCCCGGCCGCGAAGAGCACCCGCCCGTGGCCGCGGCCGCGGTAGTCCGGCGCGAGGTAGCCGCCGGTCTCGGGGCCGCCGTCCTCCCCGGTGTGCACGCTGACCAGGCCGACGCACCGGTTGGCCTCGACGTCGATCATGACGAGGTCGATCGACTGCGGATCGGGCGACGCCCAGTCCGGCCCGGTCCCGGGCACGACCCGCAGCGCGTCAGCCCGCGCCGGCTCGGCGACGACGGAGTCGCGCTGCCACCCGAGCCACCGCTGCGCTCCGGGATCGCTCCCACAGGCCACGGCGGCGGCGTACTCCCACGCGGTCGGCGTCCGGAACAGGAAGCGCCCGCTGCGCACGACATGGCCCTGCCGGTCGCAGGTCCGCTTGGTCATCAGGCGCCCGCGCCGGGTGAGCCGGTCGAAGAGTGGCAGCATCGCGGCGAAATCGTAGCGGAGCGATCGGCACCCGAGTTGCTATCGTGGCGCGATGACGGCCGTACCCGAGGCAACCGAACTGGACGGCTCCGGCCGCGCCGCCCAGCCTCGTCAGCTCATCGTGACGGTTTACGGTCTCTACTCGCGGATCGAAGGCGGGTGGCTGTCCGTTGCCTCGCTGATCGACCTGCTCGACGCCGTCGGTGTCGACGAGCCGGCCGTGCGCTCCTCCATCTCGCGGCTCAAGCGGCGCGGCATCCTCGAAGCCGTGCGTCGCGACGGCACTGCCGGGTACGAGCTGTCCGACGAGGCGCGCGAGATCCTGCGGGAAGGCGACGAGCGGATCTTCCGCCGCGAGCGGGCCACCCCGGCCGACGGCTGGCTGCTCGCCGTGTTCTCCGTGCCCGAGACCGAACGGCACAAGCGGCACCTGCTGCGGACCCAGCTCGCCCGGATGGGGTTCGGCACCGCCGCCTCCGGGGTCTGGATCGCGCCGGCGCACCTGCACGCCGCGGCCGAGGAGGCACTGACGCGGCTCGGGCTGGCCGGGTACGCCGACCTCTTCCGCGCCGACCACCTCGCGTTCGGCGACGTCGCCGCGAAGGTCCGCGACTGGTGGGACCTCGACCGGCTCGACGAGCTCTACACGACGTTCCTCGACGAGCACGGCCCGGCCCTGCGCCGCTGGCAGCGCCGCAGGCCGACACCGGACGCCGAGGCCTTCGCCGACTACGTCCGCGTGCTGACCGGCTGGCGGCGGATGCCCTACCTCGACCCCGGCCTACCCGCGGAGTTCCTGCCGCCGGACTGGTCGGGAATCCGCGCGGCGGACCTGTTCTTCGAGCTGCACGCCCAGCTCGAAACGCCCGCGCGCGCGTACGTCGAGAAAGCGATCAATCTCGGCTGAGGACCGCGAAGCCCTGGACCTCGACCAGCGCTTCGGCATCCCACAGCCGCGCCACGCCGATGCCCGCCATCGCCGGGTACTCCGTTCCCGCCAGCCGCCGCCAGACCGCGCCGATCTCGCGCGCGTGGGCGCGGTAGTCGTCCATGTCGACGATGTAGATCGTCACGCTGCACAGGTCCTCCGGAGACCCGCCGGCCGCGCGCAGCGACGCCAGCAGGTTGCCCAGCGCACGTTCGAACTGCTCGACGACGCCGTCGCCGACGATCCGGTTCGACGCGTCCAGCGCCGTCTGCCCGGCGAGGAAGACGACCCGGCCCTCGGCCACCACCGCGTGCGAGAAGCCGGACGGCTTGCCCAGCTCCGGCGGGTTGATGCGTTCCATGGGCCACACCGTACGCCATCTTTCGCGTTATTGACGGTCGTACCGTTGGCGACATACCCTGGTGGCGTGCGAATCGCGGTCATCGGTGGCGGCCCGGCGGGTCTGTACTTCGCCGCGCTCGCGAAGCAGCTCGGGCCCGGCCACGAAATCACCGTCTGGGAGCGCAACGCGCCGGACGACACCTTCGGCTTCGGCGTCGTCTTCTCCGACGAGACGCTCGGTGGCATCGAGCACGCCGACGCGGCCGTGTACGAGGCGATGAAGGCCGAATTCGCGCGCTGGGACGACATCGACGTCCACTACCGCGGCACGGTCACCACCTCGGGCGGCCACGGCTTCGCCGCGATGAGCCGCAAGCGCCTGCTCGGCATCCTCCAGTCCCGGTGCGCCCAGCTCGGCGTCGGGCTGCACTTCCGCGAAGAGGCGCCCACGGACCTGGCCGGCTACGACCTGGTCGTCGCGGCCGACGGCGTCAACTCCGCCGTCCGCGCCCGGTACGCCGAGACGTTCCGGCCGAGCGTCGAGACCCGCCGGTGCCGCTACATCTGGCTGGGCACGGACCTGGTGTTCGACGCCTTCAAGTTCCACGTTCTCGAAACACCGGCCGGGATCATGCAGATCCACGGCTACCCGTACGGCCGCGACGGCAGCACGTTCATCCTCGAAGTCCACGAGGACGTCTGGCAGCGGACGTTCGGGCCCGTCGCGGCGCAGTCGCTGAAGCCGGGCGAGAGCGACGAGAAGTCGATCGCGCTGATCCGCGAGCTGTGCGCCGGCGTCCTCGGTGACCACCAGATCCTGGCAAACAACTCGAAGTGGGTCTCCTTCGGCACGGTCCGCTGCGAAACCTGGGTGCACGGCAACGTCGTCCTCCTCGGCGACGCCGCGCACACCGCGCACTTCTCGATCGGCTCCGGCACCAAGCTGGCCATGGAGGACGCGCTCGCGCTGGCCGCGTGCCTGCACGAAAACGACGGCGTCGCCGAAGCACTCAAGGCGTACGAGCTGGAACGGCGTCCGGTCGTCACGTCGACGCAGCGTGCCGCGCAGGCCAGCCTGGAGTGGTTCGAGAACATCGCGCAGTACACCCACCAGGAGCCGCCGCAGTTCGCGTTCAACATCCTCACGCGCAGCCGCCGCGTCACCTACGACAACCTCCGCCTGCGCGACCCGGAGTTCGCGGCCGAACTGGACCACTGGTTCGCGCGCAAGCTCGGGACGACGTCGCGGCCGCCGATGTTCCAGCCGTTCCGGCTCGGCGAGCTGGAGCTGCCCAACCGGATCGTGGTGTCCCCCATGGACATGTACTCCGCCGTGGACGGCGTGCCGGGTGACTTCCACTTGGTGCACCTCGGCGGCAAGGCGCTCGGCGGCGCCGGGCTGGTGATGACCGAGATGGTCTGCGTCTCCCCCGAAGGCCGGATCACCCCCGGCTGCGCCGGACTGTACACATCGGACCAGGAAGCGGCGTGGAAGCGGATCGTCGACTTCGTGCACACACAGACGTCCGCGCGTATCGGTGTCCAATTGGGACACTCCGGGCGCAAGGGCTCGACGAAGCTGATGTGGGAGGGTATCGACGAGCCGCTCCCCGAAGGCAACTGGGAGGTCTGCGCACCTTCGGCACTGCCCTACTCCGAACGCAACCAGGTGCCACGTGAACTGTCCACTTCGGAAATGGCCGAGATCAGGGAGCAGTTCGTCGCGTGTGCCCGCGCGGCGGCGCGGGCCGGGTTCGACGTCCTGGAACTGCACTGCGCGCACGGCTATCTGCTGTCGTCGTTCCTCTCGCCGTTGACCAACCACCGCGCGGACGCCTACGGCGGTTCGCTGGAGAACCGGCTGCGGTTCCCGCTGGAGGTGTTCGACGCCGTCCGTGCCGTCTGGCCTGCCGAGCGGCCGATGACGGTCCGGATCTCGGCGACCGACTGGTGCGAGGGCGGGATCGACGCCGAAGACGCCGTCGAGATCGCCCGTGCCTTCGCCGCTCACGGCGCGGCAGGCATCGACGTTTCGACCGGCCAGGTCGTCAGCGAGGAACGGCCGCAGTACGGCCGCAGCTACCAGACGCCGTACGCCGACCGGATCCGCAACGAAATCGGCGAGGAGTACGGCATCGCGGTGATCGCCGTCGGCGCGATCTCCTCCTACGACGACGTCAACTCGCTGATCCTGGCGGGCCGCGCGGACCTGTGCGCGCTGGGCCGCACCCACCTTTACGATCCACAGTGGACGTTGCACGCGGCGGCCGAGCAGGGTTACCCGGTGGCGTGGCCCGAGCCGTTCGCCGCGGGCAGCCGCAAGTCCCAGACCGGCCGCACCGACGGGCCGGAGCCCCGGCTGGACCTCGTCCGGTCCGGGACGGCGGGGACCGCCCATGCCCGCTGGCGACCGGGAGCCGACGCATGACCTTCACCTTGGACCCGCAGCAGCGCGCCTTCGCGGCGGAGGTCCGGAAACTCGGCCGGGACCAACTGCGCCCGCTCGCCGAGTCCGGTGTGGAGGGTGCGGTGAACCGCCCGCTGCTCAAGGCGATGGGCGCGCTCGGCCTGCTGGCCCGGCTCTTCCCCGGTGTCGCGGAGGGCAAGCCGACACGCCAGGCGGCGGCCACGGACCTGTGCATCCTGCGTGAGAACCTGGCCATGGTCTCCACCGAGGCCGAGACGGCACTGGCCTTGCAGGGCCTGGGAACCTATCCCGTCCTGCAGTCCGGACAGGACGAACAGGTCGCGAAGTGGCTGCCCGCGGTGGCGGCAGGCGACGCGGTGGCGGCCTTCGCCCTCACCGAGCCGGACGCCGGTTCGGACGCGGCCGCGCTGGCGTTGTCCGCCGAACGCGACGGCGACGGCTGGCGCCTGACCGGCGAGAAGATGTGGATCTCCAACGCCCCGGAAGCCGACTTCTACACGGTGTTCGCGCGCACGACACCGGGTGCGGGATCCCGTGGGGTGAGCGCGTTCGTCGTCCCGGCGGACCGGCCGGGCCTCGGCGGCGAGCACTTGGACCTGGTCAGCCCGCACCCGATCGGCACGGTCACGTTCGACGGCGTCGAGGTTCGCCGCGAGGAGCTGCTCGGCGAGGAGAACCGCGGGTTCGCGGTCGCGATGCGGACGCTGGACCTGTTCCGCCCGAGCGTCGGCGCGTTCGCGGTCGGCATGGCCCAGGCGGCGCTGGAGGCCACTGTGGACCATACGGGTTCGCGCGAGGCGTTCGGCGGGCCGCTGATCAAGCAGCAGGCGGTGGCGCACACGCTCGCGGAGATGGCGACGCGCACGGAAGCCGCGCGGCTGCTGGTCTACGCGGCCGCGGGCGCGTACGACGCGGGCGAGGAGAATCTGGGCGGCCGGGCGGCAATGGCGAAGCTGTTCGCCACAGAGGCCGCGCAGTACGTCGTCGACGCGGCGGTCCAGCTCCACGGCGCCCGCGCCCTGCGGCGCGGGCACCTGCTGGAGCACCTCTACCGCGAGGTCCGGGCGCCGCGGATCTACGAAGGGGCGTCGGAGATCCAGCGGACGATCATCGCACGCTGGCTGGCTTCGGCTTCCGGTCGAGCCACCACTGGCTGAGCAGCAGCAGCGACAGGACGCTCAGCACGCCGGAAACCGTTGCCGCGTCGAGGATCAGCGAATCCTTGTCCGCGACCCGCGGCATGACGACGAGGAACCCGATCGGCGACAACGCCCGGGTCATCAGGGTGTTCATGGTCATCGCGAAGCTGCGGACCATCCACTTGCGATGGTCCCCGAACCGCCGTTGCCGCCCGGCCCGCCACCCGGCCACGGTGAACCCGAACCACAGCACGGCGGCCACGACGTCGATCGCGGCGACAACAGGCCCGAACGGACTGATCGCCCCGATGGTCCCGGCCATCACGGCGGACGGCAGCGCCCCCGCGAAGACGTAGACCCGCCCGATCCGGCGGTGCGCCACCGGATGCGTCCGGCGCAGCCACGGCCAGATCTGCAGGACGACCCCGACGATGGCAACGGTGCCGAAGGCAATGTGCGCTACGAGAAGCCAGTAGTGCGCCCCGAACCCGGCCGGCGCGGGCACCCGCGACCGGCCGGGATCGAGCGTGAGATAGGGCGGCACGGAGTAGGCGAGAAAGACGGCGACGACAAGCGCGAGCGGAGCCACCCACGGCCGTCGCCACCACTGCGGTCTCGCCGGAGCAGGCGCGGGTCTGATGTCGGTCCGGACGGTCATGAGCACCCCCAGTGTCGGTTGCCCTCCGACGCTAGGGCCGCCCAGCGGCGCGGGCCATGGGGCACGCCACCGGCCCGGAGTGGGGTACGCCCCACCGCCAGTCAGCTCAGCAGGCTGCGCGCGACGATGTAACCCGACGCACCGTTGACGCCGTGACCGGGCCAGGTCGCGGCGCCGAGCATCCACAGGTCCGGCACCCGCGTGCGGTGCGACGGCTGGCCCGGCAGCGGCCGGAACAGGTAGCTCTGCGCCAGGTCGTGGCTGCCGCCGAAGGGGTCGCCCGGCCCGCAGTTGCGGTTCACGCGGGCGAGGTCGTCCGGCGCCACGATGTGCCTGCCCAGCACGCTGCCCGGCAGGTTGGGCGCGTACCGGCCGGCCAAGGCGAGGACGCGGTCCGCGAAGGCCTCCTTGACTCCCGGGGTCCAGCCCTCGGCATCGATCTCGCCGGCGGCGTCACCGTGCGGTCGCGCCGGGACGTCCAGCAACTGCAACCGCGCGGTGGCCCGGCCCGCCGGCGCGCGTGAGCTGTCCACAGTGGAGGGAACGTCGATGGCGATGGTCGGTTCCGCGGGCAGGAGTCCCCGCGCCGCCTCGTTGACTGACCGCGAAAGCGCGTCGAGTCCGCCGCCGAGGTGCGGTTCCCCGGCCTCCTGCAGCCGTTCGTCGGCGAAGCGCGGCGGCTCCGACAGCGCGAGATGCAGGACGAAACAGCCGCGCCCGTACCGGTACCGCCCGGCCTCCGCGCGAATCGACGGCGGCACGGCGGACGGCTCGTCGGCGAGCAGTTCGAGGTACAGCTGGTCCGGGCATCCCGGCGAGGGTGAGCGCGATCTGGCAGAGCAGGACCCAGATCCCGCTGTTGGCCTCGTCCGGCCCGCGCCCGAGGTGCAGGGCCCACGGCGCGAGCGCGGCCTTGAGGACCGGCGAGGTGAAGGACTGGGTGAGCAGGTCCCGCGCGGTGAGGGTGAACAGCTGCGCGAAACCACGGTCGCGGAACAGTTTCCCGATGACCCGGGCGGATTCGCGGCTGCTCAGCTCGGCGCCCAGCAGGCCGAAGACGGGCTCGACGAAGGGCTCGAAGTCCTTGAGCAGCTTGGCGAAGGCCGGGCCGTCCCCGAGCCGCTCGGCCTCGGCGAGGTTTTCCGCGGGATCGCTCGACAGCACGGTGCTGCCTGCGGGCGTCGCGACCCCGGACCAGTACCGCGGCCGCCGGTATTCGAGCCCCCGCCCGGCGAGGTCCGGTGCGAGCGCGGCGTAGGCGGGCCCGGCGGTGAACAGCGGATGCGCCGAGGCGTAGACGTCGTGCTTGAACCCGGGCAGGGTCAGCTCTTCGGTCCGGACGAGCCCGCCGGGCCGGTCACGTTCCTCCAGCACGAGCACCCGCCAGCCGTCGCGCGCCAGGAAGGCCCCCGCGACGAGGGCGTTGTGCCCGCTCCCGATGATCACCGCGTCCCATGCGTCCATGACCGGTGATTCTGTGGTGACCGGAGTCCCTGCCACCAGGGACCACGGTCCCACCTCGGGCGGGAACCGGGCCGGTTCCCGCGGCGCGGCTCAGCTGCCGCGCACCCGCCGTACGGTGTCGCGGTAGAAGTAGCCGCTCTGCTTGATCGTTCGCTGCTGTGTCTCGTAGTCCACCCGGACCAGGCCGAACCTCTTGGCGTACCCGTAGGCCCACTCGAAGTTGTCCAAAAGGGACCAAGCGAAGTATCCCCGCACATCGGCCCCAGCCTGACGAGCCGCCGCGACCGCTGCGATGTGGGAAGCCAGGTAGGCCGTTCGCTCGTCGTCGCGGACGTAACCCGTCGGGTCCGGGTCGTCGTCGAAGGCCGAGCCGTTCTCCGTGATGTACATCGGGATGCCCGGGTAGTCGCGGCTCAAGCGGGTCAGCAGCTGCGTGAACTTGCCCGGGAGGATCTCCCAGCCCATGGCCGTCGTCGGCTCGCCGAACGGGATGGCCCGGGATGCCGGGATGCCGTCCGCGTCCACCGCCAGACCCTGTTCGTCCACGCCCGAGAACTGCTGGCCGAAGTAGTAGTTGACGCCCAGGAAGTCCAGTGGCGCCGCAATGACCGGCAGGTCGCCCGGCTGGACCGGGAGGTGCACGCCGCGCGAAGCCAGGTCGTCCACCACGTCCGCCGGATACCGGCCGTGGACCAGCGGGTCCAGGTAGATCCGGACGCCGAGGCCGTCCGCCTGGCGGGCCGCGCGGATGTCCTCCGGGGAGTCCGTGGCCGGGTCGGCCGTGCTCATGTTGAGCGTGATGCCGAACTGCGTGCCCGCCGGAGCCACCTCACGCATGCGCTGCACCGCCAGGCCGTGGCCGAGCAGCAAATGGTGCACCGCCGCCATGCCTGCCGCGTAGTCACGGCGGCCCGGCGCCATCACGCCGTGGACGTACCCGTGCATTGCCGAGCACCAGGGCTCGTTCAGCGTGGTCCAGTGCCGCACACGGTCGGACAGCCGGTCGAACACCAGCATCGCGTAGTCCGCGAACCGGTACGCCGTATCGCGCGCCGGCCAGCCGCCCGCGTCCTCCAGCTCCTGCGGGAGGTCCCAGTGGTACAGCGTCAGCCACGGCGTGATCCCACGGCTCAGCGTCTCGTCGACGAGCCGGTCGTAGAACCCGATGCCCGCCTCGTTGACGCCGCCGCGGCCGTGCGGCTGGACGCGGGGCCACGCAACGGAAAACCGGTACGTGTCCGCACCCAGTTCGTTCACCAGCGCGATGTCCTCGGGCATCCGGTGGTAGTGGTCGCATGCCACCTCGCCGGTGTCGCCGTTGTCGATCGCCCACGGGACCTGGCAGAACGTGTCCCAGATGGACGGTGTGCGGCCGTCCTCGGCCACCGCGCCTTCGATCTGGTACGCGGCCGTGGCGACGCCCCACCGGAAGTCCGGCGGGAGGGTGTCGATCAACGCGAGCTGGTCGGCGGTCGCGGCGGTGGTCTCGGTCAAGGCGGCTCTCCTCCAGAAGTTCCGGTTCAGGGACTGACGGGGTGCAGCCAGCACGCCACTTCGCGCGCCGGGTCACCGGGCGAACCCAGGGCGGGCACCCGGGAACCGCACGGTTCGAACGCCCGGGGACACCGCGGGTGGAACGCGCAGCCGGACGGCATCCCGCGCGTGTCCGGCGGCGAGCCCGGAATCCCGGACAGCTCGCGCCGCGGTCCGCGCAGCGCGGGGAACGAGTTCAGCAGGCCGTGACTGTACGGGTGCAGCGCGTCCCGGTAGAGGTCGGCCGCCGGTGCCTGCTCGACGATCCGGCCGCCGTACATGATCGCGATCCGGTCGGAGAACTCCCCCAGCAGCGACAGGTCGTGCGTGATGAACAGGACCGAGAACCCCAGCCGTTCGCGCAGTTCCACCAGCCTGCCGAGGATCTGCCGCTGCATCACGACGTCCAGCGCGGTGGTCGGCTCGTCCATGATGACGACCCGCGGTTCCAGCGCGAGCGCCATCGCGATCATCACGCGCTGCCGCATCCCGCCGGACAGCTGGTGCGGGTACGCCTCCAGCCGGTCGGCCGAGATCCCCACCAGCCTCAGCAGGTCACGGGCCCGCGCGAGCCGGCCCGCTTTCGTGGTCCGCGGTTCGTGTGCCTTGATGACGTCGACCAGCTGCGTGACGACCTTGTGCACCGGGTTCAGCGAGTTCATCGCGCCCTGGAACACAATGGACACTTCGGCCCAGCGGAAGTCCCGCAGCTGCCGGTCGGTCAGGCGGAGGACGTCGTACGGCTCGCCGTCCTCGGGGTGGTAGATCACCTCGCCGCCGCGGATCACGCCCGGCGGCGCAAGCAGGCGCGTCAGCCCATAGGCCAAAGTGGACTTGCCGCTGCCGCTTTCCCCGGCCAGGCCGAGGACTTCGCCGCGGTGCAGCGTCAGGTGCACGTCCCGGACCGCGCGCACGGCTTCGCCGCCGACGCCGTAGTCGACATCCAGGCCCCTGATCTCCAGGATCGCGTCCGTCATGGCTGCTCCTCCCGCCCGAGCACGGGCGTGAAGCCCACGCGCAGGCGATGTGTCCGCCCGTCGGCGCCACGCACGCGGGCTTTGCCGCTGCCGCGCAGCCGGGGGCTGACGAACTCGTCGATGCCGAAGTTGAGCAGGGACAACGCCGTGCCGAGAATCGCGATCGCCAGCCCGGCGGGCACGAACCACCACCACGCGCCCTGCGCGAGCGCCTGCTGGCTCTGTGCCCAGAACAGGATCGTGCCCCAGTTCCAGTTGGACAGTCCGGAGACGCCGACGAACGCGAGCGTGATCTCCGACATGACCGCGAAGATCACCGTGCCGACGAAGCTGGACGCGATCACCGCGGTCAGGTTCGGCAGGATCTCGAAGAAGACGATCCGCCACGTCGATTCGCCGGTCGCCCGCGCCGCTTCGACGTATTCCCGGCCGCGGAGCGAAAGGGTCTGCGCCCGGAGCACGCGGGCGCCCCACGCCCACGACGTGAACCCGATGATCACCGCCACCAGGTAGTCGCCGCCGGTCGGCACCGCGCTGCCGATGATGATGATCAGCGGCAGCGCCGGGATCACCAGGAACACATTGGACAGTGCGGACAGCCCTTCACCCGGCGTCCCGCCGAGATAGCCGGACGTCACGCCGACGAGGACGGCCAGGATCGTCGCCACCACCCCGGCGGTCAGCCCGACGAGCATGACGCTGCGCGTGCCGACCAGCACCTGGCTGAAGATGTCCTGGCCGAGGTGCGTGGTGCCGAACCAGTGCCGCGCCGACGGGCCTTCCAGCAGGTCGCTGCTGCGTGCCGACGGGTCGTACGGCGCAATCCACTCCCCGATGACCGCGATCACCAGGAAGAAGACGATGACGGCCAGGCCGGTGCCCGCCTTGCCGCCGGCGAGGAACCGGAACCGGCGCCGTCGCGCCACCGTTTCGAGCGGAAGGGCCTGGGCGGCCTTGACGTCCGCCGCGGGAACGGCCATGTCAGCCCTCCTTCCGGGTGCGCGGGTCGAGCGCGAGGTAGGCGACGTCGGCGAGCAGGTTCGCCACCAGCACCGACAGCGTGATGATGAGGAAGATGCCCTGCATCAGCGGGTAGTCCTGCGAGCCGACCGCCTGGAACAGCTGGAAGCCCACGCCCGGGTAGGAGAAGACGATCTCCACCAGCAGCGTGCCGCCGACGATGAACCCCAGCGCCAGCGCGAAGCCGGACACACTGGGCAGCAGGGCGTTGCGGGCGGCGTACCCGAGCATCACGCGGCGTTCGGGCAGGCCCTTGGCGTGCGCGACCGTGACGTAGTCCTCCGACGCGACGGTGACCATCATGTTGCGCATGCCCAGGATCCAGCTGCCCACCGAGCTGATCAGGATGGTGATGGCGGGCAGCAGGCCGTGCTGGATCGCGCTGCCGACGAACGCGCCGTCCCAGCCGGGCACCAGGCCGGAGTCGTAGCCGCCGGACGACGGGAAGAAACTCCCGGGCCCGGCCAGCAGCGCCAGCGCGATCAGGCCGAGCCAGAAGTACGGCACCGACGACAGGAACGTCGTCACCGGCAGCAGGCCGTCGACCCACGAGCCGCGCTTCCAGCCCGCGACCACGCCGAGCCCGGTGCCGAGCGCGAACCCGATGACCGTGGTCAGGCCGACCAGGATGACCGTCCACGGCAGACTGTCGCCGAGCAGGTCGGCGACCGGTGTCGGGAAGAACGTGAACGACAGCCCGAGGTCACCGCGGAAGAGCTGACCCCAGTAGTCGAAGTACTGGGAGAGCAGGCTTTCGTTCTTGTCCAGTCCGAAGAGGACGTACAGCGACTGGATCGCGTCGGCGCTGAGCATGCCCTGGTTCTTCGCGATCAGCGACTGCACCGGGTCGCCCGGGATCAGCCGCGGGATGAAGAAGTTGATGGTGACGGCGGCCCACGCCGTGAAGACGTAGAAGGCCAGCCGCTGCAGCAGATACCTCATCCGGCGGCCCCGTCGTAGAGCCAGCACGCGGCCCAGTGCCCCGGCCTGTCGCCGACGTCGAACCGCGGCGGCAGCTCGGTCCGGCACCGCTCCATGGCGACCGGGCAGCGCGGGTGGAACCGGCACCCCGGCGGCGGGTCGATCAGGCTCGGCGGCTCCCCTGCCCCCGAATCCGCCACTTTCACGTGAAAGTGGCGGTCGGGGTCGGGTGCGGAGTCGATGAGCAGCCGGGTGTACGGGTGCGCCGACTGCTGTGTGACGGTCTCGCTGTCGCCGCCTTCGACCATCCGGCCCGCGTACATCACCATCGTCTCGTCGGCGAAGTACCGCGCCGAGGCGATGTCGTGCGTGATGTACAGGATCGCCAGGTTCAGCCGTTCCTTGAGGTCCCGCAACAGGTTCAGCACGCCGAGCCGGATGGAGACGTCCAACATGGACACCGGCTCGTCGGCCAGCAGCGCCTCCGGGTCGGCGCCGAGCGCCCGCGCGATCGCCACCCGCTGGCGCTGCCCGCCGGACAGCTCGTGCGGGAACTTGCCGAGGTAGCGTTCCGGCGGGGTCAGCTGGACGCGGGACAGCAGCTCGTGCAGCGACTGCTCCAGGTCGTCGCCGTCCCGGCCGTGGATCTTCAGTGCCCGCGTCAGGTGGTAGCGCACGGTGTGCACCGGGTTCAGCGACGCGAACGGGTCCTGGAAGATCATCTGAACCCGTCGCGCGTACGCCCGGAAAGCCTTGCCGCGCTTGACGTCCACGGTCTCGCCGTGCAGCCGGATGTCCCCGCCACTGCGCGGGTGCAGGCCGGCGAGCAGCCGCGCGACGGTCGACTTGCCCGAGCCGGACTCGCCGACCAGCGCGGTGACCCGGCCCCGGCGCCCCGGCGGGGTCTCGTCGTCGGCGGCCCGGCCGCAGCGGCGGCGGCCGGGGACCGCCGCCCTCCCGCGTCGCCGCAAGGGAAAATGCTTGGTGAGCCCGGAGGCTTCCAGGACCGATTCCGTCATGGATCAGGCCGCGGGCTTGAGGTGCATGACGATGTCGAGCGCGTTCCGCAGCGTCGGCTGGGCCGGGGCGTACGGGTTGGCGTCGTCGGGCCAGCCGGTCCAGTTCTTCGTGCTGTACTCACCGCCGGAGTTCGCCGCCGACGTCGGGATCATCGGCTGCTGCTCGATCATGATCCTCTGCAGCGTCGCCATAGCGGCGGTGCGGGCAGCGTCGTCCTCGGCGTTCGCGTAGGTCTCGAGTGCCTTGGTCGCCTCGTCGTTCTTGTAGCGGCCGTAGTTGCCGTTGATGCCGCCCTGGCCGGTCGGCTTGTAGCGGTTGCCGTCCATGACGTCGCGGTACAGGTCGTACGGCGTCTGCCCGTCGTTGGTCCAGTGCATCAGGCCTTCGAAGTCCCCGGTGTCGACGGACTTCATCCACGCGTCCTGGTTCATCTTCTCGACCGTGGCGGTGATCCCGATCTGCGCCAGGTTGTCCTTGATGATCTCCAGGTCGGTGATGTAGTCCGACCAGCCCGACGGCACGGTGAGCTTGATCGTGACCGGCTTGCCGGACGGGTCGGCGAGCTTGTCACCGGTGAACTTGTAACCCGCGCCGGTCAGCAGCGCCTTGGCGCCCGGGACGTCGACCTGGACGGTCTTCCCCTTGTACTCCGGCGCGATGAAGGGGTCGCCCGCCGGCGTCGGGATGCCGGTGACCTGGTCGTTCTTCGGGTAGAAGTAGCCGGCCTCGCCCTGGTTGAAGATGTCGTCGCGGTTGATCACCTTGTTGACCGCCTGGCGCAGCTTCGGGTCGTTCCACGGCGCCTTTTCGGTGTTGAACCACAGGCCGTGGACGGCCAGCTGCGCGGGGAACCACAGCTTGTAGTGCTGCGGGTCCTTGTTCGTGTAGACGGCCTTGTAGTTCGGGATGAACACGAAGCTCCACTCGGACGCCCCGCTGACCAGCGCGTTGACCTGCGCGTTGTTGTCCGTGTAGGAGGTGTAGCGGATCTCCTTGACCTTCGGCGCCTCCTGCCAGTAGCCGCTGTCGCGCCGCGTGACGATCATCGTCTGCGGCGTGGCCGACTTGAGCGTGTACGGACCGGTGCCGATCGGGTTCTTCACGAGGTCGAGCGCCGGGTCCTTGATGCCCTGCCAGACGTGCTTGGGCACCACGAGGGTCTGCAGGATCTTGACCTGGTTGACGAACTGGGAGTTCGCGAAGCCCAGCGTCACCTGGTTGCCGGCGGCGCTGATGTCCTTGTACGGCACGGCATCGACGTTGAGCGCCTTGTTGTCGCGCAGCAGCTGGAACGTGTAGGCGACGTCCTCGGCGGTCATCGGCTGCCCGTCGGAGAACTTGACGCCGTCCCGGATGGTGAGGACGAGCTTCCGGTAGTTGTCCGTCCAGTCCCACTTCGTGGCCAGCCACGGCTTGCCCGGCTCCTGCGGCTTGACGCGGTTGAGCATGACGAGGGGCTCGTAGATCATCCAGCGGTAGCCCATGTTCGACAGGGCGGAGGTCTCCAGGAACGGGTTGTTGTTCTCCGCCTGCGGGCCGTCGGGCTTGCCGACGGTGAGCACGGCGTCCGGGTTGCCCTGTGCCGCGGTCGAGCTGCCGCCCCCGCAGGCGGCGAGGCCGCCTGCCGCCATCGCGGCCACCAGCGCTGCGACCACTGCGCGCTTCACTCGCATCGGTTCCTCCTGGTCATCGACGACTGCGTCCTGTCGACTGGTAGCGAGGCCCCGACCGCCGGCAACCGAACGACGTCCCGCAGTCAACCTGGGTGACTCGGGTCACGTCAATAACACGGACGTAACATTTCGTGCCTAAGTTTAAGTACTGAAAGAACAGGTGGTCCAGTCCTCTCCATCGGACTAACCCTTGGCACGCAAGGGTTTCAGTCGATGCGACCACCCGCGGCGAGCAGCTCGGCGACGGGCAGCGTGGCGGCGCCGAGCGCGACCGCCTCGGGCCCGAGCGCGCCGAGCACGACCTCCGTGCGCTCGGCCAGGTAGCCGAGCGCGTGCCTGCCGACGGCGTCCCGCACCGCGGGCAGGATCGCCGGTCCCATGATCGCGCCCGCCGAGCCGGAAAGCACCACCCGGTCGGGGGTGAGCAGGTTGATCAGGTTGGCGATGCCGATCCCGAGGTACTCACCGGTCTCGGCGAGAACCTCGGCGGCCGGACCACCCGGTTCGGCGGCCGCCTCCTCGACGATCCGGGCCAGCTCGCCGTCGCTTTCGTCCCCGATGACCGGTTCCCTGCCCGCCCGCTCGGCATACCGGCGGACGACCGCCTCGACGCCGACGTAGGCCTCCAGACAGCCGCGGGAACCGCAGCGGCAGGCCGCCCCGCGTGCCTCGACGACGGTGTGGCCCCACTCGCTGGTCGTGATGCCGGGATGCGTCCGCCCGGCCGTCGCGACGGCGGCCCCGACGCCGACGCCGAGCAGGGCGACGATGGCACGGTCGGCGCCCCGGCCGGCACCCCGCCACGACTCGGCCTGGCCGAGCGTGCGAGCACGGTTGTCCAGGTGCACCGGCAGTTTCCGGCCGCCGGGGAACTCGCTGCCCGGCGGGCACAGCTGCGGCAGGCACGAGTGGATCAGCTCGCCGAAAGACACCCCGCGCCAGCCGAGGGTCGGGGCGTGCACGATCCCGCCGTCGCGGACCGCGCCGGGCACGCCGATGCCGACGCCGAACACCGCGTCCGGATCGCCGCCGTCGAGCACTTCGGTGACGCCGGCGCACACCAGCCCGGCCACCTCGGCCGGGTCGAGCCGGGTGCCGACGAGCGGGTGGCGCACCGTGCCGAGGGTGCCCAGCGCGCAGTCGAAGAGGCCGGCCTCGACGTGCGTCTCGCTGACGTCGACGCCGACGACGTGCCCGAAGTCCGGCCGCACGGCCAGCAGCGTCCGCGGCCGCCCGCCGTCCGATTCGACCGATCCGGCTTCCGCGACGACGCCGTCGGCGATGAGTTCGGAGACGACGTTGGTAACGGTGGCGGCCGACAGTCCCGATTCAGCTACCAGTTCCAGTCTGCTGACCGGGCCGCGGAGGTAGAGGGAGGAGAGCAGCGCCGCGCGGTTGTGCCGCCGGAGGTCTCGGGTCGTCTGGCGCGCCACCTGGGTCACCGGGAGGATTCTGCCAGAAACCACCGGGCCGACCATCCGTTCGGGACTTAGTTCACCACTTAATACATAGCCGCAACTTACGGTGATCGGGCATGCTGTCGGTGAGCCGGTAAGAGTTCAGATGGGTTGCCCATGGCGAGCAAGCGCACCACCGTCCGTGATCTGCGGCGGCACAACCGTTCCCTGCTGCTGTCGAAACTGTACTTCGACGGCCCGCTGTCACGGCACGAACTCAGCCAGCTCACCGGATTGAGTGCGGCGACGGTCAGCAACGTGACGGCCGAGCTGGCCGAGGAACGGCTGATCACGGAAGCGGGCCAGGTCGAGTCCGACGGCGGGCGGCCGCGGGTGCTGCTGCGCGTCGACCCGGCGTACGGGCACGTCGCGGGCGTGGACATCGGCGAAACCGGCGTCAAGGTGGAGCTGTTCGACCTGGCGATGAACCGGCTGGCGACGGTCGAGCACCCGCTGCCGTCGGCCCCGGACCCGGCAACGGCGGTCGAGCAGGTGACCTCGGGGCTGCGCGAGGTGTTCGCGACTGCGGAAATCGACGAGCAGGGCGTGCTGGGCGTCGGAATCGGCGTCCCGGGCACGGTGGAGCAGGGACCGCGTGTCCTGGTGCACGCGCCGACGGTCGGCTGGGACGCGGTCCCGCTGGTGTCGCTGCTGCAGGAGGCGGGCGTCGGCCTGCCGCTGTTCGTGGACAACGGCGCAAAGACCCAGGGCCAGGCGGAGATGTGGTTCGGCGCGGGCCGCGGCGCCCGCCACGCGGTGATCGCCCTGATCGGCTCGGGCGTCGGAGCGGCGGTGGTGACGGACGGAACGACCTACCGCGGTTCGACGAGCAGCGCGGGCGAGTGGGGCCACACCACGATCGCGTACGGCGGTCAGCCGTGCCGCTGCGGTTCGCGCGGGTGCCTGGAGGCGTACGTCGGAGCGGGCGGAGTGCTGTCCCGTTACCGCCGGGCGCGGGGCAAGGACGTGCCGGGCGAGGACGAGCAGGCCCAGTTCGCAGCCCTGCTGTCGGCGGCCCCGAAGTCGAAGACGGCGGCCAAGGTCCTCGACGAAACGGCCGGTTACCTGGGCGCGGGGATCGCGAACTTGATCAATTTGTTCAACCCGGAGCGCATCGTGATCGGCGGCTGGGCGGGCCTGGCGCTGGGCGAGCAGCTCCTGCCGCGTATCCGCGAGGTGGCCGGCGAGCACGCGCTGCGGCATCCGTTCAGCCAGACGTCGATCCAGCTGGGATCGCTGGGCCTGGACGCGGTGGCCACGGGAGCGGCGACGTTGCCGGTGGCGGATCTGCTGGCCCAGGGGGCGACGTCGAGGGTGACCAAGCCGGGAGCCCCGGACTTCGACGCGGCTTGAGATTCGCTGCGGGCTGACCCGGAGCACCCCTGGCTTCATCCCTTAATTCGACTTGAAAAAAATCTACCGCCGGACTGTTGCCCGGCTTGTCTGGACCATGCATACTTTGTTGCCAGGCACAACAAAGGCTCACCCAAAACACCGCCGCCCGTGATCGCCGCGCGGGCTCCGGTGCGTACTTCGCACGGCCTCGCGCGCTTGTAGCGAGACCGATCCCTCCCCGCGTTCCGTGCTGCGCGCGGTTCGCCGGTCCCCACGGTGAGAGAGGCGACAACGATGTCCACCTCGAAAAAGATCGCGGCCTTCTTCGCCGCCTGCTCGCTCCTGCTGCTCGGCCAGCAGGTCCTCGCCCCCGTCGAAGCCGCCGCCGCGGCCACCTTCACCGACGACTTCAACGGTCCCGCCGGGGCCGCCGTCGACGGGTCGAAGTGGCAGCTCGAAACCGGCGACAACGTCAACAACCACGAACGGCAGTACTACACCTCCGGTACCAACAACGCCCAGCTCGACGGCCAGGGCCACCTCGTCATCACCGCCAAGAAGGAAAATCCCGGCAACTACAGCTGCTGGTACGGCCGCTGCGAGTACACCTCCGCGCGGCTCAACACCGCGGGCCGGTTCAGCCAGGCCTACGGGCACTTCGAAACCCGCATGAAACTCCCGCGTGGGCAAGGGATGTGGCCCGCCTTCTGGATGCTCGGCGGCGGAAACTGGCCCACTGACGGCGAAATCGACATCATGGAGAACGTCGGGTTCGAACCGAACACCGTGCACGGCACCATCCACGGCCCCGGCTACTCCGGCTCCGGCGGCATCGGCGCCGCCTACAGCGGACCCAATTTCTCCGACGACTTCCACACCTACGCCATCGACTGGGCGCCCAACCAGATCAAGTGGTACGTCGACGGCAACCTCTACCAGACGCGCACCCCGGCCGACCTCAACGGCAACCGCTGGGTCTACGACCACAACTTCTTCCTCATCCTGAACCTTGCCGTCGGCGGGTACTGGCCCGGCGATCCCAACAGCAGCACCGTTTTCCCGCAGCAGCTGGTCGTCGACTACGTGCACGTCACCGACACCTCCGGCAGCGGCGGCGGCCGGACCGGGACGATCACCGGCATCGGCGGCAAGTGCGTCGACGTCGCCGGCGCCAACACCGCCAACGGCACGCCCATCCAGATCACCGACTGCAACGGCAATGCCGCGCAGAGCTGGACCGTCGGCAGCGACGGCACGATCCGCGCCCTCGGCAAGTGCATGGACGTTTCCGGCGCGGGAACCGCGGACGGGACGCCGGTGCAGCTCTACGACTGCAACGGCACGGGCGCGCAGCAATGGGTTGTCACGGCAGCGAAAGACATCGTGAACCCGCACGCGAACAAGTGCCTCGACGCCACCGGCAACAGCTCGGCGAACGGCACCCGGCTGCAGATCTGGACCTGCACCGGCGGCGCCAACCAGAAGTGGACCGCCCCCTGACGGCACGGCACGAACCGAAGTGGACACTCCATGAGAAAGCTGCTCACCCTGGCGGGCGTGACCGCACTCGCGGCGGCCACGTTCGCCGGCCCCGCGCAGGCCGCGGGCGAAACGGTCAACATCTGGCTCACCACGACCGGCGACTCCGGCGGACGGCAGGTCACCCGCGGCCTCCAGCAACAGGCACCGGTGACGTTCGCCGCGGGCACCGGCACCGGTGACGTCACCATCAATGTCAACGAAAACACCACCTACCAGCAGTTCGAAGGCGGCGGAGCGTCCTTTACGGACACTGCCGCGTGGCTGATGAACTCCAGCGGCGCGCTGTTGCCGGCCACCCGCGACGACACCATGCGGAAACTGTTCGATCCGAACAGCGGCATCGGGCTCGGCTTCATCCGCAACCCGCTCGGCGCCTCCGACCTGGCCCGCTACAGCTACACCTTCGACGACATGCCCGCCGGCCAGACCGACCCGAACCTGACCCACTTCTCCATCGCGCACGACCAGGCCGACGTCCTCCCGCTGACCCGGCAGGCCAGGCAGCTCAACCCGCAGGCCAAGGTGATGGCGTCGCCGTGGAGCGCGCCGCCGTGGATGAAGGACAACGACAGCTACCTGCTCGGCTGGGTCGAATCGCAGTACTACCCGGCCTACGCGCAGTACTTCGTCAAGTACCTCCAGGCCTACCAGGCCGCGGGGGTGCCGATCGACTACGTCTCGATGCAGAACGAGCCGACGTGCTGTGCGAGCTACCCGTCGACCAACTGGAACGGCGCCGGGCTCGCGTACTTCGCCAAGAACAACCTCCTGCCCGCACTGCAGAGCGCCGGTCTGTCCACAAAGGTCCTCGCGCTCGACTGGAACTGGGACACCTACGCGTCCTACGGTGCGCCCACCATGGACGATGCCGCCATCCGCACCCATCCGAACTTCGGCGGTGTCGCGTGGCACGGCTACGGCGGGAACATCGCGCAACAGTCCACAGTGCACAACCAGTATCCGAACGTCAACGCCTACTCGACCGAGCATTCCGGCGGCACCTGGATCTCGAACCAGCAGGCCGAGGACATGAACAACATCGTGGACTACACCCGGAACTGGTCACGCAGCTTCGTGAAGTGGAGTCTCGCGGTCGACCAGAACATGGGCCCGCACAACGGCGGCTGCGGCACCTGTACCGGCCTGATCACCGTCCACAACGGAGACTCGCGCAGCGGGCAGGTCGACTACACCGTCGAGTACTACACGATGGGACACCTGACGAAGTTCGTGAAGCCGGGCGCGTACCGGATCGACTCGAACGACAACGCGACCGTGCGCAACGTCGCGTGGAAGAACCCGGACGGCTCGAAGGCGCTGATCGCCTACAACTCCGCCGGCGGCAACCAGAACGTGCGGGTGAACTGGGGCGGCTCGTCCTTCACCTACACCCTGCCCGGGCACACGTCGGCGACGTTCACCTGGAGCGGAAGCCAGGGCACCGGTGGCGGCAGGACCGGCCCGATCACCGGCATCGGCGGCAAGTGCATCGACGTCGCCGGGGCCGGCAGCGCCAACGGAACCGCTGTCCAGCTGTACGACTGCAACGGCACCAACGCTCAACAGTGGACACTCGGCAGCGACGGAACCCTGAAGGCACTGGGCAAGTGCCTCGACGTGACCGGCCAGTCCACAGCGGACGGCGCGCAGTTGCAGCTCTGGGACTGCGGCGGGACCGCCAACCAGAGATGGGCCGCCACGGCCGCCCGGGACATCGTCGGGTCCGGGTCGGGCAAGTGCGTCGACGCCACCGGCAACTCCAGCGCCAACGGCACCCGGCTGCAGATCTGGACCTGCACGGGCGCGGCCAACCAGAAGTGGACCGTCCCCGCCTGAGGAGCGCCGGACCCGGCGACGATCATGAACGCCACGGGCGCTCACCGGCGGCGTCGACCAGAACACGATCCGCGCGAACGGCGCGAGCTGGCGGGGGCCTACCAGAAGGTGATCAACGTCTACGGCCTCAAGGCGATCGACATCGACATCGAGGCCGACGCGTATAGCAACCCGGCGGTGCAGCAGCGGACCGTCGACGCTGAAGACCGTCCGGGCGAACAACCCGGGTATCAAGATCTACGTCACCTTCGGGACCGGCCAGTCCGGACCCGACTCGAGCCTGGTCACCTGGGCCGCACAGGCAGGGCTCACGGTCGCCGTTCGACTTCGGCGGTGCGGGCCAGAACATGGGCACGCTGACGCAGCGCGCGGCCGAAGGGCGACCACGGGACGGTGACGCTCGCCGACTTCACGACGATCCTGGGTTACGCGACCACCCACCACCTGGCCCGGTTGACGTTCTGGTCGGCCAACCGCGACCGCCCTGCCCGGGCGCCTACCCGAACGACGACACCTGTTCCGGTGTCTTCGCCCGCTACACCGGCTGAGGTCGAGGGGACTGCCGGGCCGCGGCTCTGGGGAGGCGGCGGCCCGGCAGCGAAGGTCCCGCCAAACCGCTGGGGGTCTCCGGCGACGGAACCGCTTCCGAGGTTAGCCACGCCTGGTCGCGGGACGCTCGTGCTCGGCCCGTCCGGACGCCGAACCCTGCCCTAACGCCCCAATGTGGCCTTCGGTGCGCTTGTGAACACAGCGGCGCGAAGCGCCTCCGTTGAGGGCGGTGGTGGGGGCATGGGAGGAGCACCCAAGGCCACCTTGGGGCGCTCGGCCTACTCGGCCGCGCTGGCCGCCCGCGCCGCTTCCGCGCGCTCCGCGTACGCGCCGACCAGCTGTTCCTCCGCGTCTTCGAGGTACTTCATCAGCAGCTGCTCCGCGCCCGCGCCGTCGCCTGCCTCGATGCGGTCGAGGATTTCGTGGTTGCGCGGCAGGTAGCGCTCGTGGAACCGCCGCGGCTCGGCCATGATGTGGAACACCAGCCGCAGCTCCGCGGTCAGCCTGCCGACCAGCTCGTTGACGCGCTCGCTGCCGGACAGCGCCGCCAGTTCCTGGTGGAACCAGACGTTCGCGGTGCCGAGGTCCTTCCAGTTGCCGGTGCGGGCGGCCTCGTCGCCGAGGTCGACCTTCTCCTTGATCCGCGCGAAGGTCGCCGGCTTCGCCGTCACCCCGCGGACCGCCGCGCACTCGATGATCTTGCGGACGCGGTAGATGTCGACGACGTCCTCGACGCTCGGGATGCGGACGAAGACCCCGCGGTTGAGTTCGTGGGCGAGCAGGCGCTCGTGCGTGAGCAGCCGGAACGCCTCGCGCAGCGTGTTGCGGGAGACGCCGAGCGCGTTGCCGATGTCCTGCTCCGACAGGCGGCCGCCGGGCAGGAAGAAGCCCTCCGCGATGCGCTTGCGCAGCACGCCGGCCACCCGCTCGGCCGTGCTCTTGCGGGTGACCAGGCCGCGGTCGGCTTCGAGGCCCGTGACGCCGCTGTCTTCGATGACCACGTCATGGAGGGTACCCGCCACTCAGGGGACGATCCAATTGCCGTCTTGTGGAATTGTTCAACAATCCCTACCGTGTGAGGCACGCCACGATGAGAGACACTGGCCAGGAGGTGCCCATGACCGCGACCACTGCCACGGAGGCCCGGCCGTTCGACTGGTTCCGCACGCTCGGAAAACGCGGACGCCGCGCCTTCCTGGGCGCGTTCGGCGGCTACGGCCTGGACTCGTTCGACTACCAGACCCTGCCGCTCGGCCTGGCCGCGATCACCGCGTACTTCGGCATTTCCAGCGGCGAAGCCGGGCTGCTCGGCACGACGACGCTGGTCGTGTCGGCCGTCGGCGGCGTCGGGGCGGGCATGCTCGCCGACCGGATCGGCCGCGTCCGGACACTGCAGCTCACCATCGCGATGTACACGATCTTCACCGTGCTCTGCGGGTTCGCGCCGAACTTCGAGACGCTGCTGGTCTTCCGCGCCCTGCAGGGCCTCGGCTTCGGCGGCGAGTGGGCGGCAGGCGCCGCGCTGGTCGCCGAGTACTCCCAGGCCAAGTATCGCGGCCGGACCGTGGCGTTCGTGCAGAGCGCGTGGGCGGTCGGCTGGGGCCTGTCGGTGATCGTCTACACCGTCGTGTTCAGCGTGGCGAGCGACGACGTCGCCTGGCGGATCATGTTCTGGACCGGCGTCATCCCGGCGCTGCTCGTGCTGTGGGTCCGCAAGAGCGTCCAGGACGCACCCCGCGCCGAGGAACGGCTGAAGACCGAGCGGCCGAAGGGCACCCTGGTCCGGATCTTCAAGGCCGACCTCCTGCGCACGACGTTCTTCGCCGCGCTGCTGTCCACCGGTGTCCAAGGCGGGTACTACGCGATCAACCAGTGGTTGCCCTCCTACCTGAAGAAGACCCGCGATCTGACGGTGATCGGCACGGGTGGCTACATGGTCTTCCTCATCACCGGGGCGTTCGTCGGGTACGTCTGCGGCGGCTAC
Source organism: Amycolatopsis melonis (assembly GCF_040064235.1). NCBI lineage: Bacteria > Bacillati > Actinomycetota > Actinomycetes > Pseudonocardiales > Pseudonocardiaceae > Amycolatopsis > Amycolatopsis melonis. Next base: position 466,267 of record NZ_JBDZYD010000005.1, read on the forward strand.
CTCACCGACCTGCTGGGCCGCAAGAAGACCTTCCTGACCTTCGCCGTGCTGTCGGCCGTCCTGATCGTCGCCTACACCCAGATTCCCAAGGGCGCCAACGGACTCGTCCTCGTGCTCGGCTTCCCGCTCGGCTTCGCGATGTCGGCGATCTTCAGCGGCTTCGGCGCGTTCCTCGCCGAGCTGTACCCGACGGCGCTGCGCGGTACCGGGCAGGGCTTCACCTACAACTTCGGCCGCGCGGTCGGCGCCGTCTTCCCGACGATCGTGGGCTTCCTCGGCGCGGGCGGCGCGATCGTCTTCGGCGCCGTCGGCTACGGCATCGCGGTGCTCGCGCTGCTCGGCCTTCCCGAAACCCGCGGCATCGAACTCGTCGACTGAGGGGGTTTCCATGACGACCTTCGACCAGCCAGCCACGCTCACCCCGGCGCAGGCCCGCGCGGCGTTCCGCGCCGGGACCGCCCACCCCACCACCGGCTGGGCGAGCGGCTTCACCCAGACCAACCTGATCGCCGTGCCCGAGGACTGGGCCTACGACGTCCTGCTGTTCTGCACCCGCAACCCGCAGCCGTGCCCGCTGCTCGACGTCACCGACCCCGGTGACCCGGCCACCCGCCTGGCCGAGGGCGCGGACCTGCGGACCGACCTGCCGCGGTACCGCATCTGGCAGAACGGTGTCCTCGCCGGCGAAGTCACCGACGCGACCGGCCTGTGGCGCAGCGACATGGTCGCGTTCTCCCTCGGCTGCAGCTTCACGTTCGAGACGGCGCTGGCCGCCGAAGGCATCCCGCTGCGGCACGTCGACCAGGGCCGCAACGTCGCGATGTACGTGACGAACCGCCAGTGCGAGCCGGCCGGGCGGCTGTTCGGCCCGATGGTCGTGTCGATGCGGCAGATCCCGGAGGACCGGGTCGACGACGCCATCCGGATCACCCGCGCGATGCCTGCCGTGCACGGCGCGCCGGTGCACATCGGCGATCCGCGGGCGCTGGGCATCGAAGACCTGGCCCGGCCGGACTTCGGCGATCCGGTGGACGCGGAACCCGGTGACGTCCCGGTGTTCTGGGCCTGCGGGGTCACGCCGCAGGCGGCGCTGACGGCGTCCCGGCCTCCCTTTGCGATCACCCACGCGCCGGGGTACATGTTCATCACCGATCGGCACGACAGCGAATACCGGGTGGGCTGAAATGGATCTGAACAGCGACCTCGGCGAGGGCTTCGGCGCCTGGAAGATGGGCGACGACGAAGCCATGCTCGACATCGTGACCAGCGCGAACGTCGCGTGCGGCTTCCACGCGGGCGACCCGTCGGTGATGCGGCGGGTGTGCGAGCTGGCGGCCGAACGCGGTGTCGCGATCGGCGCGCACGTCGGCTACCGCGATCTGGCCGGGTTCGGCAGGCGCGCGCTCGACATCGCGCCGGAGGACCTGGCGAACGAAGTGCTCTACCAGATCGGCGCGCTCGACGCGTTCGCCCGCGCGGCGGGCAGCCGGGTGACGTACGTGAAGCCGCACGGCGCGTTGTACAACACCGCGGCGGGGAACGCCGAGCAGGCCGCGGCGATCGTCGACGGCCTGCGCCGGTACGACCCGGCGCTGGCGCTGCTCTGCCTGCCGGACTCGGAAATGCAGCGGCAGGCGGAAAAAGCGGGCGTGGTGGCGTACGCGGAGGCGTTCGCCGACCGCGCCTACACCGCGGAAGGCAGGCTCGTGTCGCGCAAGCAGCCGGGTGCGGTGCTGCACGACGCCGCGGCGGTGGCCGAACGGGCGGTCGCGATGGCGACCGGCGGCGGAGTCCTGACCGCCGACGGGGGGAAGCTCGACTTGCGCCCGGATTCCCTGTGCGTGCACGGGGACACGCCGGGCGCGGTGGAGCTGGCGCGGCGGATCCGGGCCGGGCTGGCCGAGGCGGGCGTCCCGCTCGGTGCGTTCACCGGATGACCGTCCGGTTGCTGCCGTGCGGGCGGCGCGCGCTGCTGGCGGAACTCGACGACGTCCTGGGTTTCCAGGCGGCGCTGGAGCAGGCGCCGCCGGACGGGGTCGTGGAGCTGGTCCCGGCGGCCAGGACGCTCTTGGTGCGCTTCGACCCGGCGGTGACCGACGCCGGACGCCTCGGTGCCGCGCTGCGCCGGGTGTCCCCTGTGGACAGTCGCGCGGCGGACGCGGGCGAGGTGGTGATCCCGGTCGTCTACGACGGCGAAGACCTCGCCGACGTCGCGGCCGAAACGGGGTTGAGCGTGGCTTCGCTGGTCGACCGGCACACCGCGGGCTCGTACGTCTCGGCGTTCTGCGGGTTCGCCCCGGGATTCGCGTACCTGACGGGGTCGGACCCGGCGTTGCACGTGGCCCGCCGGTCGTCGCCGCGCACGCGCATCCCGCCCGGTTCGGTGGCCGTCGCCGGCGAGTACAGCGCGGTCTACCCGAGCGCGTCCCCGGGCGGCTGGCGGCTGCTGGGCCGCACGGACGTGCGGGTGTGGGACGTCGAGCGCGATCCGCCGAACCTGCTGCCGCCGGGCACGCGCGTCCGGTTTCGGGCGGTGACGGCGTGAAGCTCGAAGTCGTGCGGCCGGGATTCATGACGACGGTGCAGGACCTCGGCCGGCCCGGACACGCGGCGCTCGGCGTCGGCCGTTCCGGCGCGGCCGACCGCGGTTCGTTCCTCCTGGCCAACCGGCTCGTCGGGAACGATCCCGGCGCCGCGGCCCTGGAGGTGACGCTCGGCGGGCTGGTGCTGCGGGCGTCGGCGGTCACCACGGTGGCCGTCACCGGGGCGGTGTGCCCGGTGTCGCCCGGCGGCATGAACGCGCCGATCACGCTGTGGCCGGGCGACGAACTGGTGCTGGGCACGGCGTCGGCGGGCCTGCGCTGTTACGTCGCGGTACGCGGCGGGATCGACGTGCCGCCGGTCCTCGGCTCGCGGTCCACGGACACGCTGGGCAAGCTCGGCCCGCCGCCGCTCGCCGCCGGAATGCTGCTGCCGGTGGGGCCACGGCCGCGCGGCTTCCCCGTCGTGGACCTCGCGCCCCGTGCGGCGTTGCCCGCGGACCCGGTGTTGCGGGTGACGCCGGGACCGCGTCGCGACTGGTTCGCCGCGCCGGACGAGCTACTGTCCACTGTGTACACGGTCTCCCCGGACTCCGACCGCGTCGGCATCCGCTTCACCGGCCCCGCCCTCGCCCGGGCCCGGCACGACGAGCTGCCGTCGGAGGCGTGCGTGCCGGGCTCGGTCCAGGTGCCGCCGTCGGGACGGCCGATCCTGTTCCACGCCGACCACCCGACAACCGGCGGCTACCCGGTGATCGCGGTCGTCGAGGAGGAGGACCTCGACCTCGCCGCCCAGCTGCGGCCCGGACAGACCGTACGGTTCCGTCCCGCCTCGTGAGTGGTAATTCGGGTTAGAACCCGAATTACCACTCACGACGAGCTGCGGAAGACCAGCCAGGCGACGTTCGACACCGCGATCGCGAGCCACGCCGCCCAGGCCACGCCGGGCGCGAGCCAGGTGGTGACGACCCCCAGTGCCACCGTCACCACCAGTGGCCAGGCGCGCCGCGCCCGGCGGGGCGGGCGGTCGGCCAGGTACGCGTGCAGTGCCTCCGCGACCTGGTCGTCGATCTCGTCGCGCAGCCGCGCGTCCAGCTCAGACATGGGCGGGCACCGACGGCCGCGGCATCGCCACGGACAGGCAGGCCAGCGCCAGCGGCACCTCCAGACCGGCCATGAGCAGCGAAAACACGACGTCGTCGCCCGCCGTCACGACGTCGAACCACGCGTCGGCCAGCAGCAGCGTCGCCGCCGCGATCGCCGCGAACGGCGTCCGCGGGTCGCCCCGGCCGAGCAGCCACGCCGTGGCCAGCAGGCCGGCCGCCTCGGCCGTGTCGAATCCCGTCCAGGCCAGTCGCCAGTGCTGCGCCTGCACGACGTCCGGCAGTGTCAGCCCCAGCACCGCGATCCACGGCAGCAGGCACAGCCCCGCCGCCCAGAACAGCTTCTTCATCGCAACCCCCGAAGTCTCTCTCGGGAACCACGGTAGCCGATTGCAGAGATTTTTTGCAAACAGTCTCTGTAGTACGCTCCCGGCATGGTCCAACGTCCGGAAAAGCGCGTCCTCACCGGCGCGGATCTCAAGGCCTTCTACAAGGCACTGGCCAACCCTGTCCGCCGCGACATCCTCAGCTACCTGGGCAAACACGGCGAAGCGAACTCGACGAGCGTCGCGAAGGCCCTCGGCGAGAGCACCGGGACGACCAGCTACCACCTCCGCAAGCTCGCCGACCTGAACCTGATCGCCGAGATCGAGGAGCGCTCCACCGGCCGCGAACGCTGGTGGAAGTCGCTGACGAAGGACATCTACACCCCACCGGGCCTGGAGATGACGCCGGACGAGCGCGAGGCCGCCCTCAAGCTGGGCGCGCTCAAGCTGAGCCACGACCTGGGCCTGGTGACGCGCGCGTACGCGGGCTACGACAGCTCCGAAGGCTGGAACCAGATCTACCGCGCCGGGCTGTACCTGACGAAGGAGCAGATCACCTCGTTCGTCGAGGAGTACCAGAACCTGGTCTGGAAGTACGTCACCGAGCCGGGGCAGCACCCCGAAGGCTCGCGCGCGCTGGCCGTCCGGCTCATCGTGGTGCCGGAGGAGGACGAGTCCACAGAGGACTAGAAGCCGGACACCCGCAGCGTGATGTTCAGCCGCCCGGTCAGGCCCAGCGCCGGGTCCGCCGTGCCCGGCAGGGTCTTCGGCACGCCGTGGTAGGCCAGCCGGGACGGGCCGCCGAACACGAACAGGTCACCCGACTGCAGTTCGACGTCGGTGTACGGGCGGCCGCGGGTTTCGGTGTTGCCGAAGCGGAACACGCACGCGTCGCCGAGGCTCAGCGACACCACCGGGTCCGGGCTGCGCTCGTCCTTGTCCTGGTGCAGCCCCATTTTCGCGGTGGCGTCGTAGAAGTTGACCAGCGCGATGTCGGGCGCGTAGTCCTCCGACGGCTCGCCGTACGCGTCCGCCAGCGCGCGGCGGCCGAGGTCGCCGAGCCAGTCCGGGAACGGCAGCACCGGGGTTCCTTCCCCGGTCGTGCGCGAGTAGCCGTACGGGTACCAGTGCCAGCCGAGGCAGACCGACTTCACCGACATGACGCCGCCGTTCGGCAGCCGGGTGTGGCGGTAGCCGGACCAGCCGCGGCAGGCGGCGACGAGTTCGCGCTGTTCGGCGAAGCCGAGCCAGCCCGGCACGTGCACCGCGCCGGGGGCGATCTCGGCGCGCGGCCGCGGCAGGAGGGCGTCCATCACCCCGATTGTGCCGGAGACTCCCGGCGGACACGCTGGGTGAGCGTCGCGGGCACGACCCGGTGACCGCGGAACGTGACACCCGCAGCGGCGTACTTCCGCAGGAGCCGTCCCCATGGACCAGCGGGACACTCCTGCGGCTGACTGTGCGTCACCATGGCTCCGACGTTCCCACACCCGGATGTCGCAGGCCAGCGTGCCGCGGCTACGAACCGGTCACTTGACCGGGGCGCCGCGGATCAGTGACCGAACGTCACGACGGTGACGCCCGCGTGCGCCGGAACCGGGTCGTTCATCGCCGCCAGCGCGGCCGGTACGTCGTCGAGCCCGATCCGCCGTCCGATGAGCGCGGCGAGGTCGATCCCCGCCGTCTCGACGACGCGCAGCAGTTCCGGATATTCGTGGGCCTGCAGGCCGTGGATGCCCACCAGCTCCAGCTCGCCGCCGACGACCCGGTGCATCGGGATCGGCGCGACGCCCTGTGCCGGCGGCATCAGCCCGGCCTGGACGTGCCGTCCGCGCTTGCGCAGGCTCCCGACCGACGCGGCGCACGTCGAGGGCGAGCCGAGGCAGTCGAGCGAGACGTGCGTGCCGCCGCCGGTCAGCTCGCGGACGTGCGCGGCGACGGATTCGGGGCCGTCGAAGCCCGCGGCGTCGACGGTCAGCGCGGCGCCCGACTTCGCCGCGAGCTGCAGCGCGGACGGCGAGACGTCGACCGCGACGACCTTCGCGCCCGCCGCGACGGCCAGCAGCACCGCGGAGATCCCGACGCCACCGCAGCCGTACACCGACACCCACTGGCCGGCGGTGACCCGCCCCTGCCGCAGCACCGCGCGGAAGGCCGTGCCGAACCGGCAGCCGAGCGCGGCCGCCTCCGCCGCGCCGAGGGAATCGGGCAGTGCCACCAGGTTCGTCTCGGCGTGCTCGATCGCGACGCGCTCGGCGAACGACCCCCAGTGCGTCGCGCCGGGCTGGAACTCGCGGTCGCAGATCTGCTGGTCGCCGCGGGCGCACTGGGCGCACGACCCGCAGGCGCAGACGAACGGCACGGTGACGCGCGCGCCGAGTTCCCACCCGCGGACGCCGTCCCCGAGCGCGACGATCCGGCCGGCCAGCTCGTGCCCGGCGACGTGCGGCAGCGTGACGCCGGGGTCGTGGCCCTGCCAGGTGTGCCAGTCGCTGCGGCACACGCCGGTGGCGTCGACCTCGATCACGGCACCACCGGGCGCGGCCACCGGCTCGGGCACGTCCCGCACCACGGGCGGGACGCAGAACTCCTCCATCACGACAGCTCGCATGGCGCGAGCCTAGTGTCGCCTTGGGCGGAACCGGGATTCGGACGACATGAACGACTCGTTCATGTCATCCGGCGACATGAACGAGTCATTCATGTCATCACCCCGGTTTTCGTTGGTACCGCTCAGTTGAGCGCCGAGGACTGGGCGTGGACCCGGACTCTGCCGCGCGGCGGCCCGAGGAGCCTGCTGAGCGAGCCGTCCGGCACGTTCAGGATGTCCTCGAGATTCCGCAATGCCTCCAACGACTCCGGCCGCTCCGGCCGGCACCGTCCCGACTGCCAGTGGCTGAGGGTGGCCAGGCTGACCGTGGTTCCCCTGCCGCGCAAGCGATAGCGGATCCGATCGAGGCCGAGGCCGCGGGCCCGGATCGCGGCCCGCAGGGCCACGTCGAACGGTCCCGCCGCCAGCAGCCGGCTCAGCTCCGCCTGTTCCCCCCGGTCGATCGTGCGTGTTCGCTGACCGGTCATCACAACGCTCCGAAGCACTCCCGAATACGAACACTGGAGCGTAGGCGCCGCTTCCCAAGATCGGAAGGGTTCTCACCCACCTGCCGCCCGCACCCGCGCGGCGATCGCGGCGAACGGTTCGGCGTAGCCGGAGTTGATCGTGACATAGGAAATCCCCCACCGTTCCCGCCAGCCGAGAAGCTTTTCCGCGGCCTCGCCGGGATCGGCGGGCAACACGGTGACGGCACCGGCGGCGGCCAGCTCCGGCACGTCGGCTCCGGCCCACCGCGCGATCCCCGGCGACGGCTCGTCCCCGACGGCCATGAGGTTCATCCCCAGTTCGATCTCCGGCCGCCGCGACCCGGCGAGCGCACCGAATCGATCCACAATGGACTGCGCGTCGGCTTCGGTCGTCTTCGGCGCCCACGCGAACGTCAGGGTGTCGGCTTCCTGCGCGGCGAGCGCGAGCATTTTCGGTCCGCTGCCGGCGAGCAGCAGGCGCGGCCGGTCGGCATCGCGCTTGAGGTGGGCGATGGTGGCGGCCATCCGGGTGATGCGCTCACCCGGTGCGGGGAACTCCCGGCCCAGCGCCGCCGCGTGCGTCCCGGCCCCGGGCCGTCCGACGCCGAGCCCCAGCTCGAACCGTCCCCCGGTCAGCCGGTGCAGGGTCCGCGCCTGCCAGCCGAGCGCCTCCGCGGACCGGAAGGGATCGGCGAGCACGAAGGTCCCGAGGGTGAGCCGCCCGGTGACCGCGGCGGCGGCACCGAGCAGGACGAAGGGGTCGGCGTCGCCGACGGGATCGGTGGCGAGCAGGGTGTCGAAGCCGAGGTCCTCGACCCGCCGGGCCTGGGCGGTCCACGAAGTGAGGTCGGGCGCGAAGCCGGCGACGATGCCGAAGCGGAAAGGTTTCATGCGGCCCATCGTCGGGGGCGCGGCCCTGTCACCACATCCGCTTCACGACGTCACCCGCGCGTACGTCGCTCAGCGCAGCGTGACCGACAACGCCTGCGCCGCGGGTGACCGGACGTCATGAACGAGTCGTTCACCTCGTCTGACGACAGGAAAGAGTCGTTCATGTCGTGCGGGGGCGGCTCGCCGGATCCGGTGTTCGGGTCGGCTCAGCGCAGCGTGACCGACAACGCCTGCGCGATCTCCTTGCCGATGGCGTGCGTGGCCGTGTCCGGCGGCGAGCCCACCTTCACCACCATCGGGCCGCCGAACGGCTGGCGCTCGACGACCTCGATGCGTTCGCCCAGGTTGATCGCGTGTTCGGTCAGGTACCGCAGCAGCTCCGGGTCGGTGTCCCAGACCCGGACGATCTCGCCGACCGCGCCCGGCGGGAGGTCGTCGAGGATGCGGACCGGCAGTTCCTCGACGCTGCCGTCGGGTGCCGGGATCGGGTCGCCGTGCGGGTCGCGGACCGGGTTGCCCAGCTTCGCCGCGATGCGCTCGACCAGCCGGTCCGACACCGCGTGCTCCAGCGCGTCCGCCTCCGCGTGGACCTCGTCCCACGTGTAGCCGAGCTCGGACACCAGGTACGTCTCGATCAGCCGGTGGCGCCGGAGCACCGAGCGCGCCAGCAGCCTGCCGTCGGCCGTCAGCTCGATGCCGCGGTACGGCACGTGCGTGACCAGGCCGAGCTGGGACAGCTTCGTGACCATCCCCGACGCCGAGGACGGGCTGACCTCCAGCCGGCCGGCGAGCGACGTGTTGGTGACCGCCTCACCCCGCTCGACCAGGCCGTAGATCACCCGGACGTAGTCCTCGACCGACGAGGACCTCCGGACCGAACCATCTCCCATGCCGCATACGATACGGGGCCGGGTTCTTTCTCGTGAAAGTTCACGGCCGCCAGCGGTAGCGGATCCACCCGGGAACCGGTTCCGCGCCGAGCTGCGCGTAGAACGCCTCGGCTTTCTCGTTGCCCGCCTGCATGTCCCACTCGACGCGGCCGGTCGTGCGGGTGCGCAGCTCGTCGAGCAGCTCGCGGCCGAGCCCGGACCGCCGGTACGCGGGGCGGACGAACAGGTCGTCGAGCCAGATCCCCGGGCGCGCCTCCCAGGTGGAGAAGTTCCAGCTGCAGAAGGCGAAGCCGGCCACCGCGCCGGGCTCGCCGGGCGGGGTCGCGATCAGCACCCACGCCTTCGGGTCCGGGCCGAAGAGGTGCGCGCTCATCTCGGCGCGGTCGAGCTTGAGGTCGTGCTTGTCCTCGTAGACGGCGTGCTCCTCGATGAGCGCGCAGATTTCTTCGACGTCTTCGGCGACGGCGTCGCGGACCGGCATCGGGCCTCCCGGTTTTGTCGGTGGTGGTCGTTATGGTCGGGGCGAGGAGGTGGTCATCAGGCCTGATAACGCAGTTCGCCGCCGACGGCGGTGCCCAGCACGGTCAGCTCGTCCAAAGCGGACTCGGCCAGGGGCGATCCGGACAGCACGGCGAAGTCGGCGAGCTTCCCGGGTTCGAGCGTGCCCAGGTCACGCTCGGCGAAGGTCGCGTACGCCGAACCGTACGTGTACGCGCGCAACGCCTGCTCCGGCGTCAGCGCCTCTTCAGGGGCGAAGGGGGCGCCGGACGCCGTGCGCCGACGCACCATGTCGGCCAGGGCGAGCAGCGGCGCGCCGTTCACGACCGGCCGGTCCGAGGACGCCGGAAGCACGCAACCCGCGTCGAGGAGGCTTCGCAGCCGATAGCACCACGGCACGCGAGGCTCGCCGAGGGCGGCGCGCATGCCGTCGCCCAGCTCGTTGACGAACCGACCCTGCGGTGACGGGATGAGCCCGAGCGCGGCGAGGCGGGTCAGCTCCGCCGGCTGCAGCACCGCGCAGTGCTCGATGCGGTGCCTGTGGTCCGTGCGCGGCGAAGCGGCCAGCGCGGCTTCGTACGCGTCGAGGACGACGGTGATCGCGCGGTCGCCGATCGCGTGCGTCGCGATCTGCCAGCCCGCTTCGTGCGCGCGGCGGATCGTGCCTGCCAGCTCGTCCTCGGGCACCTGGAAGTACCCGCGGTTGCCCGGCTCGCCGTCGAACGGGTCGTGCATCGCGCAGGTGCGCCCGACCAGGGAGCCGTCGGCGAACAACTTCATCGGGCCGACGCGCAGCCACTCGTCGCCCAGGCCGGTGCGCAGGCCGAGGTCGAGGCCGAACCCGGCGCCGTCGGGCAGGTCGTGCAGCACGCTCGCGGCGACCATCACGGTGCTGCGCACGCGCAGCACCCCGCGGTCGCGCGCGATCTGGTAGGCGGCCAGCTCGGCGGGCGTCTCGCCGACCAGGCCACCGCCGATCCCGGCCTCCTGGACGCTGGTGATGCCCTCGGCCAGGTACTGCCCGGACGCGCGGTCCAGCCCGCGCACGACGCGCTCCACCGGCGTCGGGTACGTCAGCGGCCGCAGCAGCAGCTGGGCCTGCTCGCGCAGCAGCCCGGTCGGCGAGCCGTCGCCGTCGAGCACGACGTCGCCGCCGACGGGCACGTGCGCCAGGTCGAGGCGGTCGAGCACGGCCGAGTTGACCACGGTCATGTGCCCGGACGTGTGCTTGAGCCGCACGAGCATGCCCGGCGCGGCGCGGTCGAGGCCGTGCCGGTCCGGGTGGCCACCGGCGAGCTTGTTCTGGTCGTACCCGCTGCCGACCACCCAGCTGCCGGGCGGCAGCGTCGCGGCGCGCGCGGCGACGGCGTCGTAGACCTCCTCGACGCTGCGGCAGCCGCCGAGCGGGACGTCGTCCAGGGCCATCCCGAACCACGCCATGTGGTTGTGGGCGTCGTGGAAGCCGGGCACGACGAAGCCGCCGCCGAGGTCGACGCGCGAGCGCGCGGACAGCTCGCGCGCGTCGTCCCCGAGGGCCACGACGCGGCCGTGCAGGACGGCGAGTGCGCTGGTCACGCCCGCGCCTGTCCACACCGTGGCGTTCTCGTAGACCGCATCGACCCGCATCTCCGCCTTCCTCCCCACCACCACCCTCAACGGAGGCGCTGCGCGCCACTGGCCGATTCAGAGGCTATCGATCGATCGATCGAACGTCTAGCATCGGCCTCATGCCCACCGTGGAGTTCGCCGTCGAGGACGGCATCGCGCAGATCCGGCTGAACCGGCCCGAGCGGCTCAACGCGGTCGCCGCCGTCCTGGTCGACGACTTCCTCGCCGCCCTCGACGCGGCCGCCCGCAGCGACGCCCGCGTCGTCGTGCTGTCCGGCAACGGCCGGGCCTTCTGTGCCGGCCACGACCTCAAGGAACCCACCCCCGCGGGTGATTCACGGGCGCGGCTGGACCGGCTGCAGGACGTCACGCGGCGGCTGCGCGCGCTGCGCCAGCCGGTGATCGCGGCGGTGCACGGCTACGCGATCGGCGCGGGCGCGGAGTTCGCGCTGGGCTGCGACCTGATCCTGGCCGCCGAGGACGCCGTCTTCGCGTTCCCCGAGGTCTCGCTGGGCTTGAGCGTCACCGGCGCGGCGTCGCGGCTGCTCCCGCTGCTGGTCGGCCCGCTCAAGGCGAAGGAGCTGCTGCTGCTCGGCGAGCGCTTCGACGGCCGGAAGGCCGCCGAGCTGGGCATGGTCAACGCCGCCGTCCCGGCCGAACAGCTCCAGGCCGAGGCACTGAGCTGGGCCAAGCGGATCGCGGAGCACCCGCCGGAGGCGGCGGCCATGGCCAAGCGCGTGCTCGACGCGTCCGTCGACGTCGAACCCGCCCTCGAACTCGAGGTCAGCCACGCCCTGATCACCGAGCACTCGGCCGCGGTCGCCGCGTCCACGGAGGCCTTCCGGAGCCGGTCGTGACGCCGCTCGCCGAGATCGGGACCCTGGCCCAGCTCGTCACGCGGGCCGCCGCGCTGTGGCCGGACCGCACGGCCTGGATCTTCGACCACCTGGACCAGAAGTTCACGTTCGCCGAGGTCGACCGCGAAAGCTCCCGCATCGCCGCGGCGCTGGCCGAACGCGGCATCGGCCCCGGCGACCGGGTCGCGGTGATGCTGCGCAACGTGCCCGAGTTCCCGCTCACCTGGCTGGCGCTGGCGAAGATCGGCGCGATCCTGGTGCCGGTCAACACGAACTACCAGGAGTTCGACGGCGCCCACGTGCTGCGCCACTCCGGCGCGAAGCTGGTCGTGGCGGCCGGGGAGTTCACCGGCCTCCTCGGCCGGATCGGCGTGGCCGAGGTGATCACCCCGAACGCACTCCGCACCGAAGCGGAGGCGCCGGAGTTCACCGCGGTGCCGGAGCTGCCGGTGAACATCCAGTACACCTCCGGCACCACCGGCGCGCCCAAGGGCTGTGTCCTGCCGAACCGCTACTGGACGACCCTCGCCGTCAGCCTGGCCACCGACTTCCCCGCCGTCGGCGAGGACGACGTGATCCTGACCGCGCAGCCGTTCCACTACATCGATCCACAGTGGAACGTCGCGCTGGGACTGGCGGGCGGGGCCACCCTCGTCGTGCTGGACCGCTTCCACCCCAGCACGTTCTGGGCGAAGGTGCGCGAGCACGGTGTCACCTGGTTCTACTGCCTCGGCCTGATGCCCACGCTGCTGCTGCGCCAGGAACCGTCCGAAGCCGACCGCGACCACCGCGTCCGGGCGATCTGCGCGTCGGCGATCCCGCACGACCTGCACGCCGAGCTGGAGGCGCGCTGGGGCGTGCCGTGGTACGAGGCGTTCGGGATGACCGAGACCGGCGGCGACATCCGGATGACCGTGGCCGACCACGACGAGACCGTCGGCACCGGCTGCATCGGGCGGCCGAGCCGCGACCGCGAGGTGATGATCGCCGGCGACGACGGGAAGCCGTTGCCGCGCGGGGAAACCGGGCAGCTGCTGATCCGCGGGATCGGGCTGATGCACGGCTACCACGACGATCCCGAGGCGACCGCGAAGGCCTTCGAGGGCGGCTGGTTCCACACCGGCGACCTCGCGCGGATGGACGACGCCGGCCGCGTCTACTACGTCGGCCGCACGAAGGACATGATCCGCCGCAGCGGCGAGAACGTCTCCGCCGACGAGGTCGAGCGGGCCCTGCTGCTGCACCCGGCGGTGCGGCTGGCTGCCGTCGTCGCCGTGCCCGACGAACTGCGCGGCGAGGAGATCAAGGCGTACGTCGTGTGCGACGGCGAACGTCCGGAACCGGCCGAACTGGCCGGATTCTGCGCGGGAAAGCTGGCCTACTTCAAGGTTCCGCGGTTCTGGGCCTTCGCCGACGAGCTGCCGATGACGCCGTCGGAGCGGGTGGCCAAGGGCGAGCTGCGGAAGGTGGCCGACCCGCGCGCCGGGTCCTGGGACGCGAAGGCGGAAGCATGGCTGTGAGCAGCCGCGAACGCGTCCGCGCGGCGGCGGTGAAGCTGTTCGCCACCAAGGGCTTCCACGGCACCGGCATCCGGGATCTGGCGCAGGAGGCGGAACTGTCCTCGGCGAGCCTCTACCACTACATGGGCACCAAGGAGGATCTCCTCGCCGAGATCATGCACACGGCGCTGAACCGGCTGCTGGACGCCGCCCGCGAGGCGACAGCCGGCAGCACCGACCCGGTGGCCCGGCTGCGCACGCTGGTCGCGCTGCACGTGCTGGCCCACGCCGTCGGCCCGGCGGAAACCCGGGTGGTGGACAACGAAGTCGACGTGCTGTCCCCGGCCGCGCGCGAGCCGGTGGTGGCGCTGCGCGACGCGTACGAACACCTGTGGGCCGCCGCGATCGACGAGGGCGTGGCCGCGGGGGTGTTCCACACGGCACACCCGGCGGTGACGCGGCTGGCGCTGCTGGAGATGTGCAGCGGGGTGGCGAGGTGGTATTCCCCACGCGGGCCGCTGGCGCTGGACCAGCTCGCCGAGCACTACGCCGACCTGGCGTCGAGGGCGCTGGGCTGCACGTCCCCGCCCGGTGTCCACGACTTGAACCGGTGCCGGGAAATCGTCGCGAAAGAGTGGGGAGTGTCCGTTTAGCGGCGCTTTTACCTGTGTACGCCTTGCCCAGACGGCGCGGGTGGGGGACGCTCGAAGGGTGACTGAGGAAACGATCCAACTGGAACTGGACGACTCGGGTCTCGCGCCGGGCCTCCCGGCGCCGGCACACCCCCGCGATCAGGTGCAGGATGTCCCCTATCGCCCCGTCGAGTTCCGTGACGACGATCTCCCCGCGGCTCTGGAGCGCTGCGCCAACTGGCTGCGTCAGGCCCAGGAGTGGCTCGGCGAGCCGCTCGACGTGCTGGCGATTCACCTCGACTACGACGACCGGCAGGGTTCGCCGTACTACGACGTGAAGCTCCTGTGCAACGAAGAGGACCTCGCGGGCGTCCCGATCGCCATTCGCAACAAGAAGTAAGCAAGCCGAAGCGCCGTCAAGGCCACCGGGAAGGTGGCCTTGACGGCTGTGTCCTGCGGGGCTTCGCCCCGGCCGGGGGCTCCGCCACCCGGAACCCCCGAAAACGTGTGGCGCGCTCTCAGCCCAGAGTGCCGCCGACCTTCACATGCCCCTTGAGCAGGTTCCGGGCGATGGTCCGCCGCTGGATCTCGTCGGTGCCCTCGTAGATGCGCAGCAGCCGCAGCTCGCGGTACCACCGCTCGATCGGCAGCTCCCGCGTGTAGCCCATGCCGCCGTGGATCTGCAGGACGCGGTCGACGATCTCGTTGGCCTTCTGGCCGCCGTACAGCTTGGCCATCGACTGCGCGTGCCGCGAGTCCATGCCCTGGTCGACCTGCCAGGCGGCGTGCAGCACCAGCCAGCGCAGCGCCTCCAGCTCGACGCCGGAGTCGGCGATCATCCACTGGATGGCCTGCCGCTCGGCGATCTTCTGCCCGAACGTCTCGCGGGTGTTGGCGTGCTCGATGGCCATCGAGATCAGCCGCTCGCACGAGCCGATCGCGCGGGCGGGCAGCAGGTAGCGGCCCTGGCCGATCCACTGCATGGCCAGCTCGAAGCCGCGGCCCTCCTCGCCGAGGATCTGCGTCTCGGGCACGCGGACGTCCTGGAAGACCAGCGACGCCGGGCCCCACTCGCCCATGGTGTCGATGTACTCGGACTTCCAGCCTGCCTCGCGGTCGACGAGGAAGCAGGTGACGCCGCCGTTCGCGCCCTTCTCCGGGTCGGTGATGGCGAACACCATGGTGAAGTCGGCCTCGTTGCCGCCGGTGATGAAGGTCTTCTCGCCGTTGATGATCCAGTCGGTGCCGTCCTTGCGGGCGGTGGTCCGGATGGCCTTGGCGTCCGACCCGGCACCCGGCTCGGTGATCGCGAAGCACGACTTGCGCTCGCCCGAGATGGTCGGCAGCAGGTAGGCCTGCTTCTGCTCCTCGTTGGCGTGGAACAGGATGTTGTCGGCGGCGCCGCCGAAGCGGAACGGCACGAAGGTCCGGCCCAGCTCGGCCTCCAGCAGCGCGGCCATCACCGCGGACAGGCCCATGCCGCCGTACTCCTCCGGCGTGAGGACGCCCCAGAAGCCGGACTCCTTGGCCTTGAGCTGCAGGTCCTTGAGCTCGTCGGCGGTCAGGCCGGGCTGGTGGGCGCGCTCGCGCCGCAGGACCTCCTGCTCGAGCGGCATCAGCTCACGCTGGACGAAGGTGCGGACCCAGTCGCGCACTTCCCGTTCTTCGGTGCTGAGAGAGAAATCCATGGCCTCGCTGCTCCTACGGTTGACTAAGCGCTCGCTTAGCCGAGCGTACCTCGTGAGACGCCGGTTACCCCAGACCTCATCCGGAATTCGTGACAACCGCCCCGGCGGCCGGAAAGATCGGGGGTGTGATGGAGATCGAGGTCCGCTGGTCACCGCCGTTGCCCGCCGAAGAGCGTTACCTGCGCCTGCTGGACGAGGTCGAGCAAGGACGCTTCGCGGCGTACCGCCAGGACGCGGACAAGCGCCGCTTCCTGACCGGCCGCGTGCTGGCGAAGACGGTCGCGGCGGAGCGGCTCGGGCTGACCGCCGAAGCGGTGAAGTTCGACGCGACCTGCGAAGACTGCGGCAAGCCCCACGGACGTCCCCGCGTCCCGGGCGCGGACCTGGCGCTTTCGATCTCGCACTCGGGCGAGCTGATCGGCGTGGCGGCTACCCCGTCGGTCCCGGTCGGCCTGGACGTCGAGACGGCCACCCGCCGCGCGGACGAGGGCCTGATCGACTACGCACTGAGCCCGGCGGAGGCCGCCCACCTGGCGAACCTGGATCCGGACGAGAAGGCGGCGGCGTTCTTCGTCTACTGGACCCGCAAGGAAGCGGTGATGAAGGCGACGGGCAAGGGCCTGCGCATCCCCCTGCAGAGCATCACGTTCTCGCGCTACGACGAGCCGGCCCGCCTGGCGGCCTCGGAAACCCCGGCCCTGGACCCGGCGACCACCCGCCTGGCGGACCTGAAAGCCGCGGACGGCTACCGGGCGGCCATCGCGGTGCTGACCACCGAGGAGCTGTCGGTCACCGAGGAGCACTGGGTACCCTGACCGCGCGTCAGACCCCGGTGAGGTCCTCCAGGCCCATCGCCGCCAGCAGGGTACGGAACTTCGCCGTAGTCTCGTCCAGCTCGGCCTGCGGGTCCGAAGCCGCGACGATTCCGCCGCCCGCGTACAGCCGCATCGAGGTCGACGCGATCTCCGCGCAGCGGATGGCCACCGCCCACTCTCCGTCACCTGCCGCGTCGACCCAGCCGACCGCTCCCGCGTAGTAGTCGCGGTCGAACGGCTCCAGCTCCTGGACCAGCTCGCGGGCACCCTCGGTCGGGGTTCCGCAGATCGCCGGGGTCGGGTGCAACGCCGCCGCCAGGTCGAGGGCCGTGATGTCCGGGTCTGCCAGCTCGCCCGTGATCGGCGTCCGGAGGTGCCAGATCGCCGGGGTCGTCACCAGCTCCGGACCCGCCGGGACGTCCAGGGTCCGGCAGAACGGCCGCAGGGCCTCGACCAGGTAGTCGATCACCACCGCGTGCTCCAGCTGGTCCTTGCGGGACGTCCGCAGCGCCTCGCCGTTCGCGCGGTCGGTCACCGGGTCGGCCGACCTCGGCATCGAGCCCGCGTGCGGGGACGAGAAGACCGTGCGTCCCGTCCGGCGCAGCAGCAGCTCAGGGGTGGCTCCCACCAGCGCCCGCCCGCCCGGCAGCTCGGCCGCGTACGTGAAGTGGCGGGGATTGCCGACCGCGAGGTTGCGCACGATCCGCTCGGCGGGCACCGGCGACGAGAACTCGAGGTCCAGCGCTCTGGCCAGGACGGCTTTGCGCAGGTCACGCGCGGCCAGCGCCGACACGGCCGCGCCCACGGCGGCCATGTGCTGCGCAGGTGAGGGGACCGCACGCACCCGCACGGGCGCCGGCAGTACCTCGCGCGGCAGGGAGGGCGTCCCCGCGGAGCGGTGGACGGTCCGGGGCACGACGAGGTGGCCCGGCACCTTCGTGTCGGGTCCGGTGTCGAACGGCAGCACGCCGGCCGCCAGCGGGGCACCCGTCTCGGCCAGGACGCCGGGGATCGCCGCGGCGAGCCGCCGGGGGTCCGTCTCCGTCACCGTCCGGATGGCGCCCTGCGCGAGGAGTGCGCGCTCGGCCGTCGTGAAGAGGAAGTCGCCACGCTGGTAGCGGGCGGCGAGGTCGAGTGCCGGGATCGCCGGACTGACCGCTTGTGGGGGGTCCAGGGGGGCTTGCCCCCCGGCTGGGGTCTGGGGCTCGGCCCCAGAGGACGCAGAACTCACAAGACCTAGCGTCCCAGGCTTCGGGAGATCCGCGAGGAGAGTGTCATCGACGACACTCCCCTCGCGGGAGCTCCTGGTGACGGCTACTTGAGCGCGTCGATGAGCGCCTCGCGCTGGCGCTCGCCCAGGCCGGCCGCACGCCGGTCCGGGTCGATGCCGGCCTGCTCGAGCAGGGCGGCGACCTTCACCGCGCCGAGGCCGGGGACGGCCTTCAGCAGCTGGGTGACCTTCGTCTTCCCGATCGTCTTGTTCTCCTTGGCCTGCTTGAGCACCTTCTCGATGCTCTCCTTGCCGGACTTGATCGACGCGAGCAGCTCCGAACGCGCCTTGCGAGCCTCGGCGGCCTTGGCCAGGGCCTCGGCGCGCTGCTCCGGAGTCAACGTAGGCAGAGCCAACGTAGTAGTCCTTTCCTCTCAGGTCTCCGCTTTCGCGGCCGACGGCTTTTGTGTGTGCTTGCTCCTGCAAGCGCTGGCCAGCCGTCTCTTACCACGGCCCCAGTAAACGCCACCGGCTTCGTGGCCGTGCAACCGACACGCACTTATTACCCCCGGAGGTGATACCGGGCAACCCGCTCCGGCCTGCGGAAACGCTCCCAAGAACCGCCGCGAGCCGCGTCACTCACCCGGAAGTGCAGCCTCCGCTACGCACTGTTCTCGTGCACATTTCCTTGCTCATAAGGAAAAGTGCAAGAATTGATGATCTTGATCATCGTCCGGTCGTCGCCCGATCGCGCGACGACCGTGACCGAACGGAGCCGTTGTCGACCATGCCCGCTTCACCCGATCCGCACTAGAGTCGGCGCAACCCAGCCCACCGGCGAACGACCCCCGGGAGCGACCATGTTGAGCACCATGCAGGACGGGCAGCTGTCGCTGGCGAACCTGCTCCGCCACGGCACGACGGTGCACTCGGCGAGCGAAGTCATCACCTGGACCGGTTCAGAAGGGCGTCGCGAGACCTACGGCGACCTGGGCAGGCACGCCGCCCGGCTCGCGAACGCGCTCCGCGGCCTCGGCGTGACAGGAGACCAGCGCGTCGGCACGTTCATGTGGAACAACGCCGAGCACATGGCCGCCTACCTGGCCGTTCCCGCGATGGGGGCCGTGCTGCACACGCTGAACATCCGCCTGTTCCCCGAGCAGCTCGTGTTCGTCGCCAACCACGCCGAGGACCACGTCGTCATCGTCGACGGCACGCTGGTCCCGCTGCTGGCCAAGCAGCTGCCGCAGTTCAAGACGGTCCGGCACGTCATCGTGGCCAACGGCGACGCCGCGTCCCTCGAAGCCCCCGACGGCGTCGGGGTGCACTCCTACGCCGAGCTGCTGGCCGCGCAGCCGGACACCTTCGACTGGCCGGACGTCGACGAGCGCTCCGCGGCCGCGATGTGTTACACCTCGGGCACGACGGGTGACCCGAAGGGCGTCGCCTACTCGCACCGGTCGATCTGGCTGCACTCGATGCAGGTCTGCATGACCGACAGCATGCGGCTCGCCCAGCACGACAAGGCGCTGGCCATCGTGCCGATGTTCCACGCGATGGCGTGGGGCCTGCCGTACGCGTCGCTGATGGTCGGCGCGTCACTGCTGATGCCGGACCGCTTCCTCCAGCCGGCGCCGATCGCGGCGATGCTGGCCGCCGAGAAGCCGACGTTCGCCGGCGCGGTCCCGACCGTCTGGCAGGGCCTGCTCGCCCACCTCGAAGCGCACCCGCAGGACATCTCGCACCTGCGCGAGGTCGTCGTCGGCGGGTCGGCGGTGCCGCCGTCGCTGATGCACGCCTTCCAGGAGCGGCACAACGTGCCGATCCTGCACGCCTGGGGCATGACCGAGACGTCGCCGCTGGGCAGCGTCGCGCGGCCGCCGGCGTCGGCGACCGGCGAGGAGGCCTGGAAGTACCGCTACACGCAGGGCCGCTTCCCGGCGTCGGTGCGGGCGCGGCTGATCGGCGACTCCGGCGAGCCGCTGCCGTGGGACGACCAGTCCGTCGGCGAGCTGGAGGTCCAGGGCCCGTGGATCGCCGCGTCGTACTACGGCGGCGCGGACGTCGACCCCGAGAAGTTCCACGACGGCTGGCTGCGCACCGGCGACGTCGGCCGGATCAGCCCGGACGGCTTCCTGACCCTGACCGACCGCGCCAAGGACGTCATCAAGTCCGGCGGCGAGTGGATTTCCTCGGTCGACCTGGAGAACCAGGTCATGGCCCACCCGGCGGTCGCCGAGGCCGCGGTCGTCGGCATCCCCGACGAGAAGTGGGACGAGCGGCCGCTGGTCGCCGTCGTGCTCAAGGAGGGCCGGACGGCCACTCCCGAGGAGCTGCGCGACTTCCTGGCCGACAAGGTCGCGAAGTGGCAGCTGCCGGAGAACTGGACGTTCGTCGACGAAGTGCCCAAGACGAGCGTCGGCAAGTTCGACAAGAAGCGGATCCGCGCGTCCTACTCCGAGGGAAAGCTCGACATCGCCCAGCTCTAACGGGTAAATCTCCGGCGAGTCTTCATGTTCGTGAAGGCCACCTTGAGGAACTCTGTCTTCCTCAAGGTGGCCTTCACGAACTTCACGGAGGGGTTCTGGGGATGCATAACAGGCGCAAGTTCCTGGCACTGGCGGGTGCCGGCGCGCTGGCGACGGCGTGCGGGTCGAACACCGGGCGGCAGGGTGATCCGCCGCCCTCGACGGCGTACTCGGCTGGGCCGCCGCCGTCGGACACGCCGAAGGCCACGCTCCAGCAGTGGTACCACGCCTACGGCGAGGACGGCGTCCAGGAAGCCGTCAAGCGCTACGCGGCGACCTACCCCCGCGCCACCGTGAACGTCCAGTGGAACCCGGGCGACTACGACTCCAAGATCGTCACCGCACTGCAGAACAGCAAGGTCCCGGACGTCTTCGAGGCGCAGGTCAAGATCGACTGGGTGCGGCAGAACCAGGTCGTCTCGCTCGACGACGTCATCGGGCCGGTGAAGGGCGACTTCAGCCCGGCCGTGCTGGCCGCGCAGACCGTCGACGGCAAGGTCTACGGCATCCCGCAGGCGACCGACACGCAGGTGCTCTTCTACCGCAAGAGCCTGCTGCAGGCGGCGGGCGTGCAGCCGCCGCAGACGGTCGACGAGCTGGTCGACGCGGCCGCGAAGCTGACCAAGGACGGCGTCAAGGGCTTCTTCGCGGGCAACGACGGCGGGGTCGGCGTGCTCACCGGCCCGCTGCTGTGGTCGGCGGGCCTGGACTACCTGAAGAACGGCAACCGCGAGGTCGGCTTCGACGACCCGCGCGCGGCGACCGCACTGGCCAAGCTGCACACGTTGAACGCCAACGGCTCGCTGCTGCTCGGCGCGCCTGCGGACTGGTCGGACCCGGGCGCGTTCATCGACGGGCTCGCCGCGATGCAGTGGACCGGCCTGTGGAACGTGCCGAAGATCCGGGACGCCTTCGACGATGACTTCGGCGTGCTGCCGTTCCCCAAGCTGGACGGCAGCGGCGCCCCGTCGGTGCCGGTCGGCGCGTACGGCGCGATGGTGAACGCCAAGAGCGCGCACGTCGCCGAGGCCAAGGCGTTCGTGAAGTGGCTGTGGGTGGACCGGACCGACTACCAGCTGGAGTTCGCGACGAAGTTCGGCTTCCACGTCCCGGCCCGGCAGAGCCTGGCCGGCCGCGCGGACAACCTCAAGTCGGGCCCGGCCGCCGACGCGGCCCGGTTCGTCAAGGAGAACAGCCACCTGGTCGGCGGTCCGGTGTGGACACAGCAGGCGAACACGGCGTTGTCCGACGCGGTCGCGAAGATCGCCAAGGAGGGTGCGGACCCGGCCGCTCAGGTCAAGACGGCGGTCGAGGTCGCGAAGGCCGAGCTGAAGCGCCTCTTCGGATGAAACGGCGCGATGCGCGCGCGTTCTGGCTGTTCGTCGGCCCGTTCCTGATCGGCCTGGTCGTCTTCGCGTACCTGCCGATCGGCTGGAGCGCGTACCTGTCGTTCTTCGACGCGCGCAACACGGTGACCCCGACGCAGTTCGTCGGCCTGGACAACTACGCGCACATGCTCACCGACGAGCCGTTCCTGTCGAGCCTGGGCACGTTCAGCGTGTTCGCGGCCTTCATCGTGCCGCTGACGTTCGTGCTGTCGCTGGCACTGGCGCTCGGGGTCAACCGGCTGCGGTTCGCGCGGGCGTTCTTCCGGTCGGTGTTCTTCCTTCCGTTCGCCTGTTCCTACGTCGTGGCGTCGCTGATCTGGAAGACGTCGCTGTTCTCCGGTGTGCGCTATGGACTGGCGAACACGGTGCTCGGCTGGTTCGGCGCGGACCCGGTGGCGTGGACGGGCACGGTGCACCCGCCGCTGTACTGGATCGTCCTCGTGACCGCCCGGCTGTGGCTGCAGCTGGGCTTCTACATGATCCTGTTCATCGCGGCACTGCAACGGATTCCGCAGCATCTCTACGAAGCGGCCTGGCTGGACGGCGCGAAGCCGGGCTGGCAGGTGTTCCGGCACGTGACGCTGCCGCAGCTGCGCGCGACGGCGGTGGCGGTGCTGCTGCTCAACCTGATCAACGCCTACCAGGCGTTCGACGAGTTCTACAACATCATGGGCGACGCCCGCGGCTATCCGCCGTTCGCGCGGCCGCCGCTGGTGTACCTGTACTACACGTCGCTGGGTTCGGGCGGCCAGGACCTCGGCCGCGGCAGCGCGGGCGCGGTGATCCTGGCGCTGCTCATCGCGCTGGTGACCCTGTTGCAGGGCCGCGTGTTCCGCTTCGGGCGGGTGTCATGAGGGCGATCCTGCGCTGGACCGCGCTCATCGTGGCCGCGGTGCTGTTCCTGCTGCCGTTCTACCTGCTGCTGCGCAACGGCCTGGCGTCGCGCGCGGAGATCACTGCTCCACAGTGGACGCTGTTTCCGTCCACAGTGCACTGGGAGAACTTCTCCCGCCTGTTCTCGCTGGCGGACGTCCCGTTCGCGCGGAGCCTGCTGAACTCGGCGATCGTGGCGGTGCTGCAGACGACCGGCCTGCTGGTGGTCTGCTCGCTGGCAGGCTACGGCCTCGCCCGGATCCCGTACCGGCATTCCGGGATCGTGTTCTACGCGGTGCTGGCGACGCTGATGATCCCGACGTCGGTGACGTTCGTGCCGAGCTTCGTGGTGGTCTCGTCGCTGGGCTGGCTGTCGGACTTCCGCGGGCTGGTGATCCCCGGGCTGTTCAGCGCCTTCAGCGTGTTCCTGTTCCGGCAGTACTTCCTGGACTTCCCCCGCGAGCTGGAGGAGGCGGGCCGGATGGACGGGCTGACCCGCTGGGGTGTCTTCTGGCGGATCGTGGTCCCGAACTCGAAGGGCTTCTTCGCGGCGGTCGCGGTGATCACGGTGATCGGCAGCTGGAACGCGTTCCTGTGGCCGTTGATCATCGCGCAGTCCCCCGATTCGTGGACGGTCCAGGTGGCGCTGTCCGGGCTGCTGACCGCGCAGAACCCGCAGCTGAACCTGCTGTTCCTGGCGGCGGCGGTGTCGATCCTGCCGATCGTGCTGCTGTTCGCGTTCCTGCAGCGGTACCTGGTGCGCGGGGTGACCGAGTCCGGCCTGACGGGCTGAGTAACGTGCGACGCCTCCGCAGCGACTCCGCTGGGGACGGAAAGCGGGAGCAGCATGACGAATTTCGACCCTTACCAGCCCGAGCAGCCGGCACCGCAGTACGCGGTGCAGCCGTACGCGACCCAGCCGTACGTGACGCAGCCGGGGTACCCGATGGCGGCCTACCCGGTGCTGCGCACCAGCGGCCTCGCGGTGGCGGGCATGGTGGTCGGCATCCTCGCGCTGGTCGGGTTCTGGATCCCGGTCGCGGACCTGCTGCTCGGCTTCCTCGCGATCGGCCTGTCGTGGGCAGGCATCGTGCAGGGCGGCAAGCCGGGCTACACGGGCAAGGGCATGGGCATCGCGGGCCTGGTGTGCGGGATCCTCGGCGTCATCCCGGCGGTCGTGGTGATGCTGTTCTTCTTCGGCCTGTTCGCCGCCGCCGGAGCGTGCGGCATCGCCTGCTGAGACCACCGCGGACCTGATCAAACCTTCGGCGGTACTCCCTTCCCGGCGGCCGTGACAACGTGAGGCGCACTGTCACCGAACTGGGGAGTAACCTCATGGCCGAACTCACCCGGCGCACCTTCGCCACGGCGGGCGCCGCCGGTCTCGGGCTCCTGCTCTGCACGCCCACCGCGAACGCCCTCGACCGCGCCCTGCGGCTCACCGGCACCCGCTCGGTCAGCACCACCGGCACCACCCTGGAGCAGGTCGCCACGGGCGGCAGCACCACGACGTACTCGCGCCTGTCCGCCGGACCCGGCTGGCCGCTCGTCGTCCGCGGCGAGCTGGCCACCCCGAAGAGCGGGCGCGACGACCGGCGTCACGCCCTCGGCGCGTTCGTCCAGTTCACCGACCTGCACATCACCGACGCCGAAAGCCCCGCGCGGTTCGAGTACCTGCATCCGTTCGTCGGCTCCGCGCACCGGCCGCAGGAGGTCCTCGGCACCGTCGCGACCAGCGCGCTGGTCGAGCGCGTCAACAGCGTGCGGCAGGGCCCGTTCACCGGGCGGCCGTTCGACCTCATGGTCACCACCGGCGACAACACCGACAACCACGAGCTGATCGAGCTGGACTGGTTCCTCAAGGTCCTCAACGGCGGCAGCGTCACGCCGAACTCCGGCGACCCGGACGCCTACGAGGGCGTCCAGAGCTCCGGCAACGACGAGTACTGGAACCCGTCGATCCCCGGGGTGGGCGACAAGTACTCGGCCAAGGGCTTCCCGCAGCTGCCCGGCCTGCTCGAAGCGGCGCAGAAGACGTTCACCGCGCCGGGCCTCGACGTGCCGTGGTTCTGCACCTTCGGCAACCACGACGACAGCATCGTCGGCTCGCTGCCGGCGCAGATTCCCGGCATCGACGCCTGGTACACCGGGAAGTACAAGGTCATCGGCAAGGACGAGACCACCGCGAAGAAGCTCGCCGACGCCATCGCCAAGCCGGGGTCGAGCATCCCGGTCGCCGAGCTGTTCGGCGGTTCCGGCACGATCCGCGAGATCACGCCGGACGCGCGGCGCCGCCCGTTCACCACCGGCGAGTTCGTCCGCGCGCACCTCGACGCGGCCAACACCGGCCCCGGCCCGATCGGGCACGGCTTCACCGGCGCCAACGCCGACGGCCGGAACGTCTACTACACGTTCCGGATCGCGCCGGGTGTCACCGGGATCAGCCTCGACACGACCACCGACGCCGGGTTCGCCGACGGGTCGATCGGGCTCGCGCAGTACACGTGGGTCGAGTCGACGCTCAAGCGCGGCAGCTCGACGTACTACGACTTCTTCGGCCGCAAGGTCACCCACGCCGTCACCGACGAGCTGTTCGTCCTGTTCAGCCACCACACGTCGGGAACGATGGGCAACCTGCTGCCGGACTCGCGCCACCCGCTCGACCCGCGGCTGGACGGCAACGCGTTGGTCGCACTGCTCAAGCGGTTCCCGAACGTGCTGGCCTGGGTCAACGGCCACACGCACCTCAACAAGATCACCCCGCACGCCGGTGCGACGCCGCAGCAGAGCTTCTGGGAGATCAACACCGCCTCGCACGTCGACTTCCCGCAGCACGCCCGGATCATCGAGGTGGCCGACAACGCCGACGGCACGTTGTCGCTGTTCACGACGCTGATCGAGGCGGAGGCGCCCTACGCCGTGGACTACGACGCCCGCACGCCGCAAGCGCTTGCGTCGCTCTACCGGGAACTGTCCTACAACGACATCCACGTCAACCTCGGCCGCGTCGGCGCGGGCGAGGACCACAACACGGAGCTGCTGCTGGTCAACCCGCTGTCCTGAGGTCTGCCGCAGCTCGTCGTGAGTGGTAATTCGGGTTATTTAACCCATAAAAAACAAACCAACGCCATTAACAGGGGGGTATTCACGTGCGGCCGCCGCGGTGGTTGGGTTTTTTTTTGGGTTCGCCCCCAATAACCCACCCACGACGGGCGTTACCTGCGGGGTAATCGACCGGCCGCGGGAGATGCGGCACAGTGGCCGCATGACCGATCCCGAGGGCACGCAGCTGTTCCACCGTTCCATGCCGTTCTCCGAACGCCTCGGCGTCGAGGTCCTGGAGCACGGGCCCGCGCTGGTCCGCAGCCGCCTGAAGTGGGACGAGAGCCTCTGCACGCTCGGCGGCGTGCTGCACGGCGGCGCGCTCATGGCGCTGGCCGACTCGACCGGCGCCGTGTGCGCGTTCCTCAACCTGCCCGAGGGCAGCCAGGGCACCACGACCGTCGAGTCGAAGACGAACTTCCTGCGCGCGGTGCGTTCGGGGTACGCCGTTGCGTCGTCCAGACCATTGCACGCCGGCCGGAAGTTCGTCGTCGTGGAGACCGAAATCCACGACGACGACGGCAAGTTGGTCGCGAAAGTGACACAGACGCAGGCTGTCTTGTAGCCAGCTGTTTACAGACCCGGCCCGACCGGCGAAAATCCCTGCCTACTGGGTGGGTCGAGCGGTGGGAGCCGGAATGCGGGTGCGGAGTTTGCTGACCATCTTGTCGATCGTCGCGGTGACCGCGGCGACCGCACAGGTCGCCGAAGCGGGGCCGGTCCGGCCCCGCGACGACGAGGCGATCGACTACCACGAGTGGGCCGGTGGCCGCTTCCACGAAGGCGACTTCGCCGGGCTCGCGCTGACGCGGGACGGCCTGCGCCTCACGCACCCGATCGGCACGGTCGAGCACACCGAGCCGGAGCTGGGCACGACGAGGACGTACGAGTACGGCCAGTGGACGTCCCCGGCGTACCGGCAGGGCTTCGGCGCGACGCAGCTGGTCGCGTCGTGGAACGCGAAGACGCCGGAGAAGACCTGGCTGCAGGTCGAGGCGCAGGGCCGGACGGCGGCGGGCGCGGAAACCGCGTGGTACGTGATGGGCCGCTGGGCCAGCGGCGACGCCGACATCCTGCGCACCAGCGTCGACGGCCAGGACGACGCGAACGCGCTGGTGGACGTCGACACGCTGGTCATGAAGGCCGGCGTGACGCTGAAGTCGTACAAGCTGCGGATCAGCCTCTACCGCGAAGCCGGTTCGGCCGCGACGCCGTCGGTGACGGCGCTCGGCGCGATGACGTCGGCGGTGCCGGACCGCTTCGAGGTGCAGCCGACGAAGCCCGGCCGCGCCACCGGGATCGAGCTGAAGGTGCCGGCGTACGCGCAGAACCTCCACAAGGGACAGTTCCCGCAGTACGGCGGGGGCGGCGAGGCGTGGTGCAGCCCGACGTCGACGGAGATGGTGGCCGAGTACTGGGGCAAGAAGCCGTCGGCGGCGGAGCTGGCGTGGATCCCGGCGGGCTACGTCGACCCGTCGGTGGCCTTCGCGGCGCGCTACACCTACGACCACGCCTACGACGGCACCGGCAACTGGCCGTTCAACACCGCCTACGCGGCGTCGCGCGGGCTGCGCGGGCACATCACGCGGCTGCACTCGCTGAACGAGCTGGAGGAGTACATCGCCCGCGGCATCCCGGTGATCACGTCGCAGTCGTTCCTGTCCTCCGAGCTGGACGGCGCCGGGTACGGGACGTCGGGGCACATCATGGTCGTGGTCGGGTTCACCAAGGACGGCGACGTGATCGCCAACGACCCGGCGGCCAGCAGCAACGACCGCGTCCGCAACGTCTACAAGCGCGACCAGTTCGAGAAGATCTGGCAGCGGACCAAGCGCTACCGCGCGGACGGCAGCGTGGCGAGCGGCCCCGGCGGTGTCGCGTACATCATCACTCCCGCTTGAAAGCCACCTGGGCAGTTGCGCACAACGCAACTCGTTGCGCATTAACCACCCATGCGGATCTCGCCATCTCCGCATGATCCGTGCTTAGCTGCGAACGGAACCAGCAGCGCGGCCGGAAGGTGGATTCGCATGCCGTACGAGGTCCAGGGGGTTGTTTCGCGGGCCAAGGGGGAGCCTGTCTCGCTGGAGACCGTCGTCGTCCCCGATCCCGGGCCCGGCGAGGCCGTCGTGAACGTCCAGGCCTGCGGGGTCTGCCACACCGACCTGCACTACCGCGAGGGCGGGATCAACGACGACTTCCCGTTCCTGCTCGGCCACGAGGCCGCCGGGGTCGTCGAGGCCGTCGGCGACGGCGTCGGCGACCTCGCGCCCGGCGACTACGTCATCCTCAACTGGCGTGCCGTCTGCGGGACCTGCCGGGCCTGCAAGCGCGGCAAGCCGTGGTACTGCTTCTCGACCTTCAACGCCGCCCAGCCGATGACCCTCGCCGACGGCACCAAGCTCTCGCCCGCCCTCGGCATCGGCGCCTTCCTCGAGAAGACACTGGTCCACAGCGGACAGTGCACAAAGGTCAATCCCGAAGCCGAGCCCGCGGTGGCCGGGCTGCTCGGCTGCGGTGTCATGGCCGGGCTGGGTGCCGCGATCAACACCGGCGCCGTCACCCGCGGGGATTCCGTCGCCGTCATCGGCTGCGGCGGGGTCGGGGACGCCGCCATCGCGGGCGCGAAGCTGGCCGGGGCCACCACGATCGTCGCGATCGACATGGACGACCGGAAGCTCGGCTGGGCCGGGGACTTCGGCGCGACGCACACCGTCAACAGCAAGGGCCTCAGCGAGGCACAGGTCGTCGAAGCCATGCAGGAAGCCACCGGCGGGTTCGGCCCCGACGTCGTGATCGACGCCGTCGGCCGCCCGGAGACCTGGCGGCAGGCCTTCTACGGCCGGGACCTCGCCGGCACCGTCGTGCTCGTCGGCGTGCCGACGCCGGACATGCGCCTCGACGACCTGCCGCTGATCGACTTCTTCTCGCGCGGCGGCTCGCTCAAGTCGTCGTGGTACGGCGACTGCCTGCCCAGCCGGGACTTCCCGATGCTCGTCGACCTCTACCTGCAGGGCAGGCTGCCGCTGGACAAGTTCGTCACCGAGCGCATCGGTGCCGACGGCGTCGAGCAGGCCTTCCAGCGCATGCACCACGGCGACGTCCTGCGCAGCGTGGTGACGTTCTGACCCTCTTCACCGACGACGAGTACCCGGCCGAGCCCTACCCGGGCACCCGGCCGGGCTATTCGTTCGTGCACGTCGACGGCGCCGGCCATCCGCTCGGCACCGCGCCGGACGGCTGGCGCGAGCGGACGGCCGTGCTGGCCTACGGCTCCAACGCGAACCCGTCGAAGATCACCTGGCTGCGGGCGCGGCTCGGGCTCGAAGGCCCGGTCGTGGTGGCGCACGCGCGCTGCGCCGGGCTCGCCGCGGTGTGGGCGGCCGGGTTCCGCGTGGTCGACGACCAGCGTCCGGCCACCCTCACCGCGCTGCCCGGCGTCGAGGAGCACGCCGTCTGGTTCGTGACGCCCGCGCAGCTGGCCGTGCTCGACCGCTGCGAGGGCCGCGGCACGCGCTACCACCTGGCCCGGCTGACCGAACCCGACATCACCCTCGACGACGGCACCCGGCTGACCGAGGTCCACACCTACGTCGGGGCCGCGCCGATCCGCTATCCGCTGCTGGTCGACGGCAAGCCGGTGCGCACCGCCGACGTTCCCCAGGCCGAGGCCGCGGCCCTCGACGGCGTCCCCGCCGACGGCCACGGCGTGCCCTGCGAAGTCGTCACACCAGCTTGCCCGGATTGAGAATCCCCGTCGGATCCACTGTGGACTTCACCGCGCGCAGCACTTCGACACCCAGCGCGCCGATTTCGGCGCTCAGGTACGGCGCGTGGTCGACACCGACGGCGTGGTGGTGCGAGATCGTGCCCGTTCCCGCTATTGCTTCGCACGCCGCGGCCTTGGCGCGCTGCCACTGTCCGATCGGGTCGGTTTCGTCGCGGGCCGTCAACACCGTGAAGTACAGCGACGCCCCGGTTTCGTACGCGTGCGAAATGTGGCACATCACGATCGACCGGCCCAGCGACGCCGTGAGCGCGGCCCGGACGTCGTCGCGCAGCTCGTCCACATTGGACCAGTACGCCGCCGTCTCCAGCGTCTCGACGCACACTCCCCGGTCCAGCAACGCATCGCGCTGCCGCGGTCCGGCGAACCGGCCGTGCCGCCACGACTCGCCGAGCGCCTTGCCGACGCGCACCGCACCGGCCGCCTTCAGCCGCCGCGCCGTCTCGCGGCGCCGCAGCGCCACGTCGTGGGCGGTACCTTCCCAGCCGACAATGAGAAAACACGGCCGCCGCACCCCGCGTGCGGCGAGGTATCGGCGCAGCGCCGCCGTCTTGAGCCCGGCGTTCAGCGCCAGCGAAACCTCCGTCTCGTCCACATCGGACAGCCGCGTGACGTCGGCGAGCGCATGGTGCTGCGCAAGGTCACGCACCGCCGCGACACCGGCCGCCCAGCCGGGCAGCGCGTACCCCTCGTAGTGCCGGACCGGCGGCACCGGCCGCACCCGCAGGGCGACTTCGGTGATCACGCCGAGCGTCCCCTCGCTGCCGATCGCGAGCTGGCGCAGGTCCGGACCGGCCGCGGACGCCGGGGCGACGCCGAGTTTCCACTCCCCGCGCGGAGTCGCCAGCCGCACGCCGGTCACCATGTCCTCGAACCGCCCGTAGCCCGACGACGCCTGTCCCGCCGAGCGCGTCGCCGCGAAACCGCCGATCGTGGCGCGTTCGTACGACTGCGGGATGTGCCCGAGCGTCAGGCCGTGCTCGCCGAGCAGGCGTTCGGCCTCGGGACCGCGGACGCCCGCCTGCAGGACGGCGATGCGCGACTCGGCGTCGACCGACACGAGCGCGTCGAGCCGGACGAGGTCGAGCGCGATCACCGCCGTCTTCCCGCCGCGCAGCGCCGCGACCCCGCCGACCACCGACGTGCCGCCGCCGAAGGGGACGACCCCGACGTCGTGCTCGACGCAGACGTCGAGGACCGCCTGGACCTCGTCCGGGCCGGCCGGCAGCACGACCGCGTCGGGCACCGGGAATTCCGCGCGGGGCGAACGGCGCCGCACGAGGTCGAGGTAGGACAGTCCGGTCGCGCGCGCCAGCCGTGCCGGGGCGTCGACCAGCACGTTCTCCGTGCCGACCACTTTGGCGAGCGCTTCGGTGGCAGAGTTCGAAAGTTTCGGTGACGGTATTTCCGCCGACACGTCCGCCGCGGAGGCGGCGCCGGGGGTGACCGGACCGATACGCTGGTCGAGCCACCTGGCCGCGCGCACGGGCAGCTGGGCGGCGTCGGCGGCGTCCGCGGTCCAGGACCGGCGGAGGCGGTGGTCAATGAGCGCGTTCACGACTACAGTGTGACATATGGACGTTAAACGTCACACCACGCAGACGGCGGGTTCCTCCGCGCTCGCGGACACCCGGAGCAGGCAGACGGCCACCCGGGTGGCCGATGACGTGCTGCTCGACGCCGCGCGCACGTGCGTGCTGGCGGTCGGTGTGCGCCGCACCACACTCGCCGAAATCGCCCGCACCGCCCGGGTCAGCCGGATGACGGTCTACCGCCGGTTCCCCGACGTCCGCAGCGTGCTCGCCGCCCTGATGACCCGCGAGTTCAGCGGGCTGCTGCGCACGGCGACCGAGCTCGGCGCCGACGCCGCGCACAGCAGGGAGCGCCTGGTGACGATCGCGGCGGCCGGGGTCCGCGCGCTGTCGGCCGACCCACTGTTCCGGACGCTGCTCGACGTCGATCCCGAGCTGGTCCTGCCGTACATCGTGGAGCGGCTCGGCGCGACCCAGAAGTTCGCCGAGCAGGCCCTGCACCATCTGCTGGAGGCGGGCCACCAGGACGGTTCGATCCGGCGGGCGCCGGTCGCGGCGCAGTCCCGGTCGATCCTGCTGGTGGTGCAGTCGTTCGCGTTCTCGCTGCGGCCGGCGACGGCGGACGTCGGCGAGGCGGCGCTGATGGCGGAGTTCCGGCACGTGCTCGACGCGGCACTGAAGCCGTGACGCCGGGCTCGCTCAACGCGCGGCGCCGCGAACGCGAACTGGCGGCGCTGGCGGCGGGCGAGCGCGTCGACCTCGTGGTGGTCGGCGGCGGGGTCACCGGCACCGGGATCGCACTGGACGCGGCCTCGCGCGGGCTGTCGGTGGCGCTGGTCGAGGCCCACGACCTGGCGTTCGGCACGTCCCGCTGGTCGTCGAAGCTGGTCCACGGCGGCCTGCGCTACCTGGCACACGGCGAGCTGGGCCTGGCCCACGAGAGCGCGGTCGAGCGCGGCATCCTGATGACCCGCACGGCCCCGCACCTTACGCGCGCGATGCCCCAGCTGTTTCCGTTGTACCCCAGCACTTCCCGCGCCCAGCAGGCCTTCGTGGCAGCGGGCCTGCGAGCAGGCGACGCCCTCCGCCGCGCGGCCCGGACGCCGTCGTCGGTGCTGCCCCGGCCCCGTTCGGTCCCGGCGGCCGAGGCACTGGCACTGGCACCCGGCCTGGCACCCCGCGGCCTCCGCGGCGCGCTGCTGGCCTACGACGGCGCCCTGGTGGACGACGCCCGGCTCGTGATTTCCCTGGCCCGCACGGCAGCTTCGTTCGGCGCCCGCATCCTGACGCGCCTTTCGGCGACGTCGCTGTCGGCGGACCGCGTCCAGGCACGCGACGGCCTCTCGGGTTCCACTGTGGACATCCACGCCCGCCAGGTGATCAACGCGACGGGTGTGTGGGCGGGCACGCTGACGGGCTCGGTGCGGCTGCGGCCGTCGCTGGGTTCGCACCTGGTCCTCGCCCCCGGGACGGTCCCGATGGGAACGACGTCGGTGAACATCGGCGTGCCCGGCGAGAACAACCGGTTCGTCTTCCTGCTCCCCCAGCCGGACGGCCGTGTCTACTTGGGACTGACGGACGAGCCCGTCCCGGGTCCGATTCCGTCTGTTCCTTCGGTTCCCGAGTCCGATGTGGACTTCCTGCTTTCGCTGGCTTCGTCGGTACTGTCCCGCCCGCTGACCCGGGCGGACGTGGCGGGCTCGTATGCGGGCCTGCGTCCATTGGTGGAGGGTGGCGGACGGTCGGCGGACCTGTCCCGCAAGCACGCCGTACTGGCCGGTTCGGATGGCTTGCTGACGGTGGTGGGCGGCAAGCTCACGACGTACCGCCGGATGGCCGAGGACGCGGTCGACGCGGCGGTCCGGCTCGCCGGTCTCACGGCTTCCCCTTGCCGGACTGCCCGGCTTCCGTTGCTGGGAGCGGCTTCGCGGTCGGCTTTGTCCCTTGTGGACGCTCCGGCGCGACTGGTGGCCCGGTACGGGACGGAGGCGCCCCGGGTGGCCGCCTTGGGCGAGCTGGACGCGGAGTTCGCGGCCCCGGTGAGCCCCGGAACGGAGATCACGGCGGCCGAGATCGTGTGGGCGGTCCGGAACGAGGGAGCACTCGACGTGGCGGACGTCCTGGAGAGACGGACCCGGCTGTCCCTCATCCCGGCCGACGCGGAAGCCGCGGCCCCCCGGGTCGCCGAGCTTGTCGACAAGTCGCTCGCGGGCCTCGCCTGACCAGAGCACCCAGCACAACCGGACTTGAGGTTCCCTTAACTTGACGCGCCGTTGGGTTTTTGCAACAGTACGTCCATGAGTCCGGTAAGACGCGGCAAGGAGCTGCCGATCTACAACCGGCTTCCCGTGCTCCGGGCCGAGCGCGGGATGACCAGGGCCGCGCTCGCCAGTGCCGTCGATGTCAATCCGCAGACCATCGGCGCGCTCGAGCGGGGCGACCACTATCCGAGCCTGGATCTGGCGTTCCGGATCTGCGCGGTGTTCGACCTGCCCGTCGAGGCGGTCTTCAGCCGCGAGCCGTTCACGCCGCTGTCCACCCAGGTCTACCGCGAGGGGGGAGCATGACCGAGCAGCCGGGCCGGCTCGCGGCCTACTGGGAACGTCAGCTGGACAAGCTCGACGAACGCGAACGACGACGGGCCCTGCACCTGCCGCGGTGGCGGACCCGCAAGCACCGGCGGGCCCTCGTTGCCGTGCTCGTCGCCGGGGATCTGGCCCTGATCGCCGGGGCGACGCGGTACGAGCTGGAGCCGCGCTGGGTGTTTCCCGCCATCTGGCTGAGCGGGCTCGTCATCGGCGGCGTGGCCTTCCTGTTGCTGCGCATCCTCACCGGGCGGATGAGCGGCAGCTTCTCCCGCCTGCTGGACGAACGCGAGCGCGAGTGGCGGCACCGCGTCACCTACATCGGCTACCAGGCGCTCAGCTACCTGATGGTGATCGCGCTGCTGTACAGCCTGTTCATCGCCAACACCGAAGAAGGCGGCGTCCGGGGCGCGATGATGCTGTCCGCGCTGCTCGTCACCGGGACGACCATCCCGGCCGTCGTGCTGGGCTGGTCGCTGCCGGACGACGATCCCGAAGACTTCGAAGAGGGGATGGGGAATGACTGAGGGGACGCTGGAGATCGACGGGATCTCCAAGCGCTACGGCGCGAAGGTCGCGCTGGACGGCGTTTCGTTCGACGTCCGCGCCGGGGAGCTGTTCGGCTTCGTCGGCAGCAACGGGGCAGGCAAGACGACCACCATGCGGATCGCGCTGGGGGTGCTCGCCGCCGACGGGGGCGAAGTGCGCTTCGGCGGCGAGCCGGTCACGCACGAGACCCGCACCCACATCGGCTACATGCCGGAGGAACGCGGGCTCTACCCGAAGATGAAGGTGCTCGACCAGCTCGTCTACCTGGCCGAGCTGCACGGCCTGAGCGCGAACGAAGCCCACCGCAACGCCGAGAACTGGATCACCCGGCTCGGGCTGGCCGAGCGCCGCAAGGACGAGGTGCAGAAACTGAGCCTCGGCAACCAGCAGCGCGTCCAGCTCGCCGCGGCCCTGGTGCACGACCCCGCGGTGCTGGTGCTCGACGAGCCGTTCTCCGGCCTCGACCCGCTCGCCGTCGACGTCATGAGCGGTGTCCTGCGGGAGAAGGCCGCGGCGGGCGTGCCCGTGGTGTTCTCCAGCCACCAGCTCGACCTCGTCGAGCGGCTCTGCGACCGGGTCGGGATCATCCGCGGGGGCCGGATGGTCGCGGTCGGCACGGTCGACGAGCTGACCGCGGGCGCGAACAGCAAGCTGGTCGTCACCGCGCCTGCCGCGCGGCCGGGGTGGGCCGCGGGCCTGCCCGGCGTGCGCGTGCTGGAGGAGCACGGCACCACGACCGTGCTCGACCTCGCACCGGGCGCGGACGACCAGGCCGTGCTCGCCGCGGCGCTGGCCACCGGGCCGGTGACCGAGTTCAGCCGCCGTCGCCGGTCGCTGACCGAGCTCTTCCGCGACGCCGTGAACGACGCCAAAGAGGGGGAAGCCCGATGAAGAAGCTCAGTGGCCGCCGGGCCGTCTGGCTGGTGATGAAGCGCGAGCTGAACACGCGGCTGCGGACACGGTCCTTTGTGGTCGGCACCGCGGTGCTGCTGGTGCTGCTGATCGGCTACATCGGGTTCCAGACCGCGCTGGCGGGCTCGTCGGACAGGAGCAAGGTCGGGCTGACCGGGCAGGCGATCGGCATCGCCCAGCAGCTGCAGGCCACGGCCGCCCGCGCGGGACAGCAGATCGAAACGGTCGCCGTCACCGACGCGGCGGAGGGCCGCAAGAAGGTCGAGGACGGCGACTTCGACGCGCTCGTCTCGGGCAGCGCGGCACAGCTGACCGCCACCTACAAGTCCTCTTTGGACAGCCAGCTGCGCGCGGTGCTCGACCAGGTCGCACAGCAGCAGGTGCTCGACGGAGTGCTGTCGTCGGCGCAGCTGGAGCCTGCCGAGGTGATGGCCAGGGTCAACGGCACCCACGTCCGCGACGACGCGCTCGCGCCGGAGCCACCGGACCACACGCAGCGGCTGGTCGTCGGGCTGGTCGTGGCGTTCCTGCTGTACATGAGCATCATCACCTACGGGATGATGGTCGCCCAGGGCGTCGTGGAGGAGAAGTCGAGCCGGGTCGTGGAGATCCTGCTCGCCAGCGTCCGGCCGTGGCAGCTGCTGCTGGGCAAGGTGATCGGCCTCGGCCTGGTCGGCCTGACCCAGCTGGTGATCCTGGCGGCGGCCGGCCTGGTGGCGGCGTCGGTCACCGGGGTGGTCAGCGTGTCCGGCTTCGCCACCGGCACGCTGCTGTGGGGCCTGCTGTGGTATTTGCTCGGTTTCCTGTTGTACGCCACGATCTACGGCGCGCTGGGCTCGCTGGTGTCGCGGCAGGAGGACACCCAGTCGGTGGTCGGGCCGCTGAACATCATCCTCGTGGTGGGCTTCATCGCGGGCTTCAACCTGCTGGTCCAGAACCCGGCGGGCTCGGCGACGAAGATCGTCTCGCTGATCCCCCTGCTCTCCCCGATCCTCATGCCCGCCCGCATTTCGACAGGCGCGGCGGCGGGCTGGGAGATCGCGCTGTCGCTCACGCTGACCGTCGCACTCATCGCCGCACTGACCTGGCTGGGCGGCAAGATCTACGGCAACAGCGTGCTGCGCATCGGCAGCCGGATCAAGCTGTCGGAGGCCCTGCGTGGCTGAGGTGCGGCCCGCCGGGCCGGACGACGTGGCGGCGATCCACCGGTTCGGCGAAGCGCACATCCGGCCGCACTACGCCCCGCTGATCGGCGCGGCCGCGGCGGACGAGCAGGTCCGTAACTGGTGGAACGAGCCGCATCTCGCGGCGGCCGTCGACGGCGGGCTGGTGGTCGTCGCGGAGGACGGCGGCGAGCTGGCCGGCGTCGGGCAGCGTGGCCGCGCCGGGGCCGAGCACGTGGTCTACAAGCTCTACGTCCACCCGCGGCAGCGCGGCCGCGGGCTCGGCCCCCGCCTGCTCGACGCCCTCATCCGGCAGCTGCCCGCGGACGCCGGGCGGCTGTACATCGAGCACTTCGCCGCCAACGAGCGAGCCGGCGCGTTCTACGAGCGCGAAGGCTTCACCGTGGACCGGATCGAGCCGAGCCCCACCGGCGATCCCGCGCTCGCCGTGGTGTGGCGCGTCCGGCCGCTGCTCACGAGGTGATCCGGCCGTAGCGCTCCAACGCGATCCGGCGCTCGTGGGCGTGGTCGACCATGGGCGCCGGGTAGTCCGCGGGCCGCTCCTTCAGCCGGTGGACCGCCTTTCCCGGCACCGACCGCAGTTCCGGCACGTACTTCCGCACGTAGTCGCCCTGCGGGTCGAACTTCTCCCCCTGCGTGGCCGGGTTGAAGATCCGGAAGTAGGGCGCCGCGTCCGTGCCGGAGCCCGCGATCCACTGCCAGTTCAGCTGGTTCGACGCCAGGTCGCCGTCCACGAGGTGCTTCATGAAGTGCCGGGCACCCAGCCACCACGGCAGGTGCAGGTCCTTCACCAGGAAGCTCGCGACGACCATCCGCACCCGGTTGTGCATCCAGCCCTCGGCCAGCAGCTGCCGCATCCCGGCGTCCACGAACGGGAAGCCGGTCTTTCCCGCACACCACCGCTCGAACGCCTCGGGATCGTCGTCGTACGCCATTCCGTCGAACCGCCTGTCGTAATTGCGGCGCGCCGTTTCCGGCCGGTGCCACAGGACGTCCGCGTGGAACTCCCGCCAGCACAGCTCACTCCGCAGCGCCTGCGCGCCCGGGCTGTCGTCCAGGTCCGCCAGCAGCGTCCGCGGATGGACGCATCCCCAGCGCAGGTACGGTGAAAGCCGGGTCGTGCCCGGCAGATCGGGGCGGTCGCGGTCGGTGGCGTACGTCTCGATGCCGCCGGAAAGGAACTCGTGCCAGACGTCCAGGGCGGCCTGCTCACCCGGTTCGGGCAGCGTGGCCGAAACGCGGGGCGGACGCGGGATCTTCACCGACCGAAGTGGTTCCACCCAGTCCACATGGGACGGTCGAGCCGGGGAAGGCCAGCCGTGGGCGGTCCAGGCGCGGAAGAACGGCGTGAAGACGCGGTACGGTTCGCCGTCCGGCTTGGTGACGCGGCCCGGGGTCACCGCGTACGGCGAGCCGGTCTCCACCCAGCCGATGTTGTGCTCCGCCAACGCCTTCGCGACCGCGGCGTCGCGGCGGCGGCCGTACGGACCCGCGTCGGCGCTGACGTGCACCGCCGCCGCGCCGATCTCGCGTGCCGCGCGGACGACTTCGGTGGCCGGGTCGCCGTGCACCAGCATCAGCCGTCCGCCGAGCTGGTCGTTCAGCTTCTCCAGGCAGCCGAGGAGAAACGCCGTCCGCGGCGCGCCCGAAGGCGTCAGGAGCACGTCGTCGAGGACGTACAGCGCGAGGACGTGCTTGCTGTGGCGGGACGCCTCCAGCAGCGCGGCGTGGTCGCCGAGCCGCAGGTCGCGGCGGAACCACAGGACAACCGGCGCTTCTCTGGTCACGCCCGCCAACGATAAGCGCCCCGCCGTGCGGGTGCACGACGGGGCGCTCAGCCAAAAAAAATCAGCGCTCGGCGATGGGGGTGTAGTCCCGCTCGGCGTGGCCGGTGTAGATCTGGCGCGGGCGGCCGATCTTGGTGGCCGGGTCGTTGATCATCTCGCGCCAGTGCGCGATCCAGCCCGGGAGCCGGCCCAGCGCGAACAGCACCGTGAAGAACTTCGTCGGGAAGCCCAGCGCCCGGTAGATCAGGCCGGTGTAGAAGTCCACGTTCGGGTACAGCTTGCGCTCGATGAAGTAGTCGTCGGAAAGCGCGGTCTCCTCGAGCTTCTTCGCGATGTCGAGCAGCTGGTCGCCGCCCTTCAGCTTGCCGAGGATCTCGTCCGCGGTGCTCTTGATGATCTTCGCGCGCGGGTCGTAGTTCTTGTAGACCCGGTGCCCGAAGCCCATGAGCTTGACACCCTTTTCCTTGTTCTTCACCCGCTCGACGAACTTCGCGACGTCGCCGCCGTCCGCCTGGATGCCCTCCAGCATGTCGAGCACCGCGGAGTTCGCGCCGCCGTGCAGCGGGCCGAACAGGGCGTTGATGCCTGCCGAGATCGACGCGAACAGGTTCGCCTCGGACGAGCCGACCAGGCGCACGGTCGAGGTCGAGCAGTTCTGCTCGTGGTCGGCGTGCAGGATGAACAGCAAGTCGAGCGCCTTGGCGGCCTCGGGGTCGACCTCGTACGGCTCGGCCGGGAAGCCGAACGTCATCCGCAGGAAGTTCTCGACCAGGCCCAGCGAGTTGTCCGGGTACAGCAGCGGCTGGCCGACGGACTTCTTGTACGCGTACGCGGCCAGCGTCGGGAGCTTGGCCAGCAGGCGGACCGTCGACAGCTCCACGTTGGGCTCGTCGAACGGGTTGAGCGAGTCCTGGTAGAAGGTCGACAGCGCGGACACCGCGCTCGACAGGACCGGCATCGGGTGGGCGTCGCGCGGGAAGCCGCTGAAGAACGCCTTCAGGTCCTCGTGGAGCAGCGTGTGCCGCTGGATCTTCTCGGTGAATTCGGCCAGCTGGGCCTGCGTCGGCAGCTCGCCGTAGATCAGCAGGTAGGAGACCTCGATGAAGGTCGACTTCTCGGCCAGCTGCTCGATCGGGTACCCGCGGTAGCGGAGGATGCCGGCGTCACCGTCGATGTAGGCGATGGCCGACGACGCGGCGCCGGTGTTGACGAAACCGGGGTCGTAGGTGATGTACCCCGTCTGCGCCAGCAGCTTCCCCAGTTCGATCCCGGGCGCGCCCTCGACCGGGTGGACGATCTTGAACTCGTGCTCGCCACTCGGCAGGGTCAGCTTCGCGGTTTCGCCGCCGGACTGCCCCGCAGTCGTCGCGTCGGACATGCAAGTCCCTCTCACGTTCGGCACGGGCCGGCGGCGCCTGTACGTTTCACAGGTAGCCACGTGTTCACGCGAGGAAACACTGGCGCCTCGCTGCACACCGCCCCGCTGGGGTATGAAGAATGCCCCTCTACGCTAGTCGAGAAACGTGCCTTTGCGCAGCGGTGACGTTGCTCCCAGGGCCCGCTTTGGGACCAGGTTCACACACCGGCCGCCATATCGGCCGAAGTCGGCGGCTCGGCACCGCTGCGGGACACCGTGATCGACGCCGCTTTCGCCGCGAAGGCCAGTGCCTCGCGCCACGCGTCCGCGTCGAGCGTCCCCAGGTCGGCGGCCTCGTGGGTGTGCAGCCAGGCCAGCAGCGCGCCCTGGACGGTGTCGCCCGCGCCGATGGTGTCGACCACAGTCACCTTGCGCGAGGGCACGTGGGCCAGCTCACCTGCGGCGGTGATCACCGAGAGCCCGTCGGCGCCCCGGGTGAGCACCACGGCGTCCACACCGGACTCGATCCACGTCTTCGCCGCGGCCACCGGGTCGGCGCCCCCGGTGAGCCACGCGGCGTCGTCGTCGGAGATCTTCAGCAGCCGCACGTCCGGCAGCCAGGAGGCGAACCGGGCCCGGTAGGCGGCCGGGTCGGTGATCAGCGCTTCGCGGATGTTCGGGTCCAGCACCGTCAGCACACCGCGGGCGGACTCGCGCCGCAGCATCGCTTCGTACGCCGAAGCACCCGGCTCCAGGACCATGCCGAGGGTGCCGAGTGAGAGCGCTGTCACGTTCTCCGGCAGCGGCCCCGGGTCCACAACGAGCCGGTCGGCCGTCCCCTCGACGTAGAACGTGTAGCGCGCGGCGCCCTTGGCGTCGAGCGCCACCACGGCCAGCGTCGTCGGCTCGTCGCCGCGCTGCAGCAGGGAGGTGTCGACGGCCGAGGCGTGCAGGCGCTCGATCATCGCTTCGCCGAAGCGATCGGTGGACACCCGCGAGAGGAACGCCGCCGGCACGCCGAGCCGCCCGGCGGCCAGCGCGACGTTGTACGGGCCGCCGCCGAGCCGCGGCAGCAACGCGCGCAGCCCACCGTCCACAGTGGAATCCAAGGGGTCGCCGGGAACCAGGTCGACCAGAGCTTCTCCGCCTACGACGATCACGCGGGGAGTTTAATCGAGCGGCCGCTGACAATTCCTGTCCGCTATTTGTTCAGCCCGCCGAGCAGCAGTTCCCCCAAAGCGGTGAACGCCTCGGCGTCGGACACCTCGGTCCGGCTGCCGAGCACCCCGGTCTGGATGCCCTCGATGATCAGCCCGGTCATTTCCGCGACGAGCCGGGCGTGGACGTCACGGAAGACGCCCTCGGCGACACCCTTGTCGATGAACTGCCGCAGCCGCTTGGCGGCGAACCGGCTGTTGAGCCGGTAGGCCTCCCGCGTCGGGCCGAACTCGGCGAGGTCGCGCATGAAGGCCGCGGACGCGCGGTTCAGGTGCTCGGAGACGCCCGCCAGGTACTCCCCGATGAGCTTGCGGGCGTCGTCGATGCCGTCGATGCGTTCTTCGATGCGCTCGGCGGCGCCGCGGAAGAACTGGGTGACGACCTTGACGGCGAGCTGCTCCTTGCTGGGCGCGAGCGCGTAGAGCGTCGACTTCGAGCAGCGCAGCCGGCCGGCGAGGTCGTCGAGGGTGAAATCGGCGAAGCCCTCGGCGAGGAAGAGCGCCTCCAGGTCGGCGAGCAGGGCACGCTGGCGGGCGGTCGGCCGTCGGCGGGGTTCGGGGCGCATCGGCTCACTATCTCCTACGTCTTCCGGACACCCCAGGTCTGCCGTACTGTACTCTGAATCAGCCCACAGTACTGTTTTCAGTACAGCTTTTGGAGGACAAGGATGCCCGCCGAACGCCTGCTGCCCACTCCGGAGGCGGAGGACCTGGTCGCGCTGACCAGGGAGATCGCCCGTGACGAGCTGGCCCCGCGGGCCGCGGCGGCGGAAGAGGCCGAACAGTTCCCCCGCGAGCAGTTCCGCCTGCTCGGCAAGTCCGGCCTGCTGGGCCTGCCGTACCCGGAGCGCTGGGGCGGCAGCGACGTCTCGTACGAGGTCTACCTCCAGGTCCTGGAGGAGATCGCGACGGCGTGGATGACGGTCGGCGTCGGGCTGTCGGTGCACACGATGTCCTGCTACGCGCTGGCGGAGTACGGCACCGACGAGCAGCGCGAGAAGTGGCTCCCGGACATGCTCGAAGGCTCGCTCCTGGGCGCGTACGCGCTGTCGGAGACGCACGCGGGCTCGGACGCGGCGGCGCTGTCGACGCGCGCGCGTCTCGACGGTTCGGACTACGTCGTCAAGGGCACGAAGGCGTGGATCACCCACGCGGGTGTCGCGGACTTCTACACGACGATGGTCCGCACGGGCGACGAGGAGATCTCGTGCCTGCTGGTCGACGGCGCGACGCCGGGCCTGTCGGCGGCACCGCGCGAGCGGAAGATGGGGCTGACCGGGTCCCCGACGGCCCAGCTGATCTTCGACGACGCCCGCGTGCCGTCCGAGCGGCTCCTGGGTGA
This sequence comes from Amycolatopsis melonis, assembly GCF_040064235.1. Taxonomy (NCBI): domain Bacteria; kingdom Bacillati; phylum Actinomycetota; class Actinomycetes; order Pseudonocardiales; family Pseudonocardiaceae; genus Amycolatopsis; species Amycolatopsis melonis. The sequence continues at coordinate 508,045 of NZ_JBDZYD010000005.1, forward strand.
GCCGGGGGCGGGCCTCCGCATCGCGCTGTCGTCGCTGAGTTCGGGACGGCTCGGCATCGCGGCGTGCGCGGTGGGCCTGGCGCAGGCGGCGCTGGACGAAGCGGTGGCGTACGCGAAGGGCCGCTCGCAGTTCGGCCGCCCGATCATCGACTTCCAGGGCATCGAGTTCCTCCTGGCCGACATGGCGGCGACGGTCGAGGCGTCCCGGGCGCTGTACCTGGACGCGGCCCGCCGCCGCGACCGCGGGCTGCCGTTCAAGCGCCAGGCGTCGATCGCGAAGCTGGTGGCGACGGACGGCGCGATGAAGGTGACGACGGACGCGGTCCAGGTCCTCGGCGGGGCGGGGTACACGCGGGACTTCCCGGTCGAGCGGTACATGCGCGAGGCGAAGGTGCCCCAGATCTTCGAGGGCACGAACCAGATCCAGCGGCTGGTGATCGCGCGCGAGCTGAAGAACGCGTAGCCGAATCGAGCGAAGGCTGTCGCACGCCCGGCACGGATACCGTTGCGGCATGCCCGGTCATCTGCTGACCATCGAGGAGTACGCGGCCCTCGGTGCCACCGACTTCGGTTTCACCGAGCTGATGGAGGGCCGCGTGGTGACGTGCCCGGCGTCCGGACGCCGTCACGACCTGGCGGTATGCCTCCTGGCCGCCCAGCTCGAGCGGCAGCTGCCGCTGGGTCTGGCGTTCGTGATCGCGAATGACCTGGACCTGTGCCTGACCCCGGACGGAGAGCCGGGGTTCGCCCGCCGCCCGGACCTGCTGGTCGTCAACCGCACGGCCTTCGAAGGCGGCGGCATGCTCCGCGCATCGGACGTGGTGCTGGTGGCCGAGGTCGTGACGCCGGGTTCGAAGCGGACCGATTACCAGGTGAAGCACGACGAGTATGCCGATGCGGGGATTCCGCATTACTGGATCGTCGACCTCGCCGAGCCGGTTTCGCTGGTCTCTTGTCACCGGGACGGCCAGGCGGGGTATCGGGACTCCTGGCCGGTCACGGGCGTCTTCACGGCCAGCGCACCGTTCCCGGTCAAGCTCGACCTCGACGGGCTGCTGCCGTGACGAGGCGGCCCGCATCGAGCGACGTCTGTCGCACGTTCGGTACAGATACGGTTACTCCTGGTTGAACCTGAGCCGTGAGAGAATGCCGGGCGACGTGAGGAGACGCTGTGATTGCACTTTCCCAGCCGGGCCCCGCTCGCCGGTGGGAGATCCCCGATCACCTGCTGACGATCGAGGAATACGCGGCACTCGGTGAGACCGACTCCGGTTTCACCGAACTTGTGGAAGGTCGCGTCGTGATGTCCCCGAGCCCCGTCCCCGATCACGGCATCGTGATGCTTGAGCTGGCACAGCAACTCGCCGGTCAGGTGCCGAATCACCTCCGCGTCTTGCCGGGAACCGACGTGGATCTCGGTCTGGCACCCGCGGGAAGACCTGGCTTTTCCCGCCGCCCGGATCTGCTCATCGTCGAGAAGGCGGGAATTGCCCGCGTTCGCCGGGAAGGCCCCATGCTCAGGGCCGAAGAGGTGGCCGTCGTCATCGAAATCGTGTCCCCCGGCTCCAAGCGAACCGACTACCACGTCAAGCACGACGAATACGCCGACGCCGGAATCCCGCACTACTGGATCGTCGATATCATCGAGCCGGTCTCGCTCGTCGCCTGTCACCAAGCCGGGGAGTTCGGCTACCTGGACGCCGCGGCCGTCACCGGCACCTTCACCACCGACGTCCCCTTCCCCGTCAAGATCGACCTCGCCGCCCTGTTGACCTGAACCAGACGGGCGGCGCGCCGGAACCGCCCGGTCACCGGCGCACCGCCCGAAACTCAGCGCACCTCGCGGTACCGCCGGTCCTTCGACACGCCCTCGCCCGACGCCTCGTCGAAGTGGTACACCTCGTCCCCGCGGACGAACACGCGCAGCGCGCGGTTCATGACGTCCAGCGGGTCGCCCGACCACAGCACGACATCCGCGTCCAGGCCCGGCTTCAACGCGCCGATCCGGTCGTCCAGGCCCAGCATCGACGCCGGGTTGATCGTCAGCGCGCGCAGGGCCGTCACCGGGTCGAGGCCGTCCTTCACTGCCAGGGCCGCCTGGTACACCAGGAAGTTGATCGGGATCACCGGGTGGTCCGTCGTGATCGCGATCTTCACCCCCGCGCGGGCCAGGATGCCCGCCGAACGCAGCGTGCGGTTGCGCAGCTCGACCTTGGACTTCGTCGTGAACAGCGGGCCCAGGATCACCGGGACGTCGCGTGCGGCCAGCAGGTCCGCGATCAGGTGTCCCTCGGTGCCGTGGTTGATCACCAGCTTGTAGCCGAACTCGTCCGCCAGGCGCAGCGCCGTCACGATGTCGTCCGCTCGGTGGACGTGCTGGTCCCAGTACAGCTCGCCGTCGAGGACCTTGGACAGGGTCTCCAGCGTCAGGTCGACTTCGTGCGGCTTGCCCTCGGACTCCGCGTGCGCGCGCTTTGCCTGGTAGTTGCGGGCCTTCGTGAACGCTTCGCGCAGGATCGCCGCGACCCCCAGCCGCGTCGACGGCGTCTGCTTCTTGTCGCCGTACACGCGCTTCGGGTTCTCGCCGAGCGCGCTCTTGACGCTGACCTGCTCCGCGAACGTCATGTCGAGGATGCTGCGGCCCCACGTCTTGACGCCGATGGTCTGGCCGCCGATCGGGTTGCCCGAACCAGGCTTGATGACGACGCTCGTGACGCCACCGGCCAGCGCGTCGTCGAAGCCGGGCTCGTACGGGTCGATGCCGTCGACGGCGCGGAAGCGGGCGCCGTTCGGGTCGGTCATCTCGTTGGTGTCGTTGCCTGCCCAGCCTTCGCCGTCCTCGTGGACGCCGAGGTGGGCGTGGGCGTCGATGAAGCCGGGCAGCACCCAGGTGCCTGCCGCGTCGACGAGTTCGGCGTCCTCCGGGATGTCGACGTCGGCCTCGGCGCCGACCGCGACGATCCGGCCGCCGTCGATCAGGACCGTGCCGCCTTCGATGGGATCACCGTCGATGGGGACGACATAGCCCCCGACAATTGCCTTCGCCATAGTTCGCCACGCTAACGAACTCGCCCGGACGGGTGCACGCGGGGCTCAGCTCGCGAGCAGGTCGAACCCGAACCCGGCGACGACGAGCAGGACGCCGATGACCCGCAGCGACCGGTCCGGCTGCGGCCCGCGCAGCAACACCAGCGGCGGCCACACGAACAGGCCGTAGACGACCAGCGGCCAGGCCCGCGCGACGAGGTTCACGGCCAGGGACAGCACGGCGAGGACCGCCATCAGGATCCAGTACCAGCTGAACGCGAAGACCAGCGCGCCGACGAACAACAGCACCCACCAGTACCAGGCGGTGCTGTCTTCGGTGGCCGGCTGCGCCGGGGGCGCACCGGCGAACTCGTGCCAGATGATCAGCGTCCACCCCGCCACGAGGAGAATTCCCAGGCCGGTCCCCAGGATCCGCTTCACCCGGCGGGCTTCGGGCTCCAGCTCCCGCTGCTTCGGCCCGCCACCCGGGTGCAGGTGAGGGCGCTTGGCGGCGCTGCGGCGGGCCACGTCTTCGACGATGTCGCGGTACACGTCCCGGTAGATCTCGGCCGTGCGCCGCCAGGTCTGGGCCAGCGTCCGGCGGTGCCCTTCGACCGGCCGGACCCGCAGCCGCTCGCCCCACGCGCTGATCCGCGCGACCCCGACGATGTCGATGATCGCCACCAGCCCGCCGGTGAACTGGCCGAGCTTCCCGAGCCGTCCCCACCACAGCACGGGCAGGCCCCAGAGCGTGTAGCCCGACACGGACTGGCCGTCGAACCACAGTCCCCAGGCCTGCCAGAACGACACCGACTGCACCGGCGCAGCCTAACCGCGAGGCTCCGGCGGGTCAGCGGACCCGGATGCCCCAGCTGCCCGACCACGACGCCGACGGCTCCAGCTCGATCAGGTCGTCGCCGGTGTTGAGGGCGTCGGCCGGGCAGGTCATCGGCTCGATCGCGACCGCGCGGCCGCGGCCGACGAGGTCGTCCGGGGTGAACACCTGGGCCCAGCGGAAGTCCGGGCCGGTCCAGACCAGCAGTTCCTGCTCGGCGTGGCGCAGGACGATGTGGTGCGTGCCGTCCCCGGCCGCGGTCAGGCCGCCGAACGCCGTGTCCAGGTCGACGCCCGCCAGCACCCGGCCCGCGCGGAAGTCGTACTCGGTCCCCTCGACGTCCTGCTCCGGCGCGTAGGGCATCTGCTCGTCGGGCAGCGACGGCCGGACCCGCGTCGCGGGCAGCGTCAGGGTCAGCTCGTCGGTCGGGACGTCGCCGATCCGGAAGTACGGGTGCGTGCCGACGCCGACGCCGATCGGCTGGTCGCCCTCGTTGCGGATCTCGTGGGTCACGGTCAGCTCGCGCGGCGCGAGCTCGTAGGTGACGGTCGCGCGCAGGGGCACCGGCCAGCCCGGCTGCACCTCGACGTCGACGGCCAGGGTGATCGACGACTCGGCGTGCTCCAGCAGCTCCCATTCGAGGTGCCGGGTGAGGCCGTGGATGGCGTTGCCGCGCGCCTCCTCGGTGACTTCCAGCTGCTGCGGCTCGCCCTGGAACGTCCACCGGCCGCCCTTGGTCCGGTTCGGCCACGGCAGCAGGATCTGCCCGGCGGCCTTCGGCGGGTGCGCGTCTTCGGGGAACTCCTCGACGTACGGCACGCCGCCGACTTCGAACGCCCGCAGGCCGGCACCGATTTCGGTGACGACGGCGCGCGCGTTGCCGCGGGTGATCTCGAACTGCTGACCGGTCGGGTTGCCCATGCCCACGACCTTACCGATCCGCGAAGTCACTAGACCGGTCGTCATAGTTTGGGCTACAGTCGCCGTCATGGTTCGCCGCACCGACACCCGGCAGCGGATGCTCGACACCGCCGCCGACCTGTTCCAGACCCAGGGCTACCACGCCACCGGCCTCACCCAGCTGACGACGGCCGGGGGCGCGCCGAAGGGGTCGCTCTACTTCCACTTCCCCGGCGGCAAGGAACAGCTCGCCGCCGAAGCCGTGCGCCTGTCCGGCGAGCGCACCGGCGCCATGCTCGAAGCGATCCTGCGGGACGCTCCCGGCGCACCGGCGGCGATCGACCGGGCCGTCGAGGCGTTGGCGAATTTCCTTGTCCAGTCGGACTTCCAGCGCGGATGTCCACTTGCGACAGTCGCGCTCGACGCCGCGGCAGCGAGCGACACCATCCGGGAAGCCTGCGCCGACGGCTACTCCTCGTGGCACGGAATCCTCGCCACTTACCTTGCCACGCAAGGGCTTTCCGCCGAGCGTGCCGAGGAGCTGGCCACCGTCGTGCTCGCCGCGATCGAAGGCGGGCTGCTGCTGGCCCGCACCCGCCGGGACGTCGCGCCGCTGCGCGCCGTCGCCACCCATCTGCACGCCACCCTCGACCGGGAGTTCTCCTGATGCGCGTCCACCACCTCAACTGCGGCACCATGCGCCCGCTGGGCGGAAAGCTGATCGACGGCAGGCCGGGGGTGTTCCGGCGGGCCACCATGGTCTGCCACTGCCTGCTGCTCGAGACGGACACGGGCCTCGTGCTCGTCGAGACCGGCATGGGGACACCGGCCGCGGTGGACCGCGTCGCCTGGCTCGGCGCCGGTTTCGTCCGGCAGTCCAATCCGGTCCCCGATCCCGCGCAGACGGCCATCGCGCAGATCCGCGCGCTCGGCTTCGATCCCGCTGACGTCCGCGACATCGTGCTGACCCACCTCGACCTCGACCACGCCGGCGGGCTGATCGACTTCCCGTGGGCCCGCGTGCACGTCTACGCCGAGGAGCTGCGTGCCTTCACCGATCCGCGCGACGCTGCCGAGCGCAGCCGCTACCGCCGGATCCAGTTCGCTCACGGTCCTCAGTGGACGTCCTATGCGGACACCGGCGAGCCCTGGTTCGGTTTCGACGCCGTCCGGCAGCTGGACGGCCTGCCGCCCGAGATCCTGCTCGTCCCACTGTCCGGTCACACGCGCGGGCACGCCGGGGTCGCCGTCGACACCGGCAGCGGCTGGCTGCTCAACGCAGGCGACTCGTACTTCTTCCACGGCCAGGTCGATCCCGCGGCGCCGCACTGCCCGCCGGGCCTGAAGTGGTTCGAGGGCCGCGTGGAGACGGTGCGGGGCGCCCGGCTGGACAATCACCGCCGCCTGCGCCAGCTTGTTCAGGAGCACGGCGACGAGGTCACCGTCTTCGCCGCGCACGACGAGACCGGGTTCCTCCGGCTGAGCACCAGGAGCAGGGTATGAAGGTGCACCACCTGAACTGCGGATCGATGCGCCCGGCGGGCGGCAGGCTGCTCGACGGCGAGCCCGGCCTGCTGCGCCGGGCGGAGGCGGTCGCGCACTGCCTGCTGATCGAAACCGGCGACAGCCTGGTGCTGGTCGACACCGGCTTCGGCACCCAGGGCGTGGCGCGCCCCGTCGAGTGGCTAGGGCGGCCGTTCCTGGCGATGACCGGTGCGCGGACCGAGGCGGCGGAGACGGCCGTCGCGCAGATCAAGGCACTCGGCCTCGACCCGGCCGACGTCCGTCACATCGTCGCGACGCACCTGGACGTCGACCACGCGGGCGGGCTGGCCGACTTCCCCAACGCCGTCGTGCACGTCCGCGCCGAGGAGCACCGGTCGGCGACGGCGCCGTCCAACGCGGCCGAGAAGAACCGGTACCGCGCCATCCAGTTCGCGCACCGCCCGCTGTGGAGCACCTACGACGAGACGGGCGAGCCGTGGTTCGGCTTCGACGCGGTCCGCGCGCTGAAGGGCCTGCCGGAGGAGATCCTGCTGGTCCCGCTGACGGGTCACACGCGCGGCCACACGGGCGTGGCGGTCGACACCGGCGACGGCTGGCTCCTGCACGCCGGCGACGCGTACTTCTTCCACGGCCAGCTGGATCCGGTCGCGCCGCACTGCCCGCCCGGCCTGACGGCGTTCCAGAACCTCGTCCAGACCCTGCGGAAACCGCGGCTGGAGAACCTGGCGCGGCTGCACGAGCTGGCGCGGGACCACCAGGACGAGGTCACGGTGTTCTCGGCACACAGCGCGGTCGAACTGGCGGCGTTGCGCCGGTAGCGGGAACCGGATGATCTCCGGCGCCATCGAAAGTTCCCGACGACGGGAGGTTCGACGGTGGCGAAGATCCGATGGGGCGTGGCGCTGCTCGCCGTGCTGGCGACGGCCTGCGGAAGCGGTCCGGCGCCGGACGCGGCACCGCTCGACCTCTCCGGTGTCGTGCTGCTGCAGGACCAGGACGATCCCCACCTCGACGAGATCGTCTTCGCCGACCCGGCCACGGGCGCGGTCAAGACGGTCCTGCCGCTGCCCGGGCGGGACACTTCGCTGCACCGGCTGGGCGAACCGACGTCGAAACTCGACCTCGTTTCGCCGGACGGGCAGTACGCCACGCTCGACACCGGCGAAGGCGTCGAGGTGTTCCGGCTCGACACCGCCGAGCGGCGGTACGAGCGGACCGCGGTCGTCCCCAATCCCGGGCAGGGGGCCCGGTTCCGGAATCCGAAGTTCGGCCGGACCGGCTCGAAGCTGTTCTTCGACGACGGCAAGGCCGTGTACTCCGTCGACTACCGGCAGCTCGGGGCACCGGCCAAGGAAGCCACCCTCGCGCCGGACGGCTACGCCCGGGACTGGTGGCTCAGCGCCGAGGACGAGGTGCTGACCTGGCAGGACGCGAAGCACGCTGGCGACGGCTTTTCCTACCTGGCAGGCGCATCGGGCGCGATCGCCTACGCCGTCTACGACGAACCCGGCGCCACCTACGACTTCGTCGCCGCGCTCGACGCGACGACTGTGCTGCTGTCGGCCGCCACCGGCACCGCTGAGCACGGCGTTCTCGTGCGGTTGCACCTCGACAACGGAAAGCCCCAGCTGACGAAGCTCGTCGAGCGGTCGGAGCCGCGGATCCTCAAGGCTGCCGCCGCACCGGACCGGACGACCGTGCTGTACCAGACCGCCGAAGGCGAGTTCTTCGCCTCGCCGGTGACGCCGGGCGCGGTCGCGCGGCCAGCGCTGCCGCAGCTGCCGCCCGCGGCGGGACGGCAGCTCGTCGGCTGGGCGTGATCAGCTTGCGGTGAGGGCCTGCTTGACCAGCGGCGCCATCTGCTCGGGCGACATCTTGGCCGGGCCGGTGTAGTTGATCAGCACCGGCGTGCCCGCGACCAGCTCGGCCGAGGCGAGGGTGGCCGTCTTCTGCTCGTCGACGTAGTAGACCGCGCCGTCGGGGAAGCCGGGGACGTCCTTCGCGCCCGCCTTCGCCTTCTTGATCGACGCGACCATCTCGGCGGGCTTGCCCTGGCGGCCTTCGTAGCGGGTCACCGCGAGGGCGCCCGCGGCCTTGCCGTCGAGCTGGTACTCGCAGCTGCGGGCCTTGCCGCCGTTGGCCGCGTTGTCCTGCACCGGGCCCGGGACCGCCTTGAGGTTGTCCAGGGACAGCGCCTTCGACACGGCTTCGGCGGGCAGCAGCTTGCACGGGTCGAGCGACGCGGCGGCGGCGTTCGTGCCCGGCGCCGGCTTCGGAGCCGACGACGAAGTGGGCTTCTCGGACGGCTTGTCCCCGGACGAGCAGGCGGTCAAAGCGGCAAAAGCGACCAAAACGGCAACGAAGGTACGCATGCCCGCACCGTACTCCGAACGGCCTACGCCGTGGGCGCCCGGTACCGCCAGAACGCCGGGAGCACCAGCATCGAGGCGAGGACCAGCACGATCACCAGCAGCCCGCCGGTGGTCGCGGCGGCCGACGTCCCGAAGGCGGCGGCGCCCCAGCCGTGGGTGAGGTCGGCGATCCGCGGGCCGCCGGCGACCACGACGGTGAACACGCCCTGGAGCCGTCCGCGCATCTCGTCGGTGGTGGCGGTCTGCAGGATGGCCATCCGGTAGACGGCGCTGACCATGTCCGCGGCCCCGGCGAGTGCCATGAAGAGGACGGCGAGCCACAGCGAGTGGGCGAGCCCGAAGCCGGCGACCGCGGCCCCCCACGCGCAGATCGCGACGACGACCGCGACGCCGTGCCGGTGGATGCGGGTGAGCCAGCCGGAGAACAGCCCGATGATCATGGCGCCCGCGGGCAGGGCGGCGTAGAGCCAGCCGAGCGCGGGACCGCCGCCGGGCGGGTCGCCGAAGGTGCGTTCGGCCATCTCGGGAATGAGCGCGCGCGGCATCCCGAAGACCATCGCGATGATGTCGGCGACGAAGGAGGCGAGCAGGATCTTCTGCCCGGCGAGATACCGGAAGCCGTCGACGACGTCCCGCAGCCCGGCCCGGCGCGAGGGGCCGTTGAGCGGCGGGATGGCCGGCAGCCGCCAGACGGCGAAGAGGGTGATCGTGAGGGCGACGACGTCGATCAGGTAGAGCGTCGAGAGGCCGAGCACGGGGATCAGCGAGCCGGCGAGCAGCGGGCCGAAGACGGCGCCGAAGGTCGACATGGTGGTGTTGAGGGCGTTCGCCGACGGCAGCAGTTCGGCGGGCACGAGCCGGGCGACGACGGCGCCGCGGGTGGGCATGTTGATCGCGAAGAAGGCCTGGTTGACGGCAAGCAGGCCGAGCACGAGCCAGACGGACCCGAAGTGCGCGAAGGCCTGAAGCCAGAGCAGCGCGGAGGTGATGGCGACGCCGACGTTGGTGACGAAGAGCAGCTTCCGCCGATCGACGGCATCGGCAACGGCCCCGCCCCAGAGCCCGAAGACGAGCAGCGGAACGAGGGCGACGAGCCCGGTGAGCCCGACGTAGGCGGAGGAACCGGTGAGGTCGAAGACCTGCTTGGGCACGGCGACGGCGGTCAGCTGAGTCCCGACGGCAGTGACCACAGTGGACAGCCAGAGCCGCCGGAAGGCGACGATTTTCAGCGGCCGTGTGTCGACGACGATGCGGCCGAGGAGCTTCCGGACACCCGAGCGGGGCGGCAAGGTCCCCGGTTCACCACTCACGAACAGCGAGCTTAGCTCGGCTAACTATCTCGGCGCAGGTGATTTTCCTCGCCTGGGCGGTCCGGCCCGAACGCACCAATGTGGCCTTCGGTGCGCTCAACACACCGAAGGCCACCTTGGGGCGCCTCAGGACTCAGGGGGCGACCCGCTCCACGTGCCACCCGTCGTCGGTCCGCACATACCGCAGGCGGTCGTGCATCCGGTCCTCGCGGCCCTGCCAGAACTCCACCAGGTCCGGGCGGATCCGCCAGCCGCCCCAGTGGGGTGGGGCCGGGATCTGCTCCACCTCCGCGAAGCGCCGCTCGATTCCGTGGAGCGCGTTGTCCAGCGCGCGACGGCCGTCGACCACCCGGGACTGCGGGGACGCCCACGCCCCCAGCTGCGAACCGCGGGGGCGCTGGGCCCAGTACTCCGCCGTCTCCTTGGTGCCGACCTTCTCCACCTCGCCGCGGACGTGGACCTGGCGGTGCAGCGCGTACCAGGGGAACGTCACCGACGCGTAGCGCGTCGCCGTCAGGTCGTGGCTCTTCGCCGACGTGTAGTTCGTGTAGAACACCACGCCCCGCTCGTCCAGGCCCTTGCACAGCACCGTGCGGGACGACGGGCGGCCTTCGGCGTCCGCCGTCGCCAGCACCATCGCGTTGGGTTCGGGGATGCCGGCCGCGACGGCCTGGTTCAGCCAGCCCTGCAGCTGGTCGGTCCAGGTGGCGGCCAGCGACGATTCGTCGAACGCCGCGCCGTCGTAGGCCACGCGCATTCCGGGCAGGCGCACCACGGCGTCTTCCACCTGGTCCTCGATTTCCGGCATCATCGCCAAACCTCCACGCCCGGTCGGGGCATCGATCGACTTCGGCTCTAGGCACGTTAGGGCCTTCCGAGCTGCGGCGGAACCCACTGAACGGTGACACCCGCCACCCCCGCACCGTAACCGCTGGACAACAAGCCGTAACCCGTGCGTTACCCGCCGGACCAGGATCGATACAGGACGGACCTACCTTCGGCGCGTTCCCCACCACCTCGGAGGCAGGCATGACCGAAACCCTGTCGGGCACCGAAGAAGCCGCCCCGCCGAAACGGCGGTACGCCCCGCTCGCCGCGAACGAGAACCGCGAGGACTACTCGCTGCGCTTCGCCGCGCATTCGTTCCGGAAATGGTCCCCGTTCGTGGTCGCGACGACGGCGCTGGGCGGCATCGCCTACCTCGCCGACTTCGCGATCGGCGCCAGCATCGTCCTCTCCTACGGCTTCACCTCCGGCGTGCTCGCGATCCTCGCCGCGGCCGTCGTCATCTTCGTGACCGGCGTGCCCATCGCGGCCGCCTGCGCGAAGTCCGGTGTGGACATGGACCTGCTGACCCGCGGCGCGGGCTTCGGCTACTTCGGGTCGACGCTGACGTCGCTGGTCTACGCCAGCTTCACCGTCATCTTCTTCTCGCTCGAAGGCTCGATCATGGGCCAGGCCTTCGAACTCGCTCTCGGCATCCCGCTGCCCGTCGGCTACCTGCTCGCGACGCTCATCGTGCTGCCCTTCGCGCTCTACGGCATGGGCGCGGTCGCGAAGATGCAGACCTGGACGCAGCCGCTGTGGATCGCCGGCCTGGTGCTGCCCTTCGTCGTCGTGCTGGTCCGCGAGCCAGGGAAGTTCGCGGAATTCACCCACTTCGGGGGCACCGAGGGTGCCGGGGCCGGGTTCTCCGCGATCGGGTTCGGCTTCGGCATGGGTGTCGCGCTGTCGCTGATCGGGCAGATCGGCGAGCAGGCCGACTACCTGCGGTTCATGCCCGAGAAGACGGCGGAGAACAAGCGGTCGTGGTGGGCCGCGGTCCTCGCCGCCGGACCCGGCTGGGTGATTCTCGGCGCCGCCAAGCAGATCGGCGGCGCGCTGCTGGCGTTCCTCGCGCTCGGTGTCGTCGGGAAGACGCACGCGCTGGAGCCGATCGCGCCGTACCTCGAAGCGGTGAAACCCGCACTCGGCCCGGTGGCGCTGACGTTCGCGGCGCTGTTCGTCGTCGTCTCGCAGATCAAGATCAACACGACGAACGCGTACTCGGGCTCGCTGTCGTTCGCGAACTTCTTCTCCCGCGTGCTGCACCGCCACCCCGGCCGCGTCTGGTACGTGCTGGTCAACTGCGGGATCGCGCTCGCGCTGATGGAGTTCGGCGCGTTCGGCTTCCTCAACAAGATCCTCGGCTTCTACTCCAACGTCGCCATCGCGTGGATCGGCGCCGTCTGCGCCGACCTGGTGATCGCCAAGCCGCTGGGGCTCTCGCCGCGCTACATCGAGTTCAAGCGGGCGTACCTGCACAAGATCAACCCGGTCGGGTTCGGCTCGATGGTGGTCGCGTCGGCGCTCTCGATCGTGGCGTACTTCGGCGCGTTCGGGCCGTTCCTGGCCGCGTTCAGCCCGCTGCTCGCCCTGGTCGTCGCGATCGTGCTGGTGCCGACGCTGGCCGTCGCGACCAAGGGGAAGTACTACCTGGCCCGGCCGAACACGGTCGCCGGCCCGGACGTCGACGCCGATCTGCGCGCGACGCACACCTGCTCGGTCTGCGGCGACCCGTACGAGCTGCCGGACGTCGCGGACTGCGCGAAGCAGGAGGGCGCGATCTGCTCGCTGTGCTGCACGCTCGACAGCACCTGCCACGACATGTGCCGGACGGCAGGCCCGGTTTCGCTCGGGCTGCCGACAGTCCGCGCCACCCCGTAGAGTCCGTGAAGGCCCTTCACCCGCGTCCGCTGCGGGTGAAGGGCCTTCACGTTCGCCGGGCGTCCCCCCAGTCCCCCTCCCGGCTTGTCTCTTCGACGCCGGAGGCGGCGGGTCGGTTGCCGCGGATGTCCGAAATCTTTTCCGGCCGCATGATCGCGGCCAGCATCAGCGCGCGCAGCTCCGCGCCGACGTCCTCGACCGGCAGCGGCGGTTCGTGCGCCTGCCACTCGCGCAGCAGCCCGGTGGCCGCGCCGACCAGGGCGATCGCCGTCAGCCGGTAGTCGCGGTCGGGCGCCACGCCGTGTTCGGCCGCGCGGCGGGCCTCGGTCGCGATGAAGGTCGCCCAGCGGTCGACCCACAGCTGGTGCTGCTCCTCCAGTTCGGCGCTCACGCCGACCGCTTCGACGTAGTTGAGGCGCGGCAGCCGCGGGTCGACGGTGACCGTGTCGATGAAGACGTCCAGCAGCGTCGCGATCCGGGTCATGGCGTCGGCTTCGGCGACTTCGCCGAGCGCGGCGGTGACGTGCTCGAGCGCGAGGCTGTTGATCCGGTCGTGGAGGGTGCGCAGCACGTCCTCCTTGCCGCTGAACTCCTCGTAGAAGTTGCGCGTGGACACGCCGGCGCGGGCACAGACCTCGGTGATCTTGGTGTGCCGGAAGCCGTGGGAGGTGAACAGCTCGAGCCCCGCCGTGAGCAGCCGCTCGCGGCGGTCGGCGCGACGTTGCTCGGGGGCGACGCCGCCGTACGTGCGAGCCAACGGGTGTCTCCTCCTTCTGAGGGATTGCCAGATCCTACCGGGCTGGCTAACTTGTGAAAACTTCGATTACCACACAACCGGAGGCAACGATGCTTCGTCGGTTACTGGTCGCTGTCGCGCTGCTCTTCGTGACAGCCGCGCCCACGGCCCACGCGGACCCCGGCGTCCTGCTGGAACAGCGGCCCACGACGGTGTTCATCGGCCCGTTCCCGGCCCCCGTCAGGGCATGGCACCTCCTCTACCGGTCGACGTCGGCGACCGGCGCGCCCAACGCGGTGTCCGGAACGCTGCTGGTACCCCCGACGCCGTGGCTGCGCGGCGGCCCGCGCCCGCTGATCACCTACGCGGTGGGTACCCACGGTCTCGGCGATCAGTGCGCGCCGTCGAACCTGCTGGCCCACGGGATCGAGAACGAGAGCGCACTGCTGGCCCAGGCGCTGTCCCAGGGCTGGGCGGTCGTCGTCACGGACTACGAAGGCCTCGGCACCCCGGGCACGCACACGTACGCGGTCGGCCGGTCCGAAGGCCACGCGGTCCTCGACGCGGCACGCGCGGCCCTGGAGGTGGCCGGCGCGGGGCTGTCCCCGTCCGCCCCGGTGGGTGTCTTCGGGTATTCCCAGGGCGGCCAGGCGGCGGCGTGGGCGGCAGAGCTGCAGGCGACGTACGCGCCTTCGCTGAACGTGGCCGGAGTGGCGGCCGGCGGCGTCCCGGCGGACCTGGACGAGGTGTTCCGCGCCAACGACGGAGGCGCGGCCTTCGGCCTGGTACTGGGCGCGGCCACGGGCTTCGCGGCGGCGTACCCGGACGTGCCGTTCGAGTCGATTCTGAACGATCGCGGCCGCGAAGCGGTGGCCCGGGTGTCGAAGGCGTGCACGATCGAGCTGGGCGCGGCGGCGCCGTTCGCGCACCTGCAGGACTTCGTGACGGTGCCGGACCCGATCCACGAGCCGCACTGGCAGGCCCGCCTGCAGGAGAACTACCTCGGCACGACCGCGCCGAAGGCACCGGTGTACCTGTACCACGGAACGCTGGACGAGCTGATCCCGTTCAGCGTCGGCAAAGCACTGCGCGACCGCTGGCAGGCCCGCGGCGCGGCGGTGACGTGGCAGGAGTTCCCGCTGCTGGAGCACATCGCGGGCGTCTCGATCGGCGGCCCGGCGGCGATGACCTGGCTCGGCACGAAGTTCTGAAGTTCTGGCGGCCCGGAACTGTCGGTCCTCCCCGGTAGCGTGGAAAACGGGGGCTGCTCAGAACGAAGTGGCGAACGGCCGCAGGGCGGTGACCGCGTCGGGGGCCAGTGAGGTGGTGAGGGTGCCGCCCGCGGCGAGTGGGCTGCGGGACCACCATTCGCCCGATGCCGCGGGCGCCGGGTGCTCCGGGCCGCCGACCTCCAGGTCCGTGGCCAGCACCCGGCGGCCCGCCAGCACCGCCAAGCTGCCGTCCAAAGTGGAGTCGCCGATCGACAGCGTCTGACGCACCACCGGCACCGTGCCGCGCGTGACGGACAGCGTGGTCGTCAACGAACCCGGGCTCTCCCCCGCGCGCCCGAGCACCAGCACCTCTCGCGTGTGCAGGTACGCGTCCGGCGCCAGGGAAGCACGGAAGACCGCCGTGTGCCGGGCCCGCGCCGTGATGACCGTCGGCTCCGGCAGGTACTCCAGCGATCCGCCCGGCTCGACCACCACGTCCACAGTGGACAAGGAGCCTTCGCCGTGCAGGCCCGGCAGGGCCAGCGTCGCCGCGACGCCGGACAGCCGCAGCGAAGCTCCGGGTCCGACGTGGATGGACAACGTCAGGTCGTCGCCGCCCAGCGGCGAAGTGGCCGAGTTGACCAGGTGCACCACCGCCGTCGAACCGGACCGGCGGCGCGGGAACAGCGTCAGCGGGGCCATCGACCGCAGCTCACGCAACACCGTGCGCGTGCCGTCGAAGCAGGCAGTCAGCCGGGCGTGGGCCTTCACAGCAGGGAACGCACCCAGTCCGCCACCGCCGGCGCGTCCGGGGTGTCCACAAGAGACTGCGTGATCACCGGCAGCTCGCCCCGCATCCGGTGCGCGTCCGAGGTCATCACGTCCATGTCCGCCCCGACCAGGCGGGCGATGTCGATCTTGTTGATCACCAGCAGGTCCGCCGTCGTGACGCCGGGGCCGCCCTTGCGCGGCACCTTGTCGCCGCCCGCGACGTCCACCACGAAGATCTGGCTGTCGGCGAGGCCGCGGCTGAACACCGCCGTCAGGTTGTCGCCGCCGCTTTCGATGATCACCAGGTCCAGGCCGGGGAACTTCTCCTCCAGCCGCTCGACCGCGTCGAGGTTCGCCGTGATGTCGTCGCGGATCGCGGTGTGCGGGCACGCGCCCGTCTGCACCGCCTCGATCCGGGCGGGGTCCAGCACGCCCGCGCGGCGCAGGAAGTCCGCGTCCTCGGTCGTGTAGATGTCGTTCGTGACGACGGCGAGGTTCAGCTCGTCGCCCAGTGCGCGGCACAGCGCCGCGGTCAGCGCGGTCTTGCCCGAGCCGACCGGGCCGCCGATGCCGATCCGGTACGCGCGGCCCGCGGTGGGTGCCGCGTCGTAGTGGTCCGGCTCGGTGGCCGTCGGGTCGAAGCTGACCGGGTGGACGTGGCCGTGCCCGTGTCCGTGGCCTTCAGCTGGCAAAGAGACGCACCTCTTCCTCGTGATGCCGGGCGTGCGCCTCGGCGAACAGGTCCAACGCGGGCGACCCCGGCGACGGCAGCGCCGCCGGATCGTCCCCCGCCACCGCGGCCGCCTCCGCGCAGACGGCCGCAAGATCCAGCCGTGCCACGACGGCGTTGACGGCGAACGGGTCCAGTCCCAGCAAGCGCACCGCGGCACTCGCCGGGCCGCTCACCGACAGGTAGGCGGCCGCCATCGCCGCGTCGTACGGCGAGCCACCCGCGATTCCGACCAGCGCGCCCAGCACGATCGGGTGATGCGGCCGCGGGGTCTCGGCCAGCAACGCGTCGAGCACCGGAGAAGGCCACGCGATCCGCCCGGCCCGCGCGGTCCCCCGGCCTTGCGCCCGGGACGCCTCGCGCTGCGCGAGTGACGGTGTGCGCGCGTCCAGCTCACTGTCCAAACGGGACCAGTTCCCGCCTGCGACGGCCGCATGTGCCGAAGCGGCCGCGAAAACGGCGGCCAGGTGACCCGCCGTCCGCAACCGTCCGGAAAGGAATCCCGGAAGGTCGCGCACGGACGTCACCAGCTTCCGCGCGACGACCTCCTCCAGCCCGCCACTGTGGACGTGCCCGCCGCCGGGGAAGCGGGAGTCCGCGAGGATCAGTGCCGAAAGGTCCATCAGAAGAGGAAGTACCTCTGCGCCATCGGCAGTTCCGTCACCGGCTGCGGCTCGATCAGCTCGCCGTCGACGTGCACCGCGAAGCTGTCCGGCTCGACGCGGACGTCCGGCGTGGCGTCGTTGAGCACCATGTCCGCCTTGGTCCGCGCGCGCATGTTCGACACCGCGACCAGCGGGCGCGTGATGCCGAACGTCTCACGCAGCCCGCTGTCCAAAGCGGACGGCGCGACGAAGTGCAGGCTCAGCGCGGCACCGATGTTCGCGCCGAACATCGGCCTGGCCATGACCGGCTGCGGCGTCGGGATGGACGCGTTCGCGTCACCCATCGCCGCCCACGCCGGGAACCCGCCCTTGAGCACGACGTGCGGGCGGACGCCGAAGAACTTCGGCTCCCACAGCACGAGATCCGCGAGCTTGCCGACCTCGACCGAGCCGATCTCGGTCTCCATGCCGTGCGCGATGGCCGGGTTGATCGTGTACTTGGCGACATAGCGACGCGCACGCAGGTTGTCCGCAGCGCCGTCACCGGGCAGCGCGCCGCGGCGGCGTTTCATGACGTGCGCGGTCTGCCAGGTCCGGATGATCACCTCGCCGATCCGGCCCATCGCCTGCGAGTCGGAGCTCATCATCGAGATGGCGCCCATGTCGTGCAGGACGTCCTCGGCCGCGATCGTCGTCGGCCGGATCCGGCTTTCGGCGAAGGCGAGGTCCTCGGGCACCGACGGGTTGAGGTGGTGGCAGACCACCAGCATGTCGAGGTGCTCGTCGAGGGTGTTGGCCGTGTGCGGGCGGGTCGGGTTGGTCGAGGACGGCAGCACGTTCGGCAGCGAGACGACCTGGATGATGTCCGGCGCGTGGCCGCCGCCGGCACCTTCGGTGTGGTAGGCGTTGATCGAGCGGCCGCCGATGGCGTCCACAGTGGATTCCAGGAAGCCTGCCTCGTTCAGCGTGTCGGTGTGGATCGCCACCTGGACACCGGCTTCGTCGGCCACCGTGAGGCACGCGTCGATCGCCGCGGGCGTGGTGCCCCAGTCCTCGTGGAGCTTGAAGCCGCCCGCCCCGGCGGCGAGCTGCTCACGCAGCGCGTCGTGCCGGACGGTGTTTCCCTTGCCCAGCAACAGGACGTTGACCGGGTAACCGTCCATGGCGGACAGCATCCGGCCGAGGTTCCACGCGCCGGGCGTGACCGTCGTGGCCTTGGTGCCCTCGTTGGGGCCGGTGCCGCCACCGACCAAAGTGGTCAGTCCGGCGGCCAGCGCGGTGTCGACCAGCTGCGGGCAGATGAAGTGGACGTGGCAGTCGATGCCGCCCGCGGTGAGGATCTTGCCGTTGCCGGACAGCACTTCCGTCGACGGCCCGATGACCAGCGCCGGGTCGACGCCGTCCATGGTGTCCGGGTTGCCCGCCTTGCCGATGCCGACGATCCGGCCGTCGCGCACGCCGACGTCGGCCTTGACGACACCCCAGTGGTCGAGGATCACCGCGCCGGTGATGACCAGGTCGGGCGCGCCCTCGGCCCGGGTCGCCGTGGCCTGGCCCATCGACTCGCGGATGACCTTGCCGCCGCCGAAGAGCACCTCGTCGCCGGAGCCGCCGGGGCCCATCGAACGGTCCTCGGTGACCTCGATGAGCAGGTCGGTGTCGGCGAGCCGGATGCGGTCGCCGGTGGTCGGGCCGAACAGCTCGGCGTAGCGCTCGCGATCGATCTGCGGCATTTCAGAACTCTCCCGCGAACTCGGACCGGAGACCGGGGACGCGCCGCGCTCCGGCCAATGGCACCAGGTCGACCTCGCGCTCGACACCCGGCTCGAACCGCACCGACGTCCCCGCCGGGATGTCGAGCCGCCGGCCGCGGGCGGCGTCACGGTCGAATTCGAGACCCGGGTTCACCGCCGCGAAGTGGTAGTGCGAGCCGACCTGCACCGGCCGGTCGCCGAGGTTGCGGACCAGCAGCCGGACGCGCGGGCGGCCGGGGTTCAGCTCGACCGGCTCGTCGCCGGGAATGATCTCGCCTGGACGCATGCCGCTGCTCCTCACACGATCGGGTCGTGCACGGTGACGAGCTTCGTGCCGTCCGGGAAAGTGGCCTCGACCTGCACGGAGTCGACCATCTCCGGCACGCCGTCGAGCACCTGCGCGCGGGACAGCACGGTCCGGCCGCTGGCGACCAGCTCGCTGACCGTGCGGCCGTCGCGGGCGCCTTCGAGGACGTGGTCGGTGATCAGTGCGACCGCCTCCGGGTAGTTGAGCCGGACGCCGCGGTCCAGCCGCTTCCGCGCGACGTCGGCCGCCACGTGGATGAGCAGCTTGTCGCGCTCCTGCGGGCTGAGGTGCATGCGCTAGGTCTATCACCCGAAACGCGGCGGCGCCGGGTTCGGAAACACAGGATTTACCTGGGCTTCGTCACACTGCGTGGCGAAAATCCTCCTGCCTGGGCCGACGCGTGACTGAATCGTTCTCGTAATCGTGACCGAAACCACCGCATCTTTCGATTGCCAGTGGCCGGTCAAGAGAGCAAGGTCTATCCATCCGTGCGATGTGGCGCGCGTCGAGTGCGCTCTGTCCCAACCGCGCGACCAGCAAGACCAGCCGGGGAAAAAGCGCACCGAAAGGTTTCGCGACACAGTGACTACCTCCACGATCACCAAGCCACAGCCGTCCGGCGAACCCGACGACGGCTTCCGACCGGGCCTGGAGGGCGTCGTCGCCTTCCACACCGAAATCGCCGAACCCGACCGGGACGGCGGTGCCCTGCGCTACCGCGGCGTCGACATCGAGGACCTCGCCGGCAAGGTGACCTTCGGTGACGTGTGGGGCCTGCTCGTGGACGGCCGCTTCGGCCACGGCCTCCCGCCCGCCGAGCCGTTCCCGCTGCCGGTGCACACCGGCGACGTCCGGGTGGACGTCCAGGCCGCGCTGGCCATGCTCGCCCCGATCTGGGGTTACCGCCCGCTGCTCGACATCAGCGACGAAGAGGCCCGCGAGCAGCTGGCCCGCGCCTCGGTGATGGCGCTGTCCTACGTCGCGCAGTCCGCGCGCGGCATCGGCCAGCCCGCCGTGCCGCAGACCCGCGTCGACGAGGCCCACTCGATCACCGAGCGGTTCCTCGTCCGCTGGCGCGGCGAGCCGGACCCGGCGCACGTCAAGGCGCTGGACGCCTACTGGGTGTCGGCCGCCGAGCACGGCCTCAACGCGTCGACGTTCACCGCCCGCGTCATCGCCTCCACCGGCGCGGACGTGGCCGCGGCACTGTCCGGCGCCATCGGCGCGATGTCGGGTCCGCTGCACGGCGGCGCCCCGGCCCGCGTGCTGCCGATGATCGAAGAGGTCGAGCGCACCGGCGACCCCGAGGGCCTGGTCAAGGGCATCCTCGACCGCAAGGAACGCCTGATGGGCTTCGGCCACCGCGTCTACCGCGCCGAGGACCCGCGGGCGCGCGTGCTGCGCCGGACCTGCCAGGAGCTGGGCGCGACCCGCTACGAGGCGGCCGCGGCGCTGGAGCAGGCGGCGCTGAAGGAGCTGCGCGAGCGGCGCCCGGATCACCCGATCGAGACCAACGTCGAGTTCTGGGCCGCGGTGATCCTGGACTTCGCCCAGGTCCCGCCGCACATGATGCCCGCGATGTTCAGCTCGGCCCGCACCGCGGGCTGGGCCGCGCACATCCTGGAGCAGAAGAAGACCGGCCGCCTGGTGCGCCCGTCGGCCAAGTACGTCGGCCCGGCGCCCCGCCGCCCCGAGGACGTCGAGGGCTGGGAACTGGTCACCCAGCACTGACCGCAACTGCCGCTTTCACGTGAAAGTGACCCGGAGGGCCTTCCTCCACGTCACTTTCACGTGAAAGTGGCGGTTTTGTCGTGGGCCGCGGTGGTGCCCAGCATCGCGGTGAGCTGGTCGACGAGCCAGGTGTCGAGGGCTTCGCGCGGGATCGTCCGTTCCTGGAGCCAGCTCAGGAGGGCGCCTTCGACCACCGCCGTCCAGCAGCGCAGGGTGAGCGAGAGCAGCGGGGAGGGGTCTGTGACGCCGAGGGCGTCCAGGATCAGGGCCACCGCCCGGTTGCGGACCTCGTCGATCGCCGCGTCCGTTTCGGACGTCGCGATCACCGAACCGCTGCGCAGCAACGCGATGTAGCCCGCCCGGTAGTGGTCGGCGACGTCGATCAGGCCGCGCACGGCGGCGCGGAGCCGGGTTTCGGGCGGGCCCTCCTCGAGCCCCGCCAGACCGTCGATCAGCCCGTCGGTGACCGTGCGCAGAGCCTCCACCTGCAGCTCACGCAGGTTGGCGAAGTACCGGTAGAACAACGGCCGCGACACCTCCGCCCGCGCGACGATGTCGTCCACGGTGACCAGCTCGGGTGCCCGGGAGCCGAACAGGTCCAGCGCGGCACGGATCAGGTCGTCCCGGCGGGCCTGCGGTGACATCCGCCGCGGCCTGCTCACGGGGTGAGGTCCAGTTTCGCGGCCTGGCGCAGCAATCCGGGTGTAAGTCGCGAAAGGACCAACGCCGCCTTTGCCTCCGGAGTGGACGGAGCGATCGCGATGTCCTTTTCCACGGCCCGCAGAATGTCCTTCGCTACGCCTTCCGGGCCGAATCCGCGCCGGGCATACAGTTTCGAGCTTTCGCGCTGCCGCCGTCGCTGCTCCTCTTCGGACACTCCGACGAACCGCGTGGTACTGGTGATGTTCGTCTTCACGATGCCCGGGCACACCGCCGTGACGCCGACGCGGTGCGCGGCCAGTTCGGCGCGCAGGCAGACGCTCAGCGTCAGCACGGCGGACTTCGTCGTGGCGTAGGCGCTCAGGATCTTCGACGGCAGGTAGGCGGCCGCCGACGCGAGGTTGACGATGTGGCCGCCTTCGGCCCGCTCGGCAAGCATCGGCGCGAACGCGCGGCAGCCGTGGATGACGCCCCAGAGGTTGACGTCGATGACGCGTTCCCAGTCCTCTGTGGACGTGTCGAGGAACGGGCCGGACATCCCGATGCCGGCGTTGTTGACCACGATGTCCGGGACGCCGTGCGCCTGCCGTACCTGCTCGGCGAAGCGGTGCACGGCGTCACCGTCCGCGGAGTCCACTGTGTACTCGGCGAGACCGTGAGAACCCAGTAGTTTCAGCGTCTCGGCGGCGCTCGCCTGGTCGACGTCGGTGATGACGACGTCGGCGCCCGCGGCGGCGAAGGCCAGCGCGGTGGCCCGGCCGATCCCGCTCCCGGCGCCGGTCACCACCACCAGGCGGTGCTCGAACCGGCCGGTCCCCGGCCGGGACCGGCGCAGCGCCCGGCTTTCGGCTCCGGTTTCGGCGTACTCGATCAGCTCGGCGGCCGCCCGCGCCACCACCGCGGGCTTGGCCCGCGTGATCCAGTGCGTCCCGACGACCCGGCGGACGCGCAGGTCCGGCACCCACCGCGCGACCTCGGTCTGCAGCGGCGGGGTGACGTAGGCGTCGCCGGTCGGGGCCAGCACCTGGACCGGGACGTCGGCCGGGCGGGGCGCGGGACGCGACAGCCGGGTGAACATGTTGGCGCGGTAGAGCTTCAGCCCGTGCAGGCCGTCGGACTTCTCCGGCGGCGGCGCCGCGTCCGGCTCCATGCGCTGGATCTGCCTGCCGAGCAGGCCGGTGCGCCACAGCAGGTCCGGGATCAGCGGGAGCTGGAACGCGAGGATGTACCACGAGTGCAGGAACTGGCTCAGCGCGTTCTTCAGCCGCTTCGGCGTCGGACGGCTCAGCTGCGCGCGGAACCACGCGCCGGCGTGGTCGAGGCTCGGCCCGGAGATCGACGTGTAGGAGGCGACCCGCCCGCGCAGGCCGTCGCCGGTGACCGCGTGCCAGGTCTGGATCGAGCCCCAGTCGTGCGCGACCAAGTGGACCTTGCCGTCCGGCTGCACCGCTTCGACGGCGGCCCGCAGGTCGTCGGCCAGCTGGTCCAGCCGGTAGGACGCGCGTCCCGCCGGCTTGTCCGACTGTCCCGCGCCACGGACGTCGTAGGTGACGACGCGGTGCGCCGCGGCCAGCTCGGCGGCCACGCCGTCCCACATCGAGCTGTTGTCCGGATAGCCGTGCACGAGCACGACCGTGGGCCCGTCACTCCGGCCGCCGACGGTCACGGAGAGGCGGACACCGTCACTGGCGGTCACCCACTTGTGAGACATTCTGTCATGTTAGACAACTTGTCAACAGCACTGTCACCCGCGCGGCGGTTCCCTGGTGGGAGAAGTTCGGATTTTTGCTTGTGTGACAGCGTTTTCGTGGTTCCACGGGAAACCAAGGCACAGTCCGGCCCCGGCGCCCCGACCCCGTGTCCATCGAACGGTGGACAGCCGGATTCAGCCGCGCGTTGGTCCGGTTTGCCGCGCGGGAGCGGCACGCTTGAGCCATGACCACAGCAGTGAGCGTGCGCGGGTTGCGCAAGCAGTACCCCGGTCACCTCGCGGTGGCCGGGCTCGACCTGGACATCGCGCGGGGCGAGGTGTTCTCCCTGCTCGGCCCGAACGGCGCCGGGAAGACGACGACCGTCGAGATCCTCGAAGGCCACCGGCAGCGGACCGCGGGCGAGGTCACCGTGCTCGGCGAGGACCCCGGGCGGGCCGGGCGCGCGTGGCGGTCGCAGATCGGCATCGTGCTGCAGACGGCGAACGACGCCGCCGAGCTGACCGTCGCCGAGACCGTGCGGCACTTCGCGAAGTACTACCCCGACCCGCGCGATCCCGACGAGGTGATCGAGAAGGTCGGGCTCACCGAGAAGGCCAGGGCGCGGGTCAAGTCGCTCTCCGGCGGGCAGCGGCGCCGCGTCGACGTCGCGCTCGGCATCGTCGGGCGGCCCGAGCTGCTCTTCCTCGACGAGCCGACCACCGGTTTCGACCCCGAGGCGCGGCGGCAGTTCTGGACGCTGATCGGCGACCTCGCCGCCGAGGGCACCACCATCCTGCTGACCACCCACTACCTCGACGAGGCCGAGGCGCTCGCCGACCGCGTCGCGGTGATCGCGCGCGGCGAGGTCGTCGCGACCGGCACGCCGCAGAACCTCGGTGGCCGCGCCGCCGCCGAGGCGACCGTGCGCTGGTTCGACGAACGCGGCGAGCACGTCGAGCGCACCGCGTATCCGGCCAAGCTCGTCACCGAACTGGCGGCGGGCGGCCGCGAACCGGCCGGGCTGACCGTCACCAGGCCGAGCCTGGAGGACATCTACCTGGAGCTGATCGGAGAAAAGGCATGACCACGCTCGCTCTTCCCGGGCCGCTGACGCTCGGACTCGCCCGAGGCGGCACCGAGCTGCGGCAGTTCTTCCGGCACAAGGAGCAGGTGGTCTTCACCTTCTCCCTGCCCGCGGTGCTGATGATCCTGCTCGGGTCCATTCTGGACGGTCCGACCGCGCTCGACGGCGTCACCTCCGGCCAGCTGCTCGCCGCCGGGATGATCGGCTCCGGCATCGTGTCGACGTCGTTCAACAGCATCGCGACCGGCGTCTCGGGCGACCGCGAAACCGGGGCGCTCAAACGCCTCCGCGGCACGCCGATGCCGCCCGCTTCCTACTTCATCGGCAAGATGGTGCTGGTCGCGGTGTCCAGCCTCGCCCAGACCGTGCTGATGGCCGCGGTCGCCGTGCTGCTGTTCGGATTGCGGCTGCCGTCCGATCCGGCGAAGTGGCTGACGCTGCTGTGGGTGTTCACGCTCGGCATCGTCTCCTGCACGCTGCTCGGGATCGCGATCAGCTCACTGGCGAAGTCCGTCAACGGCGCGGTCGCCATCGTGCAGATGCTGTACCTGGTGCTGCAGTTCATCTCGGGGGTGTTCGTCTCGCCGATCACGAACCTGCCGAAAGTTATGGTGGACATCGCGTCGTTCTTCCCGCTGAAGTGGATCTGCCAGGGTTTCCGGTCGGTGTTCCTGCCGGACGGCGCGGTGAGGATGGAGATGGCAGGGGCATGGGAACTTCCGCGGGTGGCGCTGGTGCTGGGGATCTGGTGCGTGGCCGGGGCGGTGCTGGCCCGGCTGACCTTCCGGTGGGCCGACACCCGGTGAGCGACGCCTGGGACCGGTTCAACTGGCTCTGGGAGATCCTCTTCGCGGTGGCGTACCTGGCCACGACCGTGCTGGTGCTGCTGGACGAACCGGATCCGGTGCGGGCGGCCGTCTCGGCCGGGGCGCTCACCGCGCTCGTGCTGACCTACCTGCTGTGGGGCCGCCGGGTGGTGCGCGACGACGGGCACCTGCGGCAGCGGTGGACGCTGGCGCTGCTCGTCCTCGCGCTCGTCGCGACGGCGATGTTCGCCAACAACACCGCCGGCTTCATCCTGTTCATGGCGTGCCCG
Source organism: Amycolatopsis melonis (assembly GCF_040064235.1). Lineage (NCBI taxonomy): Bacteria > Bacillati > Actinomycetota > Actinomycetes > Pseudonocardiales > Pseudonocardiaceae > Amycolatopsis > Amycolatopsis melonis. The sequence continues at coordinate 533,077 of NZ_JBDZYD010000005.1, forward strand.
CTGCTGTTCTCCACCCTCGCCTTCCGCCCGGCCTCGGTGCTCGCCACGATCGCCATCCTGCTGAGCCCCGCGGCATCGGCCGTCAACGACGGCCTGCGGGGTCCCGCACTGCACATCCTGCTGCCGATGACCGCGATCCTCGTGGTGTTCGGGATCCTGTCCGGGAAGTTCATCACCCACGTCATCGAGGAGAGCCGGGCGCGGGCGGACCTCATCGCGCAGCTGGAGGAGAGCCAGGCCGAGGTCGCCCGGCTCTCCCGCGAGGCGGGCACCGCGGCCGAGCGCGAACGGCTCGCGCGGGAAATCCACGACACCCTCGCGCAGGGGTTCACCAGCATCGTCACCCTCGCCCAGGCCATCGAGTCCGAACTGGACACCGACCCGGCCGCGGCCCGGCGGCACGTCGAGCTGGCCGCCCGCACGGCCCGCGAAAACCTCGCGGAGGCCAGGACGATGGTCGCCGCGCTGGCACCCGCGGACCTCGCCGCCGGGTCGCTCGTCGACGCCGTCCGGCGCCAGGCCGGGCGGCTGGCCGACGAGACCGGCATCACGGTGCGGTACGAAGTGGACGGTCCGCTGCCCGCGCTCGGCACAGCGAGCGAAGTCGTCCTGCTGCGGGGCGCGCAGGAGGCACTGAACAACGTCCGCCGGCATGCCGGTGCGTCGTCGGTGTCCGTTCGGCTGTCCGTTGTGGACTGTTCGGTGCGGCTGTCCGTCCGGGACGACGGAACCGGCTTCGACCCGGACACCGCCACCGGATTCGGCTTGCGCGGCATGCGGTCCCGCGCCGAGCAGGTCGGTGGCACACTGAGTGTCCGAAGTGGCCCCAGCGGCACCGAACTCACCCTGGAGGTGCCGTCTTGATCCGCGTCATGCTCGTCGACGACCACCCCGTCGTCCGCGAAGGACTCCGCGGCATGCTCGAAGCCGAGGACGACCTGACGGTCGTCGGCGAAGCGGGTTCGGGCGACGAAGCCGTCGCGCTCGACCGTGTCGCCGAACCCGACGTCGTCCTGATGGACCTGCGGATGCCTGGCCTCGACGGCGTGGGCGCGACCAGGCGGATCCTGCGCGAGCGGCCCGGCCGCCGGATCGTCGTGCTCACGACGTACGAGACGGACGCGGACATCCTGCGCGCGGTCGAGGCGGGCGCGTCCGGCTACCTGCTGAAGGACGCCTCCCGCACGGAACTGGCGAACGCAATCCGCGCGGCCGCGCGCGGCGAGACAGTGCTGGCGCCGTCGGTGGCCGGGAAGCTGGTCAAGCGCGTCCGCAGCCCGGAGCCGCAGCCACCGCCGCTGTCCGCGCGCGAGGTCGAGGTGCTGCGGCTGGTGGCCAAGGGCGGCACGAACGCCGACATCGGCCGCGCCCTGCACATCAGCGAGGCGACGGTGAAGACCCACCTGCTCCGGGTGTTCGGCAAGCTCGGCGTCTCCGACCGCACGGCGGCGGTCACCACGGCGATGGCCCGCCGTCTCCTGGACTGAAGCCCCAGGACCTGCCCGTACGGCGGCCGCGCGGCAGAATGCCTGCATGCTTGAGTCGACCGAACACGCCCTGCTCCGCCGGATCGCCCACGAGCAGGCCGTCTGCCGGGCACCGTCACTCGTCGCCGCCGTCGTGCGGGACGGGGAGATCGTCTGGTCCGGCGGGCGCGGTCGGGTCGGCGGGGCCCGGCCGGGGACCGACACCCAGTACCGGCTGGGTTCGATCACCAAGACCCTCGTCGCCACCGCCGTCATGCGGCTGCGCGACGAAGGCCTGCTCGACCTCAACGACCCGCTCGAAAAGCACGTCCCCGGCACGTCGTTCGGCGCGGCCACCGTCGCCCAGCTGCTGTCCCACACCTCCGGCCTGACGTCCGAGTCGCCCGGCCTGTGGTGGGAGCGCACGCCGGGTGCGGACTGGGACGCGCTGGTGGGCAGCCTCGCCGAGGGCGCGACCAAGCACCGGCCGGGCGCGCGGTTCCACTACTCGAACGTCGGCTACGGCGTGCTCGGCGAGCTGCTCGCCCGCCACCGCGGCAAGGACTGGCTGTCCGTGCTCGACGAGGAGATCCTCGGCCCGCTCGGGATGACCCGCACCACCCCGCACCCGGTCGGCGCGCACGCCGAAGGCTTCGCCGTGCACCCCTTCGCCGACGTCCTGCTGCCGGAACCGCACCCGGACGCGGGCGCGATGGCCCCGGCCGGGCAGCTGTGGTCCACGGCCAAGGACCTCGGCCGCTGGACGGCGTTCCTCGGCGGCCACACCGGCGGCGTGCTGGCCCCGGAGACCCTCGAGCAGATGCGGACCATGGTCACCGTCGACGACACCGACGTCTGGACGACCGGGTTCGGCCTCGGCCTGATGCTCGTCCGCCACCAGGGCCGCCGGCTGGCCGGGCACACCGGCTCGATGCCGGGCTTCCTGGCGGTCACGCTGACCGACCCGGCCGCGCAGACCGGCGCGCTGGTGCTCACGAACTCGACGTCGGGGGTCGGCATCACCCAGCTGTGCATCGACCTCATCACGACGACCGACGAGCTCGAGCCCCGGCTGCCCGCCGAGTGGGAACCGACGCCGGTCGACCCGCGGCTGCTGGCCCTGACCGGGCTCTGGCACTGGGGCCCGACGCCGTACCACCTGCGCGTCCAGGCCGACGGGCTGCTCCTGCTGGCCCCGGTCGAGGGCGCGGGCCGCGGCTCGCGGTTCCGTGCGACGGGCCCGGACACCTACCTCGGCCTCGACGGCTACTACGCGGGCGAGACGCTCCAGGTGGGCCGCAACGCCGAGGGCGTCGCGACGCACCTGGACCTGGCGACGTTCATCTTCACGCGCACCCCGTACGACCCGGCCGCCCCGGTGCCGGGCGGCGTCGAAGACTGGCAGTGATCCCGCGGGCCCCGCTCACACCCCCAGGGTGGTGAGCGGGGCCCCTCAGGTCAGTGCGGCCGTCCCGGCCGCGTAGGCGACCGCCGCGGAGAACCGCCTGGCGATGCGCTTGCCCTCGCCCCAGTCCCAGACCCCCAGCTTGAGCACTGTCTTGACGGTGAGCGTCGAGCCGGGCGCCGACGAGGACACCCAGACGTTGACGTGCTGCCCCCAGCTCAGGACCGTCATGCCGGTGCGGCAGGTCGCGAAGCCGCCCTGGGCGTCGTAGGCCGGGTGCTTCCCGCCGATCGCCGCCACGCCGGCGGGGAGCGCGTTCCAGAGCGCCTCCGGCGGCACCGGGAAGCTCTGCTGCAGAGTCGTCACGAGCCGGGACGCTACCGGCGCCCGGCAGCGGCGGGAACCGTGTTTTTACCCCCACCGCGATGGACCCCGACTACGCCGACGGCGTAACCGTCGCCGTCCGGAAGGCCCACCACCAGGTACTCCGACGGCCAGCCCGCCAGCCAGAGCCGCCGGTGGTCCCGCAGCTCGGCCGCGACGTCGGCGGGAGCCTCGGGCAGGTGGAACTTGATCCGCACGTCACCGGGCAGCACCGCCCAGCCGTTGACCGGCTCACCCGCACGTACGTCGAACGCCGCCGCCGTGACCGGTGTCCAGTGGCCGCTCGCCAGGCAGCGGGCGATCCCGACGACGTCGGAGCGCCACGCGGCGAGCCCCAGGACCAGCAGCAGCCCCGGGACCGGCAGCACCCACGGCAGCCAGCCACCCACGAAAACGATGGCCGCAACTTCGGCGGCCACGACGAACGCGGCGACCGTCCAGAGCGTCGCGGTCCGGACGCGGAGCAGCCACCTCATCGACGAGCGTCGCGTGGGGTCGCGGCGCGATTCGCCGGTCGCCCACCGCGGCAGCCGCGGGGCGAAGACCAGCACCAGGGTCGCGGCGAACCCGACGGGCAGCCCGATGGCCGTGGTGTCCGTCCAGCCCTCGATCGCGAGGTGCGCCACGGCCACCACGGCGAACCAGGCGATAAAGGACCAGCGAGGCGTCATCGATTCCACATGTCGGACACCAGCGCACCTGTGTTACCAGCCCGATCCCGACCTGAGAGACTGGCCACATGACCGACGCTGAGTTGACCATTCCCGCCGACCTCAAGCCGGCCGACGGCCGCTTCGGCTGTGGCCCGTCGAAGGTCCGTGCCGAGCAGCTGAGTGCACTGGCGGAGTCCGGCTCCACCTACCTCGGCACCTCGCACCGGCAGAAGCCGGTCAAGTCCCTCGTCGGGCGCGTCCGCGCCGGGCTGACCGAGCTGTTCTCCCTGCCCGAGGGCTACGAGGTGATCCTCGGCAACGGCGGCACCACGGCGTTCTGGGACGCGGCCGCCTTCGGCCTGGTCCGCGAGCGCGCGCAGCACTTCACCTACGGCGAGTTCTCCTCGAAGTTCGCCACCGTGACCAAGGGCGCGCCGTTCCTGGCCGACCCGATCGTCGTCAAGGCCGAGCCGGGCAGCGCGCCGGACATCGCCTACGAAGCCGGTGCCGACCTGGTCGGCTGGGCGCACAACGAGACGTCCACCGGCGTCGCCGTGCCGGTCCGCCGTCCCGAGGGCAGCGAGGGCGCGCTGGTCGCCATCGACGCCACCTCCGGCGCCGGCGGCCTGCCGGTCAAGGCCGAGGACTTCGACGTCTACTACTTCGCGCCGCAGAAGTCGTTCGCCGCGGACGGCGGGCTGTGGATCGCGCTGGCCTCCCCGGCCGCGGTCGAGCGGATCGGCGAGATCGGCGGCGGCGACCGCTGGATCCCCGAGTTCCTGTCGCTGACCACCGCGCTGGACAACTCCCGCAAGGACCAGACGTACAACACCCCGGCCGTGGCCACGCTGTTCCTGCTCGCCGAGCAGATCGAGTGGATGAACGGCCAGGGCGGCCTGGCCTGGACGACCTCTCGCACGAAGGACTCGTCGTCGCGGCTGTACGAATGGGCCGAGAAGACCAGCTACACGACGCCGTTCGTCAAGGACCCGGACCTGCGCTCGCAGGTCGTCGGCACGATCGACTTCACCGACGACGTCGACGCCGCCGCGGTCGCGAAGGTGCTGCGCGCCAACGGGATCGTCGACACCGAGCCGTACCGCAAGCTGGGCCGCAACCAGCTGCGCGTCGGCCTGTTCCCGGCCATCGACCCGGACGACGTCACCAAGCTGACGCAGTCCATCGAGTACGTGGTCGAGCGCCTCAGCTGACCCGGGGAGCTTCGGAGGGGACCTTTTCCGCCACGGCGGGGAAGGTCCCCTTCTCCGTGTTCAGGCGGCGAGCGCCGAAGGCCGCGAGGACCAGCAGGACCAGGCCGAAGAGGAGATAGGACTCGGTCGCCAGCCACCAGCCGAGGGAGGGCGCCGGGCGCGGGGCGAACCACATCGGGCCCACGATGAACAGCGTCAGGCCGGCGACCACGACGGCGGCGGACGCCCACCGGACCGCCCCGCCGAAGCGCCACGCGTACCACCCGGCGAGGACCAGGACCGGCACGCACCACGTCCAGTGGTGGGTCCACGAAATCGGCGACACCAGCAGCCCGCCGAGCGCGCAGGCGGTGAGCCCGAGCACCGGCTCGGCGGCGCGCACGATGATCACCACGACCACGGCCATCACCGCGAGGGCGGCCAGCACCCACACGAACTCGGGCAGGCCGGCCCGCGCGGTCAGGCCGTGCAGCGACTGGTTGCCGACGTAGTCGACGCCGCCGATGCGTCCCGCGTCGAAGACCAGCTTCGTCCAGTACGTGAACGACGCCGACGGCCGGATCAGCCACAGCAGCGCCCCGGCCAGCACGAACCCGCCGACGACCCGCGCGGCCGCCCGGAAGTCGCGGCGGACCAGGAAGTACACGACGAAGACGGCCGGGGTCAGCTTGATCGCCGCGGCGATCCCGATGAGCAGGCCCTTCGTCCGGCGGCGTTCGCCGGGGAGCAGGACGTCGAGCACCACCATGACCATGAGCAGCGCGTTGATCTGGCCGAACCCCAGCGTCGAGCGCACCGGCTCCAGCAGGGCCCCGGCGAGCTGCGCGCCGATCGCGACCAGCGCGGCGACCGCCCGGCCGCGGACCTTCGAGGCGTCGGTGAGCGAGCCGTTGAGCGTCGCGACGTAGAGGTAGGCGACGACGCCGGTCGCGACGATCGAGGCGATGCTGAGCAGCTTCATCGTCACCGCGAACGGCAGCAGCGTGCCGGGCAGGAACACCGCCGCGGCGAACGGCGTGTAGGTGAACGGCAGCTGGATCTGGTGCGTGGTCGGCACCCAGGCGTCGTACGGCGAGCCCTGCTCGGCCAGCGCCCTGGCGCCGCCGAGGTAGACCTCCAGGTCGAGGCCGTCGAACCGCTTCAGCACCAGGACCAGCACCACGGCGGCGACCTCGAGCACCGCGAGGGACCACGCCAGTCTCCGCCCCGACCATCCCGCGACCGACACGCGTCCCCCCAAAACCCAGGCCTTCGACCGGCCGAGATTACCGGGCACGCCGCCGGGCGCCGACCTGGGCCGAGGTCTTGAATGACTCATTCAGGGCTTGGGAGGTCCTGAATGAGTCATTCAAGACACCACGTCAGGCGAGGGCCTGGGTGGGTGGGAGCCGGGCCGCCCGGATCGCCGGGTAGGCCCCCGCGACCGCCCCGACCAGTGCCGCGACGCCCACTCCGCCGGCCAGCGCCCCCGTCGGCAGCACCGCCGGCCAGCCCTGGCTCAGCGCGTACCCGGCCGTCACCAGCACCCCGGCCAGCACGCCCGCGAGCCCGCCGAGCCCCGACAGCAGCACCGACTCCGCCAGGAACTGGCCGCGGACCTGGCGTTTCGTCGCGCCCAGCGCGCGGCGCAGGCCGATCTCGCGCCGCCGTTCCAGCACCGAGATCACCATCGTGTTCGCCACGCCGACGCCGCCGACGAGCAGGGCGACCCCGCCGAGGCCGAGGAACAGCGCGCTGTAGGTCGTGTCCGTCAGCTTCTGCGCCGCGAGCGCGTCCGACGGGCGGCGCACCTCGACCTCGTTCGGCGCCTGCGGGCTGAGCGTCGCGGCCAGCACCGACCGCACACCGTCCACTTGGGACTCCTCAGCCCGGACGTACACAGTGGACGGATGACCGTCGAAGCCCAGCAGCCGCTTCGCGACGTCCCAGCCGACCAGTGCCGAGCGTTCGATCTCCGGCGCCAGCGGCATCGGCGCCAGGATGCCCACCACCGTGAACCACTCGGTGCCGATCAGCACCTGCGGCGGCCGCGCCGGGTCGACGTGGTCGATGCCGAGCCGGGCCGCGGCCTGCGACCCCAGCACCGTCACCGGGTAGTCCTGGTTGCCTGCCGCCAGGAACGCCCCGGCCCGTATCTTGCCGCCCAGCACGCCGAGCAGGTCCGGCCGCGCCGCGTACACCGCGAGCCCGGACGTGTCGTCCACCGCGATCTTGTCGCTGCGGCGCACGCTCGCCGACGTCGTCCCGGTGCCGGCGGCCGCCTGGACCGGGCCGATCCGCTTGGCCATCGCGACGGCTTCGTCCGGCAGGGTCGCGTTGTCCCCGAACAGCGTCTTGCCCGGCCCGGCGGTGAGCAGGTTCGTGCCGAGCGCGGCCAGCCGGTCGTGCAGGGCCTGCCCGCCGGACGCCGGGATCGCCAGCACCGCCACCATCGCCGCGACGCCGATCGCGATGCCCAGCGCCGACAGCACCGCCCGCACCGGCCGCGTCCGCATGCCGTGCGCGCCGAGCGCGACGACGTCCGGCGGCTTGAGCCGGGCCGGTTCCGGCAGCCTGATCTCCGGTGGCGCGGTCATCGCGCCCCCACCAGGCCGGTGTCCAGGCGCAGGTGCCCGTCGAGCAGCTCGATCCGGCGCGGCATGCCCGCGGCGATCTCGCGGTCGTGGGTGATCACGACGATCGTGGTGCCGTCCGCCGACAGCTCGGCGAGCAGCGCCAGCACGGACGCGCCGGTGCCGGTGTCGAGGTTGCCGGTCGGCTCGTCGGCCAGCAGGATCGCCGGGTTGTTGACCACCGCCCTGGCGATCGCGACGCGCTGGCGTTCCCCGCCGGACAGCTCGCCGGGCCGGTGCCACGCCCGGTGTCCCAGCTTGACGCGGTCGAGCGCGGCCAGCGCCTGCGTACGCCGCCGCCGTCGCGGCACGCCCGCGTAGAGCAGGCCGGTGCACACGTTGTCCACCGCACTCATCCCTTCGTCGAGGAAGAACTGCTGGAACACGAACCCGATCCAGCGCGAGCGCAGCGCGGAGACCTTCCGGTCCGGCAGCGCGGCGACGTCGTGGCCGCGCAGCTCGATCCGCCCCGACGACGGCCGGTCGAGCGTGCCCATCAGGTGCAGCAGGGTGGACTTGCCGGAGCCGGACGGCCCGACGATCGCCACCATCTCGCCGTCCTCCAGCGACAGCGAGACGCCGTCGAGCGCGGCGACCCCGCCGGGATAGGTGCGCGTGACCTCGTGCACGCGCAGCACGGGCGTCACGACGTCGTCACCACCCGCATGCCCGCGGCCAGCCCGTCGCCGGTGACCTCGACCTTGCCGCCGCTGAACAGTCCGGTGTGGACGGCGATCAGGCGGCGCTTGCCGTTCTCGTCCACCTCGACCGCGTACCCGCCTTCGGCCAGCGCGAGCAGCGCGCCGACCGGGACCGCGAGCACGCCCCGGTGGACGTCCTTGGTGAAGCGGACGGTCGCCGGTGCCGAGTCCAGGCTGCCGGCCGCGGCCGGGTCGTCGAGCCGGACGGTCACGGTGATCTTGGGCTTGCCGTCGTTCTGCCCCGTGGCGTCCTTGCCCTCGACGGCACTGCGCCCGACGTCGGTGATCGTGCCCGGCGTCGTCCTGCCGTTGATCGTCACGGACGCCTTGGCGCCGGACTGGGCGAGGTCCTGCTTGGCCGCGTCCAGCTTGACCTGCACCGACCGCACGGTGCCCGTCGTCTTGACGATCTCGCCCTGCGCGGGCGAGCCGAGCTTGGCCGTCACCGCCGACACGCGCAGCTCCCCGGCCGCGAGCACGACGTCACCCTGGCCGAACGAGCCGGTCTGCTCGAGGCCGAGGGACTTCTGCCACTTCTTCAGCGCGGCCGCCGTCGCCGCCGTGAACTTCTTGTCCGGGGTGCCGAAACCGCCGAACCCGCACGCCTTGAGGTTCTCCTCCAGCTGCTTGACGTCGGCGCCGTCGTCCACGCCGGTGGCGAGGTCGCGGTAGAACGGCAGCGTGCCGTAGAACAGCGGCACCGGCTTGGCGTCCACGCCGTACACCGGCTTGCAGCGGGTGAGCGTCGCGCCGGCCTCGGGCAGCGACGTGACCGTGCCCGGACGGCGGCCCTGGACGGCCGACTCGTCGCCGTAGCCGAGGGTGCCGTCGGCTTCCTCCTCCTCGCTCAGGTCGGTCCTGGCCACCTCCGCGGTCTCGACCGGCGGCGGCGCGGCCTCCTGCACCGGCGTCGCGCTGGACACCCGCGTCAGGATCACGACCGAGCCGGTGCCCAGCACGACGACGAGGACCGCGGCGGCGACGAACCAGCGCGTCCGGCCGCGGCGGCGGGGCCGCAGGTGCGTCACGTCGGTCACTTCGCCGCCTCGGAGTGGACGGACATGCCGAGCCCGCACGCCTTCGCGGCCTCTTCGAACTTCTTCGGGTCGCTGCCCGGCCCGCCGATCCGCATGCCGCCCGTGCCGGACGGGTCGGGGTCCGGCATGTCGACCCCGTGCTCGCGCATGCACTTGGCTTCCTTGCGCATCCGGTCGAGGTCCTCGGCACTCGGCTGCTTCATCTCCCCGCCGTTGGGCAGCAGCTGCTTGCACGCCTTGTTCGCAGCGTCGATCTTCGTGCGGTCGGCGCCGTTCTCTCCGGGGCCGACGGCGATCATGCCGCCCTTGCCGTCGCCGGCGGGCTTCGGATCGGGCATGTCGACCCCGTGCTCGCGCATGCACTTGGCGAACTCGCGCATCTTGTCCTCGTCGCTCTTGCCGCTGTTGTCGGCCGCGGTGGGGCCGCCCGTCTTGGGCGGCGTCGAGATCGAGGCGACCTTCGACCCGTCGTCGGCCTTGGCGCCGCAGCCCGCGAGCAGCAGGGCCGCCCCGAGCGCCGCGACGGCGATCCGTTTCCGCATCGGCTCGCTCCTTTCGTATCGGCTGGGTGACAGGTCTACGGATCGGGGGATTCCGGCGCGCTAAGCGAAGTCGCTTATGCGGTCCTTATGGCCTGCCTGCGCAGACTGGGCGGGTGCGGGTGCTGGTGGTGGAGGACGAGCGGTTGCTGGCCGACTCGGTCGCGGAGGGGCTGCGGCGGTTTTCGATGGCCGTCGACGTCTGCTACGACGGCGAGCAGGCACTGGAACGCGTGGGCGTGCACGGCTACGACGTCGTGGTCCTCGACCGCGACCTGCCGAAGGTGCACGGCGACGACGTCTGCGCCGCCGTCGTGCGGGCGGGCGGCGAGGCGCGGGTGCTGATGCTGACCGCGGCCGCCGACGTCACCGACCGGGTGGCGGGGCTGGGCCTCGGCGCCGACGACTACCTGACCAAGCCGTTCGCGTTCGCCGAGCTGGTCGCGCGCGTGCAGGCGCTGTCGCGGCGCGCGCGGCCGGCGTTGCCGCCGGTGCTGGAGCGCGACGGCGTCGTGCTCGACCTGCCGCGGCACCAGGCCGCCCGCGACGGCCGGTTCCTGCTGCTGTCCCCGAAGGAGTTCGCCGTGCTGGAAGTGCTCATGCGGGCGGAGGGCGCGGTGGTCAGCGCCGAGGACCTGCTGGAGAAGGCGTGGGACGAGCACGCGGACCCGTTCACCAACGCGGTACGCGTCGCGGTGATGACGTTGCGGCGCAAGCTGGGTGACCCGCCGGTGATCGAGACGGTGCCGGGCGCGGGCTACCGGTTCGGCACGCGGTGAACGGCCTGTCCGTCCGGACGAAGCTCACCGCCTGGTACGGCGGGCTGTTCCTGCTCGCCGGGCTGGTCCTCGTGGTGATCAACTACCTGCTGGTGCAGAGCGCCCTGCCGGACCCGGACCGGGCGGCGACGATGGCGATCCGCTCGGCCGACGCGGTGTACGGCATCCAGGGCAACACGATCATCGGCTCGCCGGGCGCCACGGCGCAGCTGCTCACCGGCTCGCTGGACGAGTACCGCTCCTCGACGCTGTCGACGCTGGTCGTCGGCTCGGCGATCGCGCTGGTCGCGACGGCCGGGCTGGCGGTGCTGTTCGGCTGGCTGATGGCGGGCCGGGCGCTGCGGCCGCTGCACGACATCACCTCGGCCGCCCGCCGGCTGGAGGCGGGCAAGCTCGACCGGCGGATCAACCTCGACGGCCCGCCCGACGAGCTGAAGGAGCTGGCGGACACGTTCGACGGCATGCTCGACCGGCTGGCGGAGTCGTTCGACAGCCAGAAACGGTTCGTCGCGAACGCGTCCCACGAGCTGCGGACGCCGCTGGCGGTGCAGCGGACACTGATCGAGGTGGCACTGGCCGGCCCGGAAGTGCCGCCGGAGATGCGGAAACTCGGCACGCACCTGCTGCACACCAACGAGCGCAGCGAGCGGATGATCGAGGGCCTGCTGGTGCTGGCCCGCAGCGACCGTGGCCTGCAGTCCCGCGTCCCGGTCCGCCTGGACGAAGTGGTGGCGACGGTGGTCCGGGCGACGTCCGCGCAGGCGGCGTCGGCGGGGGTGAAGGTCGAGACCCGGCTGCGGCCGCGCACGGTCCCGGGCGACCCGGTGCTGCTGGAGCGGCTGGTGACGAACCTGGTGGTCAACGCGATCACGTACAACGCTTCGGGCGGCTGGGTGTACGTCGAGGTGCGCGGCGACCCGGCGCTGGAGGTGCGCAACTCGGGGCCCGTGGTGCCGCCGGAAGCGGTGCCGACACTGTTCGAGCCGTTCCGCCGGGTGGGGTCGGAGCGGACCGGGGACTCGCGGAACGCGGGACTGGGGTTGTCGATCGTGCGGTCGGTCGCGCAGGCTCACGGCGGTTATGCCGAGGCCCAGCCCGGGCGGCGCGGGGGGCTCGTGGTGACGGTCCGGTTCCCGCCTGCGTGAGCGGTCGCCGTGATCCACTCGATCGTGACGTTGCGTATCCGGCGTGTCACCCCATTGCCGCCGACCTGGCTGGTTGATGATGTCCGGGTCGCGAAATGAACAGAGGACAGTTCGGTGCGGACTCGGCGCGCCTCGCACGTCAAGCCGACGCGCCGTTCTAACGTGGGCACCCACAACGGTGAAGAAGATCGGGGAGGCGAGAACAATGCGGGCGCTGCGGGTGGTCGGACTGCACGAGGACGGGAAGTCCATCGTGCTCGAAGACCCGGCGAGCCGTACTCGCTTCCTGCTCCCGGCTGATGAGCGTCTGCGCGCGGCGGCGCGGGGTGACATCACCCGCCTCGGCCAGATCGAAATCGAGTTGGAGAGCCAGATGCGGCCACGCGAGATCCAGGCGCGAATCCGTGCCGGCGAGTCCGTCGAGCAGGTCGCGAGCAGCGCCGGCGTCTCGGTGCAGCGCGTCGAGCGCTTCGCCTACCCCGTGCTGCTGGAGCGTTCCCGCACCGCGGAACTCGCGCAGGCCGCGCACCCCGTCCGCGAGGACGGCCCCGACGTGCAGACGCTCGGCGAAGTCGTCGCGCACAGCTTCGGCGTCCGCGGGCACGACTACTCGCAGGCGACCTGGGACTCCTGGAAGGGCGACGACGGCCGCTGGGTCGTCGTGCTCCAGTGGAAGGCGGGCCGCTCGGACAACCGCGCGCACTGGGCGTTCTCGCCGGGCGCGCACGGCGGCACGGTGACGGCGCTGGACGAGAACGCCGAAGTCCTCCTCGACCCGAACGCCTACCGCGCGCCCCGCACGGTCCGCGCCCTCGAACCGAGGCGCGAAACGGAGTTCCAGCCGACGCTGGACTCGGTGGCCCCGGAACTGCCGGAGCTGCCGTCGGCGGAGCCGGACCCGGACGACGACACCCGCGAGATCCCCCGCGTCCCGGCCGGCCCGGACGAGGACACGACCGACCCGGCACGGCCCAAGGTCAAGAAGAACCACCCGATCGTGCCGTCCTGGGAGGACGTCCTCCTCGGGGTCCGCTCCCAGCGCGGCTGAGCCTCAGGGCACCTGGGCCGCGAGGGCCTTCGGCACAGTCGCGCGGTTCCCCACCGCACTCGGCAAAGCGCCCGCGTCGGCCAGGTGAGCGTGCTGCCGCCGGTCCGCGGTCGTGGGGGGGGGGTGGGGGGGGGGGGCGAATTTAACCCCCCCCCCCCCCCGCGCCGCACCCCCCCCCCCCCCCCCCCCCCCCCCGGCGTGGCTCGTTACGCGACGTGTGCCCTGGCGGCGAGCTGGTCGATGCCGGGCAGGCTGGTTCCGCGGTTCTCGCGGAGGGAGCGGATGAGACTCCGTGCGGTGGCGCGGGTGTGGACTTCGCCCGGGGCGCGCAGTTCGGCTTCCCGCAGCGCGTTGTAGGCGGGGCCGGGGCGGTCGAGGGCGTGGTGCGCGAGGGCGAGATCGACAAGGTACCGCCCCTGCCGCTCGGTGCTGGTACCGGTGAAGGGGCCTGCCGAGCGGGCGTAGTGGAGCGCAGCGGCGGGGTCGCCCAGGACGTACAGCGCGGACACCTGGTGACTGGTGATGTTGGCGGTGAGCGGCCCGTGCAGCGCGTGGTGGTCGGCGAGGCGGTCTGCGGTTCGGCTGGCGTCGGCAAGGAGGTCGAGGGCCAGGTCCCGGTCTCCGGCGCGGGCGGCGCCGTAGCCAGCGGTGCACATCAGCACGCTGTGCAACGCGAGATGGTGCGGGTGGGCGCGGCGGCCGGTGTCGAGGTGATCGACGGCGGCCAGGACGAGTTTCTGGGCGGTGTCGTGCTGTTTTCCGCGTCGGCAGACCGAGGCCTTGATCCGCTCGGCTTCGGCCAAGAGCAGCGGGTCTCCGGCGCGGGCGGCGGCACGGGAAGCCCGGTCTGCGCTGATCCACTCCAGGCCGCTGGCGGGCAGCTTGATCAGGGCCCGGGTGATCAGCGTGTAGACCTGGGCGGCGACGTCGTGACCGCCACCGGCAACGGCCTGCGTCGCTTCGGTGGTCCGGGCCAGCCGCGGCAGATCCCTGGCGAGCGAGAGGTAGTCGGCCCGGTCGAACGCAGCCCGTGCCGCCGACAGGTGGCGGCGCAGCGCGGCCACGGTGCTCGGGCCGGTCGCCGCGGCAGGTCCGAGGAGAACCGGCTCGAGGTTGCGCGCCAGCAGCGCGGCGGGGTCCGGTTCGGCGCCGGCGGCGCTGCCCGCGGCCACGCCGGAGCCAAGCAGGCCGGTGGCCACCAGGAATGTGCGGCGCCGCATGTCGTTCTCCTCGGCTGGACTGCTGCACACCCTAGGAGAAGTCGGCGGAAACTGCTGGGAGGCAGGCCGGTCCTGCAGGCCGAACGCGGCGGCGGGAAGCCCGAGCAGGCCGGCCAGGCGCCGCAGCTCGCTGGCGTCGCGCAGGACGCGTTGCCTGCCTTCGATCCGGCTCACCATGCTCGGATGGCATCCGAACCGGCGCGCCAGCGCGGTTTGGGTGAGATCAGCGCGGATACGGGCGAGCCGCACGATCGAGGCATGGTCGCCCGCATCGATCGCGCTGGTCAGCGCGGCCTGGTCGGCAGTGCTCCATCGGTGCGGCATTGGACGCCTCGATTCCCAGGGGCAACGCACTCAGCGTAGCCATTCGACGACTCGCGAGGCAGGGTTGTGCCAAGTTGGCACAACCCTGCCGATCCGGCACAACCCCCTGCCGCACCCTGCCGCTCACCGGTTTCCTCGACCTCACGACTCGGGGCACCGGTCCCGCGTCCCGACCGACGGGAGCGAGCAGGTGGACAGGACACGAACCGCGGACGTGGCAGTGATCGGCGCAGGCATCGTCGGCCTGGCGTGCGCGCTGGAACTGGCGGAGACCGGAATCCCGGTGGCCCTGGTCGGGCCACGGACCGGCGCGCACGCGGGGCAGGCCACCCGCGCGGCCGGGGCCATGCTGACCGTGTTCTCCGAGGTCGAGGCCGCGCATCCGCCGCAGCGGGTAGCCGTCGAAGTGGCCGAGCGGGTCGCCGCCCGCGCGGGCTTTGAAGCATGGCTCGACCAGCTCGGTGCCCTGGCCGGCCGCCCCGCGCCGGAACTGACCCCCGGCGTGTGGGTGACCGCCAGCGTTCCGGCCGACCGCGCCGAGCTGGCGGCCATCGCCGCGGCCGCCGCCGACGCCCAGATGCCCGGCCAGCTGCATGCGCCCGGCGACGTCCCCGGGCTGCAGTCGGAGGCGGTGTTTGAAGCCTTGTGGCTACCCGGGGAGGCCGGGATCGACGCCGCGGCGCTCACCGCCGCGGCCGCGGCCGCCGTCGCCGCGCATCCCCGGATCACCTGGGTTGACGGTGATGCAGCCCGCATCGTCGACGCCGGACCAGCGCGGCAGGTCGACCTCGTCGACGGCGAGCCGATCGTCGCCGACCACGTGGTGCTCGCCACCGGCGTGCACACCCCGGCGCTCGTGCGCCGCTCCCCCACGTTGGAGTTGGATGCTCCTCCCGTGCTCGCCGGACGTGGCGTCAGCATGGTGCTGGAGAACGTCCCGGAACCGGTGGCCGCACCGATCCGCACCCCCAACCGCGGCTTCGCCTGCGGGGCGCACCTGGTCGCCCGTGCCGACGGACAGACCTACCTCGGCGCGACGAACCGGCTGAGCACCCGGCCCGAGCCGGCCCGGCGGCCCAGCGTCGACGAGATCGCCACCCTCCTGCACGACGGCGTCCGTGAACTCCACACCGGACTCCGGCACGCCCAGGTGGCCGACGTCCGGGTCGGGTACCGGCCCTACACCATCGACCACCTGCCGCTCGTCGGCCGGACCGCCGACCCCACGGTGCTGCTGGCCACCGCCACGTACCGGTGCGGGATCCTCCTCGCACCCCGGGTGGCCACGCTCGTCCGCACCGAACTCGACCACCCCGGAACCCTGGCCGAACACCCGTACTCGCCGCGCCGGACGATCCCCGCGCCCGACCTGGCCCAGCTCATCGGAGGGCACGGCAACGCGCTGGCCGAGCTGGTGTGCCAGCCCGGCGGCCACCTGCCCGGCGGCGCCGCCAGACCGCTGAGCGCGGCGCTGTGCGCCGCAATCCGCCACGTCGCCACCGACCCCGCCGTACAACGGCTAGCAGCCAGCGCACCCGTCGAGGAAGTCCTGCCACTGCTGCTGGACGTCGCCGGACGGAGCACACGATGACGCTGCCCGCCCGGCTGACCCAGACCATCACCGCCCTGCGCCCGACCCCAGGCCAGGCCGACACCCTGACCCCGCAAACCGAACTCGACGCCCTCGGATTCGACTCGCTGGACCGCATTCGGCTCGCGGCCGCGATCGAGGCCGCCTACGGCATCACCATCCCCGACACCGCGATGGCCGACGTCCACCAGGTCGGCGACCTCCTGGCCCTCATCGAGCACGGCGCAGCTGCGACCCCGACGACGCTGATCCCCATCACCCAGGTGCCCGTGCCGCGGCCGGCGCCGGAACAGCTGCCCGCCGCGTTCATCCACCCGAGCGCCGAACTCGGAACCGGCGCCCGGGTCGGCGACGGCAGCCGCATCTGGCGCCGCGTCCAGCTCGCCGACGGCGTCCAGGTCGGCAACCAATGCACGCTCGGCACCGCCGTCCACCTCGGCCCCGGCACCCGGGTCGGCGACCGCGTCAAAATCCAGAACACCGCGCAGGTCTTCGGCGCCACCATCCACGACGAAGTCCTGCTCTGCCCCGGCGTCCTCATCATCGAGGACCGCACGCCCCGCGCCGTCACCCCGGCAGGGCTGCCCCAGACCACCGCCGACTGGACGCCGCAACCCGTGACCGTCGGCCGCGGCGCCACCATCGGCGCCGCCGCCGTGCTGCTGCCCGGCGTCCACATCGGCGAACACGCCATGGTCGCCGCGCACACCGTCGTCGACCACGACGTCCCGCCCCACGCACTCGTCGCAGGCAACCCCCACCAGCATGTCGGATGGGTCTGCCGCTGCGGCACCCGGCTGAACGGCACCACCTGCGGCCGCTGCGGGAACCGCTACCGGCACGAGCGACGCCCACCGGCCACGGCCACAACCCGTGACCAGGACATACGCGTAACGTAATCTCCGGGGCGGGATAGCCTCCTCTGCGTGACGACGCCCACCGCGACACAGCTGCAGTTCTTCGAGCAGTACCCGATGGCTATCCCGTCCGCCGGGGTGCTGTTCTTCGACACCCCCGCCCACGAACGCGTCCTCGTCGTGAAACCGACCGGCCGCACCAAGTGGGACATCCCCGGCGGCGTGACCGAAGCCCGGCACGGCGAGTCTCCAAGACAGACCGCCAGGCGCGAGGTCGCCGAAGAACTCGGCCTCGACATCACCGTCGGCCGGCTCCTCGGCACCGACTCGGTGCCCGAAGGCGACGACCACGCCCCCATGCTGGCCTTCCTGTACTACGGCGGCGTCCTCACTCCCGAGCAGATGGCAGCCATCCGCTACGTCGACGGCGAGATCGGAGAGCAGCGGTTCGTCGAACCGGAGCAACTCGCCGAGATGATGGTGGATCGGCTCGCCCGCCGCGTCGCTGCCTGCGCCCACCACGTCCGCAGCGGCGCCCCAGAACCGCTCGAACTCGAGCACGGATTCCTCCCAGCTGCCTGATCCAGCCTGCATCACCCCGTCCCTGACCGGGCCGACGGCCGCGAGGCTCGGGTAGAGGGCGCCGTCGCCGGTGTTCCGAGGCTGCAGCCGGAGACGCAGGTATTCGGCGAAGGTCGCCCCGTCGAGGTCGAGGAGCCGGAAGTCGGGTGGGTGGAGACGCTGTCAGATACGGCGGCCGCGGGCAGGTCGGAAGCGCAGGGTCACCGGCTGGTCGAGGTGCTGGCCGGACTCGGTGAGCGCGAGCGAGGCCACCAGCAGCCCGAGGCAGCGATGGCACAGCTCGTGCGGCACCCGGCGCGGCCGGCCGTCGTGGTCGAGCAGTTCGACGTCGGCGTCCTGCTCGCGGCAGCCGGCGCAGTCGTTGCGCGCGTGCGGATAGGGCAGCACCGGCTGCCCGGCCACAGTCAATCCGCTTCTCCGCGGCCTTCGTCGCTGGTGAAATAGGCGCGGTCGGCCAGCACAGGGCGCAGCGCGCGGGTGATGATGTCGAACGCGTGGTGGATGGCCAGGTGGGCGGTCCGGTCGAGCTGCCCGTCGACCAGCGGGGACTCGCTGTCCACCTCAATGAGCTTCCCGTCGCGGTAGGCGAGCGTGATCGCGATCGGCTGGGGGACGTCCTCGTTCGGCACGACCAGGCGCAGAGTGGCGTCCATGACGACGGGCTCGAGCGCGCCGCCGAGGGTGTTCACCTGGTCGTCGACGGCGCGGGCGGCGACCTGGTCGTGGGTGAGTTCGCCGGCCAGCACTTTGCGGGCGTCTTCGACGATCATGGTGGCGCGGTCGATCAGGTCCTGCAGCTGATCGGCCCGGGAGTTCACCGTCTCGGTGCCGGTGAGATCGGTCATGGTGCCAGCGGGCGTGCCCAGCATGGCTTCGATGCGGCTCAGGATGATGCCCGCCTGCCACGCGATCGCCGCTTCCGGCTGCGGCCGGTCGGTCAGCATCGCCGAGATGATCCGGGCCTCGACCAGCTTGCCCAGTCCGGCGATCGCGTCGGCGGTCAGCGGCTGGTAGCGCGGGGTGGCGGCGGTGCGGCGGGCGGCCTGGTCGGCGGCGTCGATGCCGTGGGCGCGCAGGTCGGCGTAGATCGTGTCACGGGAGACGTCGGCGTCGCGGGCGAGCGCAGCGACGTTGCGGTTGCCCGCCTGCCAAGCCAACGCGACTAGCTCGGCACGCAGCTGCGGCAGCTGATCCCGGTGCCGGGCCCAGGCCTGCAGGGACGTGCAGGCCGCATCGGCGGCGGCTGCCTGCGCGACAGCGGCGGTTTCCGCGGACGGCGGTGTCGTCATGCCAGCACTCTACGTCGAACCACTCGACATGTCGAATAGTTCGACACTTGCCGCCCGGTTGTTGTCCTGGTGTCTTCCGGCCGTGTGGTCCGGTCCCCAGCCCTCAGCCCCCCAGCGCCCCGCCGACCATCGGCGAGCGGCGGAGACTGCCATCGGGCCGGATCGTCGCGGCGTGTGCGGCGCCTCTCCTGGACTGGTCGCACGCCGCGAGCAGGCTTGCCGTGCTCGGACTTGTCGATGGCCCCGGGCAGGGAGGGGCTAAGGCGGCGCTCGCGTGCTGAGTATCAGTCACGGCCGGGTGCAAGCGTCCGAATCGGAGCGATTGTGACGCTGAAGAAGAACCGCTATCCCGGCATGCGTATATAAACTCACATGCGTATAAAAACTCACATTTGACGGAAACGTAAGCCGCTGTGTAGGTTACTGCCTCGTCCTTCCTTGTGCAGTGAACGGCCGGAATTCAGGCCGAACTGGCAGGGGTGGGATCCGCTGTTGCGGCACCTCAATGTCTGAGTCATGCCGGTTTCGGTTAATCCCATCCCCGTGGGACGTGAAATTCGCTGCCCGAAGGGCGGCGGACTAACAATAATGAACTATTCAAAGGAACGGATTCCTTGCATCGTTTGAGCAGACGGGTCGGCGTATTAGCGTCGGCAGTCGCCACCACCGCACTCGCCTTCGGCCTGGCCACGGCGTGGGCCGCGACGGCGGACACGTCGGACGGCGGGATGCAGACGAACATCGTCGGCGGCCACGCACCAACCCAGGCGTACCCGCCGGGTGCGTTCGCTGCGGTCACCTACAGCGCCCCCAAGCACGGGGTCGAGAACCGCTTCACCTGTACCGCCGCGCAGACCAACGGCCGCTACGTCCGCATCGCCGCACACTGCGTCACCGACGTGCCGGCCGGATTCAGCGCCGACGCCAAGGCGCGGCTGATGAAATTCTACGGGCTGGACGCGACGGCCGCGGCCATCCCGACCGCCGACAAGCAGTTCAGCGTCCGGGTCGGCTCCCCCGACCGGACCAGCGGCGGTGTCGTCACCACGGCGTCGGTCGCGTGGGTCCACCCCGGTTGGGCCTGGGGCAACAGCCCGGAGAGCGACGACATCGCGCTCCTGAAGACCGATCAGTACCTGGACAGCTACGCCCTGCCGATCGCGCCGCGCAAGGCCCGTCCCGGAGATGTCGTCTACAGCCTCGGCTGGGGCGGGACCGAGCCGGTCTTCGCCGGCGAGCTGCCGACCCAGATCCGGGAGCTGCAGCGCAGGGTCGTCCCCGCCAGCAAGTGCGTGGACGCGGGGATCACCACGCGGGACATCTGTCTGGACAACCCGCAGGGTGCCAAAGGCAACTGCAACGGCGACTCCGGCGGCGCGGCGGTGCTCAAGATCAATGGCGTCTACTACGACGCGGGGATCACCAGCCGCGGTGGCAGCCCGATCTGCGGCGCGACGCCCGATGTCTACACCTCGACGCCGGAGTTCACCCGGGAGCTGTACGCCGCCATGCAAACAGCACCCGGCAAAACCCACGGCGCGCCGGTCCGCTAGCCCGACCACAACACGGTCGGCGTAGACGGCCGAATGGCCCCGATAAGGATACTTCCTCGTGGGGTCGTTAAAGTCACTGACCTCGGGCCAGACATCCCCAAGGGCGGAATCCAAGGCGTGCAGCAGTTTCCCTTTTTATTTACTTTCGGGGGAATGCCGCCTGCGACCGCATGAGGTGAGAAGCGATGGGCCGCCGGAGTTACTCCGGCGGCCCATCGCTGCATCACTGCCGAACACCGAGCCCGGCTCCGACGCTGCCGCAAAGGAATCCGGCCATACTGCGCAAATCCGCGGAGGGACGTTCCCGCACGCCCTGATACAGCCTGCATCAGGGCGGCTTCGGGTTCTCCTGCGGGATCTCCTCGACGTCGTACCGGGTCGGCTGGACGTGCCGGGCCCGCGTCGGGTCGGTGTGCGAGCGCGGCGTGCACGCGGCGAACGGGCCGTTCTCGCCGAGCAGCGCGGTGAGCATCGGGTCCAGATGATCGCGATGCCACACCGACAGCCCGATGCCGGGCTGCGCGGCCAGCTCCTGCCACGCGCGATGGCACGCGGCGAAGCGGGCCCACGCTTCCGCGTGCGCCCACCAGCGGCTGCACCAGCGCATTCCCGGACGGCCGAGCGGCCGCAGGTACACCGGGAACAGCGTGGTCTCCAGCCACGCCAGCAGATCGGCCGGTTCCCACTTCGGGGGTGGCGGCTTCTTGCCCGATCCAGCCTGCATCACGGCACCGCCTGGCCCAGCAACGCGGCCAGCTCGCGGTCGGCCTCCGCGATCGACTGCTCGACGACGTCACGGTAGGACGTCTCGTACCACGGCACCAGCCGGACCATCACCGGCCGCCGGCCGGTCGCCAGAACCAGCGCCGTGTTCTTCTCCATCGCCCGCACCGAGTCCGGCGGCAGCACATCACGCAACTCGGCGCTGGTGGTGTCCGACCGGCCACCCTTCCCGTGGGTCGTGGAGATCCGGACGACGTCGGCCTTGCCCACGGCCTGCGAGATGCGCGCCAGCAGCTTGTCGTCATCGATGCCCGCGCCGAACACCTTGACCGTGCAGGCCCCGAACAGCATCTCCATCCCGACCTCGCCCCACACCTTCACGCCCTGGGCCCAGGACTGCAGGATGGCGCTGATCGAGATGCCCAGCCCCCCGGAAAAGGACACGACCTTGGCGAGGCGGTCCCATGGGCAGATGTTCCCGACCTCGTCCAGCACCGCGGTGAGCGGAACCGGCAGCCGGCCGCCGTGCCGCTCGGATTCCTCCTGGGCCGTGTCGAACAACTGGTCCATGAACCCCGCCAGCAGCGGCGCGGCCGCGCCCGCGGTGTCCTTGGACATCAGATACATCGTGTCGGTCGACCGCACGAAGTCGATCATCGAGAACTCCGGAAGCCCCGGCTGCGGAGTCACCCACTTCAGCACCCGCGGATTGCGCAGGCAGCTCGCCCCCGTCCGGGCTGTCTGATAGACCGAATCCCGGGTCTCCTGGTGCAGGAACACGGTGTTGCGCAGGCTCTCGGCGACCGGGCCGAGCCCGTGGTCATCCAGCAGCTGAACCGGCCGGTCGTCGGTCGAGGCGTTGAGCCAACGCCACACCTCGCGCATCGACGCACCGCTCAGCGACGCGGCCAGGAACATCGCCGACAGCAGATCTGCGGCGCTGTCGGCCCAGAACGTGTCACCGCCGTTGGGCCTGATCGCCTGCACGAACTGCGCGGCCAGCTGCCGCGCCGACCCGTCGTCGGTGACCAGCCGCAGCGGGTTCCACCAGAACTTCTGCCGCGCGCGGGTGATCTGCTGCGGGTCGAACCGCCACACCCGGCCCAGGCCCGCCCGGTAGCGCCAGGTCCCCCGGTACAGGTCCGGGCGGTTCGCGGTGCCCACCACCGCCCCGGGGGCGCCCAGCAACCGCGGAATCGCGCGGGCAGTCGTCTTCCCCGACCGCGGCGCCATCCACGCGATCTCGACGTCCTCCCACCCGGAGAAGATCTCCGGCCCCGCGGGAAGCACCATGCCGAGCACGTCCCGCACGTCCGGGCGGCTGCCCGGCGGCGGCGTCAGGCCCGGATGCAGCCGCGCGTTCTCGATGGCCCGAGCACCGGCGGTCATTTCCGTGACGTCGGCGCGCCGGTTCACCGCGACGGCCTCGGCGAGGCGACGGCGCCGCTGGATCGTGCGCCGGATCAGCGATGCCGCCTGCATCACCCCGGCGGCGGCCGCGAGCAGCAGCACGCCGAACACGATCAGCACCGCAACCCGCGGTGTGTCCGGATGCGCGGCGGCGACGTCCCGGATCGGGCCGATCCCCCACCGGAACGCCGGCGGGGACCAGCCGTCGCCCGTCACCAGCGTGACCACGCCCTGGGCGACCCACAGCAACCCCGCGGCCACCTCGACGGCCAGGACCGCGCCGATACACAACCAGCCGATCAGCGCGTCGTCTCGCGGTCCCGGCGGCGTGGTGCTCATCGCCAGGCCTGATCCGTGTCGTGGTACGGGCGCTCCGAGCCCGCCAGCAGCATCCGGATCGGCATCCCGATCCGTTCGCGCTGCTTGAGCATGTACTTGCCGCGGCCCGGGTGCTGGCTCTCGCCGTTCCAGGTTGGCGGCGCGGCCCAGGAGCGGATCAGCGCCATCTCCGGCTGGGTCAACGGCACGATCCGCGCGAGATCGTCCAGTTCGGACTGGGGCTGCGCGGCGACGATCACCGTCGAGCATCGCGCGATGATCCCGGCCGCCTTCGCCTTGTCCTCCTCGCTTTTGAGCGCGAGGAAGTCGGCCACGGCGTGCGAGGCCAATACCGCCTGCACGCCGCGTTGGCGTCCGATGCGCCCGGCCTGGTCGCCGATCTCCACCATGCCCGAGCCCGCGCGCAGGACTCTCCAGAACTCATCGAAAAACTGGATCCAGGTGCGGCGGCGGCCGGTGACCTGGCCGGCGTCGATCAGCGCCGAGGACCAGCCCCAGGCGGCCAGCATCGCGATCGCCACCGCGGCGTCGTCGGCGCCCGCCACCAGGCGAGACAGATCCAGGCAGGCGCCTGGGGTGCGCGGATCGATCGTGAAACTGCTCTGGCCCTCGAACAACCCGGCCAGCGGCCCGCGCAGGATCAGCTGCAGCCGCACCAGCAGCGGCCGCAGCATCCGCTTCGACTCGTCGGTGTCGGCCGCGTGCAGCGGCGCCTGGATCTCCTCGGGTGCTTCCTGCAAGATCCGCAGCAGGTCCGCCAGAGTCGGGGTGTCCTTCGGCCGCCGCCGGAAGAACAGCTCGTAGGCCAGGGCCAGGCCGAGCCGTTCGGTGTCGTTGAGCGGCCGACCGGAGCTGATCGTCAAGGCGCCCTCGGTGAGGGTCAGCGCGCGAGTCTGGATCTCCTGCCGCAGCCGCGCGCGTTCGGCCGCCGGCACCTCCTCCAGCACGCCGCCGAGCGGGCCGCTGTCGAGCAGGTTGATCCGATGCAGGCCCCGGCCCAGGGTGACGCAGGTCCCGCCGAGGCCTTCGACCAGCAGCCGATGCTCGCCTTTCAGGTCGGCCGGGACCATGACCCCGACGCCGAAAAGCGACAACCCCCACATCAGGCGCCTGCCGATGGTGCTCTTGCCGGTGCCTGGCTCGCCGGTCAGGTAGGTCGCGGTGTTGGTCACCAGCCCGCGCCGCAGGTACTCGCCGACGTCCAGGCACACCGGTTCCCGCGTGATCTGGTGGACGCCGATGGGCACGCCGAAATCCGGCGTGCCCGCCGAGAGCACGAACGGGTAGAGGCCGGCCAGCTGCGCGGTCGTGCCGACCCAGCGCGGCAGCTTCGGCGCGAGGGGCGAGCGCCCGGCCCCGCGGATCCGCCAGCCCAGCGCGGGCGGGATCGGCTTGTCCCGCGCGGTGATCCACTCCGCGGGCAAGCCGGAGCCCGCTGCCCGGAGCGCGCCGGCCTGCTCGGCCGCCAGCTCCGCGGCCGCGCCTGCGCCCGGTGTTGGCTCCCCGGCCGGTGATGCAGGCTGGATCGCCGCGCTGCTCGTTGAGGTGACGCCGCCGTTCACTTCGACCGCCCCGGTGTCCGGCTGGCCAGCTCGTACGGGTCGACGCCGACGCCGAGCGTCGCGGCGAACCCCAGCAGCTGCGCGCCGTACATCCGCTGCAGCCGCAACCGCGCGCCCCGTGCGCGGCTCTCCAGATCCGCGCACGCCGCCGGCAGGTCGGCCTTGTCCCCGGCTGTGACCGTCACCAGGATGCCCGGCTCGCCCAGCCCAGCGCCGCGTGTCTGCTCCACCGCCGTCGCGGTGGCCAGCGCCGCATCGACCTGTTCCCGCACGGAGAAGTCCCGCCGGGCCTTGCGCGCGGCGGTCTGGCGCACCGTCGCGGCCTGCAGCTCGGCATCCACCACCGCCGCGGCCAGCGCCGCCGGGTACGGGCGGTAGAGCAGCGCGACGCGCCGCGGCCACGCACCCGGGGCCATCAGCCTGCGCAGGACGTCGTGCCGAACCCGGGACGCGGGCAGTTCCCGCAACGCGTAGGTCACCGACCAGCCCGAATCGTGCTGCAGGTGATCCCAGTGCTCGGTGGCGGCCTGCGGCCCGGCCTGCTGCCAGCCCACTTCCGCTTCGCCCGCCTGGTCCCGGTCGACCTGACCGCGGGTGTCCGGATCGAACGCCGCCCGCATCCGGGCAGCTGTCCAGGCGGGCGTGGCGCGGCCGAGCACCCGGACCCCGCCCGAGTTGAGGCCGTCGACGATGCCGGTCAGGGTCACCGACGCCTCGGCGGTCGCTTCGGCCATCGTGGTCGGCCGGGTCGGCAGCTTCCGCGGATCCAGCGTCACCGCCGCCCAGACGTGCATCTCCGCGGTCTGCGCGGGCAGGTTTGCGAGCACGTCGGCCATCAGGCGACGTGCGAGATCAGGAGCGTCGTCGACAGCATGTTCGGCGACGTAATCGCGCACCCGCGACACCGACGACGGGCCGGTGTCCACCACGATCGCCACCGACCGGACGCCCGGCACGTGCCCGAGCCCGGCTTGCCACGCACCCAGTGCCGCGACCCAGCTGTCCGCGGACGCCTCGTCCGCCAGCAGGGTGCCGGTCGAGCCGAGCCGGACCTGCGTGGTCAGAAATCCGCCGCGCCGGTCCCAGATCCAGCCAGCCCGGTCGCCGGTGACCTGGCGGACCGCGAGCAGTTCCAGCGGCGCCAGCGGACCTGGCAGGTACGGCGCCCCGGCCACGCGGGTCACCAGCTCGGATCGGTACGAGGTCATCCCCCGCCGGTACGCGCGGTGCCAGATCCAGCGGCGGGCCAGCAGCACCACCCACGGTGTCCGGTCCGACCGCACCAGCACCGCGGCCACGACCACGACACCGGGGATCATCGCCCAGGCCCCGGCGGCGGCGTCGACCAGCGCGATGACCATCGGAACGCAGATCGCGCTCAGCAGCCACGCCAGATGCGCGGCCGGCAGCCCCAGCGCTTCGAAACCTCTGCGCCTGCGCCAGGCCCCGTAGGTCCTCATGTCGTGCCCCCGTGGGTGATGCAGCCTGTATCGGCCGCCGCGGTCGCGGTCGTCATGACGGCTCGTCCCGGCTCGTGGGCTCCGGCGGCACAGTGGCCGCGGCCGTCGCGTCCTGGGCGGTGTCGTAGACGGTCGACGCCGCGCCGGTCTGCTCTGCCCCTGGCAGCCCAGCGCCACTCGAGGTCGGCGAGTCCGCGCCTCCGGCCGCACCGCCGGTTGCCGCCGCGGCCGCGGCGCCGCTCGCGGAGTTCTCGCCCTCGCCCGACAGCGGAAGCTGCTGGGTCATGCCCGTGGCGCCCTCGCCGGTCCCGCCGGTGCTGCTGCTGCCGCCCGGGTCGGCCGCATCCGCGGGGTCGGAGGCGTTCACCGGGGTGTCCCGGCCGCCGCCCGTGCCGGGCCCGCCGGTGTCCATGGCCTGTGTGTGGTCGAGGACTTCCTGCCCCGCCGTCGTGGCGATCTCGCCCGGATCGGTCTCGCCGCCGTCCTCCCCCGGGCCCGAGGCGTTGCTGGCGCCGCGGCCACCCGGCCGGCGGGCCAGCACCATCCCGGCGATCCCGGCGGCCGCGGCGATCCCGCCACCGCCACCCGAGGGCATCGCCGCCGACGTCCAGGAAAACAGCCGGACCAGCAACGGCAGCGCGATGATCGCCATCAGCAGGATCACCACTCCCTGCAGCATGACCAGCAGGGACCCGCCTTCGGAGATCGTGGTGAACCCGGCCGCGTAGATCAGCGCCCCGATCGGCTTGTACAGCAGAATCGAGACCGCCCAGGTCACCACCCGCTTCGCCGAATCCGTCCGGCCCTGCACCGTCGAGGCCGCCGCCGCGAACCCCATGCTCCCGGCGAGCAGCACCAGCGCCGCGTTGCGGAACAGCATCAGTACCCACTGCACGAACGAGATCACGATGCACAGCAACGAAATCAGGATGACCCCGAACGCGCCGGAGTAGCTGGACGTGGCCGCCTGGGCGAACCGCTCACCGAAATTCGCGCCCGCCTCGGCGATGATCCACGCGCTGAACGCATCGCCTCCGGCCTGCAACGCGCCGAGCAACCCGGCCCCGGCGGTGGTCAGCACCAAGAAGACCAAGAGGTTGACTGCCAGATTCGTCAGCGGCTCGCTGCGGCGCACCAGCGCCGTCCTCGCTGCCGCGAGGATCACCCCCGCCATCAGCATGATCACCGACAGTGGCATCGTGTACTGCTGGATCAGCCGGATCGCCGGGGACCCGAAGTCCACTGAGGACTGGAAAGTCCACCAGCCGAGGCTGACGGTGATCAGCTGGCCCGCCGACTGGCCCGCCGAGTCCGCGGCGCCCTGCAGCGCCGAGCCCGCGACGCTCTTGGCGCCGTCGGCGACCAGGTCACCGGTCCACTCGACGACCTGGCAGGCGCCTTGGGACAACAGGTTCGCCCAGATCGAGCACATCGACCTCCGCCTCCCCTGTCCTCAGCCGACCAGCGCGAGCCGCTGGCCCGGCATCGGGGTGAACCCAGGCGGGACCGCCTTGACCTGCCGGCCCGCGCCGGTGGGCACGACCAGCCGCCAGTCACCGCCGATCCAGCGGACCCGCAACGTCCCGGTGATCAGCGCCCGCAGCCGCGGGTTGCTGCTGTTGGTCAGGCGCCCGACGATGTCGATCCGCACGTCGTCGGCGGTGTTCGGCCCGGCGAGCCGGTAGCCGATCACCACCGGCGCCGTCGCGCCGCCGCGGCCGAGCGCTTCGCGGTAGGTCTGCTGGGTGGCGGCCAGGTACTGCTCGACCTCCCCGGTGGTCTGCCGGGCGATGGTCGGGCCGAACACGTCCTCCCCTCCGGCCAGGCCGCTGGTGCGGGTGGCGATGTTCACCGCCGCCAGCACCGCGCCCTGCGGATCATGGGTAAACCCGGACGCCAGCCCGCCGCTGTTGTCGCGGGGACCGTGCTCAGCCGACAGCGGGACCTGCGTGCCGTTGAGCGAAACCCAGCTGATCGAACCCCACGAGAGCCGCTCCGGCTCGGCGGGAGCGTCCTGAGCCGCCGCGCCCGGCGGCGGGTCGTCGTGCTGCCCGGCATAGACCACCGAAGCGACCAGCAGGCCCGCCAGCAGCACGAGTACGCCGCCCAGCACGAAGGGCCAGCGGCGACGCGGGGCGGTGTCGTTCCACGACATCAGCTCACCGCCACCCGGTCAGCAGACCTTGGACGATCCCGCCGGCACCGACCACAATCAGCACCGCGCCGATGACGTACGGCAGGCCAAGCACGCCTTGCGCAGCCCACTCGGAACGGTTGCGGCGGCCGAGCGCCATCATGATCGCGATCAGCGCGAACCCGGCAACGATGGCGATGATCCCGAAGTACTTCAGCGAACTGACCACGAAATCCCCGAAGGCCTCCAGGCCCGGCGGCGCCTTCGGCGGCGGGTCCGGCACGGAAAACGGCGACTGCGTCGTCGTCGGATCGGGCGAGAACGGGTCATCGAACTGTGTCAGCCGCATCTCAGCGTGTCCTCTTCGGTGAAGGCACCGGAGCCAGGCCGAACTCGGCGCGCAGCCGGTTCACCGCCTGCAGGGCCGGGCCGGACGGCGGGGTGAGACCTCCGGGACTGGTGCACGCCCGCCACGCGCGCACGTACGGCATCCGCTGGACCGCGCGGGCCAGCGGCCGGAGGAAAGTCAGCAGGGCCCGCGAGTCCGCGGGTGGGCGGCCGTGGCCGTCGTCGACGACCACCAGCACAGGCCGGATCCCCAGGCGGGCCAGCAGCACCAGCGCGAACCGGGCGCGTTCCATCGCCTGCAGCGACACCCCGGTCACCAGGACGTCGGGTTCGGGCAGCGGGCCGACCGTGTCGGTGCGCCACATGCCTGCGTCGAGGGCGTCGAGCATCCGCGCCACCGCGGACGTGCCGACGTTGCCGGACGCTCCGGCCACGACCAGCTGCCGCGGCGCGGCTGATTCAGGCTGCATCACCGCCGCTGATGCAGCCTGAATCAGCGGCCGGGCGCTCGGCGCGGTCATCGGCTCATCCGCACGGCCGAGGGCATCAGCCCCGCGCTGTCGAGGCTGTAGGCCCGCTGCTGCACGGTCTTGCCGTCCTCGGGGGCCTCGACCAGCTGACCGGGCGCCACGACGAGCGCGACGTGATGGATCGAGGTCGGATCGTCGGTGCTGCGGGCCCAAAACAGCATGTCGCCGGGCGCGGCGTCGACCAGCGGCACGTGGGTGCCGCCCGGGGCCTGGTACTGCTCGCGGCTGGTCCGCGGCAGCGTGACGCTCGGGGCGAACGCGTAGAGCATCAGCCCCGAGCAGTCGAAACCCGGGGAGTTCGGCCCGCACGGCGGCGGCGAGGACCCGTCACCCGGCGTCGGGCCGTCTGTCGTCCCGCCGCCCCAGCAGTAGGGCATCCCCAGCTGCGCCAACGCCCGCTGCACCGCGGACGAGGCGTCGACCTCGTGCGGCGGGACGCACGGGTCCGACAGCCCGCCGAGCTGACCCTGCACCCCGGCGACGATCTGGCCGGCCTCCGCCTCCCGCTGCGCGTAGCGCTGTGGGAACGCCGACCGCTGGACCGCCTGCGCGGCCGCGCCCGGCGGCATCGACTCCCAGCCGGGCAGCGCTACGAGCGCATCGAGGAACCGCCCGGTCGCGTAGACCGGGTCCATGACCTGCTCCCGGGTGCCCCAGCCCTGCGACGGACGCTGCTGGAAGACCCCGAGGGAATCGCGGTCGCCATGGTCGAGGTTGCGCAACCCGGACTCGACCAGCCCGGTCTCCACCGCGATCACCGCGGCCCGGTCCGGCAGCTGACGCTGGTGGACCGCGGCGAGGATCACCTGCACGATCCCCAGCTGCTCGATATCCAGCTCGGAGCCGGTCAGGTGCTTGACCGCGTGGCCGCCGTCGCAGCCGGACCCCGCCGACGAGCTGGTGAACACGACGGTGACCAGCGCGGCGGCCGCGACGACGATGACCACGACAGCGGCGATCGCGGTGAGGACGCGTCCCATCCGCTCACCCGCCCGCCACGGCCACGTCGACCAGCCACCGGCCGTCGACCAGGCTCATCCGCCGGTCGTCGCGGAACGGACTCGACACGAGCCCGTCGTCGGAGACCACGGTCCGCTGCGCGGTGATCGCGACGTACACGCGGGTGTCGCCGCGCGGACCGTCGGTCAGCCACACCGACGGACTCGAGCACGTCGCGGACTCGTGAGCGCCGACGACGTCGCGCTGCCACGTGTCGGCCGCGGTACCCACCAGCGCCCGGCCGGCCGCCGCGGTCATCAGCTCCCGGGCCCGAGCCTCACGCGCCCCGAACGGATCCCGCCACGACCATCCGCACCACCGCCGCGCCCACTCCCTCGCCGCGGTCGCCGCGGGATGCTCCACTCCCTCGGCGAACGGCACGCCGCTCGCGTCCGGAACGGGTGATGCAGGCTGTATCGGCGGCGCACTCGACGGCGCCGACGGCGGCGGCGCGGGCACGGCGCAACCGGCCAGCGTCAGCGCGGCGAAGGCGCAGAAAAACGGCAGCATCAAGCGCACGGCGGACTCCCCCGAGGTCGCCCACGCGAACGGCCTCTCCCCAGGTCACGCCCGCATGGGATACGCGAATGCTGAGTTTGGTTGACATTCGCCCCTTCAGGGTATGCTGCGACGACTGTTTGTCAACCAAACTCAGCATTTGATCGTGATGGGGGACGCCGCGATGACGCATCCGAACCAGCAGCCAGGCCCGCCGACCTGGCCAGACCAGCAGCCCTACCAGCCGCTGAACTTCCCTGGCTCCGCTCCACCTCCACCGCCACGGAAATCAGTGGGCCGGCGAGTCGCCATCGCCGTCACTGGCGCGCTCGCTGCCACCCTCGCGATCACCGGCTTCGCCGCGCCCGGCTTCTTCCTGCACCACGACGAACCCCGCGCCGCCGCCGTCCTACCACCCGCAAGCACCAGCGAACCGACCACCACCGCCGCAGCAAAAACCACCATCCGCATGGGCAGCCCCGAACAGCTGGCCGAGGCGAAGAAGCTTGTTCAGCAGTTCGTCGACGCGCTCAACCACGACGACGCCAAGGCCGCCGGACAGCTGGCCTGTCCAGAATCGTCGAGCATTCTCGGCGGGCAGCTACTCGTCGCCGTCGCCCCGCCCACCAGCCTCACCATCACCGACGACCCGCCGAGCCTCCAAGGCGGTGGCTACATCGGCGTCAAGGTCACCGGCACGACCCACCAGCGCGACATCACCGGCGACATCCTCGTGTGGCAGCCCATCGCCCGGCCGACGCTGTGCGTCCGGCGCCTCGGCTGGAAATGGTGACACCACAATCGCAACGGTGTATCAACAGGCGCTCGGAACGTGTTCGGGCACGTCGAACTCGCCGTCGATAACCCCCTTGCCGAATGCATCCCACTCCGACAACGTGAAGACGAGAACTAGGCCATCTGGCGCTGACGACAGGCGCATCACGACGTAGGTGGTGGAGTTCCGGCCCTCGGAGTGTTCGAGAAACGCATACTCGAGGCAGTCGTCGAGCTGTACGCCCTTGGGTTCGGCGCGGATCCACTCGGCCTTGGAGACGTCGAGCGCGTGCCGGATATGTGCCTTGTCGTCGATTGGCTGCCCGCTTACCGCAGCGGCGTGGAACGCGCGTGCTGTCGTTGGGCGAGGTGGTGACGCAGCTGCGATCGCGCGAGCCATCCCCCGGAGGCGGTCAGCGAGCTGGGCAAGCAACGCACGCCACGTATCGACTTGCGCGTACAGTGCGCCGGCCCGACGGTTCTTCGTGTCGCGGATACCCACGACGGAGTCGTGGACCCCCGCGACCTGCGGCAGCTGCACCTCTACGCAGTTGCCCTGCTCGCCAGTGTAGCTAGAGGTAATCCACGGCGGAATGTCGCAGCTGTCATTCACTACGGGTCTTCTCCCTCTTTTCAATCTCGGCCTCGATCAGTGCCAGGCTCTCATCCTCTTCGTACGCCAGAGCGAGGAGTTCATCCCGAAGGTCGTGGTACGCCTTGACGTCTGTGCTGTCGTCGACGAACGAGGCTGTGCGATGGTGCTCCAGGCAAACAATGGATGGCATCGGTGGTGCAAATTCGTACACGACGAATGAACCGAGCAAACCGCCGTGCCAGTCACCTTCGACCTCGACTAGTCGTACTTTGATGTTGCTGCGGTCACGGCAAACCCTTGCCAGGTGCTTGAGCTGCGGGAGCATGATCGCGTTGGGGCCGTCAGCGCTGCTTGCGCCGATACGGCCACGGATCGCAGGTATTCCGAGGATAGCCAAGAAAGGCAGCGCGTCGTTATCGTCATCTCGCAGTACCGCGTGCTGAAGACCCATGCGGAGCGCGACGCGGTGTTCAAGCTCGGCTCGGGAAATCTTCTTCTGATACTTGTTACTGATGACCCATCGGGCGTACGCCTCCGTTTGGAGCAGTCTGCAGACGACCAGTGGTTGCCATTCGATCATCGCCGTCGCTTGGCTCTGCAATTCCACTGCGGCGGTCTGCTGATCATTAATTCCCGGCGGCCCTGTTGTGACCCATGTGTCCGCACTGGCCTGGCCGCGTGCGAGGCGCATGATCTTTTCCCGTTCGTCGCCCACCACGCCGAGGCACGCCAGAAACGCTGAGACCTGTTCGGGGTCGGGGACCACTTCGCCGCTGAGCCATCGAGACACGGTCGAATGGTGTATGCCGAGCTGCGTGGCGAGCTGCCGCATCGTGACCTTTGAGTCGCGCGCCTTGGCTTGGTCGAAGACCGTACGAAGCAAACCGGCAAGCGTGCGCTGACGGCTGGTCGCCGCAGGGATCTCAGTGTTGGTGCGCGCCATGCACCAAGCCTAGCCGTCGACCTGGCGATGCACACACCAGCACCCATTCGTTGTATTGCGCGATTGGTGCACGTGGTGCACAGTGGTGCGCACCGAACGAAATTCACGCACCGACGGAGGTGTACGGACGATGCCTCGACCGCGGCTCTCCTCCGGAACTCTACTGGTCACCGCGTCAGCGGTCCGGCGGCAGGTTGGTGCGTGCGTGCACCAACGAGGCCGTCGTGTGCAAATCGGTGCACAACCGCGCGTTTGCGCCGGTCAAGGCCGTCGCTGCCAGACCGACCCCGTGATACTCGGAGGGCTCATCTTGGATTCCACGACCGCCAAGGTGGTAGCGCGAGCCCGCAAGTTCGGGGCGAACCTCCAGCGCCGGATCATCGGCATCACGCATGTTCCCCTGTCGTCCACCGAACTCGCGGTCAAGCTGCGCGAGCTAGGTATGGCGATGTGCGATATCGGCGAGGACCTCCAAAAGGACGCCAAACGGCTCGATGAAGGTGACCGCAGTGTCGAGTGAATCACCTTGCTGCACCGGAATCGTCCCCTTTGCAGCCGACGCCCGTCGCCTCCCTGATTTCCCCGCCGCCGCGGATCGTGCCACTCCCGCATCCGCGGCGGCGGGGGTCCACGCCATCCTTGCCCGGCTGCGCGAAGTTCACGGCGACCGGCCGGAGCAACCGCGAAACCCAGACCACAACGCCCAGCAGGTCCGCGTCGGCCGGGACCACCTCGGCGACCAAACGCTGGATGAGCTGGCCGATCTCCTTCAGGGTCCTGGCTGGGAATCGGTCGGTGGAGAGGTTGACGGCGAGCCAGCTCTCGCGGCTACGCGGGTCCATCCCGACGGCACGCGCGACACCCTGGTGATCAGCGCGGGCATTTCGGCCGCGGACCGCGAGACATCCACCGGCTATCTCTCCTGGTCAGCCACGTGCGATCTTCGGGCCGCCGTCACCCTGCTGCGGACCGCGCCCGCCAGCGCACCGGCCCGTCACCCGGAATGGCAAGCCCGCACCGCTACGGAGGTGCGGCCATGACGCACGGCTGGACTCCCGAGCCTGCTCCGGCAGACGGGCTGATCACCGCGCCTGGAGTGTTTCGACCCCTTCGCCACCGCGTTCGCTGCGGCGTAATGCCGTATCGCCTGGATAGCCAGGATGCAGTGGACCTCGGGTTGGCCGGTTCGTACGTCGTCGTGGCGCTCTGCGGCTGCCTGTGCCGGGCAGTCGTCGCTGACGATGGCGCCCACGGCCCGCAGGACGGCGAATGCCCGGACTGCTGGAACGCCGCCTTCACCGCACCGGCAACCGAGCTGCCCGGCACCGCGGGGCGCAGCGAGCCGGTCGACGACAGCCCCCGGTGGCCGACGGAACCACTGCTGGATCCAGCGGACGCCGTCAGCCGCCCCGCCGCGGTCCATCCCGAGCCTGGAGCTGTACCGCTCGGACATCGGCCGTTCCGTCGCCCGCTGACCACGGGAGGAACGGCGGTCCGAGGTGATGCAGCCCGTATCACGCCCGACGCCACCGGCGAACTGTCCGCAGCCGGGCACGACCATGCCGCTTAAGCCACTCCACGCGAGGACCGAGATGACCGCTGGCCGCCACATCGCCGCCACGCCGCCCGCACCTGATGCCGGCACCACGCTGGCCTCGCCGATCTGCGTGTTCGTCATCAAGGCCCTCCGCGTGGTCGTCGTGGGCGGTCTGGTCATCGGCGCCGCGGTCACCGGAGTCCTCGTCCTCGCTCACATGTTCATCGACCAGGTCACCCGATGAGGCCCGCCGTGGACACCTCCGACAACGGCCGCACCCCGGGGGCTCGGCACGGGGGACGCGCACCGAACACGCGGGCCGTCGACGATGCCCACGGCGGCAGGCACGCCGTCCGGCACCCGACCACCGGGGGGCTACCGCTGCCGCGGTCAGCTCTCGCGCTGGCCAATGCCACCACCGACGTGCTCCCCCGGGTTCCGGTGCCACCCGGCCCGAGCACGGTCCCGCAACCGCGGGTCCAGGAAACCCGCTCGGAGGTCCCGCCCGCCGCCGTACTGCCGCCGCAGCCGCGCGTGACCGAACGACGGGCCGCGATCGACGGCCAGGACACCCGGGTCCGACAGCCGGAGGGGTACAGCGGCTTTGACCGGCCGATCGCAGACCTGACTCTGCTCGGCATCTACTGCGACAGCATGTATCAGGCCCTGGTCCGCGACGGCGACCGGATCGCGCACGTCGTCGGCGCGATCCTCCTGGCCGAGCTGTACCTGCACGGACAGATCCGCATCGACGCAGGCGGAAAGATCCACCCGCAGCGGCGAGCCCACAACGACGACGTTTCCGTCAACGAGGTCCTGGCCGACCTGCAGGCCCAGCCGCACGCCCGGCCGGCCGGACCGTGGATCCGGTACTTCGCCCACGACCACCGCGCCACCAGGCTGGTCTGGCGACGCCTCGTCGAGGCCGACGTCGCGCAGGAGGAAAAGAGCAGGCTGCGGTGGAAGAAACCCCGGCACGTCCTCACGAGCTACCTGCCGGTCGGCTGGACACGCAAGTACCTCGAGCACCAGGTCACCGACCAGGCCGCGGTGCCGCCCGCCGCGGCCATCCTGTGGCGCGGCCTGCAGGCCCTGTGCCTGGACAGCCGGACCCTGGACCTGGATCCCCGCATCGCGTCGCGGCTGGAGGCCACGCCACTTCCGGCCGAACTGGACCCGCTGTTCGCCGCGCTCGACGACCTGCTGATCCACCTGGCCATCCCGCTGTAGCACGACCGCTGCCCGCACCGCCCCCGCCACCGTCCGCAAGGAGCTGATCTTGCCTCTGCCTCGTCTGCGCCGCAGACCGTCCACGTCGCCGACCAGGCCGCGCGATGCCGAGCTGGCCTTCGGCAACCTGCCCGCCCGCACGATCGCGGGCCGTGTCATCGGCGCGGCCACCCCGACCACCGTGGTCGCCGGAGTGGTCCCGGTCGGGATCGCGGTGACCGGCGGCAACTTCCCGCTGCTGTGGCTGCTGATCGGGCTCGCCTACCTGCTGTTCTGCGTCGGTTACCACGGCGCATCCCGGCTGTATCCGCCCGAGGACGCCAGCGGTGGCTTCTACTCGCTGATCCGCCACGGCCTGGGCCGGGTCCTCGGCGTCGGCGCGGGCTGGGTCGCCGTGGCCGCCTACACCGCGCTGACCGTCGGCCTGTACGGCCTGGTCGGCAGCATCCTCGCCACGCCGGTGTCGGACCTGCTCGGTGTCACCGTGCCCTGGCCGGCCATCGCGATCGCCTCGGTCCTGCTGGTCGGCTGGCTCGGCCTGCTGCGGATCGAGGTGGCCAGCCGCGTCCTGACGTTCCTGGTGACCTGCGAGGTGGCGATGATCCTCGTGGTCAGCGCCGCCAACTGGGGCCACCCGGCGGCGAACACCCAGCCGCTCGCCGCGGCGTTCGACCCGCACCAGCTGACCGCAGGCGTGCCGGTGATCGCCGCGCAGCTGGCGCTCGCGGTTCTCGGCATCGTCGGCACCGAGCTGACCGTGGTGCACACCTACCACGCACGCGACGGCCACCGCGGCGTGGCCCGTGCCAGCATCGCCGCGATCGTGGTCCTCGCCGCGCTGTACTTCGTGGCCTCGGCCGGGCTGAGCGTGACCCTCGGCGTCGACGGCGTCGTCGCCGCAGCCCAGGCCAATCCGGCCGGGCTGTTCGTCGCCACCGCGCAGGCCCACCTCGGCGACCTGGGCGCCACGATCGTGGAAATCCTGTTCGCGGGCAGCGTCCTGGCCGGAGCGCTGAGTTTCCACGGCACGACCGCCCTGTACGGCTACTACCTCGGCCGCGACCACGCCGCCCCGGCCGTCCTGGCGAAGGTCAGCCGCAAGTACGGCAACCCCGTCACCGCCTCGCTCGCGCAGACCGTCCTGGCGCTGGCCGCCATCGTCATCGTGTGGGTCCTCGGCGCCGACCCTGTCACCACCCTCTTCTATCTCGGCGGCACAACCGGGGGCGCGGGCGTGCTGATCCTGCTCGCCGGAACCGCCCTGGCCAGCGCCGTCATCCTGCTGCGCCAGCGTCCCACCGGCCGCCGTCGCGCGGCCGCTGCTGTCGCCGCCGTATTCGTGATCGGCGCGATCGCGGGCAGCGTGCTGCTCCACCTCGACGTCCTGTTCGGCGTCGGACCGGACTCGACGCTGCCGAGCATCGTGCAGCTGAGCTACCTCGCCGTCGCCCTCGCCGGAGTCGGCTGGGCCCTATGCCATCGCCGGCCCCCGGCAGCCACTGCGACCATTGACACGGGAGCGGCCAAATGACCGCCCCCGCCGAGGTCGTCGAGCTGGGACCAGACGACACCGAGGAGATCGCCGAGCTGATCGCATCGGTTTTCGCCGACCAGATCGCGATCACCCGATGGCTGGTGCCCGACAACGACAAGCTCCGGACCAGTCTGCTGCGCCAGCAGTTCATCCTGCTGATCACCGGTGCCTTCAAGTCAGGCGGACGCGTCGACGGAATCCGGGTGGACGCGAAGCTGGACGCTGCGGCGGTGTGGTCCATGCACCCCGGCGGCGAGGTCACCGATCCACCCGGCTACGACGCCAAGCTCCGCCAGATCACCGGCGACCTCTACCCCCGGTTTCGGGCCCTCGACGACGTTTTCCAGCGCACCACACCGGACTCACCGCACGATCACCTCGACCTGCTCGCCGCCAGGACCCGCCGCCAGGGACACGGCACCACGCTGGTAACCCACCACCTCCGCCGGGTCGACCAGCAGCCGAACGGCTCGCTGGTCACCCTGCACGCCAGCAGCACCCAGGCCGCTTGGCTCTACCACCGGTTGGACTTCGAATCCGACGAGCCCGTACAGATTCCAGACAGTGACGAGCAGTTCATCTACCCGATGCGCCGCCATCCCCGAGGCCCCATGCCACGGCGTTCCCGGAGAGGCGTCCACATTGTCTGACCGAGATGGACCGTCCACAGTGCAGGACGCGGTGATCCAGCCTGCATCACTCCGGCCGAGCCCCAACGACGGCCTGCCGCCTGCTCCCGGCAGAACGCTCATGACGCTCCTCGCCGCGTTGCCGACAGCGGCATCCCCGCGGTGGGACGCCCTGGCGCCCGCTTCCACCACCCGGCGGCTGCGCCGCATCGAGCGTCGCGCCGGAACACTCGCTCGACGCCGAAGCCCGCGCGGACGGACACAGCGGACCAACGTGGCTGTCCATGCCGTCTACCGGGGGGCCTGCTCCGCACTGTCTGCCGCGCTGATATGGATCGGCCAGTTTTACCTGCCGTACCAGAGAGTGCTGCCCGGAGTCGTCAGCGCCGCCGTCCTGGCCTTGACCTTGTGCTCCCCGCCGACGTGGGTATGGGCGCGCTTTCGCAGGAGACCCGGCGCCGACGGCCCGCGCGATCCTCGCGCGGCCCGCCGGCATCAGCCCTGACCACCGACCCTCGGTAGCGCCGTGCAGCGCGCTCCTCCAGTTCAGCAACCC
Organism: Amycolatopsis melonis; assembly: GCF_040064235.1. Classification (NCBI taxonomy): domain Bacteria; kingdom Bacillati; phylum Actinomycetota; class Actinomycetes; order Pseudonocardiales; family Pseudonocardiaceae; genus Amycolatopsis; species Amycolatopsis melonis. Next base: position 571,274 of record NZ_JBDZYD010000005.1, read on the forward strand.
GATCACTCCCGAGGCACCTGTGCACACCAACGAATCCGGCGACCAACAGCACGCCCCAGGCCCGGCGTCCTCCGCGCTCCGCCCCGTCGCGGCCCCCTACATCGCAACCAACCACGACGGCGAGCCGATCCGTCATCCCGCCAGCATCGGCTGGCCCGACCACGACAGCGAGTACTGGCCCCGGATGCTGGAGGACGTCCTCGTCGGTCTGCTGGCCCAGGTGCACGGGAAGGCGTCATGACGGCGCCGTGTGACCGCCAGCCCGACGGCTGCATCTCCCGCAGGCCAATCGATGCCCTCGGAGACGAGCCCATGATCGCCCGCATCTACAACGCGCTGCTCGGCGGCAAAGACCACTACGCATACGAACGGTTACGGGTCGCCAGGCTGCAGGCGGCAGTACCGGACGCCGCCTTCGTGTTCAGGTCCGAAATCGCGTTCCTGCACCGCGCCGCGCGCGCCGTTGCTGCCCGCGGCATCACACAATGGGTGGTCGCCCTCGCCGGACTGCTCCCGGACAACGGCGACCGACTCGAGCATGTCGTCCGCCGACACAACCGGGACGCCCGCGTCTGGTACGTCGACTACGAGCCCGTGGTCCTGGTGCACCTGCGCGCACTCGTCGGCGACGAGGACAGCGGCCAGACGGTCCGCGTCGTGGACGCCGACCCGCTGAACCCCGCCACAGTCTGGAATCGCCTGGCCAGCCACCCCACCCCGATCGAGGCCGACGAGCCGATCTGCCTGGTACTCGGCGGAGTCCTCTCCTACCACCCCGGCACCCGGGCCGACGCCATCACCGTGGCTCAGCAGCACATCGCCCGGCTCCCGCCCGGATCCTTCGTCGTGCTCACGCACCTGTACGACCCCGAAGACCCCAAGATCACCCCGATGGTGCGCCGCTTTCGCGACGCGCTGGGAACCTGCGGCCCGTGCCGCCCTGCCAGCGCCACCCGGGACGAGATCCGCGCGATGGTCGCCGGAACCACGATCCTGCCACCAGCTCCCGGCGCGCCGCCGGATGTCGTCCCCGCCAACCTGTGGTGGCGCGACGGCCCGATCCGGCTCACCCCCGCCGGCGCGGAAGCACCCGAACCGGCGAGCGGGCCGCTCGTCGCCGGAGTCGTCGCCACCATCGACCCCGGCTGAGCGGCCGCAGCCGGTCGTTCGACCTCGTTTCGCCCCCTTGATCTCCCGCGCGCTGCTGGATCCCCCCGCCAGAAGCGCGCGGGAGGCCGGCACCCACAAGGAGCCGGGCGGGGTGCCCGGCACGGTCTCCCCCTTGCCGGATCGGGCACCCCGCGCCACCACACCGGCTGACCGCCCGTCCCACGGCGGAACCAGCGATACAGCCTGCATCACCAGGACAGCCGGGGAGTCCACGACTCACCGGCCACCCCGGAGCAGGCGCCCAGCGGACCTGAAACACCCGCTGGTGCAGCCCCCGGGCCGGTGGCCTGGCCTCGAAGCAGCGCGAGGCCAGGCCACCACCACCCACGACGAAGGAGACGACCATGACGGCCACCGTCGCCACGCTGTCGCCTGAGCTGCGTGTACTGGTCCGCGCGAGCAACGGGTACCAGTTCGCCGGAGCCCTCATCTGCTTGGCCTGCGAACACGGCTACCCCGAGAACCTCGCCGAAGAGCCCGAGCTGGTCGAGGCGGCGGTCCGCCCGGACGGCCAGGCCGCCGATGTCCTGGCCCGCCTTGAGGCGGCTGGGCGCGCCGCACTCGACTGGCTCATCGATCACGGCCTGCCCGTGGGCGGGCAGCTGCTCGCGGTCGAAACCGGCACCGATCACCTGCTCCAGCTGCAACCCGCAGCGTCAGGGCTCCCCCTCGCACGGCGTCCTCGCACGGGAACGCGGCGGTGATCGTGGACACGCGGTCGCAGCGGGCCGACCTCCTCGCGCACCTCATCGCCCTGGTCTTCGTCACGCCGTTGATGGTCTTCGCCTGCTACGGCGCGTTGATCCTCCGCGGCGGGCCCTGCCTGTCCCCATCCGACACCGGCGGCTGTTCGCATGTCCGCCGACACCTGGCGGTGTACCTGCCCGTCTACGGCGGCGTGATCGCCTTCCTCCTCTGCGCGGCGGTCGGGTTCTGGCAGGTGCGCGCGAGCCGCCCCGTCGTCTCCGCCGTCCGCCTCGGCTGGCTGATCTGGTTCACCAGCGCGTTCCTGGCGTTGCTGCTCGGCGGCGGGTCGCCGGCCGGGATACCCACCCAACCTCACTCGGAGAGGAACCCGTATGGCTTCCATAGCCCCGACCGCGGCACCGCTGCTGGCCATGTCTACAACGGGGCGGCCGGGTGAGGCAGTGAAGGCGCTGGCCTTGTTCGCCGCGTTGCAGGCTGTGCTCTCGGACGTGCACCCCTACTGCGATCAAATCCTTCAAAACGACCAGGACGCGTGCGACAAGGGCAAGCCCGGCGCGGTCGGACGGAAGGCGTGCACGCGCCACGTCGCGTCGTACTCGGTCGGCCAGCTCGCCGTCGCGGTCGCGGTGACCCGCGTGCTCGGTGCCCGGGTCTCGTGGCCGGGGCTGCTGGCGGGGACCGCGATCAACGCCGTGACGCACTACGCGATCGACCGCCGTGAGCCGTTGAAGAAGTTCCTGCTGTCCGACCGCGCCCGGAAGCTGCGCCTGGTCGGCGGCGGCAAGGCCGGCTATCTCGCGCACGCCACCGCGCAGCGGCGGCCGGGCGTGGTCGACGAGAGCGGGCCGGGAACGGCGCTGACCGAATGCGACCAGGCGATGCACCGCCTCATCAGCGTGGTCGCCTCGCTGACCACGACCTGGCTCGCCGTGCGCGGGGAAAGGAGTTTGCTGTGACAGCACCGACTGTCCCCCTGCGGCACGCCGACCGGACGGTGCTGGCAGTGGAAGCCGTCGCGGCCAGCTGGAGCCGCCGCGGCACCCTCTGGCCGTGCCTCGCCGATGCCGCCTGCATCACTCCTCACGTCATGCAAACCGTTTGCTACTAAGGAGAATCCTGTGATCCGCCGTCTTCGCCCAGGACCCGGCGCGGCCAGCCGAGCCCGCCCACGTCGCCCGGCGATGTGGCGGATGACGCCCCGCCCGCCGAGCCAGGGCTCCCGTTGCCCCGGCATCCCGGAATCGGCACGCTCCCCCATCGCCGCCTGGTGGTCGGTCTGCTGCACCTTCGGCGTCTCCGCGCTGACCTGGAGCGGACGCTTCTACCTCCCCTACCCGCTGTTCTGCCTCCCGGTTGTCCTGGCCGCGGTTGTCGGCTGGGCGGCGAGCTGGTGGCTGGCGTCCCGGCCGGGGGCAGCGGTTCCAGGGCGCCTGGTGCTGCTCACCGGCGCGCCGCTTCTGCTTTTCCTCGGCCTGGTGTCCGTCGGGATCGGCTCCAGCGACCCGCTCACCCGCGACTACCACGCCGACCTCGACGCCTACCGCGGCGGCTGCCTGGCCGGAACCGACTACGGCGGGGACGCTTTCCAGCTCGTCACGATCACCGCCGACTCGGTGATCGTCTACCCCTGGTCCGAGGGCGAGCCCTTGCGGTTCACGCGCACCGGCCATTCCTGGCCGTCCCGGGAGCGAGCCGAATTCGGCGGCGAAGGCGTCACCCCCGCCGACGACCTCACCCGGACCATCCTCGCCGCCCACGGCTGCCCCTGATCCCTCACCGCCGCGGCAAGACCGAAGAGGAGCCGTTCATGATGACGACCGCCGAGGTGCACTGGCGCGACCGCGCCGCTGACCTGGCCGACGACCTCGCACGCACCGGCGACGTGACCGATCCGGCCTGGCTGGACGCGATCCGCGGCACCCCCCGCCACGAACTCGTCCCCGTCTTCTTCCAGCAGCTGCGACCCGGCCGGTGGACGTCGACCCACGTCGGCGATCAGGGTGGCCGTCCGGCCAGCCTGGCCGCCGCCTACTCGGATGCCGAGCTGGCCATCCTCCTCGACCGCAGCGTCCGGCCCGCCGCCGTGCTGTCCACCGCCATCCGCCCACGCCACGCGGCCCGGACGCTGCAGGCCCTCGACGTTCACCCCGGCCACCGCGTTCTCCATGTCGGCACCGGCAGCGGCTACCTCACCGCCCTGCTGTGCCGTCGGCTCGGCGACCAGGACGTGATGTCCCTCGACATCGAACCGGCCCTGGTCGACCTCGCCGCCGCCCGGCTCGCGGCCATCGGCCACACCCCGACCGTCCAAGCCGGACACGCCTGGGATGGCCTGCCCGAGCACGGCCCAGTCGACCGGATCGTCGCCACCTGCGCCCTGCCCTCGATCCCCCCGTCCTGGCTGAGCCAGCTCGGCACCCACGGCATCGTCGTCGCCGAACTGCGGCTCGGCCCCGGCGCCGCGACCCTCGTCCGGCTCGCGCGCCAGGCCCCCGACCGGATCGAGGGACGCTTCCACCCGGCCGGCACCGCCTTCGCCCCCCTCCGCCCCTGCCCAGGCCGGTCCAGCCAGCACACCGCCGCGTGGATTGACCACGACACATCCAGCCCCCGGAGCCGCTGGAGCACCATCGCGCCGGACACGCCGTGGCTCCACGACCCCGAGGTCTCCCGCGTCACCTGGTTCCTGGCCGCGCTGGACCTCGGCATGTACGAGGTCCGCCACCAGCGACGACCGCAGGGATTCCCGCCAGGCCACCCGGCCATCGTCCTCGACACGCCGGACGGTTCGTGGGCCCGGATCGACACGGTCGCCCGCGACGGCGAGCACCACGTGATCGAGGGCGGACCGCGGCGCCTCTGGGCTGTCGTCGAACGGGCCCACCGGTGGTGGCGGGACCTGGGCCGACCTGGCTGGGCCCGGTTCGGGCTCACCGTCACCCCCACCGAGCACACCATCTGGCTCGACCAGCCCGACGGTGAACACCGCTGGACTCGCCCCACCCCGACCAGCGCCAGCGCGTGGCGCAAAACGTGATGCCGCCTGCATCACTGCGCCGTCGAGGCCCTGGGAACAACCGCAACCAGGACAGCGGAATACGAGGAAAGGAACCGCGATGATTTATGACAGCATCACGCTCGAACCGCCCGATGAACCCTGGTGGGAACTGTACCGGGAATTCTTCCCAGGATCGCTCATCGACTACGTCGCCGCCGAACATCACGCGACAACCGTGCAAGCGTTCCATGGTTCCGTGTTCCCGCTTCCGCTGCAGCCTCTCGCCTATCTGAGGGCGGTCCTGGAGTGTTACCGCGGCGAGTTCAGCGACGTTGAAATCGAGCGGGCAGTCGGCTTCCGGATCAAACGCCAGCAAGGCTTCTACCGGCCTGGCCGGACCATAACCTTCCTCATCGACGCCACGGTTCCCGCGCGAGAAATCGGCTCAGCCAAGATCACGCAGGCTGCATTCAATGCGGCGCAGCGCGTTCATGCATCGGGACGCGCGAAAGTTCTGAAAGTTCCAGGGTTGTACACAGGAGAATGCACCTCGTTTTCCATATTCACACTCGACGGCAAAACCGTGGTCTTCGAAAGCGATGAGGAAAAGCTGTGGGAAGTCACAGATGATGAGCGCAAGAAGAAATTGATCGACCGATTCAAGAAATTCGAGGAGGAACTCGCACGTGCTCTGACAGAGCGCCTCTGATGATCCAGCCCGGACACCGGGTGCCGCTGAACCCGCGGCACCCGGCTCCACAGCACCCCGCCCGGACAACCGCTCGACCGCAACGCCCCTCGGCGTCGCTGCGAACTCCGCGGCCCACAGCGACGCCGACACCACGCGCCCCCCCCCCGAACCCGGCGGCCACCACGAACCGGACAGCAGCGGCCGCCTGTTCCACCCACCCCGACGGCACGCACGGAGGGGGCACCGACTGACCCTTGAGGAACCCGATGAGCCACCAGAGCCCCGAGCGCCTGCGCGCCGAGATGGTCCGCGGCATCGTCGCCGCCGGCCACGCGCGAACCCCCGCGGTCCAGGACGCGCTGAACACCGTGCGCCGCCACCGCTTCTTCCCCGGCGTGGCGCTGGCCGACGCCTACGACTACCGGCAGACCCTGGCCGCGACGCTGGATCCTGCCGCCGGAGCCCGCCCCTGCAGCAGCATCGCGCCCATCACCGTCGCGATGATGCTCGACCAGCTCGACATCCAGCCCGGCAACACCGTCCTGCACATCGGCACCGGCACCGGCTACACCGCCGCGCTGGCGGCCGAGCTGTCGGGCACCCGCCGCGTCGTCACCATCGACCGCGACCACGACCTCGCCGCCCAGGCCCGCCGCACCCTCCTCGCCCTCGGCTACGCCCGCGTCGAGGTCATCACCGCCGGCGTCAGCGACGCCGCCCCCGGCCGCTACGACCGGATCATCGTCACCGCCAGCGCCTACGACATCCCCGACGCCTGGATCCGCCAGCTGGCCCCCGGCGGCCGGCTCGTCGTGCCGCTGCGTTTCCGCGGCACCAGCCGCAGCTTCGTCTTCCAGGAGCGCCGCGGCGTCGTGCAGGCACGCGACAGCCACCCCTGCACCCTCCCGCCGCTGCGTGGCGCCGACCACGACCGCCAGCGCACCAAACCCATCGGCCCCGGCGGGCGAATCACCCTCGGCTGGGACGACGACCAGTGGAGGCTCGTCCACGGCTACGACCTCTACTCCTCCGAGACCTACAGCACCACCTCCACGGCCTGGTCCGGGGTGATCGTCCACGACGGGGAACCGCTCGACCGGCTGTGGCTCCGACTCGCCGCGACCGAGGCCGGAACCTGCAGGCTCACCACGGACGGCCACGTAACCGGGGTGCCGCCGCTGGCCTTCCCGGCCGGGACCCCCGCGATCGTCCAGCACGGCACCATCGCCTACCTCACCCGCCGGGAGATCCCGGCCGCGCCCGACGGCACCCGGCGATTCGAACTCGGCGCGGGCGCATTCGGAGCGTTCGCCATGCGGCAAGCCGCCGCGTACGTCGACCAGATCCGTGCCTGGGGCGCCAACCGCACGGTCCACCCCACGGTCACCGTCGTCCCCGCGCAGACCCCCGAGGCGCAGCTGCCGCCCGGAGACCGGTACCTCCGGCGGCCCAGCCAGTTCCTCGTCCTGCGCATGCAGGGCTCGGCGTGATCGCACGAGGAGATCCCTCGGCGCCTGATACCGCCTGCATCATCCTCGACTTCGCACCGGACATGCCCAGGAGCAGCACCATGCCCGCAACGCACTGGCCCAGCCCGCCGCCAGCAGCCGAAGAGGCCGGCACCCGCAGCCGCCCCTGCCGGGACCCGAGGATCGACCCCCGGCCCCGGCCGGACGACCTGCCGCGATCGCTGCCGGACGACCGGTCGCTCGGCGACCGCGTCGTCGAGCTGCGCACGGCCCACCGGCTCACCCAGCAGGAACTGGCAACCGCGGCAGGCATGAGCAGACGCCACCTCGGCCGCATCGAGACCGGCAGAACCCTCACCAAGTCGCTCGAGTGCGTCGCGCACCTCGCCGACGTCCTCGGCGCCGAGCGCGCCGAACTCGCCCTGCGCGCGCTCCGCGACTTCGAACACCACGAGGAGGCACCTCCGAGGTGAAAGAACCCGACATGACCTCCGCCGGCGGCTGGGTGCGATCCCAGCGAAAACGGCTCGGCATGAGCGTGCTCGACGCCGCCGCCAAGGCAGGCATCGACCGAAGCATCATCGGACACCTCGAACTCGGCGACGTCCCGTTCACCCTCCCCTATGTCGCCCGAATCGCGGACGCCCTGGGCGTGCCGCGGGAAGAACTGGTGGTCCGAGCCGTCTACGACTTCGCGCCACCGGAGCGAGGAACCAGCCGCCCGCACCGGCCTGAACCTGCCGTGCCCGGCGAGGATGCGTTGCGTGCCGCCGAGCGCGCCGCGACCGACATGCAGATCAGCCCCGACCGCTACCGCATCGGCGACGTCACCGACGGCGCGTGGTGCCTCGTGCCCGACGGCGACGGCTGGGCGGTGTTCTGGACGCAGGACGGCAGGCGGACGGACGTCGCGACCTTCCCGGCCGCGGAAGAGGCCGTCGGCTACTTCGTCGGGCGCCTGTACCTCCACCGCGACGCGCTTCGCGAGGAGATGCCAGAGGCGCAGTCCCCGATAGCGGACCGGACGATCCAGTACCCCGGCCGCGTTCCTCGGCCGATACAGCCTGCATCACCGAGGGCGAGGAACGAGCTAGCCGCTCCGCAGCCGCCAGCCTTCCAGCATCGGGACTTCGCCCCGAAGGGGACTCAGGGACACCGGAAGCTCATCGAACAACGCGGGCCCGCGGACGTCGCCGGGCCGGACGCCTCGATCCGGAGGCGGCGCCTCGATGGTTGACAAGATCCGCCAGGCCGCGCTGGGCGGCCTCGCCTTGGCCGCGGCCGCCTGCAGCCGCTCGGTGCCGCGCGGACCGCGACCGTCTTGGTCAGCACCTTCGTCGCCGACCGTCGCCCTGGGCGGGGCCATCGCCGCGCTCGGCGAGGCGTTCCACGATCGGCGATACCTCCGCGGTGCGCTCCTCGTCGGCCTCGACCTGGCCGCCGCCCACATCCTGCGCGCCCGGCTTTGACAACCCGCTCCCACGCGTCACTTGGCCCTGAGGACACCACGATGGAACCGCGCTTCCAACCGGATCGGCTCTGGCCCACCGGCCACCGCCAGCTCCAGCTGATGATCATCCCCGACCTCGACGGGAACCCCGGCCTCGCCGAACTGGTCGCCGCCTGCCGCGCGGTGATGGCCGCCCACCCGGCTACCACCCAACCGGTACCCGACGAGAGCCTGCACCTCACGGTCCAGGCCGTGTTCCGGCCCGGGCACGGCGACGTCGACCAGCCGACCCGCGCCAGGCTCATCGAGGCGCTGGCGCCCGAGCTGGCCGCGGTGCCCGCGTTCGAGATGCTGATCGGCTCGCCACTGGCCTACCACCGCGGCGTCGTTGCCGACACACACCACGACGATGGCTTCAACCACCTCCTCGACCGCGCCCGACGAGTCATCGCCCGCATCTGCGGACCAGACGCGATCGCCTACGACTCCCGGCCAGCGCACATGGCCCTCTGCTACGCCGACGGCCGCGGCTCCAGCGACGAGCTGCAACGCCAGCTGCGCCATCACGTGCGGCCCAGCCACGCCAGCCTGACCGTCACCGCGGTCGATCTGGTCGAAACCGTGCAGGTTCCCCAGCGGTGCCGGTACGACTCGACAGTCCTGCGCCGCTTCTCCCTCAGCAGCCGGACCGAACCCAGCGCTACCAGCACCGTCTGTGAAGCCGTTATTTGACAATAATTAAGGAGGGTAAATGGGACCGAAAAAGGAAGACGAAATCGTCGGCGATCTGGGGGAGGACGAAGTCGAGAAGCGGAAATAACAGTAAATCGCCTGCCTGCACCGAGAGGAGAAGACATTTATACGCCAGACAAAACGGCCTACGCGACGCCAGCCATGATCGAGGCATACGTCGCCTGGCCTGTCCGTGCGCCAACATCGGTGAACTGTGGAAGATGAACCACGACAAAATACACCGACGGCTGAAAAACTCAGGCGTATCAATGAGGAGCGCTACGAGGCGGCTCCCGCCACCGGTCGAGACAGTCGCACGATTCCGAACCATCGCCAGGTTGGAGCTGGCGAGATGGCGTGACGCTGACGCGCGCCAAGTCTTCGCGACGCCCGGAATGATTGAGGCAATCAACGCGGGACTCTCTACTGGTTTAGTGTCAATTCTGTGGAACTTAAGCAGTCAAACGGCGCGTCGACGCCTAAGGAGATCTGGTGTATTAATGACACAGGGCCAGGAAACGGGAGGGAGCCCGGAACCGCCGTCGGCGGCAATTTTGGAGCACTTCCGAGCTGTGGCAGAGAAGGAGTTGCTGGAAGCGTCAGCCATCGGACCAGAACGGGCCGCCGATCCGATACGTTCGGCTGAATCGACAGCCTGACACGCAAAATCGCCACTCCCGCCGCTCCCGCCGCTCAACCCGGCGTGAGGACCCCTGGGGAGCGGCGGGGCCAACCCAGCCGGCGGAAAGACCCGGCAGCGTCCCGCCGCCCCTCCAGCCTGCATCACCGGGGCACCAACGTGCAGTACCGTCACCGCCAGCACAGGGACTCTGCACCGAGCGGCCCGCAGGAACGCCGGACGTTCATCGAACAACACGGCCGCGCGGACGTCGCCAGGCCGGACACCCGATACGGAGAAACCTCGATAGTTGAGAAGATCCGCCGTGCCGCCGCTCGGCTGCCTCGCCATCTTGGCGGCGGCCGCCTGCAGCGGTCACCCCGAGCAGGCCGCACCCGCCACCTCGGCGAGACCGGCTTCGACCCAGCCTCCGCTGGACGTTGCTTGCCACACCAGCCCGTGTTCGGGCGTGCCTGCTGCCCCTCACTGCACGGCTCGGCCTGCCTGGCTGATGGCCTACCCGGCCGGTGAATGGATCCTCGGCACCCGGCATCGACGGGAGCTTCACCTCCTGCCAGGTGACCGTCGATGTCGGCCCGAGCCAGGGCATCGGCATTCCGTACAACGGGGCCCCACAGGCGAAGCTGTATCGACCTCGTGCGCCAAGGCCGCCGGCTTGCTCAGGAATCATCACCGCACTGGCACGCTGAAGCCCCGGCCGGCCAGTGTCGCAGCCCGTCGCCGGGATCTTCAAGATCATGACGGGCCCCGCCCCGGGTGGTGGCCGCGGCAGAGGCACCTTTGGGAACGGGTGCCGAACAGCGCGGTCGCGCGCCTCGTTCACTCCGCATCCGGCGCCAGCACCTCGACACCCATGATCCCCCGGATCAGCTCCGGATCCAGATCGGGCATCAACCGCCGGAGCGTGTCGAAGTCCTCCTGGCTGATCACCTGCTTTTCCCGCCCGCGCCGCGCAGCCGGGGGCAGCGGCTCGATCAGCACCCCAGCGAAGGGCGTGAGCCTGTACTCGCCCCGGCTGCACTGGCCGGCGAGTTGCGTTGACATCGATCCCCATCCCCTTGATCGTCGGATGCACGCGCCATCAGCCGAACCCCCGCTCCCGCCCGGTCGCAGACGCCACCGCGGCACCCGGGCCGGGCCCGATGCCCGCACCAGGCACCCCGTTGGCGGCTCATGCCGCGGAAGCCGTGTCGTGGTTCCTGAATCCCGCCCGATTCCTGACTCGCGTCGCCATCAAATTCGTGATCTCTTCGACGTAGCCACCTTAGGCGCAAAACTGCAGCTGTCAACGCGCCGCGGCACAATCAGTGTCCACTTTTTGTCCGCCCCGGCGCGAATGGTCCAACGATCAGCACTCGGTAGTGACCCGGATCGCCTACGTACGTGCGCGCTCCGTGCCCAAGCAGCCTGTCGATGGGGCTGACCAGGTGCAAAGCAGTTTTGCATGCTCTACTCTGCAAGTTGCAGTCCCTGACCGAGCCGATTGGTCGACCGACAGAAAGCGGGGAGACTCTTCGCGATTAATCGGGAAGAGCAAAAGCCCGGTCGGTGCGCATTCGATAATCTTCTACGTAGCCATTCGGGAATGATCTACGTAGTCCGCAAAATGTTGTACGTAGTCATCGCTCTGCAATTTCAGTAGTAGCCACGAGGAAATCGGAGGAGTGATCGCCAATGCTGGATTGCGGCATCGCGCACCCGGCCTTGTGGCAGCGGCGCCACGGCGCAGCGCCTGGCCGCCGCCGAAACCGGGGGCGGCGGCCGCGACATCCCGGCTCACCCATCCCCTCCCGCCTCGGCGGGGGTCAGCTCGCAGTACAGGAGAGACCTTGACCCGCACACACGGCTTCTTCACCTCCGACTACTGGGAGGACCCGCTCGCGATCGGCGACCGGGAACGCGAACGGGCTGCCATCAGCCAGGGGACGCTCCCCGACGGCCTGCCCGTGTGGGTGATCAGCCGCTACGCCGAGGCTCGCCGTGCGCTCGACGATGTCCGCCTCAGCAAGGACAGCGCGACGCTGGTCGAGGCGATCGGCCGTCAGCTGAAGCAGGCCGGATACGGCGACCGGCGTCCCAGCGGCATGTTCGAGCTGCCGCACGCGCTGTTCAGCGACCCGCCCCGCCACACCCGGTTGCGCAGGCTCCTGCTGGCGGGTTTCACCAGCAGCCGGGTCGCGGCCCTGAAACCGCGTTTCGAGGAGATGACCGCCTCGCTGGTGGCCGGCCTCCCCCATGACGCACCGGTCGACCTGATCAGCCGCTTCGCCGTTCCGCTGCCGCTTGCGGTGATCTGCGAACTGCTCGGCGTACCCGTCGACGACCGCGACGCGCTTCGGCCGCTCGTCGATGCGATGAACGTCAACGACCCCGAGGAGGCGCCGAAGGCCTCCGACGAACTCGTCGAGTACTTCTCGCGCCTCATCGCGCACAAACGCCGCCGACCAGGTGATGACCTGGTCTCGGACCTGATCCACGTCGCCGACGACCAGAGCGACCAGCTCGCCGAAGACGAACTGCTCGGAACGCTGTTCCTGCTGCTCAACGCCGGGCACGACACCTCGGCAAACCTCATCGGCAACGCGCTGCGCGTACTGCTGCAGGACCGCCGGTCCCGCTGGCGGCTCGTACGCGAACACCCCGAGATCATCCCCAACGTCGTCGAGGAGACCCTGCGCTACGACTGCCCGGTCCGCATGGCCACCCACCGGGTCGTGGTGGAACCCGTCGAATACGGCGGGACCACCCTGCTGCCCGGCGAGATCGTGCTCATCTCCCTGCTGAGCGCCAACCGCGACCCGCGTCGGTACGAACACGCCGGCACCTTCGACCCGCGACGGGAAGACCTCAAGCACCTCGGCTTCGGCGTCGGGCTCCACCGCTGCCTCGGCGCCACCCTCGGCCGCATGGAAGCGGAGGTGGCGCTCGGCGTGCTCGCCCGCGCCTTCCCCCACGCCGAGCTGGCCGACCGGCCGCTGCGCCGTCGCTGCAGCCCCATCATGAACGGCTGGGAGGATCTCTTCGCGCATCTCGGCGGCCGGAGTGCCGGTGATGCAGGCGGTATCACCGCCGGGCGCGGGGTCAGCTCGGCTTGTTAGCCTCGAACCACTCGCGGATCTTGACGACCCGTCCCCGGCGTCCTTCGCCCCGCACGTGAAGCTTGCCCGCGACCGCATCGACGTGCGTTTCGGCCGTTCGCAGCGAAATGCCCAGCTCGTCGGCGATCTCCCGGTTGGTCAGCCCCTTGGCCAGCAGCTGCGCCACCTGGTATTCGCGTCGGGTCAGCCCGCCTGGGTGCTGTGCCTTGGCGGCGACCGCGGGAGCCGTCATCGGTTTGCTGGCCAGCTCGACCACCTGATCCCGGCTCAGGCCGGACCCGAGTTCCCACTGGGTCGGCCACGCCTCCAGCTCCCGGCTCCCCGCGGTCTCCGCTTGCACCTGCAGTTCCCAGAACGGCAGCAGGCCCGGGGCGCTAATCTCGCTGTCGTCCTGCAGCTTGGCGACGCCGGCGAGCAGCCGGGCAGCTCGCTCGAACTGGCGCAGCCGCAGCGCGATCAGCGCGATCAGGAAGATCGACCAATGAAGGCCCCACTTCTCGCCCATGTCATCCTGGGCGGCCAGGGCCTGCTGCGCCAGCTTCAAGGCCTCGCCGAGGTTGCGGTCGGACAGGAAAAGGGTAAGCGCGCAGGCCCAGCGGGCCCAGGAGATCGACCAGGCCGCCCCGGCCGCTTCGGCGTCAGCCAGCAGCGGCCCGCTCTCCCGTCTGGCCCTCTCCCGGTCGCCGAGCGTCGCGGCAGCGAGTACACCGAACAGCCTTGCCATCCACGCGTCGAGAGGGGCGTCGTTGGTGCTGAACCACGCGGCGGCCTGCTCGAAAAGCAGCAGCGACGTGCGGGCTTCGGCCAGATCTCGTTCCGCGAGCCATAGCCGCGTGGCGCGGGCGTAGAGCAGCGGTCCGAAGTCGTCGAAGCACCCCAGCTGCCGCGCCGCCGCTTCGGCCTTCACCAGCAGCTGCGCGGCACGTTTCTGGTCCCCCTGGCACAGGGCGACGGTTGCCGCGAAACTGAGCGCGCTGACGAGGGTGTGGCTGGGCGTGTCCGGATTCGAGCGCAGCGCGGTTTGCATCATCTCGTCCGCCTCGGTCAGCCGACCGGCGAAGTAGAACAGCCGGGTGCGGGCGAGGTTGTTGAACAGGGCCAGGCCGCGCAGCGCGGTTTCGTCACGGCGCAGGAGGGTCTTCTGCGCCAGGCGGGCGTTCGGCAGCGCCCTTTCCAGGCGCTGGAGCACGCCCGGTTCATCCGGGCCGAAGCATTCCTTGGTTGCCCGGATGGTCAGCGCTTCGTAGTGGTCGGCGTGGCGTTCGCGTAGCTCGTCGGCTTCCTGCTCGGTCAGCTGCTCGTAGCCGAGGCTGCGGATGGTTTCCAACAGCCGGAACCGGCGTCCGTCGAGGTACTGTTCCACCACCACCATCGAGCGATCGCGTAGTTTGCTCAGCAGCTCGGCCACTTTGTCCTGGTTGCCGAGGTCGGTGCTGAGCGCGGCGGCGTCGTCCAGTTCGAAGCTGCCCGCGAACAGCGTCAGCCGCTTCAGCAGCTCCTTCTCGGGCTTGCCGAGCAGGCCGTATGACCACGCGAAGGTATCCGCCAGCGTCCGGTGCCGCGGCTTGGCGGAGGTGCCGCCGGTGAGGATGTTCGGAAGGTCCGGGCGGAGAAGACTGGACAGCGGAACGGTGGCGGGCCGCCGGGCGATCAGTTCGATCGCCAGCGGCAGCCGGTCGACCTGGTTGACGACCTTGCGCGCGGCGGGAAAGTCCTCCGGCGGGATGATGATTTCGACGTCTTCCGCACGGTCGATCAGCAGCTGCAGCGCTTCGTCCTCCGACAGCGGTGGCACATCGAGCCAGCGTTCCCCTTCCACGCCCAGCTCGGCCTGGCTGGTGGTGACGATCTGGAGATCCTGCGCGCCTTCCAACAGGTTGCGCACCAGCTGCGGGAGCGCGCCGTCGTCGTCGTCCAGCAGATGCTCGCAGTTGTCCAGCATCAGCAGCAGCCGTTTGGTACGCAGGTGCGCGATCAAGCGGCGCTGCCCATGCCGCGGCGAGTTCGCCGGAATGTCCAGCGCCTCGGCGATGGCCGTCTCCAGTTCGGAACTGCCCGGCCGGACCTCGTCCAGCTCGACCAGCACGACGCCGTCGCGGTACTCACCGGCGTCGTGCAGCTCGCGGGCAAGGCGGCGCAACAGGCGCGTCTTGCCGACACCGGCGGGCCCCTTGAGCGTCACCAGCCGTCGTGAAGCCAGAAGGTCGCGCACCTGTCGTAGTTCCTGCCCCCGGCCGACGAACGTGGACAGCTCTGCTCGCAGCAGCGGAGGCCTCTCGGCGTCGTCCGGCCCTCTCGGCGGCCCGCCACCGGCCCGCTCCCTGTTTTCGTCACTGCTGAGCATCCCCTGCGCTCCCCCGGTCCCGTATTTACCGCGGCGACGCCACCCCACGGCCCCTGATCAACACTCTAACTCGCCGCGTCGAGGCGTCAGCGCAGGTCAACCACGTTGTTGAGTACGGTGCCGCGCACCGCGACCTCGCCGTCATCACGTCGCTCCGGCTCGGCGGCCTGATGCAGGCTGGATCAGCCCGCGGTGCTCGGCTCGATCCGCTCCTGCCGGACGGTCTGCAGCACCCTGACCGCCAGCCGCGCATCGGCAGCCTCCAGCGACAGCAACAACTCCAGCGCCTCGCGAAGTTCCGGGCGCTCCCCGAGCGCACGGACGATCGAAGCCACCAGCGCTACATCGGCCGGGTCGGTGGTGCGCAGCAGCTGCAGCGCGAGGTCACGGGTTCGCGGATCACGCAGTGCGACGGCGACCTCGATCTGCTCGGCGATCTCGGTACTTTTGTCGTCGTCGAAGAAGAACGACGCCGGCACGCGGAAGTGGGTTGCCAGTCCCTGCAGGACCCGCCGGGTCGGGTTCACCTTGTCCCCTGATCGCAGCGCCGAAATGTGCGCGCGATCCGTTGGCCTGCCGCTTTGGGCCGAGATGGTCTTCGCCACGTCGACGTTCGAATACGGAGAACCGTCCTCCCGGCGGATGCGGTCGAACAGGTAGTTGATCCGGTCCGCGAGGGTCGGCAACGCCTGCCCCTCCTTGAGCTTGGCTGCTGAGTCGCTGTCCACCACCGCATCCTCCCTGCTCGGACCCCAAGTCGAGCACCGGCCGGGCCGGTGCACCCCACCCGGCAATGCTGAGTTTGGTTGACAAGCCGCGAAACTCGTCTATCGTCGGCTGTGATGTTAACCAGAGTCAGCATTCGTTGGGAAGGGCTCTCGGCGATCATCGCGGGCGCGCGCGCCGGTGTCGAACCCGGCCGCGCCCACAAGCTCACCAACCTGCCGGCGCCGACTCCGTGGGAGGGAGCCGACGACGGCTCAGCCGGGCCGCGCCGCCCTGCGGCCCACCGGCGGCCACCGGCCGGGTAGCCAACCCCAAGATGGCAGCACCCCGGCCGGTGGCCCGCCCTACAGCGGGCGTTGCACCTTGCATCGCCCGCGCACGGACATCACCCTGGGGGGAGAACGTCGTGTCACCGCACAGCTGGATCCACCGGCGCGACCGGCTCGAGATCCGCATCGGCCGCCGGAGCGAACCGGTTCCCGAACCGATCGAGGCCCTGTTGCTCCACGGCCCTGACTCCTTGACCGCCGACGTCGGCGCCGACCTGCTGCGCCTGGATGCCACGCTCGCCGCGCTCGCCCGACGGCTGCGCGCCGACGCCGAATCCGCCACCCGTGCGATCGCCCGCTCCCGCGCCGGCCGCGGTGCGACCGCCGCCCCCGGCGCCCGCACCCTCGCCGAGGTGATGGCCGGGCACACCCGCATCATCGAGCAACTCGACGACGTGATGGTGACGATCGACATCCTCCGGGAATTCGTCATCGACCTTGCCGCCGACGGACTTCTCCGTGACACCGCCGCCGGATGGCAGCGCGACCCCGAACCTCCGGCCCACGTCGAGGTCATCCTCGACGAATACCTGGCGGCCGACCTCGACCGCCGCCGGGCCCGGCCGGAAGGCTGGGGCGGTACCGCGCTCTCCGGCATCGAGGAGTGGGGTGCGCACTGGCGCCGCGAGCCCGACGACGAACTCAGCGACCTGCCCCCCACATACATGACCGGCACCTGGACCCTCGGCTACCTCCCCGGCACCGCCGAGGTCTACGCCGTCCGGCGAGCCGACGGCCCACACGAGTTCTGGCTGCTCGGGAGAGGCTTCACCCTCGACCAGCTGAGCACGATCCTCGCGCCGATCCTGCCCCGGATGCGCTGCCCGAACTCCCTGATCCTCGCCGCCGACACCATCCATGCCGCCCGCCGGCCTCACCGGCTGCGCCCACATGCCGAGGCCCGCTGATGCAGCCCGCATCACCCGGCCCCCACCGGAACCAGACCCGAGCACGCGGTCACCGCGGCGCTCACCCCCTCGTCGCTGCACCGTCCCGAGCAGACGGTGCAGCGACGAGCCTTCCCAAAGGGGACAACATGATCCGCTCCACCAGACCGTCCCCTCGGCTATCGCCGCGAGCCAGCCGAGCCCTTGCCAGCCTCGCCGTCACCGCGGCGCTCGCCGGGTGCTCGAACTCCCCTCCCGACCCGCCGCGGCCGCCGACATCCACGACGATGCCGCCTGCATCACCGGTTCCGCTGCCACCGCCCGGCGACGACGGGCCTGCCCTGACCATCGAAGGCCAGGTCACCTGGACCACTCCGCATCCCGGATGCGTCCACCTCAGCATCGGCAGCCAGACCTTCAGCCTCGTCGGTCCCGCCGCCAGGCAGCGCCTCGACGCCGTCCGCGCCGGTACCGCGCCGCCCAGGGAGCACGTCCGGATCGCCGGATACGTCGCCCGCGTCGGCGCCACCGTATGCGGTCCCCAGCGAAACCTCGTCGCACAACGCATCGAACCCGCCGCGCGGTAGTCAAAAACAAATACAAAACATCATTGGCCTTGATCTGACCATCTGGATCAGGGCACTTTCTCGCGCCCGAAAAAGGCGACGGAAAGGCTTGAAAATAACTCGCCTGAAATGGTTGACAGTTCTCGTTTTCGTGATGCACAGTGATGACGTCCGGCGGGCATCACCGCTGGTCAGGTCGGCAACGTGCTGACCGACACCGAGGGGGACTCGCAGCAGCGACACAGGTTCGCGCCGACGAATACACGGCATTCAGGCGCGAACGTCCTGTGGTTTCACGCTGAATGCGAGAGCGCTGTGAAAGCGGCTCGGTGCGTCGGAAACAGACAACGAAGACGGGGACCATTCATGGCATTACGACCTTCCCGCGCGGCCGGGCTGATCGCCGGGTGCGCGGTACTCTCGGGGATCGCGTCCGCCCCGGCCGCGAACGCCCAGGACAGCACCGCCCCCGGCCGCGCCGCGGTCGACGGCTCCGCCCCCAGCTGGGCCACGCCCTCCGCCCGCGTCGGCCACGCCGACCCCCGCCAGCAGCGCCACATCCAGGTCGCGCTCGCCCTGCGCGACCCCGCCGGAGCCGAAGCCCTGGCCAAAGCGGTCTCCACCCCCGGCTCGCCGCAGTACGGCCGCCACCTGACCAACGCCGACTTCGTCGCCCGGTTCGCCCCGAGCGAGCAGACCGTCGACCAGGTCACCGCGTGGCTGCGCAGCCAGGGCCTGCGCGTCACCGGCGTCGCCGGGAACCGCCACTTCGTCGAGGCCGACGGCGAGGTCGGCCAGCTGCAGGCCGCGTTCCGCACCACGCTGGGCAAGTTCAGGCACACCACCCGCGACGGCCGCACCCACGTGCTCACCGCCCCGGAGTCCGCCGTGTCCGTCCCGGCCGCCATGCGCGGCACCGTCACCGCGGTGCTCGGCCTGGACGATGCCGCCAAGACCATCAGCCCAGCCCTCGCTGGGGCGCGCCGCCCGGACGGCACCCGGCCCAGCGTCACCCCGGCCGCCGGCGACCCCACCAGCTGCGCCCGATCCTGGGGCGAGGCCAACAACGCGGCCGTCCCGCAGAAGTACGCCGCCGGTCAGCAGAGCAACTTCCTGTGCGGCTACACCAGCCCGCAGCTGCGCGCGATCTACGGCCTCACCAGCGCCCACACCGGCGCCGGGCAGAACGTCGGCATCGTCGGCGCCTACAACCTCCCCACGATCGTGAGCGACACCAACCGCGCCGCCGCCCAGTTCGGCGCCCCGGCCCTGACCACCGGCCAGTACAACGCGGTCCTCCCGGCCAGCTTCTCCGACCAGGACCGCTGCGGGCCCGACTCCTGGGCCAGCGAGCAGGCCCTCGACGTCCAGGCCATCCACGAGGTCGCCCCGGCCGCGCGGATCACCTACTACGCCGGAAAGTCCTGCTTCGACCTGTTCACCACCCTCAACCGGGCCGTCGCCGACAACCAGGTCAGCGTGATCAACAACAGCTGGCTCTACCCCGGCGAGAGCACCGTCTCCCAGGCCGAACGCGACCAGATGGGCGCCATCGCCGTCCAGGCCGCCATCCAGGGCCAGGCCATCCTCTTCGCCAGCGGGGACTCCGGCGACAACTCCGCCGCGGCCGCCGCCGGGCGCGCCGAAGCCAGCTACCCCGCCAGCCACCCGTGGGTGACCGCCGTCGGCGGCACCTCGGTCGCGCTCGACGCGAACAACCGCGTGAAGTTCCAGACCGGCTGGGAAAACAGCGGCAACACCCAGACCGGCAGCACCTGGACCCCGCAGTCCGACGCCGACGGCCGATTCGCCGGAGGCGCCGGTGGCGGCGTCAGCAAGCTCTACGACCAGCCCGACTACCAGCAGGGTGTCGTCCCGTCCTCGATCGCCGGAGGCCACCGCGCCGTCCCCGACATCTCCGCCCTCGCCGACTCCTACACCGGTCTCGCGATCGGCCTCACCACCGCACAGGGCTACGTCACCTACTCCAGCGGCGGAACCTCGCTGGCCGCCCCCATCCTCGTCGGCCTGGTCGCCGACGCCCAGCAGGCCCACGGCGGCGCCCGGCTCGGCTTCCTCAACGGCGCCCTCTACGCCATGGCCGGGAAGCCACAGGTCGCCGACGTCAAGCCGGTCAAATCGGGGATCTGGTCGCCGTTCATGGCCAGCTTCGGCTACGTCACCGTCCCGCAGGCGCCCGGCTCGTACCTGCTGGACCTCGACAGCAAGCCGCAGACGCTGCAGTCCGGCCCCGGCTGGGACCGGGTGACCGGCGTCGGCACCCCGGCCACCGGCTTCGTCGCCGCCCTCGGCCAGTGACCGCGGCGGGGTGGCTGCCGGCCCGGGGGCAGCAGCCACCCCGCCCACCAGCGAACCAGGAAGGAACACGCGCGCCGTGCCCGAAGACGCCGAGCACCAGGACCACGCGGCCGTCGACGATGCCGACCACCAGGATGAATCCGCCGCCGTCGACACCGTCCCGGCGACACCGGCCCGCGGCCGCCACCGCCGCCCGCCCGCCGAATCACCCCGCGGCCGCGGCACCCGATGGGCGCTCGCCGCACTGGTCGCCCTCGCCCTGCTCGCCGCCGCCACCTGGGCCGGATGCGGCACCAACTCCGACGCGGTGATGCAGCGTGGATCGCTCATCCGGGTCGACGTCGACGACGCACCGATCGTGCCGCCGCAGCCGGTCACCGCCCAGCAGCTCGCCGAGCTGCCCCGCGCGGATACCTTCAGCACCGTAACCGCCGCGCCCCGCGACCCCGAGCCCGGCGCGATCCCCGGCGGCCGGCTGGTCCACCCGGCCGCGGTGGTGCCGATCTACGCCTCCCCCGGCGGCCCGGCCATCGCCGCGCTGCCGCCCACCGAGCTGGTCAGCGACACCTGGCTGCCCGTCATCGCCGACCGCCCCGGCTGGGCAGAGGTCCTGTTGCCGGTCCGGCCCAACGGCAGCGCCGGGTGGATCTACCTCGACCCCGCCGTCACCACGACCGCGCACAGCCCGTTCCGGATCGAGGTCGACCGCGGCGCCTTCACCCTCACCCTGCTGCGCGACGGCCACCAGTTCGGGCGCTGGACGGTCGGTGTCGGCAAGCCCGGCTCGCCGACACCGGCCACCCGGACGTTCATCCTCGCCTCCATCCGCGACACCCACCCGACCTTCTCGCCGGTCGTGCTGGCGACCGGCGCCCACAGCGACACCTACACCACCTACGGCGGCGGCCCCGGCACGGTCGGCGTGCACGGCTGGCCCACCGCGGATGTCTTCGGCCGCCCCAGCTCCGACGGCTGCATCCGGATCCCACCGGACGCACTGCAGGTGATCAGCACGCAGGTCCCCATCGGGTCCCCGGTGCTGATCCGGTGATCACCACCCATCCAGGCCCGACCGGGCCACTCCATACAAGGGGGGACCACGTGGTCCGCAACCGCACCCGCTCCACCAGAACCGTCCTCGTCGCCAGCACCACCGCGCTCGTGCTCGCCACCGCAGCGCCCGCCGACGCGGCCGCCACCACCTCGACCGCCTACGGCATCTCCGCCAGCGGCGTCGACAAGGTCGCCCCGACGCCGGTCGTGTCCAGCAACGGCGCAGTCAAGACCGCGTCCGGCTCGGCTGCCGGGTCCGCTGGCACGTTCCAGGCGAGCGGGATCACCGTGCGCGCCGGAGCCGGATTCGCCGAGGCCACCGTCGCCTCGCTGGTTGTCGGAGGCAAGTCCATCGGCCGCGCCTCCGCGACCTGCAAGGACGGCAAGGTCAGCTACAACAGCCCCCCTGCGGTGAACACCGGCAAGCTCCGGGTCCGCCCGGGTGGCGGCGGCGCCGCCGCGGTGGTGGAGATCCTCGGTGCAGACGGCCACGCCGTGGAGACGATCACCGTCGCCGTCGTCAAATGCGGCACCGGCGCCCCGCCACCCACCCAGCAGCCGCCGACCGGCCAGCCGACTCAGCAGCCGCCGACCGGCCAGCCCACCCACCAGCCCGGCGGCAAGCCCAGCAAACAGCCGCCGACGGGCACGCACCGGCCCGGCTCGACGCCGGACAAGCCAGCGCCGCCGCCCGTCCCCCGCGACGGCCACCACCCGGTGACCGGCTGAGCGACC
The DNA here is from genome assembly GCF_040064235.1 of Amycolatopsis melonis. Classification (NCBI taxonomy): domain Bacteria; kingdom Bacillati; phylum Actinomycetota; class Actinomycetes; order Pseudonocardiales; family Pseudonocardiaceae; genus Amycolatopsis; species Amycolatopsis melonis. The sequence continues at coordinate 593,189 of NZ_JBDZYD010000005.1, forward strand.
CACAGGCCGCTCGACACCCCCACGGCCCGGTGGCCCGCTCCCTCTTCCCCGGGAGCGGGCCACCGGACCCCCAACCCAAGGAGAACCCGTGAACAGCACCAACATCGCCCGCGCCCTCGTCATCGGCGGCCTCGCCGCCGGCGCCGCGCTCGGCACCGTCGGCATCGCCGCGGCCGCCGACGCACCGGGCTCGTACTCCCACGGCATCACCGCCTCCCCGGACGGCCAGATCGGCACCGCCGCCATCAGCCCGGACACCCGCGAAGGCGCCGTGCAGCCGAACGGCACGCGCATCTCGAGCGTCGTCCCCGCCAACCGCGAACTCGGCGTGCAGCCGGACGGCACGCGCATCTCGAGCGTCGTCCCCGCCAACCGCGAACTCGGCGTGCAGCCGGACGGCACGCGCATCTACTGATCATCTGCCTCCGTGCCGCCGGTGATCCAGCCTGCATCACCGGCACCGCAATCCGGAGGCACCGAGGTGTGGGCGGGGCGGCGCCCCACACCCGGAAACCCCGACCGCAGAAAGGGTTCCCGTGCCCGCGCCGCCGCCCACACCACGGCCGACGAAACTGCTCAGCCGCGGCAACCGCCGCCTCGCCGACGCCGGCGTCTACACCTGGACACTCCCCGCACTGTCCGCCCGGATCTACAGCGTCACCGTCCGCACCTGCCCGTCGGCGGGCATCTGCGCCCAGGTCTGCTACGCGCTGGCCGGAACCTACCGCTTCGCCAACGTCCGGCGGCGCCACCTCGCCAACCTCGCCTACGTCCTCGAGGACCTACCCGGATGGGAGCACGCGATGACCACCGAACTCGCCACGCCCCGCTTCGCCGGTGCCTGGGTCCGGGTCCACGACGCCGGTGACTTCTTCACCGACGCCTACACCCGCGCGTGGCTGCGCATCATGCGCAGCAGGCCGAACACGAACTTCTACTGCTACACAAAGGAAATCCGGCGGTTCCGGCGCCTGGTCGAACCAGACCCGCCACCGAACTTCCTGTTCGTCTACAGCTTCGGCGGCCGCGACGACCGGCTGCTCGACGACCAGCGCGACCGCGTCGCCGACGTCTTCCCCACCCGCGCCGCCATCGAAGCCGCGGGCTGGCACTCCCAGGAAGAATCCGACCTGCTCGCCGTCCTGGGCCCGGCACCAGTCGCCATCCCCGCCAACAACATCAAGCCCTTCCTCGACCGCCTCGACGGCCGAACCTTCCGGCAGTGGCAGGCCGCAACCGACGCCCGCCGCGACCGGCGGCGCTGCACCGACCGCGTCGACCGCGCCCTGCGACGGCGACGGCCCGGCGGCCCCGCCGGGCTGACGCACGCGCCATCGCATTCGGCCACCGCCGAAGCCCCCGCCGCCGAGACCGCCAGCCTCCGGGAGGCGACGTGAAGCCGCCGCGCAGCAACGCCCACGCCACCCACCAGACCCGCGGCAAGCCAGCCGATACAGGCGGCATCACCCCGCGACCCCAGCCCGCCGTCCGGCGCCACCCGCTACGACCGGGCCGCCCACGGCGACCCCGGCCCCACACCACGGGGCAAGCCGACGACCAGGAAGGAGGCCGCAACCACCCGCGGCAGCCGGGCTCCGCCACCACGGTGAGCGCGACTGCCCCGTAACCCCCCCCCCCCCAACGGGAACGCCGCCGCACCCCGCGGCCGCACGTCGCCCCTCCGTCACCACGGAGCCCGGCCGCCCCGGGCCACCCGAGACCGACCGCCACCAGGAGCACCATGGAACCCCGCCAGCGGCCCGCTGCCAAGGCGGACGCGCCGCCCGCCGGAGGACCGCGGCACCCCTCACCCCGGACGAATCGCCGACCAGCGTGCCCGCGGCCGCGCCGCGCCGCCGCGACGCCACCCGCCGCCGGGTGGCGTGAACCACGACAGGATGTCGATGACCGGCCAAGACGACCCCCGATCCCCGCGGACCTACCTCGACGACCCCGAACTACCCCTGGTGATCGAGCCAGGGCACGAGGACACCGACGCCGACGAAGTGCTGACGGATCTGTTGGCACGCCAACCGAACCCCGAGGAAGCCGTGCTGCTGATCCGGGGTGCGGTGATGCTGCACGCAGCGGGAGCCGGGACCGCCGCAGCATGCCTGAACACGTCGATGACGTGGCTCTACGGCTGAACTCGCCTGTGTCGCGCCCCGAAGACGCCGCCACGGGAGGCTTCAACGCGGACGTCCAGCCGACCGCCGAGTCCTTGGCCCGCTTCGGCGCGGCGCGGACGAACCCGGCCGCCGCGGTGATGCAGGCTGCATCACCGGCAGACCCATCGCCGCGCCCGCTCCGCCGCGCCACGAAACTGACGCTCCTGCTCGTCTACGTCGCCAGCATCGTCATCGGCAACCTCACCACCACCTACCTCGGGTTCGCGCCCGCCGGGTTCGGGCTCATGGTCACCGCGGGCACCTACTTCGGCGGCCTCGCCTTGAGCGTCCGTGACCGTCTCCACGACGCAGCCGGTATCCGGTGGGTCCTGGGCGGCGTTGTCGCGGGCATCGTCGTCTCCGCGATCGGAGGAGACCTCCGCATCGCGCTCGCCTCCGCGGCCGCATTCGCGGTGGGAGAATCAGCTGACCTCGCCGTCTACACCCCGCTGCGACAGCGCCGCGGGTTCCGGCGAGCGCTCGTCGCGTCCAACGCAGCCGGCGCGCTCGTCGACACCTGCCTGTTCCTGGTCATCGCCGGATTCCCGCTCACCGCCGACGTCGTCGCCGGGCAGCTGCTGGTGAAAGCGGTGTGGGTCACCGGGCTCTGCCTGCTCGTCCGAGAAATCGCTCGCCGTGCTGTATCTGGCCAACGCCAGCTCACCGAGGGTGCGTGACGCCATGCGCGCTGGTGATCTCGGTCAGATGTGCACCCCCGCCGAAGGACGTTCACCGCTTCGCGGCGTCGAGTGGGCCGCCGACACCGGCTGCTTCTCCGCCAAGGGGTACCCCGGCGACGAGAAATGGCTTGCGTGGCTGGAAAAGCTGGCCCCCTGGCAGGAGCACTGCCTGTTTGCCGCGGCACCCGACCGGTTCGACCCCGCTCTCGGCGACGACATGGCCGCGGCGTCGCTCGAACGATCCCGCCCGTGGCTGCCGGTGATCCGCGACCTCGGCTACCCCGCCGCCCTGGTGGCGCAGGATGGTCTCACTGTCGACGAGGTGCCGTGGCAGGAGATCGATGCTCTGTTCATCGGCGGCACCACCGGGTGGAAGCTGTCCCGCGCCGCGCAACGGCTCGAAGTCCGTGCGAAGGAGCGGGGCAAGCACCTCCATGTCGGCCGGGTCAACAGCGCTCGGCGCTGGCAGCTCACCGAACTGTTCGGCTGCGACACCGCCGACGGCACGTTCCTCGCCTACGGGCCCGACCAGAACCTGCAACGCCAGGCGCGCTGGCCTGTACCCAACCTGTTCGGAGACCAGGCATGACCGAACCCATCCTCCTCGAAATCGACCGCCCCAGCGCGGCCGCCGCCGACAGCAACGGACACATCCTTTCCGGACACACGAACGGCGCATCCGGCCAGCAGACCACGGAGTTCGGCGCGGACCTCGACCGGCTCGCCCGCATCGTCCGCACGGCGCCGCGCTTCCTCGACGCCGTCCGCTGGTGGGCAGGATTCCCGCTCCGCGGGAACCAGCCCGCACCAGCCGTGCCCCACCGGCTGAGCGAATCGTCCGCGATCTTGCTCGATCTCCCTCCCGGCACCACCGTGCTCCGGCGAGAGATCCGGCTGCTCGGCGCGCTCGCCGGGCCGACCATCACCGTCGCCACCATCACCGAGTACGTGCACGAGGCACTGCTCGGCGCCGACCTCGGCGCCCGTCGCGCCCTCCGCGACGGCGGCCAGCCCGTCGACGACGTCCTCGACGGGCTGCACCGCGCCGCCTACATGCTCAGCCGCCCGCCCAGCGACCAGCGCCAGGCCGACGACGCCCCCGCGCTCGTCTCCCACGCCGTCCTCAGCGGCGCCGGCCGCCCCGTCGCGCTCACCACCGAGACCGTGCACCGGCAGCTGATCGCCCACCGCGCTCCGGACACGATCCCCCACTACGCCGCCCGCGTCCCCCGGCCAACCCGGATCACGCCATGAACCGCCACCTCGCACCGGCCACCTACGCCCTCGCCGCCGCCACCATCGCGTGCGGCGCGGCCAACTACACCCTGGCCGGGCTGCTGCCCGCACTGGAGGACAACCTCCACCTCCCGGTCGGCGTCATCGGACAGCTCGGCACCGCATTCGGCCTCGCCTCCGGCCTCGGCGGCCTCGCGATCGGCGTGCTCACCGCCCGCTGGCCGCGCCGCCGCGTCCTGAGCATCGGCCTCGCCCTGGCCATCCTCGGCAACATCGCCGCCGCGCTCGCGCCCGGCTACCCGCTGCTCGTCCTCGCCCGGATCGCCGCCGGACTCGGCAGCGCTACCGCCGTCACCGCCGCGCTCGGCCAGGCCGCCGAACTCAACGCCCCCGCGCAGCGGGCCCGCGCGATGGCGGTCACGATCGGCGGCCTCACCCTCGCCCTCGCCTTCGCCCCGTTGGCCGCCGCCGCGCTCGCCGCCGACCTCGGACCGCAACCGGTGTTCGCCGGACTCGCCGTCCTCGCGCTGCTCGCCCTCGGCATCACCTTCGCGGTGCTTCCCGGCGACGTCGCGGGCACCCGTGATGCAGGCGGCGTCGGCGCCCGCATCCGCGCGCTCGCACAGCCGGGCGTCGGCGCCACTCTGGCCGCGAAGTTCCTTGCTGCCACAGCAGCTTTCGCGGTCCAGACCTATTTGACAGTTCTGACTATTCCTGTTAAGGCGATTATCCCGCTTGCCGCCTACGGGGCCGGAGCCGTACTCGGAAGCCAGCTCGGCGGCCAGCTCGCCGACCGCGCCACCCCACGCCTCGCCGCCGTCGCCTCGATCACCGCACAGGCCATCACCTTCGCAGTCTGGCCGTTCGCAGGCCCCAGCGCCACGACGTTCGCCGTGCTGGCATTCTGTGCCGGAACCGCGTTCTGGGCAACGCAACCGGCCCTCGCCCGCCAGGTTGCCGACCTCGCCCGCACGCAGGTCGCTCCGGCGCTCGCACTCGACTCCGCAGCCGTCTACTTAGGAATGGCCGCAGGCGGCGCGCTCGGCGCGATCGGACCCGCAGCGACACGGGCAGAAACGCTGCCGATCGCGTGCGCACTGGTTTCCGCCGTTGCACTGGCCGCGGGAGTTTTCTCCGGAAAAAACTCCCGCGAGATCAGCGTGTCGGGGCGTCGCAATGACACGATCTCCGATAGAACTACGGCATGGGTAGACCACGCCTTGGGCGCACCGACTCCGTCGAAGCGCCCGTCACGCCGCAGACGAAGCAGCAGTTCAAAACTGCCTGTGACGACATCGGACGGTCGATGACGGACGTGGTCAACGACCTCATCGCGGGCTGGCTGGCTGACCAGCGGAAAAGGCCGCAGCAGCAGCCGCTGCCCCTCCGGAACCTGAAGAAAGCGAGCTAAATCGGCACCTACGACGTGCCGCCAACTGAATACGTAGAAGGGGTGTCCGGAACCCGGATAGCCCGAGGGCCCGCCACACGGGCGGGCCCTCGGAAGTCTGGGGAGACCCACGCCTGCCAGCAACGATCTCCCGGCACCCCACCGACTACCCGTCTCAGGAGGTCCAGCGGTGGAACGCTGCCCTCAGGGTAGCGCACACCCTGGCTCAGGCAACACGTCTGACGCAAAACACGCCCGCGTGTCGCAAAACCCGCGGGCAACGCCCGGCGCGAGTGCGCCCACCGCCGAGCACCTACAGGCCCTTGACCAGGCCCTATTCGACGCGCCCTACATCGTCATCGACCAGGACAACAACAAGGTGGCCACCGCCACCACCGCCGACGACGCGCGCGCTGCACTGCACCAACACGATCTCGCCGTGTCGATCGTCGGCACCGCCCGCCCCGGCATCGAAGTCGTCGATATCGACCCGGCCGACACCGGCGCGCCCGCCGAAGCCGGTGAAGCCGCGTCCGAGGACCTGCGCGACTGGCTGACCGGCTACGGCCTGCCCTACCTCCGGCGAGCCTCCGGCCGCCCCGGCGGCCACCACGTCATCGCACGCATGCCAGCCGACCTGCTCGACGCGTTCGCCGACTACGTCGGCGACGTCGCCAAGCATCACGGTGTCGCCGTCCAGCTCCGCGTGCCCCGGACCCTCCGCCTGCTCACCGCCCCGCACCGGCACGGCCACCCGGCCCCCGTCCTCGACGGCACCCTCACCCCCGACGACGTCCCCGCGGCCGCCTCCGGCCGCACCAAGACGCCAAAACGGACCGCCCACCGCCCGACCCCGCGCAGCAGCGAACCCGGCCAGCACTCCGCATCCGAGCGCGAATACGGCCGCACCTGCGCCGCGATCCGCCGTGGCCTCAACTTCACCCAGACGTGGGCCATCCTCGGCGACTGCAAGGTCATCGAACGCGGACAAGACGACTTCCGCCGGTACATGTGGTTCCGGGCCGTCACCGAGATCGCCGCTGAACGCGGCCTCGACGAAGCCGCCGCCTGGGAACTGGCCCGCGAGGCCAGCGCCGCCCGCGCCCGCACCCTCGGCCGTGACGGCTGGCGGGAACGATACTGGCTGCCCGCCGTCGAACGCGCCGCCGACGCGACGCACCCCCGTACCCGTCGGCTCACCGCCGACCCACAGGAACCGCAACGAGACCCCGCCGAGCAGGCCGCCGCCCTCGAACGCACCCGCATCGCCATGCACGAGGCAGCCGCCGACCTCATCGCGAAATTCCGGCCACAGCGGCAAAAAAGCATCCGAGCCGTGATCGACGCCCTCGCCGTCGCCCTGGTCAGCCGGGACGGCAGCATCGACGTCCGCACGCTGGCCGAGCAGGCCTGTGTGTCCAAAGGGGTCACAATCCAGGTGAAGGCGGATCTCACCGAACACGGCATCATCGCCGTCGCCGAGAAGTACGGAGGCGGAGCCGACGACTGCCACCGCTACATCCTCGGCCCCCGCGCTGAACAGGCACTTCCGCAAAACGAGACCACTAGGTGGTACACCCCCACCCCCCGCTCCTACGGCCATGCCAACCCCCAACGGATGCGCCTGCACCACGTCCGCGAACGGACCCGCTGGCAACTCCGCTGCACCCTAGAAGAAGCCACCCGCCAGACTGGAGAACGCTGGTCCACCAGCCAGCACCCGGCGGCGAAAACCGCCCGGAGCCTCTGGGCTCAACGTACCCGCTGGGAGGCCCTGCCCGACGACGTCCAGGAGCAGAAACGTAAGCAGCGCAGGGCATTCCTCGGACGACTAGCCCCCGACGAGCGGAAGCGATGGTTCGACTGGTTGGGCCGTCGAGACACCCTCGCCCAGGCCGCCGCGCGGGCGCGAACCGGCCAGGACATCCCGGAGGACGTCCTGGCGCTGACGGCCGCGCCCCTGACTGTCCACTTGGGAATGCGCGACCGAACATGGCTCCACGGGCCCGCACCAGTACCCCGAGATCCGACGCTGTTCGACCGGGCCGCATGATGCGGCCCGGATCACGCAGCGGAGCCGGTGGCGTTCGCCGCAAACTGCGAGGCGAGAACCTCGCCGACGCCGAGCGGAACCTGCTCCCCCGAAGCGTGCAGGTACCGCTGCGTCGTCCGGACCGACGCGTGGCCCAAAAGCAGCCGGATCTCCTCGATGTTGGCCCCGGACTGCAGCGCCAGCTGGGCCGTCGTGTGCCGAGTGACGTGCGGCGTCATCCGCTCGACCACCTCCGCCGGGAGCCCCGCAAGCGCAGCCACACGGCGGAGCAGCCGGAACACCTCGTGCGGCGTGATCGACTTGCCAGTCCTGGTCATCAGCAACGGAATCCGAGTGCGCCCGCCGGCCTGCCCGCGCCGGACGATGACCTTCAGGTCCGGGCGGCTGTCCAGGTACGCCGACAGCCGGTCCCCCGCGATGTCGTCCAGCTCCAACGACCGGTACTTGCCACCCTTGCCCCGGACACGCAGCTTCCGGACGCCCTGGCGGTTGCCGAGGTCCGGGACGGCCAGCCCACAGAGTTCTCCGATCCGAACCCCGGTGATCAGCAACAACGCCACCGTCGCAGCGTGGCGCAGCCGCATCGGGCCCTGCAAACGGTCGGCCGCCTCGATCATCGCCACCGCCTGCGCCGAGGTCAACGAGATCGTCGGCGAGTCCTCCGGCGGCCTAATGCCTTGTGCTGCAGCGGATACGCGGTCCGCCGGGGACTTCTCGACCAAGCCCTTGTCCGCGAGGAACTGGTACCAGGACCGCAATGCGCACAGTGCGCGCGCCTGCGTGGCCGTCGCGTAGCCCGCATCATTGAGCGCGGCCAGCCAGCGGATCACCTCGATTTCGGGTACTGCCAAGGGATCCAGACCGCGCGAGCGAAGCCAGGCCCACCAGTTCAGCCCACCGAGCAGCGGCGAACGGGCCGGTCCCTTCTCCGGGTGGTCGACCGGAATCCGGTAACCGAGGTCCCTGGCGTACCCGCGGGCGGTGGGTCTCGACTTCGCGATCAACCGCTCTAGCCACTCCTCGGTCGCCGCCGCCAGCTGATCGCCGAGACCTTCCCACCCGGGTCGCACGTCGGCGAGCACCAACGAGCCCGTCGCCTCCACCATCCGAACCGACCGCCCTCGGTCCCGGGCGAAGCACGCGGCGACGCCCACTGATCAGTGAGCAACATCTACCACCTGCCACCGACAATCCGGCGCATCCCCCGCCTCTCGGAGCGGCTGCTGTTGGCCGGTCGGTGATGTTCCGTCAATGGATGTTATCGGTACATCATGGCGTGACGAGGCTGCCGAGCGAACGTCCCATCACACCGGCTCGTTTTGTCACGGTGACGAAAATATGGGATGGGGTCTCACGGGCAATTCGGCCTCTGGCTGATCCAGCCTGCATCACCCCCAGCCGGCCGCCACCCCCCGCCCGAACTCCCGGGGGCATTCGGCATGCGACACCACGCCAAGATCTTCGCAAAGCGGCCCATGCCGGGATCGCTGCGGGCGGCTAGTGCTCCGCTTCAGCGATGATCGTCTGGACCTCGCCGGCGTCAAGGCCGCTGATCCGGATGACCAGGTCCAAGGACTCTCCCGCCTCGACCGCGATCCGGACCAACCGGTTGCGCATCCAGGTCCACATCACGTGCTCATCCTGCGCCCACTGCTTGGCTTCGGCAGGGGTCATGCTGCCGAGGCGGTCGTCCTCATCCATCGAATCGGCACGCTCGATCTGCTCCGCCGCGGATTCGACGTGGAAACGCGCAAGGTCGAGACGACGAAGGTTGTCGTTCGCTTTGAGTTGAGCCACCACATCGGCGATGCGGTGATCCAAACTGCGGTCGGCCAACCTGCTTGCAGTGCCCATCGAGGGAGGCTACCACCGCGCGCTGATTCCCCGGTCGAACTCCAGCGCTAGCGAGATGGGGTTCCCGGACATCTCGCGGAATATCCAACGGAATAGCCCCTGACCAGTACGGACGACACCCCGAGCGCTGACGGTGAGCTGCTGCCCGAGATGATCTCGGCGTCGAGTTGGGTGCACGGGTTGGCGGTGGCTGGTGGCGACGCAGTTCTTCTCCGCGAGCGAGATCCGCGAACTGGAGTCTTGGCCCGCCGAGGTGGGGCGCGACGAGCTGGTGCAGTACTTCCAGCTCGCCGTCGAAGATGTCGAGTGGGTGCACCGCACCACTCGCGGCGCTCCGAACAAGCTGGGGCTGGGGTTGCAGCTGGCCACGTTGCCGTGGCTGGGTTTCGTCCCTTCCGATGTGCGTGCCGCGCCGCCGCCGGCGGTCGCGCGGGTCGCAACCCAGCTTGGCGTGGAGGCCGGTGCGCTGGTGCACTACGGGCGCCGGGAGCAGACCCGGTCGGATCATCTCCGGCTGGTTGCTCAGCGTCTGGGCTGGCACGCCGCCGAGGACGACGACCGGGCCGGGTGGAAGACGCTGCGGGAGTTCCTGGTCGACCGCGCGATCGAGCACGACGTGCCGAGCGTGCTGTTCCGGCTGGCGACCGAACATCTGGCCTCGCGGGACGTACGGATCGTGCGGCCGGGCGTGGTGTCGCTGATGGAGGAGATCGCTTCTGCCCGCGAGGTCGCCGAGCGGGAGGTGTTCGCCCGGATCGAGCCGTTGCTGACCGAACGCCGGATCACCGATCTGGACGGCGTGCTTGAGGTGGAGCCGGAGATGCCGGTGTCGCGGCTGACGTGGCTGCATCGCGGCGCGACCAGCTACTCGCCTTCGGCGATCCGCGCCGAGGTGGACAAGGTGCTGTTCCTGCGTGGCCTGGACATCGACGCGGTGAACCTCTCGGTGATCCCGGAAGCGCGACGGCGGCGGCTGGCAGGGCTCGGGCGACGGCTGCGCAACCAGGCGCTGCGCGGGCGCCGGGCGGAAAGCAAGTACCCGATCCTGCTGTCGACGGTGGTCGAGTGCTACGTCGAGGTGCTCGACGAGCTGGTGCAGATGTTCGACCAGGCCTTGTCCGGGATCGAGAACCGGGCGAAGACCAAGGTGAAGGAGAAGCTCGCCGCCCGCGGCCGCGAGTCGGTGGACAAGCTGGAGCTGCTGGAGGAGATCCTCGCCATCGCGACCGACACGGCGATCCCGGCCGATCAGGTCGGCGGGTTGCTGCGGGACCGGGTTGGGTTGGAGCGGATGCGCTCGGCACGCCGGAATCCGAAGGACCGGCCGTATCAAGACCACGGGCACCTGGACACAGTGGAGGACTCGTTCACCTACCTGCGCCAGTTCGCCCCGCTGGTGATCCGCCACCTGGAGTTCGCGGGCAGCATCGACGCCAAACCGCTGCTCGCGGCGGTGGAGATCCTGCGCGGGCTGTACGCGAAAGGCACCCGGAACGTGCCTGACCGCGCGCCGTGTTCGTTCGTGCCGTCGCGATGGCAGGGCTACCTCGCCAGGGCCCGCGCGGACGCGGATCCGGTGCGGTACCGGCATTTCTGGGAGCTGTGCACCCTGCTCGGACTGCGCGATGGCCTCCGCTCCGGAGACGTCTGGGTACCGGGCTCGCGCCGGTACGCCAATCCGGTCGCGTTCCTCATGCCGGCCGAGAAGTGGGCGGTGTCGAAAGTCGAGTACTGCGCGCTGGTCGGCGCCGCGCCGTCCGCCGAGCACGCGCTCGAGGAGGCCGAGCAGCAGCTGGAGACCGCGCTGCTGGCTGTCGAACCGCTGCTCGCCTCCGGCGAAGGCCCGGTCCGGCTCTCCGAGCAGGGGCAGCTCTCGATCAACCGGCTGACCGCGGAACAGCTGCCCGACCAGGTCGAGCAGGTCAAACTCGGGCTGGTCGAGCTGCTGCCGCGGATCCCGATCACCGAGCTGCTCATCGAGGTCGACCGCTGGACCGGGTTCTCCGACAAGCTCGTGCACGCCTCGGGCAAGACCGCGCGGGACAACCGGCTGCGCCAGCAGCTCTACGCCGCGATCCTGGCGCAGGCCTGCAACTTCGGCACCACCGCGATGGCCGAGGCCTGCGGGCTGACCTACGACATCCTGGCCTGGACCGGGCAGTGGTACCTGCGGGAGGAGACGCTGCGCGAGGCCAACGCCGCGGTGGTCAACCACCACCACACGCTGCCGATGGCGCAGGCCTGGGGCGGCGGCACGATGTCCTCCTCCGACGGGCAGCGGTTCCCGATGAAGGGCAAGTCGCTGACCGCCCGAGCCCTGAGCAGGTATTTCGTCGACGAAGGCATCAGCCAGTACACCCACGTCTCCGACCAGCACTCCACCTACGGCACGAAGATCATCCCGGTGTCCGACAGGGAAGCGGTCCACGTCCTGGACGAGATCCTCGGCAACGCCACGACCCTGCCGATCTCCGAGCACGCCACCGACACCGCCGGGCAGACGCTGACGGTGTTCTCCCTGTTCAAGCTCACCGGTCTGGTGCTCTCGCCGCGGATCCGGGACCTGGGCGGAATCACGCTGCACCGGCTCGGGTCCAAACGCGACCTGCTGGGCCGGTTCCCAAACGCCGGGAAGCTGCTGACCGGCACGATCGACACGAAGCTGATCGGCGAGCAGTGGAACGAGATGCTGCGCGTCGCGGCATCGCTGAAGTACGGGCACGCCACCGCGTCCCTGGTGGTCGGCAAGCTGCACGCCGCGTCGCGTCGCTCGGCCGTCGCGCAGGCGCTCGTCGAGTACGGCGCGATCCAGCGCACCCTCTACTCCCTGCGGTACCTCGCCGACGAGGCCTACCGGCGCCGCATCACCCGCCAGCTCAACAAAGGCGAATCCCTGCACAGCCTGCGCCGCGACCTGTTCTTCGCCCACGAGGGCTCGGTGCGGCGCCGGCACCTCGACCAGCAGACCGACCAGGCGCTGTGCCTGAGCCTCGTGGTCAACGCGATCATCACCTGGAACACCGTCTACCTCGAACTCGCCCTCGCCGAGTACGTCCGCGCTCACGGCCCCGTCCCGCCGGAGGTACTCGCGCACCTGAGTCCCGCGCTGATGGAACACGTCAACCAGTACGGCACCTACACCTTCCCCATCGAGAAAGTCCTAGCCCGCCAAGGTTTGCGGCCATTGCGCGCACCGGATGCGATGATCCCGGTACTGGACTGAACAAGGCAGAGCTGGGCACGAAGTCCGGGCGGCTCATCGATCACGGCGGTGAGCCGCCCGGACTCCTCGGGGATCGCAGCGTCGCTGTTCGGTGCCAGGCGCACCGTTGCCGGAGCGGACCTTGCCGGTGCTCCTGGCTACTCTGCCGCGTGTGCGGCGTCGCCCCGGCAGGACGCCGCGTCGCAGCGCTCAAGATCGAAGTTGTGGACCGGCGCGTCGACCGGCTTCACGTCGTAGGCGACCGGTGGCCCGGCAGGGCCCCAGATCGGCAGGATGATCCGCATTCGGCGGCCGTCGACATCGACCGGCGTGTCTCGTGCGTGGCCACCGGCCTGAGCGAGAAGGACGGCGTCCAGCGGATCCTTCAGCATGTTCCATACGAGCGCCTCCCGCTCCAGATAGCCATGCCAGTTCCTGCGTTCCTTCTGCGCCTGCTCCCAACGCTGCGCCAACGTTGTCACGCGGTTGCGGTGTTCGAGCACGGTAACGTCCCAGGGCTGCGTGTCCTCCTGCGTGGCCGGGTCGTCCAGAACCCGTGCTGCGAACGCGGTCAACCTCGGGTGCGTCGCGTTCCACCAGCGGTCCGTGTCCGGGTGCACCAGGTCGACCGCGGCCCGATCCAGCGGTTGCATGAGCATGTCGACGGCCGACAGGTCGCCGGCGTTCACCGCGTCGCGCAGTCGCCTGGGATCGGGTGCCAGTTCCGGCTGCTCGTCCAGCAGCATCGCGTAGATCAGTGCCAGCAACCATGTCGGCGCAATGCCACCGGCGCCGAACTGGCGTCCGTCCGTGAACCGGTGGCACAGGCTCCTGACCCGGTCGCCGGGCAGGGCGGCGGCTTGGCACACGTCGAAGGCCCCGACCGGGCGGCTGTGCAGGAACGGGTACCAGGTTCGACAGGTCGCCCCGGGGTGCGGGCTGCCGTCACAGCCCGGATCGCACCACGTGCTCGTGATCGGAATGAGCACAGGCGGCTGCTGGCTGATCCGCAGTTCGACCGCGCGCTTGGCGGTGGTGTAGTTGACCTGGTGCTCGGCCATATACGCGCGGATCTCGGCGCGGCGGTCGCGAACGCTGTGGTTGCCCATCTGGTCCTCCGGCGGGGAGCCCACGTCACCCCGCGAGGCTCGTCGGCAGATGTGCGTCCGATCGCGGGATTCTCATTCGTGCGCTTGAGATCCGAAGGCCAGCTTGTCCTCGGCGCCGGGCGATCACGTGGGGATCGGTCGGCTCGGAGAAGGGCCCGCGCGGTGCCCGTGACGAATGTACCACTGAGAGTGGTTGCGGGATAACCTTCGTTATCTGGCAAGATGACCCTGCCGCGAGCCGAGCGAGCTGGACGAACGACCTCGGACGCCCACGGTTCGTGTCCTGGTTATCTGGCAACTCGCGGCATCCGGCGTGCAACAGTCGAGAAAGGCGGACCCACGGTGGCTGGTTCCTACAACCACGTCGTCGCCGACGACGGGCAGCTTCTTGTCCCCGAGTACTTCGCGGGAATGATCGATCATCTCCCCGATGCCTACCAAGCCATTGAAGAGATGTACGGCATGATCTGGTGGCTCGCGGAGAAGGCAGCCGCGGGCCAGGACGCCACGGCCGCGTCCCTGGTCGAGGCCGCTCGCCAGGCCTACCGGGACGGCCTGCAGCTCAGCCCCGGCACCGGGGGCACCCTGCCACCCGAATCGTGACACCCGAGGCGGCCGCCGCGACCGGACTCGGCCTGGGAACCCACCCGCTGGCGCGGCACATCGACGACTTCCTCGCCGACCTGGCCAACACCAACGCCTCCAAGCACACCATCCGCGCCTACCGCGGCGACCTCATCCAGTTCGCGGCGCACTTTGACGGCGAGCTCGCCGAGCTGACCGCGAAGCCGGTCCGGGCGTACCTGTCCGACATCGCCGCGCTCGCGCCGTCGACCCGCAAGCGCAAACGGGCCGCGGTCGCGTCGTTCTGCAAATGGGCGGTGCGGCACGAGGAACTCGATGCGAACCCGATGGATCGCATCGACACCATCAAGGTGCCCAAGACGCTGCCCCGCCCGGCCGCGGCGAAAGACGTGCAGGCGGTGCTCGGGACCATCTGCTCCCGCCGGCCGCGCAAGGACATCCCGCTCGACCGGTTGCGTGACCGGGTGCTGTTCGAGACCGCCTACGTCTGCGGCGCCCGCGCGGCCGAGGTGTGCGGCCTCTACGTCGAAGACTTCGACCTGCGCCCCGACGACGAGCACGTCCAGATCCACGGCAAAGGCGGCACCGTCCGCACCGTGCTGCTCGACGACCGCGGCTACGTCGCGCTGGTCAAGCTCTACCTCGCCCGCGCCGGATACACCTCCGGGCCGATGTTCCGCGCCAGCATCAACGGCTCCGGCGGCCCGCTGTCCTACGACGCGGCCCACCACCGCTGGAACGGCTACTGCACCGCCGCCGGGATCGACATCGACATCCACCAGCTGCGCCACGCCCACGCCACCGAACTCATCAACTCCGGCGTCTCTATCGAAGTCGTTCGCCGACGGCTCGGGCACGCCAGCACCGAATCCACTCAGATCTACACCCTGCTCGCCGACAAAGTCGCCGACGACGAGATCCGCGCCGCCCGGCGCCGACGCGAACGCTCCTGACAAACCACATTTGCACTGTTCAGGGGCTATTCCGTTGGATATTCCGCGAGATGTCCGGGAACCCCGTCTCGACGTACCCGGCCGCAACCCCGGCGCCGTACGCCGCGGCCGTCGCCGCGATGAACCCGACGGCCCACCCGGCCGCCCGCCCGAACGCCGCCGCACCGACGTGCGTCGCGACGTTCGCCGCCGCCGCGGCGCAGCTGACCGGGGTCATGGGAAGCTCGACCTGCAACCGCTCGATGCTGCCGTCCTGAAGCCCGGCGGCCTTCTCGATCCTGTTCATCCTCGTCCTCGTCTCGGGTGACCGGTTGATCGCTCCGGACGCTAGCTTTGCCGCCCCCGCACCACATCCACCGATCTGACGAGCACGCCGGGTTCGAGGAAATCGTCGAGGACATTCCGCAATCCGCGTGAAAATCCTCGCATACCGGACATAACGGGCATCCTCTGGTAACTTCGCTGTCGAACCCGTCCGAAAAGACCGCACCCGCGGTACGGACGGGAATCTTCCCCCAGTGATCGGAGGAGCAACCATGCAGAAGCTGGCCGAGAAGATCGCCCGCGACGACGTGTGGGCCAAGTGGGTCGAGGCGAACTCCCAGCCGTCCGCCAAGGAAGGCTGCATCTCCCGCAAGGAAGGCTGCATCTCCCAGGCAGGCTGACCGCCCC